>DAOOUQ010000018.1:0-88348 GCA_035390825.1 Bacteroidales bacterium | reverse complement strand
CTGTCAGGTCTGAGATGAAACTGTCAACAGTCTCGCCGCTGCGATGAGAAACGAAGCAGTTATAAGAATTCCTATAAGCCATTTCAATGGTTTCAAGAGTCTCTGTAACTGTACCTATCTGGTTTAATTTAATAAGCACAGAATTGGCAACTCCCTTCTTAATTCCTTCGGCAACAATTGATTTATTTGTACAGAAAATATCATCGCCGACAATTTCAATTTTGTTTCCGAGTGTTTTGGTCAGATTCTGCCATCCGGCCCAGTCGTTTTCGGCCAGACCGTCTTCAAGCAATACTATGGGATACTTATTTATCCATCCTTCCCATAGTTTCACCATTTCATCACTTGTCAGGAATTTGCCTGTGCTTTTGAAAAGCTTGTATTTGCCGTCTTCCCAGAGTTCGCTTGCAGCGGGGTCGAGGCAGATGCTTACTTCATCACCTGGTTTGTAGCCTGCCTTAGTTATAGCCTCAAGAATAACTTCAACAGCTTCATCATTTGATTTCAGGTCGGGTGCAAAACCGCCTTCATCACCGACACCTGTACTGTATCCTTTGCCCTTCAGTACTGACTTCAGGGTGTGGAACACTTCTGCTCCCATTCGTATTGCCTCGGTAAAAGAAGAGGCGCCATGGGGAGCAATCATGAATTCCTGGAAATCGACGTTGTTGTCGGCATGTTTCCCTCCGTTTATGATATTCATGCAGGGGACAGGGAGTAAATGGGCGTTGCTTCCGCCGAGATACTGATAAAGCGGCATTCCGGAACTCATTGCTTCAGCCCGTGCATATGCCATGGAAACACCCAGTATGGCGTTGGCACCAAGCTTTGATTTATTGGGAGTACCGTCAAGTGCAATCATCGCATAGTCAAGTTCACGCTGGCTTGCATAATATTTTCCGACGATTTCCTGTGCAATGATTTTGTTGACGTTCTCAACGGCTTTCAAGACCCCTTTGCCAAGATATCTTTTTTTGTCACCGTCACGAAGTTCACATGCTTCACGCTCTCCTGTTGATGCTCCGCTTGGTACTGCAGCCCTGGCTTCAGTTCCGTCTTCCAGTGTCAGGTTGACTTCCACAGTCGGGTTTCCTCGCGAGTCAAGTATTTCCAGTGCATTTACATTTATAATTTCCATTGTAATTGATTTAAGTGTTTAACTATTTATTCTCTCTGTTAATTCCATCAATTTATTTATATCACCATCATATTCATCAACATACTTCTTCGGAAAAGCGCCGTAACCTTTTATTTTCTTTGAAAGAGTGTCAGACAATATCTCCCATATTCTGGCACGTTTCGCATTGATGACCCTTTGAAGGCTTAAGACTTCTTTTGTTGTGTCGTATTTTTCCGAAAGTTCGCAAATATATCTCTTTGCATCCTGAATAGCATTTAAATTTTCAGTAATAACCTTTTCATCCACGTCTTTTGTCAGAACATTGCAACACGAAGTGGATTCCTTTTGCAGTAATTCCTCAAGTTCGAGAAGTGACTTTTCAACAACTATCAGACTTGAAGAAAGCGATCTTCTGTGATTTTCAGGTAAATGTATCTTTCTGTCCATTTATTCTTCAAACTTGAATCGTATTGTCTGGTGGTCATAATATTCTGTCTTGTTTTCTGAATGATCTGTTAAGTGATTATCAGCGATAAATTTTCTGCCAAATAGAGTATTCCGGATGAAAACTGTCGGCTCGTGTGCTGATAAATATCCGCATTCAGCAAAGGGGTCAGTGAGTAACATAAACAATCTTCTGTCAAAAACAAGGTAGAAGTTATCAGCATTTGCAGTTTAAGGCGAACTCCATCACCGTTGGTCAAAAGTAGTAAAAAAAATAATGGCATGCAGCAGCCGGGTTTTCTTTATTTTTATTAAAAAAAAAGGGCATAAAGATCTTTCATTTCGTTTCTCTTCAAACCATAATTATGTAAGGAATCATCCTTTTCGCCGATCCTTGGGGATTCGGGAATGTGACTTCAGTATTTGCAAATGCAACGGTATGAGAGTGTATTTAATAAGAAATATCCTGCTTACAGGGGTTTTTAACCGGTCGCTCGCAAGTTTGGGAACGGCTCATTCATGATTGAAATGATAAAAAGGGGTAAGCAGTAGATTGAGACGGAGCGTTTTGCATCATAATGGAATTAATGGGAAACATATATTAACAAGACGCCCGGCCTCATTCCCCGGCCTTTCTGACATAAAGCTGCTAATCAGAACGGAGCCAGAACTGGGCTTGGGAATGTATGCCGCCACACAGAATATCCTTCTCCTGCCGGGTTTTGAATAAAATATCCATGGATGCACCGGTAAGCTGTTGAGGTGAATCCCATGTTTTGTCATTGAAAAGACTTTTGTCGTTTACGTGAAAAATTTCATGCAAAAAATGTTAAAAAGTAATATTTATCATGTTTCTGTAAATGAAGTCATGCCTGATTATTTAAAAAAAAGCACAATTTTTGCCCTGAAGAACAGATATTAACAATAGTTTGACTTAATCACCACATAATTAAATGATTTCGAATTGTTCCTGATTATTCACGAAAACTACTGCAACATGAAAAATGCTGTTTTGTCAATTATCTTATCAGCTGTTGTTTCAATGCCTGTTGTGGCGCAGGATATCAGCGAATGGCGCGAGGAAAACAGAACCGGGATAGCTGCCGAAGCCGGACTTTTAAAATCATGGCCTGAAAAGGGCCCTGCACTGGTCTGGTCATGCACTGATCTTGCAAAGGGCAATTCCTCGGTCAGTTTCGGGGAAAATAAAATATATACAACAGGCAATAAGGGGAATGATGATATTCTTTTTGCACTTGACATGAAGGGTAAAATATTGTGGCAGACTGTTTTCGGCAGGTCATGGACCCAGTCGTACCCCGAAAGCAGGGCAACGCCTACCGTCGAAGGCAACAGGGTATACTGCACGAGCGGATACGGCGACCTTGCCTGCATCGACGGTACAACAGGCAGGGTAATATGGTCGTATAAGGCAAGTGAGATCCATAAAGGCACTTATGGCTCATGGGGCATTGCCGAAGCAATGCTGGTTGATGACAATAAAGTCTATTTCTCGCCTGGCGGGCCTCAGACCATGACAATCGCCCTTGATAAAACCAACGGAAAGCTTATATGGAAATCAGCAAGCCTGAATGATAAACCTGGTTATGTGTCCCCAATCCTTGTAAACTACGCGGGCAAAAAAATGCTTATCAATGTTTCCCTGGGTCACGTATATGGAGTTGATGTTTCAAACGGTGAGATCTTGTGGAAAGTTTCCCATATAAACAAAAAAGAAGGAGGTGACCTGATAAAATGTGTAACTCCCCTGTACAGTGACGGCAGGGTTTATGTAACAGGTGGTTACAATACCGGAGGTATGATGATAGAGATCGGGAAGGATGGAAGGAGCGCCAGGGTATTATGGACAGACGATGTACTTGATGTTCACCATGGGGGAGTTGTTCTCGTTAACGGGTATATCTACGGATCCAACTGGCTCAGCAACAGTAACGGTAACTGGTGCTGCATCGACTGGAACACGGGCAAAAAAATGTGGGAACAGCACTGGAACAACAAGGGATCAATAATTGCTGCCGACGGCATGCTATATATCTATGATGAAAAGTACGGGAATGTCGGACTTCTGAGGCCCAATCCCCAGAGATTTGATCTTGTTAGTTCTTTTAAAGTTACCATGGGCTCTGCAGGCCCTTACTGGGCTCATCCTGTGATAAAAGGAGGAATACTCTATCTCAGGCACACAAATGCACTGATGGCTTACGATATAAAAGCCCGTTAGAGGAACAGGACAATATTGCCTTACAGCATTTTAAAACGACATGAGAAACTGTAAGATCATGTATTGTCTGTTTTTTCGTTTTTGATGCCGGAATTTTCCTTTTCATGTAAATAAAACACAGAAATTGAAAAATCTGCAACTATCTTTAACGTGTAAATCGTGCTTTGTCTCAGGGATTAGGTTAATCACTTCAAATACATGCAAATCTGAAAAGGAGACCCTCAATATGAAAAAAAACAATTTGTACTTAATTCTTTTTGCATTATCAATATGTACTGTTAAGGTTTTTCCGCAGGACTGGCCTCAATATCTCGGACCCAACAGGAACAGCGTTTCCGACCAGACTGCCCTTCTACGGACCTGGCCAAAAAACGGACCACGGGTTTTATGGAGCTCTGAAATCGGGATCGGTTATGGCGGACCCGTTGTCAAAGCCGGCAAAGTATATCTTCTCGACAGGGATGACAAGGTGGGAGACAACCTGAGATGTTTTGATCTGAACACTGGTAAAGAACTCTGGAATTTTGCATATGATGCTCCTGGTTCTGTCCAGTTCCCGGGATCGAGAAGCGTTCCGACTGTTGACGCGAACAGAATTTATACATGCGGACCATATGGTGACTTTTATTGCATAGATATCAATACACATAAGCCTTTATGGAAAAAGAACATTTGGACTGATTTCGGCGGCGGGCAGATCCCAAGATGGGCAATTACCCAGTGTCCACTAATTTTTGGAGAGCTGGTTATTGTTGCTTCACAGGCTCCGAAAGCCGGAGTAGTTGCTTATGATAAGATTTCGGGCAATGTTAAATGGACCACACAGCCAATAGGACCTGCCGGGTATGTAAGTCCTGCCCTGGTGAAGGTCGCAGGGACAAGCCAGGTTGTTATGGTAACGGCATCTGCCGGCAGAGGTCCCTCAGCCAGCGGGGGTAAAGTCGTGGGAATTGATCCGCTGTCAGGAAAGATACTCTGGGAGTATACAAACTGGCAGTGTCCAATCCCTGTGCCCGGCCCTGTTGATGCGGGAGATGGTAAGATACTTATCACAGGCGGTTACCAGGCAGGCGCGGCAATGATAAAAGTTGAAAGGAAAGCTGACGGGAGCTTTGGTGTGACAGAGCTTTACAAAAATCCTGATTTTGGCACGCATACCCAGCCTCCGGTGCTGATCAATGGTAATTTCTATGCACAATATTCGACAAATGAAAGAAAGGACGGACTCGTCTGCATGAGCATCGATGGCCAGGTAAAATGGAAGACTATGAGAAATCCATTATTTGACAAGGGCGGAATGATAGCCTCCAATGGCCTTCTGCTTGCAACTGACGGAAGGACGGCACTTTTCCTTATTGAACCCGATGCCGCTGCTTTTAAGGTTATTTCAAAAGCCGATCTTCTTAAAGAAGGAACACCGGGATCAGGAAATGATGATGTATCTTCGCGCTCAGGGGGCTCGACCCAAAACTGGGCTCCTCTTGCTTTGGCTGACGGCAGGCTCCTTATCCGTGATCAGAGCCGTTTGATGTGCATTAAAATAGTAAAATGAATAAAACAGGCATCTTAAATTCTGATTTGAAACTTCCTGATCTTAATAATACCCGTACCCAGGGCAGATTTATCCTGATAAGCCTGTTATCAGCCCTGTTCATAATTTATCCAAATATATCCATCTTTTCGCTTGAGCGTCAATATGTGGGAGAACAAAAGCATACTGCCCAGTTGTTGTTTTTCGGCTTCAGATATTTATATTTCTCGGGTCTGATATGGTTTCTTATCTGGTTCAATCTCAGGAAAATAAGTGAAGATGCATTGAAAAGCAGATTGTTACAGGCTTTTGTTATTACAGTGGCCGCGTATATAATCTATACTGCCTTTTCAATGAATTTCAGTCCGAAAAAAGAATGGTATTCGGGCTTGCTTATATTCCAGTTCTTTGTTATGTTCATTTTCAGTGTTTTACTCGGGCATGTCACCCATTTGTATTATGAGCAGAGACGCAAAGAACAGGTTATCGAGCAGCTTAAAATTGAAAACCTTCAAAGCCGTTACAATGCCCTTACAAACCAGATAAACCCGCATTTCTTCTTTAACTCCCTGAACGGACTTACGTCGGTGATCCGCAGAAAGAATCCCGATGATGCACTTGAATATGTCAATAAGTTATCTGATGTTTTCAGGTATATACTGCAGAGTGACAAGAAAGGACTTGTAAATCTTGGTGAAGAACTTGATTTTTTAAAGGCCTTTTTCTATATGCTGGAAATCAGATTTGCCAATAAACTTGTGTTCATGATCGATGTCCCTGATGAGAAAAAGGATCTCAGGATTCCGGTCCTGTCCCTTTTACCCCTTGTCGAAAATGTGGTGATGCATAATACTATTGACAGTGAGCATAATATGATTGTAAATATCTGTCTCAATGAACTCGAAGAGCTCTCTGTTTCAAACCCGGTCTTTCCAAAGCTTGTTTCTTCCGACTCTAACGGGACCGGACTACGAAACCTTGAGAACAGATTTTCAATGCTGATGAACACTCATATTCGGGTTAAGAATGATGGCGTAAGATTTACTGTCTATCTTCCTCTGAAAAAAGAAAAAAATGAGAATCCTGATAGTTGAAGACGAAACAGCCGCCTTCGAAAATCTTGTGGATATTCTGAGAGAACTCGATCCTGAGATTGAGGTTGCAGGCAATACTGAAAGCATCAGGCAAACAATACGCTGGCTGAAAAGTAATCCCATGCCCGACCTGATACTCATGGATATTCATCTTTCAGATGGTTCTGCATTTGAAATTTTCAGACATATCGTGCTTGAAACACCGGTCATTTTCACCACAGCCTATGATGAATATGCAATTGAAGCCTTTACGGTTAACAGCATCGATTATCTCCTGAAACCCGTAAAGACTGTTGACCTGAAGCGGGCGCTCGATAAATTCAGGAAGCTTTCGCGGCAGGATGTTTTAAAATATATAACCCAGCTCACAGAGATCGCACCTTTAACGAAATTCAAGGATAAGATCCTCATACCTGTTAAGGATAAACTGATACCGGTGGATATGAAGGAAATCTCGTTCTTCTACACCACTGAAAAGAATACAAAGGTATACCTGAAAAACGGCAAGAGCTATAATTACTCAAAAACTCTCGATCAGATTGAAGTTATCCTTAATCCTGTCGATTTTACCAGGGCAAACAAACAGTTCATCGTAGCCCGCGATAGTGTTAAAAATTTAACAATATGGTTCGACAGCAGGCTTCTGCTGACTCTTGACGTGGAACCACCTGAAAGGATTTATGTAAGCAAAAACAAGGCTGCCGAATTCAAGGCCTGGATGGTCAGGGAGGCATAAAAAAAGAGCTGTCTGTTATCTGCAGACAGCCCCTTCTCATCTAACCTGACTAATTTTGACTAATACTGATTTCTTTATTTCTTTAATTCAACAACTGCATATTTTGAGATTCTCCAGAACTCATCCGGATTCTTGATCGCTATGTAAGAAATCATTTTATCCCCTTCCTTTACAACCTCATAGGAGCCCGACGGATGCTCGGTAATAAGCTTCATGTCCTTTGAATTAACAGGAATGGTAAGAGTCTTGGTGATATCTATCTCCTTGAAGAGAGAGTCTGAGAAGTCCTCTCTGATGGCTTCTTTTCTTCCAATGCCAAGGAATCCACCCTCTTTGGATAAAAGGCCCTTTTCTTTAAGGTCCTTGTATGTGCCTGAGATTATGTACGCCTGATGCAGCTTGTATGTCTGGCTGCTGATGGTTTCCTTCTTACTGGCAAGCGTGTCATTAAGCGCAACCACAGTTTCGTTAAGCTGACCGATCTCAAAATTCTTGTTTGCGAGAGTTGTCTTAAGTTCAGCAATTTCAGTCTCGTATGCCTTCATTGACTCTTCTAATGAAGCAATCCTGGCCTTAAGCTCTGTTATCTGGCCTCCCGATTTCTTCAACTGTGAATTGAGCTGGGCAATTTTCTTTTTGTTATCATCAAGAAGTGTATTAATGCTCTTGATATCCTCAAGGATCTGGTTCCTTTTGTCTTTTGATACTTCAGCACCTGATGTGTTTACAGAAATCAGCTTTTCTTTCTCCCTGATCATTCTGAGGTTGTTCTCGATATCGTTAAAGGAAGCAAGCCAGTCATTGAGAGTCGAGTCGCGCTGATTCAGTTCCTTAGTGAATGCGGCTCTCTGATCCTCCATCAGTGCAAGCTGGGTGTTATGATCCTTCTTGTGAAGTGAATATCCCAGAATGCCGAGTGCCAGGAGCAGGACAAGACTTATTATGCCTGCTGTAAGGGCTCCTTTCGTAACGCCTTCTTTTCTGGCATTGTTAACCCTGTTTGTTAAGACCTCATTTTCATTTACTGATTTAGGGTCATTGTTAAATCTGTTTTCCATTTCTAAGTTTATTAAGTTTTACAGAATCTGATCTCAGGTTATTATTAAATAATCCGGCGTCAATATATATGACAAACGACGGACCATCATGCCATCATTGGCATATTGTTTTGATTATCAGATAAAAACAAATCATGGTTTTCAGGCCGGGTTTCCATTTTTGAGAGAAAAATTCTCATTTTGAGAAATTTCAGGGCAAAGGATGAAGAAGGTTATTCCTCTGATTTTCTTTCCTGCCTCAATAGCCTGTAGATAGTTGAAACACCTATATCAAGCTTTCTTGCAGTAAGTGGAATATCATTGTTGTATTTTTTAAGGGTGGCCCTCAGGATCTTCATTTCATACTCTCGCATTGTAAGGTCGCCCTCATCGGGTATTAAAGACGGGCCATGATCTTCAAATGTAAAATCTGCAGCCTCTATCTGGTTATTCACGGATAATGTGACAGCGAGTTCCACAATCGATTTAAGCTCGCGTACGTTGCCCGGGAAGGAATAGTTGAGAAGTTTCTTCTGTGCTCCGGGAGAAAGGCGCTTTACCGGGAGGTTGTTTTCCCTGCAGAACCTCTCAATGAAAAATCCTGCAAGCATCAGGATATCATTTCCCCTTTCCCTTAAAGGCGGCATTTCTATTGGAAGCCCCAAAAGCCTGTAGTAAAGGTCTTCCCTGAACTTTCCTTTCCTTACTTCCTCTTTCAGGTTTCTGTTTGTTGCCGCAATAATCCGGCAGTCTGTTTTCACCGGTTTGTTGCTGCCTATCCTGACAATTTCCTTTTCCTGGAGAACCCTTAGCAGTTTTGTCTGAAGGTTCATTTCCATTTCACCTATTTCGTCAAGGAAAAGTGATCCGCCGTCTGCCTCTTCAAACCTGCCTGTTCTGCGGAAAGATGCTCCGGTGAAAGCTCCTTTTTCGTGACCGAATAATTCGCTTTCAATGAGTTCGGATGGTATTGCCGGCACGTTGACGGCGACAAAAGGTTTGTCCTTCCGTCTTGAGTTGTAATGGATTGCCTTTGCTACAAGCTCCTTGCCGGTACCTGTTTCACCTGATATGATTACGGTGATATTCGTTTCCAGCGCCTTTTCTATAAGCCCGAAAACATTTTTGATGGCAGCGCTGTCACCAATTATGGTATTTCTGAAGCTGTATTTCTGCTGCACTTCCTTGCGGAGGGTGGATATTTCATTTCTGAGGCCGATATCCCTGGTAATGTTCTGCACAGTATTCAGTAACCTCTCCTTTATGTCGTTGGATTTGGTAATATAGTCGTAAGCCCCAAGTTTCAGAAGTGTTACAGCTGTTTCAATGTCATCCTGTTCCGAAACCAGGATCACCTGGATATTGCCGTTTTCCTGCCGGATCCTTTTAAGTACAT
This sequence comes from Bacteroidales bacterium, assembly GCA_035390825.1. Taxonomy (GTDB): domain Bacteria; phylum Bacteroidota; class Bacteroidia; order Bacteroidales; family VadinHA17; genus LD21. The sequence goes on along the minus strand of DAOOUQ010000018.1, from coordinate 78,748 downwards.
CGAGTCCTGTAAGGTCGGGAAGTTTAAAATCGAGAGTTACAATATCGGGAGACTCATGGAGAGAGTTCAGAAAGTCCCTTGCATTGAGGAAACTTTTAACCTCATAATCAGGATTAAGCGAAAGAGTATAAACAAGCAGTTTATTATACCACTCATTATCTTCCACCACAAATATTTTAACAGGCTTTCCGGTCATGGCTGATCGTTTTTAAAATAAACAGACAAACCTGACAGAGTGCAAAGTACAAAATTATGATGTCATTTCAGGCTTTTTCCTTAATTTTTGAAATCTGATCAGTCACGGCCTTTCTGACAGCAGCGAACTCCGACAGGATATTCTTTATTTCTGATTCAAGCGATACCGTCTCATTGTTTTTAATTGCTTTTTCAACCTTGTAAAGCAGGTTGAAGAGATCTGCTGCCCCAAGATGGCGACATGGAGGCTGCAATTTGTGTGAAAGGGCGGCAACAGATTCATATTCACCATTTTTTGCTGCTTCCTGCATTTCCTCCAGTCCTGTTTCCGTGGCCCTGAGGAATGATTCAAGCATCTGCTTAACAAAATCATTATCTCCGGCAGCAATATGGAATAAATTTCCCGTATCGATCTTTTCTATATCCGAGGGCTGCCTGTTTGCTTTGGCATCCTGATTTTCACAGGAGGGAATTGTGCCACGACTTGTGGATGCAAGAACAGAAGACAGAAGTATCTCTTCCGTGAATGGTTTAAGGACAAACGAGCTGATGCCGGCGTTTTTATATTTTTCCCGGTCCTCTCCGGGAGGTGCCGCCGAAATGAGTATGACCGGCATTTCGGATTCGCTGATGTTCATTTCTTCCCTTATGAACTTTGTTGTCTTAAGGCCGTCGATTCCGGGCATAAGCATATCAATGAACAAGAGGTCATATTTATTTTCCTTCAACATCTCAAGAGCGTCCATTCCGCTTGCGGCCAGATCGCAGCTGACATTCCATCGCTCAAATATCTTTTTGAACAGCAGGCGATTATATTCTTCATCGTCGGCAACAAGAATTTTTATTTCCTTAAGCTCTTCTGGTACTGAAAGGGGCCTGGTGGCCTCTTTTTTTATTTGTTTTTCGTCGCCGATCAAAAATGGTATACGGCATACAATTGTCGTACCTTTGTTCTTTCTGCTCGTAAGATCAATGGTTCCTTTCTGTATTTCCACAAGCTTTTTCACAATTGACAGGCCAAGTCCTGTACCGCCATACTTCCTGGTGGTGCTCATTTCGGCCTGGGTAAAGTCTTCAAATACAGCATTTATTCTTGATTCATCTATGCCAATGCCCGTATCCGAAACCTCAATGATAAGTTCAATTTCTTCAGGCGATTTCATGTTGCCGGTTACCTCATAATGAACGCTGCCGTTTTTTGTGAACTTCACGGCGTTGCTTATCAGGTTTATCAATATCTGTCTCAGCCTGTATGGATCGCCGATGAGAGCCGGAGGAGTGCCCGGACTTAAATGACAGCTGAGTACAGTATTGTTCTGGCGGGCCATATTTTCAAACATGGTGTAAACATCTGAAATAACAGCGCCTATGCTGAAATGAACTTTCTCAAGTGTGATTTTGTTATTCTGAAGTTTTGAAAAATCGAGGATGTCGTCTATTATCCTCAGAAGATGGTCGGATGATGATTTTATTATTTTGAGTGACTCAGCTGTCCTGCTGTCAGGTGATTCACGCAGCAGAAGGTCGGTGAATCCCGATATTGCAGTCACAGGAGTTCGTATTTCATGACTCATGTTCGCCATGAACAGTTCCCTTGTCCTTGCCAGCCTTATTGTCTCATTCTTTGAGTTTTCAAGAGCAGCCTGGTATGCCCATGCGTTACGGGAATACCTAATGATAATTATTATAATCAGTATTGCAAGCAAACCGCCCGAGACAGCTGTAAGAACGAGCCATCTGTACGTGTGTCCGGCTATGCCCGCAGCTTCTTCGGCATTGGCCCTGATATGACTGTTTACCTCATTTTCCATTCTGGTTATCAGGTCATAAAACTTGTTGGTAATCTCCCTGTTGTTAGCTGCAAGTTGCACTTCCCTTGCTGCCATCTGCTCCCTTGCTATTTCTGACTGGTAAACAATAGAATCCAGATCTGCCGCGATCTCGCGTTCTACAGGAGGAGTATCAGGACCCTTGCCGAAAACCCTTTTCAGTATTCCCTGCCTGGGCGTTTCTGCAGGGGCTTCATTAAGCTTTTCCGATAGTTCCCTGATGTTCTCAACCACATCGTCGTCCTTGTACAAGGCAAGAAGCTTGTTCCAGATCACAATATTCTGTTCAATGAGATTCCCTATTGTATCGGTCTGGGCCAGAAGTGTTGAATCATTACCGCATTCCTTCCTCAGATTGCCTATCTTCTCATCGATACCTGAAACAAATCTGTAGTATGGCCTTATGTCAGAGAGATTTTTTGTTAGTGTATAAAGCCTGACACTGTATCCGGCCTGCTCAATACCGGATGAAATTTCCCTAATGTTTAACAGTTTCAGCTCCGGTGTGGAATCAATCTTTATGGAAGCAACTATTGATGACAGATTACGATAAAAGAGATAAAATGTAACTGACAGAAGCAATACTGCCAGGAACATGAGGGATCCAACTTTTATCCGAATCGAATTTTTCCTTATCCGCCGTTTATCCGTACCTGTCATTGATCCAAAGATACAGAATATTTATCTTCAATATATTGTTGAAGATACAGGCCGCAGAGTGATGGGGCAAACCTGTCCTTGACAACGAAATAATTATAGTTTATAAAATCATATTTCTCCTTAACATCCTTTGAATGTGACATAAGAACGATCATCGCGTTGCACGATTGCTTTTTCAGTGTGTTTATAACATCATCGGCACTTATGCCTTCGCCGAGAAAATAATCGATGAAGACGGCATTATAGTCACATTTTATCTTTCCTGATTCGACTTTTCTTATGTACTCTGCTGCATTTGTGAACGTATGAATGACAAGCTGAAAATCCCCTCTTTCAAGGAATGGATTAATACTGTTCTGAATAGCATTTGCAAGCAGATTGCCATAGTATTCATTGTCTTCTATTACCAGCACATTTATTTTGTTTTTCATTGAGAAAGGGTTACAGATTTATTTCTGTATTATCCAATAGTGTGCCGGTTTTTGTCGTATTAGTATTTGACTGTTGTAAGTGTCAGGTTTATAATATAATGATAAAGGGTGCTTTGTTTATGCCCTTTCTGTATTGATCACCGTCATTCTCATTTTGAGAACCATTTCAGAAGGAATGAAAAGTACCTGGCGTTAATGGACCGGTGTCTTTGTCTTTTCTGTGATCTGCTTCGGAATTTTCAGGGTTTGTCAGGGAGGACCGATGATTTCATGTTTATCCGTTCGTTGTCTTAATTCCTTAATTCTGGCTTCAGAACCCGGGAATAGCTTCAGAACCCGCTTTTCATTTCTGAACTTTTATAGGGATCCGTTTTTCCTGACCCGGAAAACTGATGCTGTTGCCACTTCTGAATCTGGAGGGATTTCACTTCAGGCAATCTTAACGTTCCGGGTAATTACATCAACATGCTCAAACCTCCGGTGTGGTGTGCCTTTTTTCCCACTGATTTTGACTTTACACCTTAACCGTTATCAGAACCGGAGGGTGTGAAATTTTCTGGTTAATGTTACAGGTCCTTTGACCAGAACCTGATTAAACATGTTTCCAGCCGGAACAAAAAAAAATTGTGTCAATAAGCTTTGGATCTTTGGCGGATCTGTGCTTACCGTCGACTTCGGTGAACATCATTTTATCGACAAATGATTGTTCTGCTTCGTTGTAAGGCCCGTTCTTTCTTTCATTAAAACACGGCCTTTCCTGAAAGAAGGGAAACGGAAATGCGGTATATGTTTTCTGCCTATGTCTGACCGTCCTGTTTTGCAGGTGCGAAATAAGCAATAATAAAAAAAGTCGCTTTTAAGGGGTTTGAATTGTTTTCATGTTTCAGATTTTTGCCATGGTGGCAAAGCCGGGAATTTTGAAAAGTGCCGCGAATTTTGTGCCGGGATTTAGAAGTTCTGCAATTCATTTAATATTTTTACGGGCCATGTCAGACTGGAAGCGGGTTTTTGCTATTATTTTTACAGGTCAGCTGTTCTCTACATTAAGCAGCTACGTAGTCGGGTATGCCCTTGTTTTTTGGTTAAGCATCGAAACAAAATCGGCCGAAGTACTGGCTTATGCGACCATTGCCTCCCTTCTTCCGCAACTCATTCTTGGCTTGTTCACAGGTGTCTTTGTTGACCGCTGGAGCCGGAAGAAAACAATGATTTTCGCTGATCTCTTCATTGCGTTATGCACTCTGGCAATTTCCATTCTGTTCTTTACGAGCAAAGTCAGAATATCCTTTATCTATATCCTTCTGATGATGAGGTCGGCAGGAATGGCTTTCCAGGTACCGGCAATGCAGTCTTCGGTGCCACTTCTTGCCCCTGAGGACAAGCTTATGCGTATATCAGGTATCAACAATATTATTCAGTCGGTAAGCACAATTGCAAGTCCGGCGCTTGCAGCACTTCTGATAAGTTTATTTGATCTTACATGGATACTCCTTATTGATGTGGCAGGGGCCATTATAGGAATTCTGTCCCTGGTGATCGTTCACATTCCGAATCCTGTTAAGGGAAAGGCCGTGAGGCCCAATATTATGCATGAAATCCATGAAGGGCTGAGGGAAATATACAATAAGCCCGGTTTGTTATGGATGTTTATCCTGTCAGTTACAGCTCATTTCTTTATTATGCCGGTTGCGGCCCTTTTCCCTCTTATGACATTGCAGCATTTTTCAGGTAGTGCATATCAAATGAGCATAGTCGAAATAGCCTGGGGTATCGGAATGCTGGCTGGTGGTGCAATAATGGGTATTAAAGGTCTGAGCAACTTCAAAATAACCCTTATCATCCTTATGTTCGTTCTGCTTGGTCTTACATTCATGTTTTCCGGATTACTGCCGCCGGCCGGTTTTATGTATTTTGCAGCTGTCACAGCATTAGGAGGAATATCGGTTACGCTTTACTCAGGTTCATTCACGGTTGTTATGCAGACTATGGTTGAACCTTCGGCCCTTGGCAGGGTATTTTCAATGTATACGAGTATAACCTTGCTGCCGTCTATGGCGGGACTACTTGCGACAGGGTTTATTGCTGACAACATAGGAATAGTTAATGCATTCATTATTTCGGGCAGTGCCATCAGTATTCTGGGATTATCGGCATTTTTTGTACCGGCTGTAAGGGATTTGGTCAAAAAAGAGAGGCTGAGTTACAGATATTCAAAAGCGGGCAACTGATTTCCTTCTTAGCTTAAAAAGTTTTTTCTTTTTCTTCAATCTGGTAAAGGATCCGATTACATTGACCAATATAAAATAATGTTGGCTAAATTTGTTGTCTTGGAATTCGGGAATCATGGAAACAGCAATATACATTTTATCGGGCCTGGCTTTGGGATTCCTTATCGGGTGGTTCATCGCCAAATCAAGGTTAGTTTCATTACATGGCAGGGAAATGCTCAATAAGAACCAGGAGATATCAGGATTGAGGGAGCAGATTGCGGTATTGACCACAAAGATGGAAGCAGACAGAGAGAGCCTTAGAGTTGCTCAGGAAGCAATGCTTGAAAAATTCACATCAGCAGCTTCTGCAGCTCTGGGGCAGAACAGCGAACAATTCCTGAAGCTTGCCAGAACCCAGTTTGAAGCACATAAAACTGAAGCCGGCGCTGATCTTGATCAGAGAAAGAATGCCATAAAAGAAATGCTGGGCCCTCTGCGTGAAGCAATTGAAGGCTATAAGCTTAAGGTGGAGGAACTGGGAACAACATCTAACATTACATTCGGTCAGGTCAAAGAAATGCTTTCGAGCCTTCAGCTTGCAAGCACCGGCCTGCAGAAAGAGACCGGAGAGCTTGTAAATGCCCTTAAAAATCCACAATCGAGAGGCAGATGGGGAGAGCTTGGACTCAGGAACCTGGTTATATATGCAGGAATGCTTGAACATTGTGATTTCAATGAACAGGTCCATAAGGAGGGGGAAGATACGGTGATAAAGCCCGACATGGTTGTAAATCTTCCCGACAACAAACACGCCGTGGTCGATTCAAAAGTGCCTCTGAAAGCCTATATGGAGTCGCTGGAAACAAGAGACGAAAAAACAAGGAATCAGCTTCTTGCAGCTCATGCACGATCAGTAAGGGAAAGAATAAATGAACTGAGCAAAAAACAATATTATGCCCAGTTCACTAACAGTCCCGATCTTGTTGTCCTTTTTATGCCAATTGAGTCTGCTCTTAATGCAGCTTTGACGACTGACAAGGATTTGCTTGAATATTCGATTCAGAAAAGGATAATCCTTGCAACACCAACAACTCTGCTTGTTGTTCTGAAATCATTTGCCCTTATCTGGCAGCAGCACAGCATGACCGAAAATGCAATGGAAATACTCGAGACCTCACGGATCCTGCATGAAAGGCTGTCGGTATTTTCAGACTACCTTGCAGGTATAGGAAACGGTTTAAGATCAGCTTTAAGAAGCTATAACGATGCAGTAGGATCTTTTGAGAGCAGGATACTGGTAACAGGACGTAAGCTTGAAGAACTTGGTGCAAAGAGCAAAAAGGACCATCTTAAAAACATCGGGCCTGTTGATGAAAACGTAAGGATGCTTAACAGGCCCGATGATCAATTGTAATTCAGTGTCTTACTTGTAAATAACGATATCATCAAATGGTTTTCTGGCAGATGCTGAAGAAGTTGCATCGACATTTTTGTCTATGCTCCCAATTCTGAGAACAGATATTGCCCTGTAACCTTCAGGGATCCCATAAGCCTCCTTTTTCTGGTTGATCATACCCACAGGGCCGGCATAAATATGAACGCCGTAACCGAGGCTTTGCCCGGCAATATACATGTTCTGGGTAGCAAGGGCACAGTCGAATTCAGTAAACGTTCCCGGCTGCTGTGAGTCAATTCCCGAGACAATTACAATTATGTTTCCGGGGTTTATGTTCTTTATGATCTCCCCTGCAAGCCCGGCATTCTTTATAACTGTGAATTTCCATCCCTGGGTGTTTCTTGCACTTGGAGCTTTAATACCGCATTTCAGAATGAGATCCAGATCAGTGTCCTTAACAGGTTCGGATGTAAACATCTTCGCGGAATATCCATTCAAAATCACGTCAGTTGTTGAGTTTCCCTGGCTCTGGGCTTTCAGGGAAAATGTTCCCGCGACAAGCAGGAGAATAATGGAGCAAATCAGATTTTTCTTCATAATTATCAGCATTTAAATAAATTAATCAATAAGGTTATAATGATTTTTTCTAATGGATTTGGGATGTAATTTAGCAATTATTTGCATTCTGATGGCATAATTTAACCGGCAAAAGCTTTCTTTGCCTGATTCCGCCATGGATGCCGGTTTAACGGTTCTGTTAAAAAATCTTAACAGCTGCTTAGATCTGTAACTATTTTCTACATTTATCGTGAATAAAAACATTAATCCAAAAATAAATAACCATATGAAAGAAAAATCTAAAAAGGGGATGAACAGGAGAGATTTCCTGGGTCTGTCGGCTCTCGGGCTGACAGGGCTGACAATACTTCCCAGTTATGTAATCAACGGTGTTCGCGTTGCGCCAAGTGACAGGGTACTTCTTGGAACAATAGGACTTGGAAGACAGGCGCTCTCTGATTTCAGGGGATTTGCCGGAGTAAAAGGCCTGCAGGTTATAGCTTGTGCCGATGTTGACACAATCAAGCAGCAGAGATTTAAAAAAACAGTTGAGGAATGGCAGAAGTCAAAAGGTCTTGCTCCCAGATGCGACACATATGAACAGTACGAACAACTTCTTGAACGGAAAGATATCGATGCCGTTGAGGTTGCATCACCTGACCACTGGCATGCCCTTATGACGATCCATGCCTGCCAGGCCGGAAAGGATGTTTATGTTCAGAAACCTCTGTCTTATACAATAAAAGAAGCTCTTGTAATGACAAGAGTTGCCAACGATAACAACAGAATAGTACAGGTTGGAAGTCAGCAGAGATCAAGCAAGGAATTTCAGAAAGCTATTGAACTGGTTCAGAGTGGTGCGATCGGCCATATTGAAAAGATATATGCAAAGGTTGGCGATCCTCCAAAACCATTGGATCTGCCGGAAATGCCAATACCTGCAAATCTTAACTGGAACCTGTGGCTCGGACCGCTTAACGACGGCAAAATTGTATATAACTCCGATCTGGCTCCGCAGATAACGCTTGATCCGGTTCAGAATGAAACTTTGTGGGGTGCATGGCGCTGGTACCGCGAAACCGGAAACGGATACACCGCTGACTGGGGTGCTCATATGTTTGATATCGCACAGGCCGCGATAGGAATGGATGGATCGGGTCCGTGTGAAATCATCCCGAAAGGGTATAACGGGCAGCCATACCTTACATATAAATATGAAACAGGTGTTGTAATGACCGAACAGCCATATCTTGAAGATAATCCTGGGGCCCAGGGCATAAAATTCATCGGAACCAAAGGATGGATTGAAGTTGCCCGAGGATATATTGCATGTTCAGACGCTTCTCTTATACCTGAAGATATCAAGGGTACCCGCCCGCAGCCAAGACCTGCAGGGCCGCAGGCTCAGAGACCTGCAATGCCTCAGGGACAGAGACCGTCTGCCGCACAGGGCCGCCAGTCGGGTTCTCAGGGACAGGCACAGAGCCGTCCGGCCCCGACACAGGCAGGGCTGCAGTTCGAGATCAGTTCACCGCATATGCAGAATTTCATTGATTCAGTCCGCTCTCGCCAGAAGCCGATAGCAACAATTGAGGTCGGCTGCAGCACCGCTATCACATGCTGCCTTGGCAATATCGCGACAGAACTTGGAAGACCTGTTAAGTGGAACCCGGCAACATATACCTTCGTCGACGACAAGGAAGCCTCCGAACACAGACTTATGGATTACGAATACAGAAGACCTTACAAGCTTTGTTAAAAAGACTTCATTCAGATATAAGTACCCACCGGATTACAGTGGGTACTTATTTTTTTAATTCAGCCAGGTTGTAATCCTGACGCGTCTGGCAGGTGCTGCAGAACTCCTTGTTGAAGAGATACCGGTTTTCTATAACCTTGTAGAACTGATCTACATACCTTATAATCTCTTTCCTTGTGTAGTTTGACAATAAGACCTGGTTGCTGATAATTGATTCAAACCTGGGTTTCAGTTTAAGATATAGTTCGAATGTGTTACTGAATTCATCTTCAGTATAACAGATACCCTTGTAAACCCTTTTGCTTGCAAGCATGTATTCCGGAACTCCTTCAGGTTTTGAATACCCGGCATCAACAAGCCCTGAAAGGTCAAAATCATAGGGAACAGCATAAGGCGGTCTGGAAAAATCATCCGACTGCATTATTACAATGTTTTTTCTCGAGGTAACGTACCAGTCTTTATTGCCTATAAGATACTGGAATACGGCAAGTGTCTTGAAGCTTTCCGATTCAAGGTCAAACGGAGTAAGAAACCTGTCTTTTGCCTCGAGGCCGTTGCGTTCAGCTACCTTATCCTTGTCCTCCAGGAAGAAACTGTACTTTTCGAAGAGCTTCCTGTTTTCTTTTGTGTCGAAAAAGAGAATCCTGGCGAGCCTTACCTTCATGCTTAGATCGGTTACTTCATTGTAAAGCTTGTAGACCGTATATTCTTTGATAACATCCTCCTGCGATCCGCACGGCGTTACAAGTTTCAGCTTGTCCTGGTTGTCGAATAAAGTATTCTCAACTTCCTTCTTTTTAAAATTCACCCATAACGGAGGGAAACTGCAGATTGAGGGATCACGCCGGAAATTACCCCTTACCATCAGTTTAACGTCAAGACGAATAGTGTCTCCCTTATCAGAGAAGTAAATCAGTTCTCCTTTGCGATATTCAGGGGTGCCTTCACGGTCCTTTTGCAAAGCGGAAAAATCAGCCCTGAGCTCAATTCTTACAATTTCATCCGATCTGAAAAGTATGTCAGGCTCACTTCCTGAAACGGGAAAAGAAGTAAAAACAAAGAAAAAAATGAAAGCCGTGATCACTAATACCGGTGCCCAATTTTTCTTGAATTTATTTTTAAAAGCATTCATATTCAGTGTGATATTTTTTTCATGCGAATTCTGAAGCAACCTTACTCTATGAATTCACATTATAGACAACTGAATATGTAGATTTGTTCATTTTTGTATATGTTTTTTTGACCGGAGGATATGCGTTTTTTCATAACTTGAATTTGATTAGGCTAACCTTCATCAATTCATGCCAGAATGGATAAAACTTATAAGACAGCGGCTGTGACTGAATTTTTATGTTCACAGTGAAGATTTATCAGATCATTCATTGCCTGCGCTGCCGGCATGACTCTTGCTTCTTCGGGCCTTGCAGAAACGCCGTTTAGTCAGGGAAAATCCGGACAGAAATTCAGGATCAGGATTCTTTATTCGCTTCATGCAGTTGTTCAGCCAGTCCCCGGCTTACCAATAGCCCGGATGAATCTGTCAGACGTTTCAGCGAACCCGGGATCAAGGGTGTCAATGACCAGGAGGCAAAAACAGGAGAGCCTGCAACAGGCATGCCAGTTGAATGTGTCCCATTTGCTGAGGTAAATGAAGAATGGGCAAATGATGATCATGATGAATCGGCAGGTGTAGCGGAAAAATGGCAGAAGAATGCTTAAAATGTAACAAATGTTACATTTTAACTCTCGTAAATTCCGCTGCCATGTAGCCGGGAATGAAATCTTTCCTTAAAAAGCACAACGCAAATGCCATAACACTGAACTGCCAGGGCGGTTTTTACGGAGGACATATTCATGCATAACCTTGTATCGGGTTCCATGAACTGTGCAATGAAGGTCTGGCAGGATGTTGTGAATGTGATATCAGGCCGGCTTCACTATTCTGGCTTTCCCGACAATGACCGGAGGACGGTCAGGATTTATTTCGGATCCGGTTATCGATACCGGCCGGAGGCAGATCATGTACGCGCATTGTGTCGCACCAAATAAGGTCTTCGTCCCGGCTGGTCCGGCCACTTCGTTCCGGACCTGTTTTCGCACTGGCCGACGCATGGGCTGGAAAGTTGTTAAAGAAGCCTGGGAAGAAGATCCTTTACATATCCTCGCGCCATTTTGACCTGTCAGGCGGAGCAGGGATATTGACCTTTCCGGCAGGTTTCTCCTTAAGTTCCTGAAGCAGGACTTCTATTGCCTTTTCAATGCAGGCATCGACACCCTTTGCCATCTGTTCCGGTCTTTCAACAACCTCAATGTCAGGATAAACGCCAACTCCTTCAATGATCCATCCTTCATCCTTGTCGAAAATGCCGAAACGTGGCACCGATACATATCCTCCATCGACAAGGCTGGCATTGCCTGAGATCCCGACAAGCCCGCCCCATGTTCTGGTCCCTATCAGTTTGCCAAGTCCGAGCTTTTTGAAAAAATACGGGAAAGCATCCCCTCCCGATGAGGAGTAGCCATTTATGAGCATTACCTTTGGACCATCGTGTGCTATCCCCGGAGCCTTACTTGGTGTCAGACCGTTCTGGTACCAGTATGTAAGTGTATGGCGGTCAAGAAGATCTGCCATTCTGTCGGGAATAAAACCTCCTCCGTTGTACCTGTCGTCTATTATCAGAGCCTCTTTGTCGAAATAAGTGTACATACCGTGGAAAAGTTCTTTATTCCCGCTCGCGGAGGTGTTTGGAACATGTATATACCCTATCCTTCCCCCTGATAGTTTATCGACCAGCGCTCTTCTCTCGTTAACCCAGTTGAAATACATAAGCTCAAGCTCACTTGAGATTGTTTTTATTGTTGAGGTACGGGCATTTTCAGACGATGGTTTCGAACTTACAGTTATTTCCACATTTTTGTTTGCCTTGTTTTCAAGATAAACATAGGGGTTGATATCAGTTGTGATTTCCTTTCCGTCGATTCTGATAAGATAATCACCTTCCTTTACATCAACACCCTGTTCAGTAAGTGGCGACCGGCGTGCCGGGTTCCAGTTTTCACCCTCGAATATTTTTGTTATTTTATAACGGCCGGAACCAAGGTCAGCAGTCAGTTCGGCCCCGAGAAGGCCGTTGTCAACTCTCTTTACCTGTTCGAAGTCTCCCCAGTCAACATAGGAATGACCGGTATTGCTTTCAGCAACAATTTCATTGAGAATATAATCGAGATCGGCCCTGTGGCTCACGTAAGGAAGCAGCTCCCCATATTTTGCCTTCATGGCTTTCCAGTCAACACCGTGAAGATTGCTGACATAGTAGTAATCCCTGAATATCCTCCATGCATCGACAAAAATCTCATCCCATTCCTTCCGCGGATCAATTTTCATTTCCAGTCCTGAAAGATCCAGTTTCCCTGCACCTGCTTTTTGCCCCGGAGTCAGCTTTATTATTCCGAAATCCTCTCCCGACCTGTACATTGCCATTTTGCCATCCGATGTAAGTACGGCAGTCATTACCCTGTCGAGTATTTCCTCGTTCTTTTCTTCTTTCAGGTTAAATTTCATAAGCTTCCCGTTACTTATGAAAATCAGTCCGTCGTCGCATGCTCCTGTGATCCTGTATTCCCCTGCATCCCCGGGAAGTGCTGTGACGCGATTGTTTATTCCGCTGAAATCAATATCTACTTTTATTTCCTTTTTTGCCGTACTTGTGTCAGAGGCCTGGTTCTTGGACTTTTTGTCCTTTGATGTTTTTGATACAGGTGTTGCCGAGTTTTCGGCTTTAACAGGTTCTGTATCATTCTTATCCTTGAAAATCCTGGGACTCCTGGTTGTCAGAGAGAGTGCATACAGCTTTGTGGATCTGTTATATAGATAATCGAATTCAAAGCTTGAAAAAGTCAGGTTGTAGTCGCGGTCCGACTCAAAGAAAATATAATTACCGTCGAGGCTGAATACAGGGTTATTGTCAGCAAAGGTCCCATCGGTAAGCTGCTGCTTTTTCCCCGTTGGTATCTCATAAACCCATATGGCCGACTTTTCATTCGAACCTTCTTTCTGATAGGCCACCCAGCGCGAGTCGGGGGATATGCTGTAGCTTCTTATTTCGCTCGATGCAGCATGGTCAATATCCTTGAGCTTGCCTGTCGATGCTTCAAGGATCCTGAGATTCAGGGTTCTGTCGAAGAATACAAGATAACGGCTGTCGGGTGACCACAGAGGCTGGTATTTCCAGGCTGATGAATTGAAAGTGACCTGCCTTGGCAATGCCCCTTTTTTGTTTTCCAGCAGGTATAATTCATATTCCCCCGTACTGTCTGAATAATATGAAATATACCTTCCGTCGGGCGACCATGCAGGGAAAATTTCCCTTATACCCTGGGTGGCTGTAAGGTTCTCTGTAACTCCATTTTCTGCAGGGACTGAGAAGATGTCGCCTCTCGCGTCAAAGAGAGCACGTTTCCCGGTAGGTGAGACAGCGAAGCTGTGAATATGCTCTTTCACATTTTTATAATAAGGAACAAGATTCGGATTGTCGAAGCTGATGCCGATCTTTACCTTTTCGGTCTGGCCGGTGTTAAGATTTAGTTTGTAAATATATCCGCCATTCTCATAGACGAGTTGATCTCCATTTCCTGATGGCCACATCACATCGAATTCGGTATGCTTTGTAACCTGTTTTGTTTCTTTTGTTATTGTGTTGTATTGCCAGATATTAAGTTTCAGGTCACGGTCCGATGCAAAGAATATTTTATCGCCCGACCATGTGGGAAGCTGATCGGTCCCCTCAAAACTGGTTATTTGTTCGGAAGTGTTGTTTTTAAGATCATAGATCCAGAGATCAGTTGCCCTTCCGCCCTTATATCGCTTCCAGTTCCTGAATTCACGGTCGACAGGCGTGAAGACTATTTTTGATGCATCAGGAGACAGAACACCAAATCCGCCGTTTGTGACAGCAAGTGGTTTTTCAAGTCCGCCGTCAAGACTTACAAGAAAGTATTTTCCCTGGCGCTCTCCGAAAGTGGTACGGTTTGCCCTGATAAGAATTTGCCTGCTGTCAGGGGTCCAGTCGAGGACGACATCATCCCACCCCCCTCGAGGAGGCATCACACCGACAGAGTTGTACCATGTGAGCTGCCGTGGAACTCCGCCATTTGAAGGAATTACGAAAACCTGCCTGCTTCCGGAATACTCTCCCGAAAAAGCTATCCACTTACCATCGGGAGAAATCTTCGGGAATATTTCCAGTCCGGGATGCGATGTCAGACGCCTTGCCTCACCTCCGTCGGAACTGACAGTCCAGATATCACCTGCATAAACAAAAGTTATCAGGTTCCCGTTTATATCCGGGAACCTTAACAGGCGTGCATCTTCAACAGCCACGACTCTTGAGGTGGAAATTATCGGTATTAAATAAATAAAGATCTTCAGCAACTGATTTTTCATAACAAAATCGTTTTGGATTTTATGTGACCGGAAATTTAATAAATTTTATTTCAGTTTTTTGGAAAAATAATACTTGTTGCAAGGCGGAGTATGCAAACGGTTGTTTTCTTTTTACTGCCGGAAAATCATTCCACAGGCATTAATCTTAGTATTTTACCGGGAGTTTCAATTGAAAGATAAATATATCCGTCGGGGCTCATTGCCACATTCCTGACACGACCAATTCCTTCAAGCAATTGTTCGGTGTGAATGACAGAATTGTTTCTCAGTACCACTCTTTCCAGGTGCCTGAGAGGGAGAGACCCGAGCAGGATATTATTTTTCCAGTTTTTATATCTGTTGCCTGTGACAAATATCATTCCGCACGGGCCAATTGACGGGATCCAGTAAAAAACCGGCTGCTCCATACCCTCTTTTTCTGTGTCGGGTGTAAGAATTGTCCCGTCATAGTTTATTCCATACGAGATAACAGGCCATCCATAGTTTTTTCCCGGTTTAATCAGATTGAGTTCATCTCCCCCCTTTGGTCCGTGTTCAGAAACCCACAGATCGCCGGTCAGAGGGTTGACAGCTGTACCCTGTGGATTACGGTGTCCGTAACTGTATATAGAAGGTATTGCTCCCGGAGTGTCAACAAACGGATTATCCTTTGGTATCGATCCGTCATCATTGAGCCTGTGTATTTTACCGTTGGTATTATCAAGCTTCTGAGGAAAATCAAAGTGCTGACCGCGATCTCCGTTGCCGAAGAAGACATGTCCCTTGTTGTCAAAAGCTATTTTGCTGCCAAAGTGATAGTTCCGGTCAGTTTCGGGAGTTCCCCTGTAAATAACCTGTTGATCGACCAGCCTGTTCCCCTTAAGCCTTGCCCTCATTATTGCTGTATTGCCGAGAGGCCCGGGACTTTCTGTATTCAGGGCGGAATATGAGAAATATATCCAGCCGTTTTTCTGATAATCGGGATGCAGGCAAACATCCAGTAGTCCCCCCTGTCCGACCGCCATTACGGGGGGTAGCCCTTCAACAGGTTGCGACAGCTTCCCGTCTGAAAAGATGAGAAGTTTGCCCGACCTTTCCGAGATAAGCATATCTCCATTGGGAAGAAAAGCCATCCCCCATGGTACATCGAGACCTGAAATCACAGTGTCGACAACAAATTTCTGGACTTCTGATTCAACAACACCTCCCGGTGTTACTGCTGGTTTTAATACTGACCGGTCTTCAGGAATTCCTTTTTTGACATATTCAGCAAGCTCTTTGATCTCATTATCAGTAAAAGTCTTCCTGAATGAAGGCATGCCGATTGTCTCTATACCCGACCTGATACTGTTAAAGGCTGATGAAGAGCCATCCTCTTCCATCCATGCCTTGGCTGCAAATTTTTCAAGTTTTGCCCCATGGCATCCCGAGCAGAATTTCTGGTAGTTTTCAGGGGCACTCCTTTTTTCCTGAGATGCAGCGGGATTATGATTCTGGCGGTATCCGGTAAAAAGTGAAAAGCCCGCTGAAATCAGTAAGATCGGCATTATTGCATTATGAAATACTTTTCTCATATCTGCTTTTTTGATGGTTATCTTTATGGAATTGCACGGGATCCTTAAATAGATTTTGGCTCTATTAAGTTAGTTAATTATTTCAATATATGCTATTTTACAGACGACGACATTTAATGATTGCGGCAATCATTTTAATAACTTTGGAAGGGTTTATATTATAAAAGATGAGCAGCGGCTGTTTCAGATTCAAGCAATTCATCATTAATCAGGGGAAAAGTGCCTTTAAAGTCGGAACCGACGGGGTATTAATAGGCGCTGCCGCTGATGTTTCAGGTAAAAAAAGCATTCTGGATATTGGAACGGGAACCGGGCTGATTGCTCTGATGCTTGCACAGAGAAGCTCTGCATCAATAACTGCACTGGAACCCGACATTGATTCATTTCTGGAAGCGTCGGAGAACATACGGCAAAGCAAATGGGCAAACAGGATAAAAATTGAAAACAGCACTCTTCAGAACTTTATGGGTCGGGGAAAAGGTTTTGACCTTATCGTTACGAATCCGCCATATTTTATTGATTCCCTTAAAAATCCCGATCCTTCAAAGTCGGTTGCAAGGCATAATGACAATCTGTCCCATAAGGATTTACTTGAAGGCGCAGACAGGCTTCTTTCGGATGAGGGAGACCTTCAACTCATTCTGCCATATGAGGAAGGGCTTATTTTTATGTCGCTTGCACGGAAGATGGGTTTTTATGCCAGTGACATATTAAACATAAGGCCTAAACCTGATTCTGAAATAAAAAGGCTTATCCTTCGCTTCAGCAGGGAAGAGAAACATTTTTCGGAGCGTTTTCTGACAATAGATTATGGGAAAAGGCACGATTTCACCGATGAATACATTGCACTTACAAAAGATTTCTATCTGAAGTTTTAGATCCGGCTGCAACTGGAGATGCAATCACGGGATAATGTTTACAAACCGGCGAAAACATTTTCATGAAGCCCATATTCTTCCTTCATTTCGATGCCGTAATGTTTAAGTTCGCTCAGGACGGGATTATAGATTTCAGGTACAACGGGCCGGTAGACGCCGGCCAGATCTATTCTCCCGTCAAGGATCATTTGAACTGCAATAGCAGCAGGCAGGGCTACTGTCCGCGAAATTGCGGTATCAGTTGAAACGGAGCCGAAAGCGAGCATCGACGAAACTATCACTTCTCTTTTTCCGCCCGGATATTCCGCGAAGAAAATATGCTGCATAACCACCATGTCGCGTTCACCGGATCCAAGGCTCATCTTTTCGATCATCCGGTCAGAGACTATCTCAAAAGGAGAGCTGCTGGCGCGGTTTATCTGTTCATCGCTGAAAAATCCCAGAAACTCCAGTGATCTTAACGGAACAGAATCATATGCTAAAGCGAATTTTTCAGCAAGTGCGTTTCTGAGACCGGCCTTGTCAAGGCCTGCCTGACGGGCAAGGAAGGTCTTGTAGCTGACCCCCCGGTAATCGGCGGTGCTGTCATCGAGCATGTTGAGCTGTTTCATCAGGTCGAGGGTTTCGCACCACCCCGGGTACCGGAATGTGCCCCTGTACATGGTTGAAACTTCGGGGATCTTATATATATCGATATAGCTAAGAGAATCCCTGTTAGGATATACCTCAAGATCACCAAGCCCGGGAAAGTTGAAAAGGAACCTGTCCCTGAACAGATTTACCGGCTCAACATGGATTTTCTTCCTGTCCTTCAGGTAAAGCGCACTGTTCCGGCTGGCCATTACAACTCCTTTAGGGCTCCATGAAAACTTGTATTTAAGTGGATTATCTGCAGCCTCAGGTGCAGGAAGAGCTCCGCATAGTGAATAAAACCTTTCAACCTTTCCTCCCTGGCCGTGAATATTATCGATGATCTTCATTGCCGACATATGGTCAATTCCCGGATCAAGGCCGATCTCATTGAGAAAAATTATTCCCGCTTCACGAGCTTTATTGTCAAGAGCCTGAATGCCAGGCTGAACATATGAAGTCGTAACAAGTGGCCTGTGATTCTTAAGACAGACCGAAGCGACATCTGCGTGAAAGGCATAGGGGAGAAGCGACACTGTTATGTCGGTCCCTGCCACCATCTCGTCAAGCATGCTCTGGTTTTCCATTGACCAGTCGAGCGAAGACCCCAGGGGGTTACCGTTGATGATTTCGTCGGCCCGTTCCTTCATGGGCGACGCTACAATCACACCAGTACCGTGTCGAAGAAGGTGCTGAATTATTGGTTTCGAAACCATCCCGGCCCCAAGGATCAGTACTTTTTTCATGTTTTCATATTATCAGTAAAGGCACAAGTTATTCATAAAGAAGAATAAAAAACATGATTTTATACCTGAAAGATCTGTCCTTTTTTATTCCTGTACAGAACCCTGTCACCGGCAGCTAAGAAAAAATAAATTATCTTTGTTAACGATCAGATTAAACTTTTGTCTCTGCCCAAGCAATCATGCCTGAAGATCAGAACTATGTCGAAACACCGCTGATGAAGCAGTATTACACTGTCAAATCAAAACATCCTGACGCCATATTGCTTTTCAGGGTGGGAGATTTTTATGAGACATTCGGCACCGATGCGATAAAGGCTTCGGAGATACTCGGCATAACCCTGACAAGAAGGGCCAACGGTTCGGCTTCCTTTGTTGAGCTTGCCGGGTTCCCTTATCATGCTCTCGATACTTATCTTCCACGCCTGGTCAGGGCCGGTCAAAGAGTCGCCATATGTGAGCAGCTTGAAGATCCGAAGCTGACCAAGAAGATTGTAAAGCGCGGGATAACAGAACTTGTTACCCCGGGCGTCTCAATGAATGAGAATGTGCTTAACCATAAGGAGAATAATTTTCTTGCAGCAGTTCATATCGATAAGAAAATTGCGGGAATTGCATTTCTGGATATTTCAACCGGAGAGTTCCTTGCCTCGGAAGGTACCCTGGATTATATAGATCAGCTGCTCAACAACTTCCAGCCAAAAGAAGTGCTTTTTGAAAAGGGGAAAAGCACTCTTTTCAATGATGCCTTCGGGACAAAATTCTATACCTATAAGCTTGATGACTGGATATTTACCCCTGAGGCTGCCAATGACCGCCTGCTTAAACAGTTTGAAACCAGTTCGCTCAAGGGATTTGGGGTTCAGAACCTTGTCTTTGGTGTCATAGCCGCTGGAGCTATTCTTTATTATCTCGACATCACCCAGCATTCTCAGCTCGGGCATATAACAAACCTCTCAAGAATTGATGAGGATCGTTATGTATGGCTCGATAAATTCACCATAAAGAATCTTGAGCTTTTCCATTCCCCATACGAGGGCGCCCGCACTTTCATAGAGATCATCGACCGGACTATCTCACCTATGGGGGGGCGCCTGCTTAAAAGATGGATATCTCTTCCCCTTAAGGATCTGCAGCCGATAAATGACAGGCACAATATAGTTGAATACTTTGTTGATAATCCATCCTTCATGACCGGAATAGCAGGGTATTTGCGTCAGGTTGGAGATCTTGAGAGGCTCGTTTCCAAGGTGGCCGTCAACCGGATAAATCCCCGCGAGGTTGTTCAGCTTAAAAGGGCGCTGAAAGCCATCGATCCTCTTCGTACACTTTGCCTTGAAAGCGGGTGTGAATCGCTGAACACCATTGGGGAACAGCTTAATCCCTGCAAACTTATAGCCGACAGGATAGAATCGGAACTGAACAATGATCCTCCGGCCCAGATAATCAGAGGACAGGTCATCGCGGAAGGCGTTTCTGCCGAACTTGACGAGCTGAGATCAATACTCTTCAACAGCAAAGACTATCTGGCAGGCCTGCAGGCGCGTGAAAGCGAAAGGACAGGAATTTCCTCACTGAAAGTAAGCTATAACAATGTTTTCGGCTATTATATCGAGGTACGCAACACTCACAAAGACAAGGTCCCTCCTGAATGGATACGAAAACAGACTCTTGTCAATGCTGAAAGATATATTACCGGGGAACTAAAGGAATATGAGAGCAAGATACTTGGCGCCGAGGAAAAGATAATAAGCCTTGAAACAAGGCTGTTCAACGATCTTGTACTTGCAATTCTTGAGTACATTCCTCCTATTCAGCTCAATGCCGCTCTGATCGCCAGGATCGACTGCCTTCATTCCTTCGCCATTGTCGCGAAAGAGAACGGATATGTGAGGCCATCAATGGATGATTCGTACAGGATCGATATCAAGGACGGCCGACATCCCGTTATCGAAAAACAACTGCCGGCCGGCGAATCCTATATCCCTAATGACCTTACTCTTGACACCGAAGATCAGCAAATTATTATCCTGACAGGTCCGAATATGTCGGGAAAATCTGCTTTGCTCCGCCAGACTGCCCTTATTGTGCTGATGGCACAGACCGGCAGTTTTGTTCCGGCTGTTAAAGCATCGATCGGAATTATCGACAAAATCTTCACAAGAGTGGGTGCTTCCGATAATTTAAGTCTTGGAGAATCAACCTTCATGGTCGAAATGAATGAGACTGCAAGCATTCTAAATAATCTGTCGGCACGCAGCCTGGTCATCCTTGACGAAATAGGCCGCGGTACCAGTACATATGACGGAATATCGATCGCCTGGGCAATGGTTGAATATCTTCATGAGAACAAAAACAGGGCAAAAACTCTTTTTGCAACTCATTACCATGAACTCAATGAGATGGAAAACTCATTTCCAAGAGTGAGGAATTATAATGTCTCGATCAGAGAGTTCAACAATAAGGTAATCTTCCTTCGTAAGCTCAAAAGAGGGGGAAGCGAACACAGCTTCGGCATACATGTGGCAAAAATGGCAGGCATGCCGCGAAGTGTTGTCAGCAGGGCCGATGAAATACTTAAAGAGTTGGAACAGGGCCACGAAAGGCAGGAACTTACTAAACCAATGGCCGATCTGGCAGGTCACAGGGAAGGATATCAGCTAAGTTTCTTCCAACTGGATGATCCTTTGCTTAAACAGATCCGCGACGAGATTGCCGGACTTGATATAGATAATCTCACCCCTGTCGAAGCTTTGAACAAGCTTTATAACATCAAAAAACTGCTTAAATAAGCAGTCTGTAAGAATGGTTGCCAAAAACATACATGACAATGGTATCTGTAATTATCCCCGCACTTGATGAGGAAAAGACAATAAGAAAAGTAATTACACTGGTCAGTAATTCCCCTGTTGTAGACGAAATACTTGTCATCGACGACAAATCCTTTGACAATACAATAAAACAGGCCCGTCTGCCAAAGGTAAGGATTTATACGAGCCCCATACTCGGAAAGGGACATTCGATGCGCGATGGCATGCTCCTGGCCAGGAATGAGGTGATAGTATATCTCGATGCCGACATTGTTACATATCCCGCGAACGTTGTTGAACTTCTTTCAAAACCCATTCTTGATGACCAGGCTGATTTTGTGAAATCATGTTTCGACAGGCAGGCCGGGCGTGTTACAGAACTGGTTGCGAAACCGCTGCTCAGCATTCTTTTCCCCGAGCTGTCAAGATTCTCACAGCCATTGAGTGGAATGATAGGGGCCAGGAAAAGTTTTCTTAAGAAGATCGATTTCGAGAATGATTACGGGGTTGACATTGGCATACTCCTCGATCTGTATAATCTCGGGGCAAGAATCACCGAGGTGAACATCGGATATATTGAAAACAGGATGCAGTCGTGGGAGCAGCTTGCCAGGATGTCGAGAGAAGTATCCAGGTCAATATTGAAGAGGACCAGAAATATTGAGGCGCGAAATCTGGAGACTCTTGAACATATAAGCATTATAAGGAGCCAGATGGATTATGCAATAAGAGAAAGCCTCATCGGGCTGGAAAGGATGATCATTTTCGACATGGACAACACGATCCTTGATGGCAGCTTCATTACTACAGCTGCCGATGAATTCAATTTCAAAGAGGACCTAATAAGAATTGTAACAGAATATACAAATCCGTATGTCAGAACAAAATCGATAGCCAGGCTCCTTAAGGGAAGATCGATAGATCAAATTCTTGGCGTGGCCGATAAAATAAAAATTGTTGATGACGCTCCTGACGTCATAAGGGGTCTTAAGAAAAAAGGATATATATGCGGGATCATCAGCGACAGCTATGATATTGTTACGAATCATATCAAGAATAAGCTTAAAATGGATTTTTCAATTGGCAATGAACTTGAATTTTCAAAAAGCATCGCGACCGGAGAGGTAAAGGTCCCTTCTGCATTCATGAGAAATAAGCACAGCAAGTGTCCGCACGACTTCTGTAAATCAAATGTGCTTTTTGAGCTTGCCGAGAAGTACAGGATTGATATCAAGAACATAATAGCAGTCGGTGACAGTGAAAACGACATATGCCTTATAAAGGAAAGCGGCATCGGAATTGCTTTCCGTTCAAAAAACAATTATCTGAACCTTGTTGCCGACAAGATAATTACTGAAAACAGCTTCAGGGAGATTCTGGATATAGCCTATTAATATTCCGGCTTTAGAAAAACGGAATAATTTTTGCACCTTTGCGGCTGGATAAAAAAAAAGGATATGAGAAATTGTACTCTGTTTGTAATATTTGTTATGTTGCTTACTGCTTCGTGCTCATCAACAAAAACAAGTTTGTTTGGCAGCCGGAAGGACAAGACAGAAGAAATTAAAGGGACTTCAATCGGAAGGACACTGATGCCGTCAACGCCCATCAGGGAAGTAGAAGAGAAACTTGTCCCTGTAGAGGAAACGGCTCCGTCACCTCAGAAGTATTTCGTCATAATCGGGAGCTTCCGTGATCCTTTGAACGCAAAGGAACATCAGTCGATTATTAAAAAGGACGGGTTCAAATCAGAGATACTGAAAAATGATGCCGGCCTTTACCGTGTTTCAGTTATGGCAACCAATGATGTGACAGAGGCGAGGAATGAAATCAGAAGAATCTGGGCGAAATTTCCGGCCTATTCAGATACATGGCTGCTCATAAGCAAAGGGAAGTAACAGGCTGGCAGTAAAATTTTAAATAAAAGATAAATTCCGTAAATTTCAGTTTTTAAATCCGGATTCCCGGGAAACTGGAATGATAGGGAAAAGAAATACGCGTGACATCCGCGAAAGGATGTTTAAATTGTTGTTCCTCGCCGGTGACAGGTACCGGCAGTTCACCAGATTAACCTGCAACCTTAGCCGTTTCCTTATAAATGTGGCTTATTTTCTTTTTATCCCGGGATTCATCTTCTATGCCGGTTTTAGAAATTCTCCTGAAATTATCTCGGGCTTAAAATCAGCTTTCCGGGTATTATTCATTGTCATCTTCTTCACAAATTATATCCCAGGGCTGCTGAAATTCAGGTTTGACAAGCTTTTTTCAAAGCTTCCCGCGGCAATAATTTTTCTTTTTTCTCTCGGTGTATTCCTGTCAGTTACGGGGATCATCAGTTTCGGAAAACCTTTGAATACATTGCTGGACGGAAATATTCCGGTTGTGGTCGCCATCTTCCTGATCGGTATTACTGAGATGCCCGGCCTGATGAGAACAATCAGTTCAGTAAAGATCCCGCCGGGACTGATATTTTCTGCCAGCTTTCTGATTATCATACTTGTCGGGTCGGGCCTTCTTATGATGCCAAAGGCTCATACCGGTTCTTTAAAATATCTCGACTCACTTTTCACTTCTGTAAGTGCCGTTTGCGTCACAGGCCTGACAGTTGTCGATACAGCTGTCGTTTTTACAACACTTGGCAAGGTCATACTCATGTGCCTCATGCAAATCGGCGGCCTGGGAATAATGACCTTCACGGGTTTTTTTGGATATGTCTTCACTTCAGGCTCATCATTCAGGGACAGGATGTTGCTTAAGGAATTATTCTCATCTGAAAGCATGAACAATCTTTTAAAGCTTCTTACTAAAATCATAATGTTTACTTTCATTCTGGAGGGAGCCGGAGCTGCAATGATTTACTGCAGCCTTTCTGAAGAGATCCCCGGGAAATTACTTTTCTCGGTCTTTCATTCTGTTTCAGCTTTTTGCAATGCCGGATTTTCAACTCTTTCAATGAACCTGTGCGCACATGAGATAGTTGATGATTTTACTCTTCAGATCACTGTTGCAGTTCTGATTATACTTGGCGGTATAGGGTTCCCCGTTTTACTGGGCCTGTATAGCAGTTTTAAGCACCTTGCGGCTTTGATCATCCGCAGGCTTCAGGGCAGAATCAATCCCATCAGGCCCGAAAAAAGAAATGTGCCTGCCCGGATAGCTGTCTTAACGACTGTAATTCTTGTTGTTACCGGAGCTGCTTTTTACTTCCTGTTCGAATCCAAAACCAGTATGCGGGATCTTGACAACAGCCGGAAAATTTTAACCTCGTTCTTCGGAAGCATAAGTGCCAGGACTGCAGGTTTCAACATTACTGATATCTCCGCATGGGGTTATCCTACAATTTTCCTGATGATTTTCCTTATGTGGATAGGTGCATCGCCCGGCTCAACAGGAGGCGGTATTAAGACCACGACTTTTGCTCTTGCCTTCAAAACTGCATGGAACTATCTCAGAGGAAGGGAAACCGTAAGAATCGGTAACAGGGAGATAAGCAACAGGAGCATCTCGCGTGTGCTTACAATAATCTTTCTTTCACTCTCTGTTATTTCAACCGGCTTTGCAGCTCTCCTTGTAACAGAAACCGGGAAGGATCCGGTAAAGCTGCTTTTTGAAAGTTTTTCGGCATTTGGAACTGTCGGACTGAGCCTTGCCGATACATCAACATTTACAAATTCAGGAAAGACTGTTGATATTCTGCTGATGTTCATCGGCAGGGTCGGGCCGCTGACATTGCTGTCAGGAATTCTTACAAGGACACAGAAAAAATACGCACAATATCCCGAGATCGATATTGTGATTAACTAAACAGCCCGAGGGGATCAGGTTCCAGAATTTTATTCTGATCTTCCGGCTGAAGATTTGAATGTAATTAAAAAAGCGGGATAAATGAAATACATTGTAATAGGATTGGGATATTTCGGCTCGAAGCTCGCTTCTAACCTTACCGGTATGGGCCATGAAGTAATAGGAGTTGACAATCATTATGACCGGCTCGATGAGCTGAAGGATTCAGTGACCACCGTCATTAAAATGGACACGACAAATATCAATGCCGTCAGTTCTCTTCCTTTGCAGGATACCGATGCTGTAGTCGTCGCAATAGGAGAAGACGTGGGCTCTTCTATTCTGACAGCCTCCATCCTGAAAAACCTGAAGGTCAAGAGGATAATTGGCAGGGCAATAAATCAGGTCCATCAGAACATCCTGAACCAGATTGGTGTCGACGAAGTGGTGCTTCCACTTGAAGATTCAGCAATGCATGTCGCTTCGATGCTCCAATTCAGGAACACTCTGAGACTGATAGAATTAAGCAATGATTATGCAGTGACTGAGATCCTTGTGCCCGCAAAATACGCCGGACATGCACTTGATACGGTAAGTATCGGGGAACGGTTTAACCTGAAGCTGATAGGTGTCAAAGTCGCTCCAAAGGAAGGATTGCTTACTTCAATATTCAGAAGGAATTATAAAGTCGACCTGGAATTTGATCAGTTTACCCCGCTCGGCGAAAAGGATGTCCTGGTTGTGGCAGGGAAAATTGCTGATATAAAAAGATTTACGGAAAGTTAGTCTGAAATTTAACTGACAATGACGAATTATATCATTCTGGTTCTGTGCATAATTGTTATTATTTCCTACATCTTCGAT
Source organism: Bacteroidales bacterium (assembly GCA_035390825.1). GTDB lineage: Bacteria > Bacteroidota > Bacteroidia > Bacteroidales > VadinHA17 > LD21. Next base: position 53,006 of record DAOOUQ010000018.1, on the reverse strand, counting down.
ATTTCAGGGCGATATTCGAAAATTCCCGGAGTGATATTGCTGATCTTTCTCGGGATTGGAATGCAGTATCTGGTAAAATCAATCAGTCTGGAGGTCCCTGATCTTAAGCCGGTACTGCCTGTAATCGGGACCGTGGGACTAATAATGATAGTGCTCGAGGCAAGTCTTGACCTCAAACTTGAGAGAAGAAAGAAAGGCCTGATTGCCAGGTCGGTTTCATCTGCTTTTGTTTTATTCGCCGTGTTTTGTATTGCATTAACATTTTTCCTTGTTGATTTTTCAGGTTACAACCTCCGCGATGCCCTCCTGAATGCAATTCCTCTTGGGATAATAAGCAGCTCAGTTGCTATATCATCTGCAATCCATCTTAAACCCGAAGAAAAGGAATTTGTGATTTATGAAAGTTCTTTCTCAGATATCTTCGGGATCATAGTTTTTGATTTTATCCTCCTCAGCCATGGTTCGCTTAGCCAGGGCATAATGGAGCTGGGTTTGAAAAGTATCATAACGATAATTGTGGCATTGATCACAACCCTGATCCTGGCCATGCTTCTCCATAAAATAACCTACCATGTGAACTATGTCATTATAATGACCTCGATAATACTTCTTTATATTCTTGCCAAGCTCTATCACCTTCCCGGCCTGCTGCTTGTCCTTATTTTTGGAATGGTCCTTTCGAATAATCATCTGCTTGAAAACAATAAAGTAAGCAAGTACGTCGATTTTGTAAAATTCAGGGCGGATATAAAATCGTTCAGGGTGATTCTGACCGAATTTACATTCATCGTAAGGTCGTTTTTCTTCATAATGTTTGGATTCTACGCAAAGGTTGAAGGATTGTTCAACCCTCATAACCTTCTGACCGGTGGCGCAATAACTCTTTTAATCATTTTGATAAGATTCCTGTTTTTCAAAACTGTCATCCGGACAAAGCTTTTCCCGTTAATGCTCTTTGCACCGCGCGGCCTTATCACAATTCTGCTTTTCATAAGCATACCTTCTGCTTCACGTTTGCCGCTGATAAATGAGGAGGTCATAACTATTGTTATTCTTTTCACAATATTCATAATGATGATCGGCAACATGATCACCGTGGATAAGGCGACTCCCGCAGAAAAGAGTCAGCTTTCAGGTTGAACCGGATATTCAGCTCAACAAAAACAGATTTTGCTTTATTATTTTCAGGATATTTAATTCCTTTAAGAAAGATTTTAAATCAATTTACTTTATAAAATGAAGAAGATTATTTGTCTGAAGCTACTGGCCCTTTTAATTGCCGCCCCGGTTACTGTTGCGCAGAAAAACCCTGTAAAACAGGTGAAACTTGCTGATTTTGCCCTCCAGTCTTCAGCTGTTGTCAAGGCCTCCGGCGAAGAGATTTCATCTCCCGGCTACAAAACAGATGTTTACTGGTTCCCTGTAAAGGTGCCTTCAACTGTCCTCACCGGACTTGTTGCCAACAAGGTATATCCTGACCCCTATGTCGGCATGAATAATATGCTGATACCAGACGCATCCGACGAATTCAACAAAAAGTATGATCTTGAAAAGTTCAGTTTCCTTCCCGGTGAACCCAATCCATGGAAGAAACCATTCTGGTACAGGACCCGGTTTTCTGTTCCGGCCTCTGACCAGGGAAAGTGTTTTCAGCTCATATTCAAAGGCATAAATTACAGAGCAGGTGTCTGGATCAATGGAAGCCAGGTGAGCGATTCGTCAAGAATGGCCGGGATGTTCGCCCAATACAGTATAGATGTAAGTAAGTATATTAAACCGGGAGAAATAAACATTCTTGCTGTTAAAATTTATCCTCTTGATTACCCGGGATTGCCGTCGACAGAGCAGCTTGAAGCCCTGGGAGACTTTTATCCAAATGGAGGACCCACCGGGGATATTGGAAAAAATGTCACAATGCTCTGTTCCGTAGGATGGGACTGGGTGCCGCCGGTACGCGACCGCAATATGGGGATATGGCTCCCCGTTTATCTCAGGACCACCGGAAATGTCACGATTGGAAATACAAGGATTAAGACTGATCTGGCTGGCGAACAGGACACCACTTCGGCAAAAATCTCAATCAGCACCACACTTTTTAATCATTCGGATGTCAATGAGGCCGGAAGGCTCACTGTTAAAATAACACCTGAAAACTTCAGCGGCAAATCCATACAGTTCTCCAAGAATATTTCTGTAGGCAGTTTAAATTCAAATCTGATCGAACTTAATGCTGATAACACGAAAGAACTTAATGTTCCGAAACCAGCCATATGGTGGCCGAACGGTTACGGAAAGCCAAATCTTTACAGGATCCGGATCGGGTACATAAGCCAGTCGGGAATCTCTGACGACACTACATTTTTATTCGGAATAAGAACAGTCTCAACGAAAGCAGTTGATGTGAACGGAAGCCTGAGGCGTGATTTCTATGTCAATGGCAAAAGAATACATATTACAGGAGGAGCATGGGTGCCCGATTTTATGTTGAACCGCGACTCCCTTAGATACGATTACGAAATGCGTCTTTGCAGGAATGCGAATATCAACCTGGTGAGAATATGGGGAGGCGGAGTAACTCCCTGCGATGAGTTCTTTGATGCTGCCGACAGGTATGGCCTGCTCGTCTGGTCTGATTTCTGGGTTACAGGCGACACTCAGGGTGAATTCAAGGGATCTCCCGACTGGCCGTTTGAAACTGAAGTGTTTAAAAGGAATGTTGAAAGTACCATCCTGAGAATACGGAACCATCCGAGCCTTCTTCTGTGGACAGGAGGAAACGAGGGCCATGCCCGAAGGGAACTGTATGATTTCATGAGAAACTGCGTCATATCACTCGACGGAACAAGACCGTTCATTCCAAGTTCCTCGGGATTTGCAAAACTGCCTCAGGGATGGCCGGCATCATGGCCGGATAATCTCCCCGGCGGTGTTTATAGCGGAGGCCCTTATACCTGGCAGGATCCGGCAGCATCGTACAAAAGAGCTGTAGCCGGCCGTGACTGGGTGTTCAAGGATGAGACCGGCCTGCCTTCACAGCCACCCTATAATGTATTGCCAAAAATAATACCTGACCTTGTATGGGACAAATCCCTTCCGTTCCCCTTAAACAATACCTGGGGTTATCACGATGCTGCCACAGGCAACGGACGCTGGGACCTTTACTACAGGGAGATGGTCCGAAGATTCGGTGAACCTTCGGGAATGGAGGATTTCTGCAATAAAATGCAGCTGATGAATGCAATCGGGTATCAGGGAATCTTTGAAGCTGCCGGACATAAGCTGAATGACATAGGCGGTGTAATGCTCTGGAAACTGAACGCCGCATTCCCGAGCGTGGTCTGGCAGGTCTACGACTGGTTCCTTATGCCTAACGCCGGATACTATTTTATGCAAAATGCCTGCGAACCTGTGCATATACAGCTTAACCAGAACAACCATAAGGTGATGGTGATCAACAGGTCTTATAAAAAAGTATCCGGACTGAAAGCAGTTGCTGATGTTTACAATCTTGACTCAAAGTCAGTATTCCATGAAACCATTGATGTAGCAATGGAATCAACAGATGTAAAAGAGACTTCCTCCCTCGATCAGGTCCTGAAAAATTCCGACGGAATTTCATTTGTGGTTCTTAACCTGATGAATTCAGAAGGAAAGGTTATTTCACATAATGTTTACTGGTTCTCTCCCGACAATGAATACAAATCACTCGGAAGCATGAAAACCGCAAGCCTCCATGCTTCAGTCACAGGTGAGATTAACGGGAAAACCGACAACTCATGGGAAATCCAGGTTTCGAACAAATCCGACAGGATAGCATTTTTCATACGGCCACAGATCATTGCTGACGGAGAGGAGATATTGCCTTCATTCTGGTCGAAAAGCTATTTCACTCTTGCTCCGGGCGAAAGCACAAACGTGATTGTAACATGTCCGGCAGCAGAACTGAAAGGCAAATCGCCTGCACTGAAAATTTCAGGGTGGAATGTAAGTCCGGCAGAGATTTCATTGCCATAGAAATATCTGGCCGGCTTATATTGAATTCTGCACTGGCATGCTACCGGTGCAGAGCATAGAATAAAATCTTATTATATGCCAAAAGCATTTATAAACTCGGTATTATTTACAGGGAAGGAGTTGCTTAGAGACAGGATTTTGATAGCTGACAACGGCAGGATAAGTTCGGTAACTTATGATAAAGACCTTCCTTCAGGTGTCGAAGTTGTTGATTGCAGGGGTAATTATCTCGCTCCGGGATTGCTTGATCTGCAGATTGCCGGAGGAGGCGGGTATCTTTTTTCATCTTTTCCGACAAAGGAAGCTCTCGTAAGTATTACAAACGACATAGTAAGCACAGGTACTACAGGTTTTCTGATCACACTTCCCACAAACACCTTTGAGGTTTACAGGAAAGCTTTCAGGGCAGTGAAGGAATTCAGCCACCCCGCGCTTCTGGGAATACATCTTGAGGGACCTTTCCTAAGCCCGGCAAAAAAAGGGGCACATCTTGAGGAATGTATTAAAGTCCCTCACATAGATGATGTGAAAGCCCTTGTTGATGAGGCCGGAGGGTCCATTAAGATGATGACAATAGCGCCGGAAGTCTGCGATCCGGAAATTATCGGATTACTTGTCAGCTATGGTATAACAGTGGCTGCTGGCCACAGCAATTCAACATTTTGGGAAGCTTGTGCCGGTTTTGATAATGGAATAAGGACCGCCACCCACCTTTTCAATGCAATGTCGCCCCTTCATCACCGTGATCCTGGATTGCCCGGTGCCGTATTTCATTCATCTGAAGCATATGCAAGCATAATTGCCGACGGGATACATGTCGATTACAATATGGTTATTATAGCCAAGAAGATCATGGGTGAGCGTCTTTTCCTTGTTTCTGATGCCGTTGAGGAAAACCTTGTTGACGCTTACCAGCATGTAAGGCGGTCCGACAGGTTTACTCTTCCCGACGGCACGTTGTCGGGGTCAACTCTGACCATGCTCAGCGCAGTAAAAAATTGTGTTCTGAATGCAGGAATATCTTTTGAGGAAGCTCTCAGAATGGCTTCTGCCTATCCCGCAAGGGTAATGAAATATCAAGACAGGGGAAAAATAGAACCAGGCTTCAGGGCTGATCTTATCATGTTCAATGATGAATTCGAAATTCAGGAGGTATTTATTGACGGGAATGCTTTAAAGGCTAAATAGTTGCATTTCAATTTGTTCATCCTGAATTTACGGCAAAAGACAGTTTCCCGGCCTGATTGCCCGGGTGTGTTACATCGACAGTACAGGGATCAATTGCTCCCGTGCTTAAAGAGAAGCTTCAGATGTTGACAGCAGCAGGATTCGGGGTATATAGTATTCTTTCTGTTCTTTCAGAGCGGCCTTGAGGGTTTAATGAACAACCTGGCCGCCTCTAACCTTCCGGGCCACCTTGGCGGAAAACTTGTTTTTGCCTTATGGGCCCGGCCGCGGTGAAATCAGAATTTTCAACTTAAATGATCCTTATGGCTTTGCCCGGTAAACTTTTTTATTCAAAGCCGGGGAAAGCAAATATTATCCAATAAAATCATCATTTCGTGAGTCAGGGAAATTCAGGTAATTTTTCATTCTTCCGGACGGTGAACGACCACCTGAGGAAATGGTATTTCAATGCCTTCCCTGTCGAAGGCGATTTTTAACCGTTTCCTCAGTTCCCCCATGACCTCCCACTGCCTGAGAGGTTTGGTGTCACCAAGGATTTTAATAATTACCGAGGAACTGGCAAAGTCATTGACTCTAAGAAACTTCGGAGGCGAGAGGATGGCGTCCCTGAAGGCCGGATCTCTGGAAAGTTCCTCGCCTGTCCGGTTGATGACATCTATTACCTTTTCGAGGTTTGCACTGTAAGATATTCCGATATCAAGATTTACCCTTGCAAAGGTCTTGGACAGATTCGACACCCTTTTTATTTCTCCATGAGGGATATGGTGAACTGTCCCGCTCATATCCCGGAGAGTGGTGAGTCTCATCGTTATCTTCTCAACCGTGCCCTCAGTTGAGTCGATCCTGATTACATCACCAATCCTGTACTGGTTTTCAAGGATAATGAATAATCCGGTGATAATGTCTTTTATGAGGTACTGAGCTCCGAAACCCACTGCCAGCCCTACAATACCTGCACCTGCCAGGATCGGCCCTATTTCGATGCCAGCTTCCTGCAGGATCATCAGGAATGCAATTATTATAAGTGCCACCCGGATGGCTCCGTCAGAGATATGGATCAGAGTGTCTTCGCGTTTTTTCTCGGCTTCCCTCGACATCGTCTCATCAGCCACAACAGCAATCCTGATCGCCCTGGTGGCAATCCTTCTGAGCAAAATGTTCAGTACATAGGCTACGAATGCTATGAGGATTATTCTGATCCCGTGATCAAGGAGCCAGGGTATTATCTTTTCTGTCCATTTTACGATGTTCTCTTCCATGATTTCCCTTGTTTTTTTATTTGAAGCCTGTCTGATGGCCGTACAAAAATAAAGGGTTTATCTCATTGAACAAACCGGCTTAAAGTGCAGGATTTGGGAATTTCAGAGGCCGCGTTGTTTTAATTCTTTGTATTTCAGAATATTGAAGACAATAAGGTATATGATAAAAGGCAAAACAATATTTATTACGATAAACACCATAAAGCCTCCTCCATAAATGAAGAGAGTAAAAAACAGTAAAAGGAATATTTCAGTTCTGATGGTCATCAAAAGCGATTTTATCCTGGTTCTCTTTATTTGATCTGTTTCATTTTTCTCATTTGAGAATACAACCATGCAAAATCCTGCAATCAACAATAAAATAATGAGTTCGTCAGCGATATTCGTCTTGTAAACCGTGAAGAATTTCGTTTCGGTAAATGATGAAACAATTGCCAGGACAGGTATTTCAATCCTGATGTTGACAACAAAGTACAGGTATGTCAGCACGAACCCTGCGATTATTAGGGAATACCCGGGTGTTTTAAATTTGTACGGCAGCATCTTGTTTACCATTTTTTTATCTGTCCGTTTCCCCAGTACATTACTTTTGTAAGTATTCCGAAACGTCTTTTTTCACCTTTGGGAGTAGCCTCAAGCAGCTTTTCTGCAACGGGTCTCCATTTTTCGGCCAGCGGCCTTGTTTTTTCAGCAAGTTCTTCAGGTGTTTCCGGATGCCGGAGGTGGGTCGATTTTACACCCGGGACTTTTGTGGCCTCAATGAAAGCATCGGGAACATCCATCATGGGGCAGGGCCGCAGAAGATTCGTTGAAAAAGGCTTGTGTTTTCTGAAATTCTTAAAAAATGGTGATCTGATCGCCTCCAGTAATGGCATCTCATTGACATTGGAGTCGGAATAGTGACAGAAGGCACACGGCTCAAGATCGCCGTTCGAGTTTATATGCGCAAAATCGTTGCATGCTGCAACACATCCGATCGACTTATGCCCGCTGTTTGGGAAATCTATGATGAGAAACCTGTGTTTTTTGCAGTAAGCTTCAATTTTTTCCTTTACGTAAGCGCGTTGCTCAGCAGTGCAGCAAAGAGAAATATCTGCATCCTTTCCGATCGGAATATAATTGAACATCCAGCCGAACCACGCGCCTTTTTCTCTTAAAAAATCAAGATAGTCCTCACTTGTTACCGCCTTGTAATTTTTTGAATGATAACACATTGAGAAAGCATAGCCTATCCTGTGCCTTTTAAGGAGATCCATAGCTGCTATAACTTTATCGTATGTTCCTTCACCACGCCTGAAATCATTTTCTTCCCTGAATCCCTCGATGCTTATAAACACATTCAGATTTTGAAGCCGTGCAAGCTCCCTGGCAAAATCTTCATCTATAAGTGTTCCATTTGTGAAGATGCCGTATGTGAGTTTGTTATGTTTTTCACAAAGTTTCAGGATGTCATCCTTTCTGAGCATTGGTTCACCTCCGCTCATAATGATCTGGAGAACTCCAAGTTTCCGGGCATCAGTAAATATTTCATCAAGCTTCTCATACGACAGATCGCTGTTTGCTTTGTAGTCTGCAGCCCAGCAGCCTGTGCATCTGAGATTGCACCTGCTCGTCGGGTCGACAAGCAAAAGCCTTGGCGTTACTGTCCGGTATTTCCTGTTTAACCAAAGCCTTTTCGGAACGAACATCAGACCATCTACGGTCAGAAAGCTGAAAAGACTTTTTACTTCAAAGAACCTGTAACATCTGTACACAAATTCCTTGTGGTGAGGGAACCCTGGTATTTTCTCCATGGTTCCCTGAACAAGAAGATGTTTCATCCGGTTTTTGCTGAATTAATGAAGAATGCCTGTCAGATATTTTCAGCACTTGTGTAAACCGGGAATTTTGCCGTTGAATTGTCATCAAAAGTGAATTCAATCCCGACAAGACCAAATCTGTGATTTGCCCAGTATGTTGTTTTCTTCACTCCGTATTTATTCGTGTTCTCTTCAACCTTGATAACCTTGATTTCCATGAAACCGTAAGGATAATCGTCATCTGTCGACCTGCTTGTGACTGTCCTGTTGCTGTCATATGTGTCGCCCACCTTGGCATCATACTTGACAATTATACCTGGGGCAAGCCCGGTGATGCTTTCAATACCTTCAGTGGTTATCTTGAGCTCTACGCCGCTTACTGTAACATTGTTGCCATTTATTGTAGTAAGAGGATGATTTGCAAGAATGTTTTTTATTGTACTGTTCGTTATTACCGCTGTTCCTGTGAATGAAGAGATACCGTCCTCAAGAGTCACAACTGTTCCGGCAATGTTACTTACACCGGCAACCGTAGCTGATGTTGAACCAACAGTCACACCAACTTCGCCCATTGGAGACTGGTCTCCTCCAAGAACGGTCCCGTTGTCTTTTTTGCAGGATGAAACAACAATAATTCCGGAAAGGAGGAAAGTTAATAGTTTAGCTTTCATAAAAACGAATTTTAAATTAATAATGATTTTTTTCATATTTCCAAAAATATCAGTTTCCCCCGAATACAGATTCAGAATTTGATGAAAGTGGTATTTTTTTTGATTATTAACTATAATTCCATGAAAGCTCAGAAAGATATGCTGCTTATTTTGGAAGAGATGGTGAAAGTTTTCTTCAAAACGCCGCCGGAATATGTTCCGCCTGTATAGTAGCCGTTATTATTTGTTCCGTCGGTAGTTCCTCCGGTGTATATTTTATAGGTCGAACCGTTTTTAAGTTCGGGTGAGGAAAACACAAAATAGTAAGTATTCCTTACCGGTCTGAATGTCAGTACTTCATTCCCTTGCGTATCCTCTATGTGGAAAAGGGTAGAGGAGGCGATGACAGCTGTACTTGTCGCCTTTATGCAAAACTGGGATGATGACTGACCCGGGACTTCAATCATATTGCCTGAATTGGGTCCCCCTGCAACCAGAATACCTCCCGAGATGCTGAATGTTCCATTGAAATCAAATGCCACCTCTGGAGCGGACTGTGGTCCGTGGACAATGACTGTGCCTCCTGTCATTTCAATGTTGCCATTACTGTCGAGTCCGTCACCTGATGTGACACTGACTGCAATGTTTCCTCCGTTTATCTGCAAAATGCTTCCATCGTTGAATTCTCCACCCGATCCATTTGTGGCATTAAAACCATCATTCGTCGCGTTCAGAATAACATTCCCTTTGTTTACGGTGATAGATGCACTTTCAATGGCTTCATACGATTTTGAAATATTAATATCTCCTTCATTTATTATGACTGATGTTTCAGCATGTATACCATCATCCTTTGTAGATAATGAAAAATTACCTCCGTTGATGGTGATATTTGCATTTGAGTGTAGTGCATCATCAGCCGAGTTGATAACAAAGGTACCGGATTTGATTTTAAGATCTGTTGCACATTTTATCCCCTTTGCCGATATTGCCCCGGTATAACCACCCGAGCCTCCACTACCCGGTGCGCCTGGAAATCCTCCCCCGGTACCTGCGGATGTTCCTGCTGAACCACCTCCGACGGTAAGATTAAAAATCCCATCATTGATTTCGACAGATGTTTCAGCATCAAGGGCATCTCCTTCCGAAACAATATTGAATATGCCATATTCGATTGATATCCAACCCTTAGAAATGTCAGATGTGTTGTCCGATTTTATCCCGTCCCCTGAGGATGTGACAGATATATTGCCATTATCGATCTTTACATAATCTTTTCCTCTGATACCATCGTCCTTTGCTGTTACTGTAATATTTCCGCTTTTTATCAGCAGGCCATCGTCGGTTGAGATCCCATCGTTGTAGTTTGCATTTACAGTCAGTGAACCTTCTCCGGATATTGTCAGATAAGAATTACTGAATAGTGCAGCGTTTGGTTCGCTATTCTGGATATTATAATTTGTTCCGTCGGAGAGTATGTTGTTAGTGTTTTCCTTTAATATGATTATTGCTTTCTTGGCATTCTTAATATAAATTGGTGCATTATCAGAACATTTTATGTTTACTCCGTCAAGTATTAATCTTACATTCGCGTCACCTTTTGAGTTAACAATTATCTGCCCGTTTGTCAGTGATCCTGATATATCATAGGTTCCGGATGAGGATATTGTAAGAATACTGCCGTTTATCGACGCCACTTTGGGTTCGCAGCTTATTGATGATCCATTTAGCGTTATCCTTACCACAGCGGATGTATCCCATGAATAATCAGCGGGGTCTTCCTGTACACCATTGTCATGATCTGTTTCGCTAAATTTTTCACAGCCTGACATCATTGATACCAAAACGACAATTGAAGCAAGTAAATTGGTGATTCTTTTATTCATAGTGCAAAATTATGATCGATACCGGGATATTTGTACTTTATGATACAGTTTAAAGGCAGATTTCCCTACTCAGGTGATAAAAGACATTGTAAGTCAAAGGTTATTGATTGTAAATTACGTGTGATTGTAGCCAGAATTGGATTACTTATACTGTAATGATCGCAGAACGTGTTATTGAGCCCGCAAAGTCGAGTAAATGAATTTATGATCTTTAGGTATTCTCTTCTCACCAAATTATTAAAGCAGATTTCCGGCCCAAAAACCGCATATGAAAGATATATTCTTACCGGTATTTATTTGAAATATTACAATATTAAGTAACTTTAGTATAGTTTAAAGGGGCCCTCCGGTTGAGGCTTAACTTCAAACAATATATGTTTTTCTCATCTTTAAAAATCCTCAGCATGAAAAAAGGAATAGTTACTGGCTTTCTTTTACTGGCTTCATTTAGTGCCCTTTTACCACAAAATATCGGTCTTGTCGATATAAGATATGCCGGCAGCATAATAACAGTTGGCGGAACCGGAGCCGATATCCCGGGCTATGACTCCCGTGCCATTCAGATCGCACTGGATGCGCTTAAGCAAAGAGGAGGAGGTACCGTAAAACTGAATCCGGGAACTTATGATATCATAGGCCCGGTAAGGCTTTCGGATAATATTTTGCTTACTGGTTCCGGTGCATCTACAATTCTGAGGAAATGTGATGGTTTTAAAACCAGCTTTATTGTAGATGCCGACTGGGGAATGCTGAAAGCCGTTGTTAAGGACGCCGGTGGATTCCGGATAGGGATGGGGATACAACTTTATGACAGCCAGCATGATCAGGGATGGGATGTTACAACAGCCGTCATTACTGATATTCAGGATAATACTATTTATTTTGACAACAGGACGGTAAATGATTATCTGGCATCGCTCGATGGCACAATTACAAACGGGTGCTCGATAATTGAAGCAGTGGATGCCGAAAATGTAAAGATTTCTGATCTTGTCATCGACGGCAACAAGAGTACAAATGATTACATAAACGGATGCAGGGGAGGGGGTGTCTATATTCACAGATCAAAAAACTGTCTTGTTGAAAATGTCAAAATACACGATTTCAATGGTGATACTTTCAGCTGGCAGATAACTGAAAACATAACAGTCAGAGGCTGTGAAGCTTCGGATGGAGACGGCCTTGGATTCCATCCGGGAACAGGTTCCGATCATTCAATAGTTGAGAATTGTATCAGCCATAACAACAAGGGTGACGGGATCTTTCTTTGCTGGAGGGTTCAGAACGGGATTTTCAGAAACAATACTGTATATGGAAATGGGGGAAACGGATTTTCAATTGGGCATAAGGATACTGATAATATTTTTGAGAACAATCATGTCTATGAAAACGCGCATCACGGAGTTCTTTTCAGGAATGAAAATGAGCAGAACAGCGGACACCGGAACGTCTTTAAGAACAATGTGATTGAAAATAATGGAACACTTGAAGAATCAGCCGGATTCTATATCGGAGGCGAAACACGCGGCATTACCATTACCGATAATGTGATAAGTTCATCTGGCAAGGGCAAACAGGGTATTGCCATTCTGATCGGGAAGAAGTCGGCGGATGTTACAGCAACAGGTAACACAATAAAGGGTTCCCGCGAAATTGTCAGGGAGAAGTGAACAGAATTTGCGGTGCCTGCTGGCGGATCCATTCAAACCATAAATCCATTCCTTCCCCCGTCTTAGCCGACAGTTCAATTATCCGGAGGTTGTGATTTACCGAGAGGGCGTTCCTTGTGAAGTCATCCCTTTTAAAATCAACATAGGGATAAAGATCAGATTTATTGAGGAGGCAAAGGTGTGCCGTTTCAAACATCAGGGGGTATTTAAGCGGCTTATCCTCGCCTTCGGTCACGCTTGTAATCAGCACACGTTTATCTTCACCCAGGTCGAACATTGCAGGGCAAACAAGGTTACCGACATTTTCAATAAAAAGAACAGATTGAGGGTCGGGATCCATTTCTTTCAGGGCTTTGCTTACCATATGGGCATCAAGATGGCAGCCGGTGCCTGTATTTATCTGATATGAAGGAGCTCCTGCTTTTTTTATCCGGTCTGAATCGAGGAATGTCTGCTGATCACCTTCAATGACATATGCTTTGCATCCGGTAACAATTCTGCCTATCGTTTTTTCAAGTATTGTTGTCTTTCCCGACCCCGGTGAGCTTACCATGTTGATGCAGAAGATCTTTCTGCCCATAAAAAAACCCCGGTTCAGGGCTGCCTCAATATTGTTGTGAGTCATTATATCAATATTAAGGTCAATGATTTTCTTGTGGTTCTGATGGTCATTATGACCATGATCATGACCATGATCATGATTATGTTCTCCGCAGCCGCAGGTTTCACACATGGATGCTCATTTAAAATTTGACTATGAGTCTTAAAGCAGCCTTAAGTGCTGTCTTCCAGTTCAACGACCAAAGAAACAACCCGGAACTCACTGCCACCTCTGATTTCCCCAGGCAGTGAATGACAACCGGGACATTCGGTAATTCTGCATTCCATCTCAAATTCAGTTCCGCATGAACGGCAAATCCCTGTCCCTTTTTTCCTTATAATTTTTATTCCGCTTTTATCAATTATCGAATTCTCTGATAATATTAACAATGCATGTTCAAAAGCATCTGCATCTATCCCGCTCAGATTGCCGATTTCCAGAGTAATTTCACTTACTGAAACGGCATTGCGGCTTATGGCTTCAGATCCGGCAAGCCTGATTACTTCTTCTGCAAGTGATAATTCATGCATGATATAAAGGTAAGCAAATCTATTGATCTGCTTACCTTATACCACAATTTAAGAATTGAATTATATATGTTGATTGGATTATTACCCTCTGGTAATTTCTTCCTTATCCTTGTCCCAGTACATTGTGCGTCCCTCAAGATATGCCCTTGTTCCCATATGGGCGGTCATGGCTTCCTCAAATGCCTGGTCGATGTTGCATGAAGGTGTTTTGCCCTGCCTTATGCATTCAAGCCATTCCCTCATATGAAGGTGTGTGGTGTCGTAACGCTTCCCGTTTACATAGGTATAAAGCAGGCCGCGCTGGGCAAAGTAAAGCTCAGTGGCAGAGGTGACAGCGTCGACTTTGCTCTGCCCCGGCACATATGTGAAAAATGGTTTGTCTGTAGGTATGATACCCTGCTTTATTTTTTCAGCGTAGCGTTCCGACTCCCTGTCGGCTGTAATGCTGAGGACATCTGCAACCTCCATTGACGCGTCATGTCCCATGAAGACCTTGCCCCTGTTTCTTGAACTGGCAAGAGTGGCACTGTAAAGCATTGTCATGTTCCTGTCGGGCCATTCAAATGTTGTCTGAAGAACATCAGGAACAGTGCGCCCGTCTTTGAAGAAATATACGCCTCCCGATGAGGTAGCTGAATAAGGAATCCCAAGATGCATTATCTGGTTCGCCGCATCATATTCGTGTGTCAGCAGGTCGCCCGATAAACCGGTACTGTAATCCCACCAGCAGCGCCAGCGGAAGAAACGCTCAAGGCTGAATTTGCTTCTGTCATCCGGGCCCATATATTTGTCGAGCTTGTTCGAAAGCATGTAATCGTTATATTCCTTGATGCGTTCAGGATCGCCTTCGAACTGTTTCCAGTCGATTGTCTGTGGATTTGAACCTTCAATTATAGGATAAACCCATGCTCCATTGGGATTGTTTCTGTTTGTGCAGACCTGGATCAGGTTCACATTTCCAAGAAGGCCGTTAGAAATGATTTCCTCGGCTTTCTGATAGGATGCTGTCTGCCGTCCCTGGTGGCCAAGTTGGAACACTATCCCTGAATCCTTGACCACCTGTCTGACCATATACGTTTCAGGTACGGTCCAGGTCATTGGTTTTTCACAATATACATGTTTCCCGGCTTTTGCTGCCGCTGCACTGATAGTCCCGTGCCAGTGGTCAGGGGCTGCAATAACAACAGCATCAACATCATCGGCTGCAAGCAGTTCCTGGTAGGTCTTGTAACGTTTTGGAGCCTGACCGAATTTCCCGTTGGTGCCTTCCCGGTGTATATTTGAACCTGTAAGCTGGGCTGCTTCGCTGTATTTGTCAAATATATCGCATACCCCGGTTATAACGACATTCAGGTCATCCTGTTCCAGGAATGCATCATACCTTGTATCATCAGGATTTTTCTTTTTGGCTTCTATCAGGGTGTCGATATATGATGGTTCGGCAAATCCAAGGGCTCTCATAAGCTGCTTCCCCCTGATCCCAAATCCGATCAGCCCGAGGCGTATCTGTTTTCCATTTGCCATCGGCTGAAGGAAAACAGCACTTTTATCACTTAACTTGAATACATCTGAAATATCCCTGTTAAGAACTGAAACTTTTCTGGTCTTAACAAGCCCGTAGGCCACAGCACCGAGTACCGGCACCGTTACAAGGGTTTTTATAACATCGCGGCGTCCGACGGCAGAAGTTTTCTTTACTTCCTGCTGATCATTTGTCTTGTTATTATTTTCTTTTTCCATGGCATCAGATTATGAATTTTTGAAAACCGGAAGGTAACACTCTCACCAGTAACCTGTCAACTCCTATCTCCCTTGCAGTCGGGAAGACAAAAAGGACTCCCAGTGCTGCAAGCTCAACAAGGTTTTTATCTATAATGAAATATGATCCTTCGAATGGCATTGCATATTTCGCGCCAATAAGGGCAGGATGGGAAAGAGTGTAAAGTATTAGTAATAAAATACCGCCAATACACGATAGCCTTGAAAAAACTCCGATTATAAGTCCAAGCCCGACCAGCACCAGGGCCCATTCATTTAAAAAATTGACTGAATTCATAAGTCCGGCATTGCCTGCCATGCTTACAAAAAAGGAGCGAAACGGACCTTGTGAATCCATGAGATAAGCAGCAGCAGTCCAGTTCGGATTAAGGACCTTAACCATTCCTTCAAAAAGGAAATGCCACCCTACAAAGATGCGCAAAACCAGCAACCATGATAGTTGGGCTTTTGAATAGTTGTTTTCCATATCAGATACTAAAATTTTAAAACTGTTAAAAAGCAGTTTGTTAATTGCTATTAAAAAGGATTTACGTCAGGAGTTTTACTTTTACTGTCATACCCCATAAGGAGCGTAAACTTACAATTTTTCAGATTATCTTATAGCAGTTTAACAATTTTTAATAGTCCTTTGCTTTTTAAAGCATAATTACTGTTTTATTGCCCGAAATTCTTTAATTGATGATTCGTTAACCTGTTCTTTTGTCCACTCCTTCACAAAGCCAACTCATGCAGCCTGGCAAACAAATTGCCAGGCGTTGTATAACCGCCGCTCTGTCGGGCTTTCGCTTCGGTCGTCATGGCAGGCACATGTTAAGGCCTCACATGGCCTGTAAACCCAATATCAAAGTATGCCTTCATTGCTTCGTACATGTCGATCTGTCCCTCATCGTGAAAGGTTCCTGTTAATCGGGTGCCCGGTACGGAACCGCTTAGGTCGGGCACATTCCTGAAATGAACGGAATTATTTTTTTCGCTGCCTCATATTTTTACAGGCAATGTCATGCCGGTACCCATCAGACTGAAACTGCCCTTACACATTTTTATTACGTTTACTATTGTTTTATGCATTGCAGGAAGCTTAGCGAAATTCTCAACATTGTTCATTATTCGTGATATTCCCTTGATAGCATCCACATGGGGATCATCAGGATGCATTGAAAGCTTAATTCCGATCCTGTCAGTCTCAGGCATAACAGCCTTTGTGAGATATCCGAGTTTCTTCCACGAGTGACAACATTTTTGTACCCGGCACAGATTAATCCATGAAATCAATGATATATAATGTTTAAAATGATTAATTAAATGCCCGAAAATCACTAAATTTGATAGATAAAAACAATTATAGTCAGTTAACAGGTAAAACATAAGGCCATGTCAGATATTTTTAAAAAGACGTTTCTGGCCGGTCTGGGCGCCATGTCACTGACACGCGAAAAAGCCCAGGAGATTACAAATGATCTTATAAAAAGAGGCGAACTGGCGAAAACTGATGAAGCAAAATTTGTCAGGGATCTTCTTGATCTGGCCGAAAAAAACAAATCCACACTTGAAGAAAAAATTGAGAAAGCGATCGAAAAGGTCGTGGCGAAACTCGACATTCCGACAAGAAGGGAGATCGAGGAATTAAAAGCGGAGATCTCAAAGCTTTCGAAAAAAAGCAAATAAAGCCAGAGTAATCCGGATTATTCCGGCAGTTTTTCTGAAATGCAAATGTTCAGGATATTCGACAAATTCGGGCGAACAAGGAGGATCATAGGGGTTTTTACAAAATATGGCCTTGATTATTTCTTTGACAGGAGCAAGGCCGGAATTTTATCCGGAATTACGAAAAAGGATGATTCATTACGAAAGCACAGCGCCGGAACATGCTTTTGCCTTGCCCTCCAGGAACTTGGACCGACATTCATTAAACTTGGTCAGATTCTGAGCACACGACCCGACCTGCTGCCGCCGGAATTTATTGCCGAGCTCGAAAAACTTCAGGACCAAAGCCCTCCATTCCCCGGTGAAACTGCCGTTGAAATTGTCGAAAGAGAACTCGAAAAGCCTCTTGATGAGTTGTTCAGGTCATTTGACAGAGAACCGGTTGCCGCAGCATCACTAAGCCAGGTTCACAGAGCCGTACTGCCCGATGGCCGGATTGTAGCTGTAAAAATCCAGAGGCCGGAGATCAGGAAAACTATTGAAATTGACCTTGACATACTCCAGGATCTGGCAGGAATTGTCGAAAACCGGATTCATAACGGCTATAATTTCAGACCACGGTTGATGGTTGAGGTTTTCAGGAAAGCAATAAGGAAAGAACTTGATTTTGCAAGGGAAGCAGATCATCTTAAAAAATTCAAGGCCAATTTCAGAGATATCAATTACATAAGAGTGCCGGAAGTTTTCCGCGATCTGACAACATCGGTTGTCCTTACAATGGAGTATATTGAAGGGATCAAGATAAATGAAATTACTCGGGAACAATTTTCAGGCATATATGATCCGAAACTGGTTGCTGTACGAGGTGCAGAAGCTATTCTGAAACAGATTTTCGAAGACGGATTTTTCCATGCCGATCCGCACCCTGCAAATCTTTTTGTACAAGCTCCTGCCAGTATCGTGATGCTTGATGTCGGAATGGTCGGGTATCTTGATAAAAGGACTAAGGCGCTCGGGACAAGAATAATCAGGGCTTTGGTTGACAATGAAGTTGATGTTGTCATTTCATGCTTTGAGGATCTTGGTATAATTACCGGCGACGTTGACAGGGATCTCCTGGGCCAGGATATCAGCGAACTTCTTGCAAGTTACCTCGATCTTCCATTGAAAGAAATCGAGATCAGGGAAGTCGGACTTGATATAATGGCGGTCATTTCGCGGCACAGACTCACTTTCCCGTCAAATTTAGTACTTATGATAAAGGCACTTTCAATGATGGAATCAACCGGAAAGGCTCTTTATCCTGAGCTTGACATGATGACAATAGCAAGAAAATTTGTGAAGCGGATGTCAGGGAAGAAGCTTTTTTCAGAAAATCTGTCAGCAACCGCTGATTCAATAATTCGTGATAGTGCCGAGTTTGTTGGGCAACTGCCCGGGAACCTGAATGTTATTTTAAATAAGGCCAGGGAGGGGAAACTCAGATTCGTTGTCGATTCAGAAGATTACCAGAAGATAGCAGGATCAATAGACCGGTCAGGAACATACTTATCACTAAGCATAATTATATCAGTCCTGATAGTAACCTCTTCAGTCCTGCTTTTTATACCTCATTCCACTGCCGGAATCCCTTTAATATCTGTTGCCGGATATTCAGTGGCTTTGATCCTTCTGATATGGCTTATTCTGATGATAAATAAATTCGGGCCGATTAAACAAAGAAAATACTAAAACCGTCCAAATGTGTCCGGGAATTCTTGCAACTGTTATATTCACCTTATTGCTTACTGATGTCTCAGGACAATCAGTGAGAAAAGATGATACTGTTGTTATACGTACTGAATTTGGTGAAATATACGTTCAGATCGACCTTAAAAAAGCGCCTGTCACGTCTGCAAATTTCCTCAGATATGTTGATGCTGGTCTTTTTGACAGTACATGTTTCTACAGGGTGGTCAGAAATGATAATCAGCCTGCCAGTCCTGTTAAAATTGAGGTTATCCAGGGTGGCAGATATGAGGATGAGGATAACGGATTTCCGCCAATAAGCCATGAGACCACCAAAACCACGGGATTGAAACATAGGAACGGGACAATATCAATGGCCAGAACAGAGCCTGGGACTGCCACTTCTGAATTTTTCATCTGCATCGGAGATCAGCCCGAACTTGACTTTGAAGGCAAGAGGAACCCCGACGGCCAGGGATTTGCGGCATTCGGCAAAGTTGTAAAGGGAATGAATGTCGTTATGAAAATCCATTCCCTTAAAGCTCCATCACAATATCTTGAAAAACCTGTGCTTATCTTAGGTATTTACAGGATTAACGAGCCCTGATCAGTCGACCTTGTACGATATAAGTGAACCGTTGTCTTTAATGTAGATCCTGTTTCCCGAAACAACAGGATGGGCATAAACAGTGTTATCCGATACTTTGGTCTGCATTACCTGATCAATCTTTTGTCCGTTCGGTTTCAGAACTACAAGGTTTGAATTGCTTGATAAGGCAATTATCACGGATCCTGCGTCAACTAATGATCCGAAATTCTGGAAAGCCCTGTCATCCGACCAGCCTGTCTGCCCGTTTACGGCATTCACACAGAAAAGCCTCCCGTTGTTTGAAAATGCATAAAGAAATCCGCCTTTCAGCAAAGGGGTACAATATGCGGTGCTGAAATCGGGATTTTTCCACAAACTATTCACAGTGAATTCATTTCCCTGTTTCTTTATCTCAATTGCATTGACCCCGTTATTCAGCCCGGTAAAATACACCCTGTTCTGATCAATGACCGGACTTGAGGCTATCTGCACCCTCCCGGTGCCAACAGGTGTTGCATATTCCCAGAGTATTTTCCCATCTGCCATGTTCAGACTGACAAGCTTTGTTTGTGACTGAAATATTACCTGTTTTGAACCATCGACAGTCAGAAGCATTGGAGAAGCATAAGACGGACCTTCTCCGGCTGTCTTCCATTTTACAGCACCTGTCGACAGGTCAAATGCAACATACTGACCATTTTGCGGCCCTCCGAGGTTAGTGTAACATACTCCTCCTGCAATGACAGGCGACATGCCTGTAAAGAATTGTGGCACTGCGCCTTTGAATTCTTCGTTCCTCCAAAGCAATTTGCCTGTCGAAGAATCGTAACAGGAAATTTCACCGGCAACGCCAACCATAATAACCTTGCCTTCAGAAACAGCAGGAGAACTCCTGGGACCCGGATGGGACGCTGCCGGACCTGTAATTACGGTTGCCGGATATCCGTCTGATTGCCAGATCTTTTTTCCCGTTGAGGCATCGAGGCACTGAAGTACCTCATTGTCTCCAAGTTTGCTGCTTATATACAGCCTGCCATTTACAAGGGCAGGTGTGGCATCGCCCGTCCCAACGGAGACTTTCCATTCTTGGGAAAGTTGCTGAGGCCATGTCGTGGGCGCCTTGAATCCTGTGACTTTTCCATCCCGGTTAACACCTCTCCATTGAGGCCAGTCCTGAGCCTGGGCTGTTATAACACCAAGCAAAAGAATAATTGCAGATAATCTGAATGATCTGAAAATTGATTTCATGTGAAAAGGATTTGGATTTTATGGCTTACTGTTTGTTTAAAGCATCCAATTTATTAAATTCTCCGGAATATCTTACACTATAATAAATAGATAATGATGAGGTTTTGGTTTATTTCCGGCACATGAATTCTTATTTAACGGAAACCGGCATCAGTACAGAATAAAATCATTCGTTAAATTGTCTTAATTATGAAGTTTTGGGTATTGATTGCCTGTATAAAAAAATCAAAATCAGGAACTCAAAAAGTTAAGCAAAATGAAAAGAATTAAGATCATAGTAACGATTATTCTGATGGCATTTGTTGCAGCCAACAGCAGTCTGAATGCACAGAGAGGACAGGGAGGGTTTATGAGGGATTCTGTAAGGATGAACCGGACAGATACAACGATGATGAACAGGATGCGGATGAACAGAGGACAGGCATCCGAAAAAAATCGAATGTATGGTATGGAACATATGAGGAATTTCCCCGGATGGAGAGGTTTTCCACAATATGGTCCTATGGGTAGGGGACATGAGTTTTACCGGCAGGGACCTGGCCGAAGATGGATGAATCCTCTGCAGCCAGCTCCTTTTCACAGAGGTGCCGATTCTGCTTTTATTGGCAGGATGCCAGGCCCATTTGCTGGAAGGGGTAGTTTTATTCAGGAAAGGATTCCTGGTCTCACCGACAGCCAGAAAGCAAGACTTGAAGAGCTGAGGGATAAGAATCAGGCGGAGATGAAGAGATTAAGAGATGAAACTGCGGCATCGATGAGGAAAATGAGGGAACAGCACAGAGAAAAAATGCTTGAGATTCTTAATCCTGAACAGAAAAAATGGCTTGAATCAAGAATGCCGGTTCCCGCCCCTAAATAGTCAGAAAAGTTTACAGGGTTTTTTTACCGCAAAGGGCTCAAAGGTGTCGCTTAGTCAATAGTTTAATTTTATGAATTATAGAACTTTGCGTAAGAACTTTGAGTCCTTTTCTGTTACAGGCTTTCAATAATTTTGTAATTTTCATGCCAGAGGATTCTGAATTTCAGAAAATGAAACGATTCGCAAGCATTGACGTAACAAGGGGTATTGTAATGATAATCATGGCTCTCGACCATGTCAGGGAATTCCTGCACAGATCTTCCATGACACAGGATCCGACAAACCTGCAGACCACTACTGCAGCTTTATTTCTAACAAGGTGGGTAACTCATCTTTGTGCACCGGCATTTGTTTTTCTGGCAGGTGCATCAGCTTACCTGTCATTAAAAAAAAGCAGCAACGTTAATGAAAGCCGCAGGTTTCTTTTATACAGAGGTCTCTGGCTCCTGGTTCTTGAATTCACATTTGTGAGTTTTGCACTCTGGTTCGACATACATTTCAGATTACTGCTAATGGAAGTGATAGCTGCCATCGGACTCAGCTTTATTGTACTGTCGTTCCTGATCAGGCTGCCATCAAGGGCTGTCGGTGTAATTGGCATACTTCTTATAATTTCAGGTGCCTTTCATCAGAATATTGCTGCCCCTTCCTTCCCTGCCGGAGCTTTTTTATTTTCGGTTTTATTCCGTCCGGGATTGACTCAGATGTCATCGTCACACTCGTTTTTCTCGGCTTATCCGCTTATTCCCTGGCTGGGAATAATGCTTACTGGTTTTGCTTCCGGTGAATTATTCGGAATGTCACCGGTAAAAAGGAAGAAGATCCTTCTTCAGTCAGGAGCTTTGATACTGCTGGCTTTCATTGCTCTCAGAGCTGTCAATGCTTTTGGGGATCCATCAAAGTGGGAAGTTCAGAAATCATACTTTTTTACGGCTCTTTCCTTTATTAACGTAACAAAATATCCTCCTTCACTGCTGTTCTCCCTTCTTTTCATCGGAACAACGCTTGTAATTCTGTCGTTATCAGGAGAAAAACAAACTATTGTCTCGAAGATACTGTCTGTTTACGGTCGTGTTCCACTGTTTTATTTTGTCGTTCATCTTTTTATAATACATGCATTGATATTCCCAATGCTTTTTGCCCAGGGTTTCGGGATTGAGGATTTTGTTTTCGGAGCATTCAGGAACGGAAGGCCCGAAACCGGCGGAGGCATAGGACTTGCAGGTGTTTATATTGTTTGGATTTCGGTTGTGGCTCTTATGTATCCTTTATGCCTTTGGTACGGCAACTATAAATTCTCCCATCCTGAGAAAAAGATACTGAGATTCCTGTGATTTAGCTTAAAAATTCAAAAGTATACGGTTAATACAGAATTCTGCTGTCGTATTGTGATTTGAAAAGTACAACCCTCTGAACATTTACTTCGCCAAAACGAACCACATATCCTTCGTCGCCATTCAGACGTCTTCCCGGCACCCATTTCCCCTCAGAGAAAGTACCTTCATCGACTGATTCCGTTACTGCATGCAAACCTGAATTTTTATCCTTAAGGTCGAAGCTTATCATCACATCTTTCCCTATAATATAAAATTCCTCATCAGCGGTCCGGATTATCAATGCACCTCCTGTCTTCCTTGATACTGAACCTGTACCGGGCTTATCCTCCGGTTGTTGCTGTTGATTCCTCATGAGTGATGCCTTGATTACATAATCACCCAAAGCGACACTTTGCTGCGAAGTCTCCTCATCCACAAACAGTCCCCTCATCTTGTCGGAACCATAGTTATTTAAAATCAACTGATCCATACCCCTGAGGATGCTGTTCCCCTTATAAAGGTTCCTCACAGCAGCCGAGTCGGGATTATGAAAATTTATCATCCTGCTTTTTAAATCGAGCCCGAAAGGACTGAAGCCCAAGGCGTCATATTCGCCGATTGCATAGAGCTCTTTGGCGATATCAAAAGTGCATTCGGGGATAAATATGGGATTCCCGTTAAGTGAATACTGTTTCAGCACCCGGTCATATTCATCAATATAGATGTCCGGTGCGAGAAAATCAATTGCCGGGCCCGCGGCTTTCCAGATATCGGCCACCTCCGGAAGAGGTCCTCCTGATGGAAATTTCCCCGGATATTTGCTATCCGGTGATTTAAGCCATGCATTGCAATACATCGGGATATTAAGCTCCTTTTTCCCTTCAGCAGCGATAAATCCTATATACAAGGCATAATGCCAGGCCATAAAGATCTCTTCAGTATAATATGGATATTCCTGCCAGTTATCTGTATTTGTATGACTTTTCCCAAAGACTTCCTCCCATGATCCTCTGGTTTTATATCCGTTTGCCGACCAGACCTTTTCAAGTTCGGGGAACAGATTTCCTTTATGGGCAATGAGATAATCAATAAGTTTCTTGGGTACATCGCTTTCCCATGCCTTCCGGGCAACCGGCGAAAAATCGCGCGGTGATGAAATAACACCAACTTCATTCTCGACCTGCATCATTATTACCGTATGACTGGTGTCAGTATCCTTTATATGTCGCATCAGTGCTGAGAAAGCCGCGGCATCAGCTTTCATTGCATTGTCGTTGCCGACTGGGGAAAGGACATTCAGCTTTGTGCCGTCAGGCAGCTCGGCAAGAGGGAATTTTTTCTGGTCGCGTTTTACCCAACCCGGAGCATAACTTGAAATGCCGTTTTTCCAGCTGGCAAACCATATAAGTACGATTTTCAAATCATTCTCCCGTGCTTTGAGTATAAGGTAATCTATTTGTTCAAAATTGAATTTGCCCTCAGCCGGCTCGACGAGTTCCCACGATGCTGAAGCAATAATTGTGTTATAGTTGCCCTTTTTTATTGTACTCCAGATATCGATATTTTCCATATGGGCTGTGCTCGAGCTGGTCGAGTTATGGAATTCGCCACCGATCATCAGAAAAGGTTTGCCGTCCGAGATCATCAGT
Source organism: Bacteroidales bacterium (assembly GCA_035390825.1). Classification (GTDB taxonomy): domain Bacteria; phylum Bacteroidota; class Bacteroidia; order Bacteroidales; family VadinHA17; genus LD21. Next base: position 28,597 of record DAOOUQ010000018.1, on the reverse strand, counting down.
GTGACTGCTCCTTTTTTCTGAAGATATGGCAATTGTGCCTGCAAAGGAAAAATTGTGAAGAGGAACAGGAGAGTAATGATTTTTCTTCCTTGGTTCATTGGTTTAATATTTTGGGTGTTGTTACTTTCTCCATAATCCCGGAAGGAATTTATAATAAAGAAGATGGCGCCAGGTAATGAAATCATGAGCCCCATTGCTTCCGATATAATACTCATGGTTTATGTTACGCTTTACCAGTTCATTATGAAGTACCTCATGCCTGGCACCAGGCCTGGTCTCTTTGGTCCCTGCTCCGACGAAAAGATAGTCGACTTTTGAGTTGAAATCAGGCTTCTCGATCTCAGGAGTAAGAGTGAGCGATTCGGCTGAGCTTAAAAGCCCGAATGAGGCAAAGAGATCAAGATTATTGAAACCGACAACCTGTGCATGCCTGCCTCCCATCGACAATCCTGCGATCGCCCTTCCGTGCCTGTCGGTCCTGACGCTGTATGTTTTCTCAATTATAGGGATCACCACCTTTGTAAGCTCATCATCGAAAATGTTGAACGTTAATTCGGTATGCCTGGGATCGCTACGGTGAACTACCTGGTTGTTTGGCATTACTATTATCATCGGGATAGCTTTCCCTTCTGCAATAAGATTATCTTCAATAAAATTAACCCTTCCGAACAGGCTCCACGTTGAAGCAAGCTCACCGGATCCTCCAAAGAGGTAAAGCACGGGATATTTTTTACCGCTGTTATAGTCGGGCGGAAGATAAACGTACATCTCCCTTTCTCCTTTTGTTACGGGCGAGTAATATATGTGCCGGGTCACGGTTCCATGGGGTACATCCTTTGCATCATAAAAGGCCGGTCCGTCGCCATGAACGACAAGTATACTGAATCCGGGCTGACCCGCAAATCCTGTAAGGGTGTTTGCCGGATCATCGACACTCACCCCGTCAATTATCAGTTTGTAATAATATATTTCCGGTGTCATGGGACCGACAGTAAGGGTCCATACACCTTCCGGCCCTTTTATGAAGGGTATCGGCTTGTCGGCTTTGAGTTCCGGGAGGACACTGCCGGAAAGCATTACAGAATTTGCTTCAGGCGCTTTTACCCTGAAGGTTACCATATGGTTGTCATTGACCTCGGGAGATATTACACCGGCCCCAAAAGGTACCAGATCTTGTGTGTTTTTCTGAGGCGCCCAGTCGAGGTTTACATGAGCCTGCTGTGCCATGGAATTACCGTATGCGGTCAGCATCAGTATGATGGCTGAAAACGACTTAAGCAGATTTTTCATCTTTACTGTTTTTTTATGATTTTTTCAAATGTACTATCATTTACTTAACAGGCAATAGCTGACTATGTCCTGGAATGTCAAAATTACTGTGACAGTTGTTACTTTATTTTTTATTTTTATGCAAACAATTCAGAGATGAAAACAGAGAAAAGACGCACATTCATTAAGAAGTCGGCACTGGCTTCTGCAGGAATTGCTTTCGGAGCGCCTGCTTATATAAAGGGATTTCAGCAGGTTAAACCCAGCGACAGGATAAATGTCGGAGTGATAGGGATAAACGACCGCGGCGGATATTATAGTGGATCAGGGCATACTGCTAATTTTACCAGGATAAAGGAAACAAGGGTGGCCGCAATCTGCGACTGTGTTGAGTTCCTGTATCCTAAAGCTATTAAGGATATTCAGAACCTCGGCGGAGAAGTTCCGGCAACCTATGTTGATTACAGGAAAATGCTCGAGAATAAGGATATTGATGTTGTATCAATTGCCACACCTGGTTACTGGCATGCATTGATGACTATAAATGCCTGCCAGGCAGGCAAAGACGTATATGTTGAAAAGCCGATATCCTATACTATTGATGAAGGCAGGAAAATGGTACAGGCCGCAAGAAAATACAACAGGATAGTGCAGGCAGGAACACAAAGAAGGGCAAACAGACTTAACAGGCATGCCATCAAACTGCTTCGTGAAGGGATCATTGGTGATATTTATATGGGAAGGGGAACTGTTTACCGTTCACGGCCAAGCATAGGTAAAAAACCTGATGCCCCCGTCCCTCAGGGTGTTAACTGGGATCTTTTCAGAGGACCTGCTCCAATGATACCTTTCAATGAGAATCATTTCTTTTATAACTGGCACTGGTACTGGGATACAAGCACCGGAGAATTCGGCAATAACGGAATCCATTACATGGACATAATACGGCAGGGGATGGGGATTGATGAACATCCTCGGAAAATTTCCTGTTGCGGTGGTTTTTATGCATATAACAAGGAATCCGATCAGGATGTCCCAAACTTCCAGGTCGCCACATTTGAATATGCCAGCGGACAAATCCTTGAATTAGAGGTCAGGAGCCTTCCCACTCCCAATGAGCCGTGGGGCAATCTCTGGCTGGGTACAAAAGGATACGCAACAATGCTAAATGATTTTCAGGTGTTCCTGAGCGGAAACGAAAGGGCATCCATTAATGGCCAGACAAGCACGGCCGCATTTAGTACCGGACTACAGCAGGACAGATCAGATAAGCCATCTCTTGTTGTGACGCAGGCAGATCTTGAGCCGGATCCTGTATATGACGAACTTATAAAAGCAAAGATCGATCCTCATTTCCGGAATTTCGTTGATTGCGTAAAAAGCAGGAACCGGAATGAGCTGCTGGCCGATATTGAGCAAGGCCACATTTCAACGGCAATGATGCACATGGGTAACACAGCATATCATACGGGCCGTAAACTTGTTTTTGACGGAAAAGCTGAAAGATACGTCAACGATAAAGAAGCGGATACCTATCTGTCGCGTCGCGATGGAGGCAGAAAACCGTATAATATTCCGAAAGAGGTTTAGTATCGTTCGTCGCCCTGCTGTAAAAGCATCGGTTTTTCAGGCTATCTTGCGACAATATGAAAGCAGCCCTGCTGCCGTTCATATGTTGCCCAGCATTTCTTTTCCTGTCTGAGTTGCCAGATCACCTCGGCAAGAGCTTCTTTCATATACCATTTGTCGCATTCATTTACCCTGAATTTCATTATTGAAAACCGGGCATAGGAGATATCAAAAGCATTCCCGTTAAGATGGGGGCTGTTGCCGGATGAGTTCGTGTTTGTCTTTCCCAGTCCTTTTATTTTTTCGGTGGTGCGGGTCATAGAGGTAACAATGAACCTCGAACCTTTTAGCCCATCTCTTTTTGTCTTTTCCCTGAATCTCTTCCCAATCTCCCTGAGCAGTCTTTTCCCGTCGCGCGTAAGATACGGATAACTGTATGTCATTGTCTCAATTTTGTAGTTCCTGTTTCCTTTTACCCTGGTCAGTTGTCCTTTCATTACCCTTTTGCTTATGTCGGCCGCACTGGCGCATCTTTCTATTCCTTTTGCGCTGGAAGCCGGTGAGTAATCAACTATCCTGTCGGTCAGCCTTCTGCTGAAAATCTGCTGTTCATCCCTGCATCTGTTGCTGAAAAATGATGCCATCAGTGCCCTGTTCGGCTGAGGAAAAAAGATTAAGCAAAGAAGAAATATCACAAATAATGTGATCCTTCCTTTAACCCTGTATTCTTTCCTTAAGCGAATCCTCTTTATATGCATACCAGGTAAAAATGGCCTTAAAAATATATATTTAAAACCTGATTGTTTGGTTTAGATATCCACAGATCAGTTAATGTATCAACATCCCGGCTCTCTCTTTCGCACCCTGTCCCCTTTTTTCTTTCTTATGACGGAATCGTTAATAATTGATAACTTTGCTGAAACTGGCGATTTTATATAGGGTAAACGGTTACCCCGGGGGTCTTTATGGCGACGCAAAATAAAAACCGCAGAAGAAGTATGAAACCTGTTATCATATTTATATTTCTTCTTTCCGCCACCGGAACCACTGTCACAACAGAGGGACAGTCAAAGGCAAATAAAAACACTATTACCGGATATGTCACAGACCGTGATTATTATCCGGTGGTCGGGGCACTTGTGATGATCGATCAGAAGGCAACCAACATTACGACCGATGAAAAGGGATTTTATAAAGTCAGAATAACAAATGGTTCCGGATCAATCGGGATCTATTCACCAGCCTGCGGGATAATAACGGAAATGATAGGAGGCAGAACACGGATAAACTTCAGGTATTCTGTCACGTTATCTGCCGAAACCACTTCTGTTAAGGCCGACTTTGCAACAGGCAGCGAAAAGGTAAATATCGGATATAGTAAAATCGACAGGAAGAACCTTACCACATCAGTAAGCTCAATAGATGGCACAGAAAGCAGATTCGCTTCATATACCTCGGTGTATGAGATGCTTAAAGGCACTGTGCCGGGGGTCATGGTAAATGGCAACAAGGTACTTGTCAGGGGATTCACCACTATGTTCGGCAGCAATGAGCCATTATATGTAGTTGATGGAATACCTGTAAGCTCACTTGATGACCTTTCGCCCAGGCTGGTAAAGTCGATAGAGGTTTTAAAAGGACCTGCCGCGGCAATATATGGTTCCAGAGGAGCGAACGGCGTAATTCTTGTCGATCTTACAGAAGCGTCTGAAACAGAGAAAAATATGGTTCTGCAGTCCATTAGGGTACCCTTCGCTGATACCCGTCCGGCTTCTGATGTTCAGGCAGAATCGGCAATTCTCAACGGGTTGGTGAATCCCAACGGCAAAAATGCCACTGTGACATTTGAATATGGCATTGATACAGATTACGGTAACAAGGTTCAGGCAATTCAAAACCCCGTTACAGGTGATTCATCCGCCCGCGTGACAGCAATGATAGATGGCCTGAAGCCTGGAACCACATATCACTACAGGGTTGTGGCATCAAATTCCTTTGGCCAGGGAACAGGTTATAACATTGCTTTTACAACAAAAGGAGGTATACCGGAAGCTGGAAACATAAGTGTAACAAATACAACCCCCCAGTCGGCTCAACTGAACGGCACAGTCAATCCCCACGACATTCCAACCAGCGTGACTTTTGAGTATGGTACGGATTTAAACTACGGCATGACGGTTGCAGCATTGCGGGACCGGATAACTGGAGGTGTTCCGGTAAGCGTCAGTGCTGTAGTCACTGGTTTGCATGCCGGGACACTCTACCATTTCAGAATGATCGCGAAAAATGAAAAAGGAACCGCCAAGAGTGAAGATGGTATTTTCAGGGCACAGTATGTGCCTGGTGATTTCATTAACGGTGGATATGTATTCTATATCGACGAAACCGGTGAACATGGTCTTGTATGTGCACCAGCGGATCTTCAGCAGGCATCTGTATGGGGCAATTGCATTCCTGCCGGTGCTGCCGGCAAGGCCCCGGGAACCGGAAGGGCCAATACAGAAGAAATACTGAGAGGTTGCAATGAAACATCAACTGCAGCAGGCTTGTGCCATGAGCTTGTGCTGAACGGATATAATGACTGGTTCCTTCCGTCTGTTGATGAACTGCAACTGATGTACAGGAACCTTCATGAAAAAGGTCTGGGCGGTTTTAAGGAAACTTATTACTGGAGCTCAACCCAGGATAAATACGGGGCCTGGGTGGTGAACTTTTATTACGGCAACAAAAGCAACCAGGTCAGGGACAGGCAGGGAGTTCTTGTCCGCCCTGTTAGAGCTTTCTGATACCTCAATATCCGGCATTTTTAACTCACAAAATGATCTCAGGTTATTGATCACCCTGATTTTTACCTGTTAAATCCTTGTTTCTTTCTGTCACGGCCTATTGTTATTTCAGAATTGTTGATGTAATTTTAATATCTCTCACCATTCTGATCATGAAAATCAATGAACAAGGTCTTTGATGCTGATTCAGGCTGATTGTTAATATTTTAACAATGCTTTTTTACAACCATTAATCACTAAACTCCGGATCTGTCAAATAGCCAAAAGACAATACATCAATAAAACAATAAACTCTAAAACCAGTACTACCAGTCATGAAAACAAACCGTCGTAAATTTATCCGGACCATGGGTGCCGGGGCAGCCGGCCTTACTCTTGGGACTGCCACTCTTTCAGTTACATCATGCACGTCTGAATCCGCCAAAAAAGATGAAGAAGACGGACAGGTGATCTTTATCGGGGACAAAATTGCAGTTGCAGAAACAACAAACGGTAAGGTGAGAGGCTTTATACATAAGGATATTTATAACTTTCTTGGGATACCTTACGGCGCGGACACCGGTGGAAAGAACAGGTTTATGCCACCGCAAAAACCTGAACCATGGACAGATGTTTTTCCGGCTGTGTACTGGCCAAATGCTGCTCCGCAGTTGCTGGATAATTTCTATGCCAACAGATATCTTGCATTTACAGATTACTGGCATTATGACGATGTAAGCGAAAATTGCCTAGGCATTAATGTATGGACCCCCGGTTATAATGACAATACAAAACGTCCGGTGATATTATGGATACACGGAGGAGGATTTACAAGCGGGAATTCAATAGAACATCCCGAATATCATGGAGAGAACCTTGCAAGGAAGGAGAATGTCGTTTTTTGTTCGCTGAACCACAGGCTCGGCCCCCTTGGTTTTTCAGACTTTGCCGGTATAGGAGGTGAAAAATATGCTGCTTCCGGGAATGTTGGCATGCTCGATATTGTGGCCGCACTCGAATGGATCAGGGATAACATTCCGAATTTTGGCGGAGATCCTGCTAATGTAACAATAATCGGCCAGTCAGGAGGGGGTGCAAAGGTGTGTACTCTCACAGCTATGCCATCAGCAAAAGGACTGTTCCATAAAGCTGTGGCATTAAGCGGAACAGGACTGAAAGTGGGAGAGAAGAGTAATTCGGAAAAACTGGCTGACTATATCCTGAGAGAGGCCGGATTAAAAGCTTCACAAATTGATAAACTCCAGGAAATGACATGGAGAGATTATTATCTCCTGACAAGGGCAGCAAGCATGAAGTTCAGGGAGGAAGCCGGTGCGGCAGCAGGAATGATGGGCGGATTCAGCCCTGTCGCAGACGGCGTTTTTGTAAAGCAGCACCCGTTCTCACCAGAAGCTTCCGAACTGGCTGCAGACATCCCGATGATAGTATGCAGTACATTTTATGAAAGATCTCCCAGCTCTTTTGATTCTTCACTTGAAGATATAACCCTGGATAAGGCAAAAGAGCTTGTCAAAACCATGCGGGGCTTCGGGCCGGCACTCGGCGAAAACGCTTCTGCCGCTATTGATGCATATGCTTCGAGCTTCCCCGACAGGAAACCGATAGAAATCCTTTCAATGGTGCTCAGCAACAGAAAGAGCGCCATAGAACTTTGCAATGTGAAATCAAGACAGCCTGCCCCGGTTTACCTTGCCTGGTTCGGATGGAACACTCCCTTGTTTGACGGCCGTCTGAGGGCGTTCCATACCATGGATATATCTTTCTGGTTCTATAATACTGATGTCCAGATATCACATACGGGAGGAGGCGCAAGACCAAGGAAACTCGCTTCTTCAATGTCAGCTTCTCTTGCCCGGTTTATGAGGACCGGAAATCCAAACGGCGGTGGTTTGCCTGAATGGCCCAGGTATTCTTCAGAAAACGGCGAGACAATGATACTTGACGACACATCAGTGGTTCAGAATGATCCCGACAGGGAAGCCAGGAAATCACTGCCATTGTAATACAACATATAAAAATACTGATGCAGGTTAAATTTTAACGTTAAAAATAAAGACTCAAATGAAAAGACTGCCTTTTTTATTCTTGTTACTTCTGTCATTATCAGTGCTTAATCTCAGCCTTGCAGGACAAGGTCCTGGTAATCTTGCCAGGAGTATTCCCGAACTTGAAGGTGTTTCTTCAGCAGGAATTGTTGACTTCTTAAATGCCATTGACACCGGCCGCCAGGAAATACACAGTTTCATGTTCATCCGACATGGAAAAGTAATTGCAGAAGGATGGTGGGCCCCATATGGTCCCGATCTGAAGCATTTGATGTATTCCGCAAGCAAAACTTTCACCGCAACGGGAATCGGCCTTGCAGTGTCGGAAAACAGATTGAAACTGACTGATAAAGTTATTTCATTCTTCCCTTATTCCCTGCCTGATACGATCGGTAAAAACATGAAAGAACTTACAGTAAGGGACCTTCTTACCATGTCGGTTGGCCAGGATCCTGCCGGAATGGGAGGAGGAAGCGAAGATGACTGGATAACAACTTTCATTGGTAATGAGCCGGTTCACAAACCGGGGACCGTCTTCCTCTACAACAATATGGCAACATTCATGCTTTCGGCCATTGTCCAGCAGGTAACAGGCCAGACACTTTTTGATTATCTGAAGCCAAGAATTTTTGACCCTCTGTCAATAAGAGGCATCGACTGGGACAGGAACCCTCAGGGAATAAACCTTGGAATGATAGGTCTGAGACTTCATACCGAAGACATGGCCAGGTTTGGTCAGTTGCTGATGCAGAACGGGAAATGGAACAACAGGCAGTTAATCCCTGAAGCCTGGGTGAAAGAAGCGACTTCTTTCAAAATTGATAGCAGCGATCCTTCAAATAAGACACCTAAGGATAAAAATGACTGGGCCCAGGGTTATTGCTACCAGATGTGGAGGGGAAGAAACAACAGCGTCAGGCTTGATGGCATGGCCGGACAATTTGTGGTCTTATTCCCCGACAAAGATGCAATAGTTGTTCTTACTGCAAATGCAAGGAACACTCAGGAGGAATTGAATCTTGTACATAATTATCTGGTTCCGGCAATAAAATCGGCAAAGGCTATCCCTGAAGATCCTGCAAAATATGCCGAACTGCAGAAAAAACAAATGTCCCTGGGTATCAAATCACCCGTTTCAGCCACTGACGTTTCTGCTTTTGAGGAAAAAATATCGGGCAGGGAGTTCCTTCTTCAGGATAATGATTATCACATACAGTCGGTTTATCTGACTTTTAAGAATAAGGAGTTAAGCTTTGCCATAAAAAGAGATAATCAGATTTCAGTTCTTAAGGCAGGTTCAGGCGTATGGAAGACAGTAAATACAAAATCTGCTTCTGTTCTGGCTCCTCCACGACCCCTGCAGCCTAAGTCAATAGATGCAAACTATTCTGTTGTACAGCCTGTTATAAAGGTCGCGTCGTGCTATTCGTGGAATGATCCCAAAACTCTTGAGATCACATCACGGTTTGTGGAAGAGAGTCTCGGTTCCCAGGCGGTTGTCTGTACATTCTCAGAGGTGAATGGCACAACGACTGTAACCCTGGGTCCTAAACCAATGCCAGGAATGATGGCAGGCTCTGGAAGAGCCCAGCCTCCTGCCGTCCAGTTAAGAGGTGTGCTTGTTAATCCTGAATGATTATATCCGATTGCATAAAAATGGATTGCAGATAAAGCCGGAATGGCAAAAATGTTCTGGCTAAAGCCATTCATATGACCTGGCCGCTGATTAATCAGCATGATGATAAATGATCATTTAGGCTGTACCCCGACAGGCAAATGCTTTCTCCTTGCTGTTTTCCACAGCATCCTTAATGCTTACGTTAAGCTCGAACCCAATAAGGATAGCTATTGAATTGAGGTACAGCCACAACATTATGACGAGCAATGTTCCGAGTGAACCGTAGAACTTGTTATACAATCCGAAATTGTTAACATAAGCGGAGAATCCCAGGGATGTAATGATGAAAAGTATTGTTGCCATCGTTGACCCGGGGGAGAAAAACCTGAAATCGCGCTTTTTTGCCGGAGCAAAATAGTAAAGGAAAGAGATTGCAAGAAATAGGAGCAATATGACAATTATCCATCTGGTAAAAATAAAAAGAGTCATAACGCTGCTTTTTCTTATAAAATCAATTTCGACAAGAAAATTTAACAATTGTTTCCCGAAAATCACCATGAATCCGGCAAGTGAAAACATGCATACAACAATAAAAAGCAGGACAAGTGATATTTTTCGCTGGTTAACCCATGATCTTGCCGGGAAATTATGCGCGGAGACAACGAATGCATTTATTACAGCATGGATCCCGTTTGTTGAAAATATTATCGTAGCTATCAACATGATTATCAGGAGGCCTTCACTTTTCTTTGTGACAATCTCAACAATAGATGATTCTAAGAAACTGTAAACGTTGGCCGGAAGGATATTTTCAAAAAGCTTTATCATTTCCTCCTGAAAATTAGGAACAGGGATGAACGGGATAAGGGAGAAAAGAAAAATTGAAGCAGGCATAAGCGCCAGCAGGAGGTTGAAGGCTATTGATGAAGCCCTGGTCACCAGTACTCCTTTGCGGAAACCTTTTATAATGAAAGAAATAACCTGACTGATAGGGACTCCTTCAAAACCGGGCAGCACAAAGTTCTCAAACTTTGCCTTCCTTTCAGGTGGTATAACAATGTTAAAATTCATCACCACGATGATCCTGTGCAACGTCTTGCCTGCTTTTATGCTGCAATCAGGTCAGGTATTTCATGTATCCGAATCCAAAGATATTGATATTTCCTGATAATTCACTGACAATTTATTTCACGGTCAGCACGGCCTTCTTTATGTCGCGACTGTTTGGGCCAATCATTATTTCAAAATCACCCGGCTCGCAAACAAATTCCAGATCGTGATTGTAATATTTCAGATCATCTGCCGACAGTTCAAAGGATAATTCCCTGCTTTCGCCTGCTTTTAGAAAAACCTTTCTGAAAGCTTTCAGTTCCTTTACCGGGCGGGTCGATGTACTGTAAACATCATGGATGTAAAGCTGGACTATCTCCTTTCCGTCTCTCTGCCCGGAGTTTGTAACTTTGATTTTTGCCGTCACCTTTCCGTTCATTGCCATCTCATGTGCTGACAGAACGACATCTCCATAGTCGAACCTGGTATAGCTCAGTCCATATCCGAAAGGATACAATGGAGCGTTTATGACATCGATATAATTACTTCTGAAACGAGCATATTTTTCATAATCACCATGAGGACGACCGGTATATTTATGGTTATAGTACAGTGGAAGCTGTCCTGCATTGCGGGGGAAAGTGGTCGTCAGCTTGCCGCTTGGATTGACATCGCCAAAAAGAATTCCTGCTATGGAGGTTCCGGCTTCAGAGCCGGGGAACCATGAGTTTAGTATGGCCGGAACATTCTCATCTTCCCATGACAGTATCAGAGGCCGCCCCGTAAAGATCACGAGAACAACGGGTTTCCCTGTGGCGACAAGCGATTTTAACAATACTTTCTGTGGCTCAGGAATATCAGGAACCGACCTTGATGCGCCTTCTCCGTTCATATTTGAATTTTCTCCAAGAGCCGCTATTATGATATCAGATCCTGTGGCAATATCGAGTGCTTCTTTTAAAAGCTCTTCCGGTTTGCGGTCATGAATCTTCTTTGCCTGCATCCCCGGGATGACAAACCCCATCATGCCGTTAAGCTTTGTCTCGAGCAGGGAATCGGAAACAAGATCACTTCCTTTTGCATATCTGACACTTCCATTTGAACCCATTGCAGCCTTTATTCCCTGGTAAAGTGATACAGACTGGCTCGCTTTGCCTGTAATCGACCAGCATCCTGGCATATCGTCAGCCGCATCGCCAAGGGGGCCGATGACTGCAATGTTGCCGCTTTTCTTAAGGGGTAGCAGGTTGTTCTCATTTTTCAGAAGGACCTGGCATTCATCTGCCGTTTCACGGGCGATTGCCCTGTTCTGGAGGCTGAAAAGCTCTTTTGATGCGCGCTCTTCGTTGCAGAACCTGTAGGGATCGCTGAATAATCCGAGTTTGTATTTGGCTTCAAGTATCCTTCTGCATGCCTTGTCGATCTGTGCCTGTGTGATTTTTCCTTCCGCCAGCGATTGCTTAAGGGTTTGTGAAAATCCCTCGCTTACCATGTCCATGTCGATGCCGGCGTCGAGAGCCCTTGCGCTTACCGTAAGCAGATCACCAATGCCATGGTTTACCATTTCCTGAACCCCTGTATAGTCTGATACTACAAATCCTTTGAATCCCCATTGTTTCCTGAGAATGTCATCCAGAAGGTATTTGTTTGCAGTAGCGGGGATACCTTCGAATTCATTGAATGACGCCATAAAGCTTCCCGCGCCCTGTTCGCAGGCTGTCTTATACGGGAGCATAAACTCATTCATCATCCTCTGGCGGCTCATGTCAACAGTGTTGTAATCCCGTCCGGCCTCTGCAGCACCGTAGAGCGCATAGTGCTTGACGCAGGCCATTACGGTGTTTGCCGCCGAGAAGTCGTTGTTTTTACCCTGATAGCCTTTTACCAGCGCCCTGGCTATCTCACCCCCCAGATATGGATCTTCGCCGGCACCTTCTGCGATCCGTCCCCAGCGGGCGTCACGGCAGATGTCCACCATAGGGCTGAAGACCCAGTTTATCCCGTCGACACTTGCTTCGATCGCTGCTGTCCGTGCCTCACGTTCAATCAGTTCGAGGTTCCATGAGGTCGAAAGTGCAAGAGGTATGGGGAAGGTGGTTTCGTAACCATGAATTACATCAAGGCCGAATAGCAAGGGAATGTGCAACCGGCTTTTTTCGACTGCAATCTGTTGTTTTTCCCTTATCTGTTTCGCCCCTTTCATACCGAAAAGGCCGCCAATCTCTCCTCTGGCTATTCTTTGTTCGAGCGGACTAAGTTCACCGTCTTTCTTCTCACCGGCAATAAAACTACTTGATACAGGAAGGTTTAACTGCCCGATTTTTTCGTCCGGCGTCATCTGCGACATCAGCTTGTCGATGAAGGTATCCATCTGCCTGTCGGTCTGGGCTTTCACCTGGAGGAATACCAGCAGGAGAAATGCTATTGAATAATACCGTCGTTTCATAATATGATGATTTTGAAACCTAAATTTAATAAATTTATTGAAAATCAACAACTGAGGGATGCCAGGCGCCTTACTGCCTGCCGTATTATGAGCCGCGACCTGAAATAAGGAGTACAGCATAATGCGCTAAAAAAGCAGCCTGAACCTTTCTGGCTCAGGCTGCCAAATTTATTAATCAGGCCAGAGATGAAGAGCACTGAAAAAATATTCGGATTCTGCTTTTCAGACAGGCAACTGCCTTTTCGGGATAAAGAAATCGTCTTTTTTCAAATTGCATTTTCCTGCAATGTATTTGCAGTAGTCAAGTCTGCCGGTCTTTGTATCACGGGTATCAGATCCAAAGGTAAACTTCAGGCCTTGTTCCTTTGCCATCAGGATGAATTTCTCATGTGGGGTATGGGCCAGGTCATTAATCTCGAATGCTATATTGCGTTTTCGGGCCGCCGAAATTATCTTCTGCATTCTTTCTTCTGTCCAGAGGGTGTAATAATCACGCGCTATGCAAACCGGCAGAAATAACGGCCAGCCGAAAATTTCAAGGCGTTCATCATTGTTAAGGACTTCAAGCTTATGGGCAACATAGACTTCCATAAACTTTTCAGGATTGTCAATGTATGTGTCAAAACTCCAGATACGCAAGGTGTCGCCATAGCCATTACCCGAAGGAATTGTCTGGGCATCCATAATAACGTAATCCAGAAGGGCAATTGTCTCCTTCGAAAAGTTCTTTGACCACCCCGGAGACATGGGCTGCAGGCCAATATAAACAGGGTATTGGCGTAGTTTATTGATATAAGAAAGAAGGCTGGCATCATCATTTACGACCGGGCCGGGATTCTCAACAATTCCAAAACGGATGTTTTTGCTTCTGGATATCTCCATTATCTTGTCAATAGTATGGACTTGTGTGGTATGGACATGCAGATCCATAACTGGGAAACCATCCTGACCCGATGAATCCTTATCCATAAAATGAGGTGAAATCAAAACCGCACCACCTGCGATTCCGGCATTTTTAATAAAAGTACGTCGTTTCATTTTTATTTTTGGGTTTAACTCTGTTTTTGTATTAAATAGAAATTCTATCGGCTAAAGTTAATTATCCTTTTCAACTATTCTGTTTATGTTTTGATTTTTTGGCTCAGATCATGTCTTTTTAAAGGTTCTGTCATCTGGCTCCCATGTGTTCTTTATTGCATCAACAGGCATCAGGGAAATTATCGCTTTTGTTTCCTCCGCATCGCTGTGAGGGGCTGTTCCGTACGAAGTGATCGGATCAAAATGAGCAACCGCTTCTCCCGGCCAAATACAGAGTTAATGTAATAGTGACTCCGCTTCCTGCATTTTGAAAAAACCAGGCTGCTCCTGGAATGGTCGCGGTAAAACATTCAAAGGCCGGAAAGAGGATAAAAACTTATAGGGAAAACTGCAGGATTTTTCATGTTGCAGGCTTAGTATATAACTGCAGAGAGCTATAAATCACCAATTTACTTGTTTGAATTGATCCGTCCACTTATCAGTTAAAATCCCGGAATTGTTTAGAAACACCTGATTATAGATATTCTCAGGTATAATGCTGTATTTTCTTTGGTCGCGGGCCGCCAGGGACTATTATAGCAGGATTTATGAAAATCACGAAATTACAAGGATGTTTAAGGGGTGATCATGAAATGGCAATTATGATCAGCTTTCTGATTTACCTTTCATAAGCATTTCCAGTGCTTCGCTGAACGATCCGGCAGCAATGATTTTCCTTGAATTGACAAAGAAAATCTCATCAGCATTTTCAATTGTATTAAGACGATGGGCTATAATGACCTTTGTTGTTGAGGCAGGAAGATTGTTCAATATGGTTTCAAGCTGCTTTTCCGTGACAGTGTCTATGTTGGCTGTCGCTTCATCAAGGATCAGCAATTCCGGTTTTCTCAGGATTGCCCGCATAAATGCAATAAGCTGCTTCTGGCCAAGGCTTATCCCGTCTCCTGTTGTCCTGATCTCGGTATCCAGCCCTTTGTCGAACCTTGTGATCAGGCCGTCAAGTCTCGATTCACTTATGATACTTTCAAGCTGATCATTCGTGAGCCCCGAACATTCAGGATTTCCGTAAAGAATATTGTCTCTCACGGTACCTGAAAAGAGAATGGGATCCTGAAGAATAAACCCTATCTTCGAGGCCCTTTCGCATGGGGAGTATGACCTGATGTCTTTCCCGTCGAGAAGTATTGTGCCCTTTGTTGCATCATATAATCTGGCCATGAGTGAAGCTGTGGTCGTTTTGCCTCCCCCTGTCGGACCGACGAAAGCATAAGTTTTCCCTCTTTGCAGGGCGAAACTTACATTATGCAGTACATCCTTGCCATCGGGATACCTGAAAGAGACATTTCGGAAATGTACCAGTGAATTGTCTTTATGACCATTTGGATCATCAACTGTCACAAGATTGTTTTCAAAAGAGAGAAGCAGCGAAATTCTGTCCCATGCTGCAAGCGCAAGCTGGAAATTGGCCCACAGGGCAGCCATCTGACGCAGGGGATTGTAAAAATTGGCAATATATGCGATAAAACTGATAAGCAGTCCGACCGAAAAATATCCCTTGATAATGAGCCATATGCCAAGTGAAAGAACTATCAGCTGACCCATGTTTGAAGCAAAGGTATAGACAGGCGAAAGAATATTGTTTGCAATGCCTGCCTTCACCGACTTCCTGTAATTTTCCAAGTTTACTTCCCTGAAACGCTTTCGGAAATAGTCCCTCCGGTTAAAGGTAATGACTACCCTGAAGTTGGCAAGGCTTTCCTGTATTTCGGCTGACAGATCACCCAGGCTCCTGAGGCTTTCTTCATTTCTCTTCCTTATCCATGGTGAAACACCTTTGGTGAAAATCCAGAGAATCAGAGCGGGAGAAAGTGCTGCAAGAGCCAGGGGAAGGTTGATTATCATGAGGATGATGCCGGCTCCGGTCATGGTAATAAGGCTGCCAATGAACTGCATAAGCGACTGTGAAAAGAACTGGTTCACCTTGTCCGTATCGTTGTTGATTCTCGATATCAGATCACCAGCCTTATTCTGGTTAAAGAAATCAAGGGGAAGTTCCTGAAGCTTGTTAAAGACCGAATTGCGCAGGCTGAAAAGCATCCTCTGGCCAATTCCGCCCATCATACGCATTTGTAGATAGTTTACGGCAAACGCCGTAATATACATTGCAAGCAGGATGCCGGAAAAGACAAGAACCCCGTGGTATTCTTTGTACCGGACATAGGTGTCAATCGTGTAACCTACAAGGTATGGTCCGAGAAGGCTCAGCCCTGCATTGAGAAATATCGCTGCAAATGCGATTGTGACATTCCGGCGCTCACCGCTTATTATGGAAACCATTTTCTTGAGCGAGGCAAAAACCGGAAGTCTCCCAGCATCTTTTATTGATTGACGATTCAGATTATAATTCATAATGCCGGGTACTTCTTTGTGAATTGTAAATCTGAATATATTCAGGAGAACTCTCCTTCAGATCCTTATGTAAGCCGCTAGCTATAATTTCGCCCTCCATCATAAGAATGATCTGGTCAAAATGGGTTACGGGAGAAATTTTCTGTGTGACCGACAGAAGTGTTATCCCCGGGTAATTGTTACGGATATTGCACAGGATCCTGTTCTCGGTCATCCTGTCAACCCTCGAGGTAAAGTCGTCGAGCAATAATATCACGGGATTAATGGACAGAGCACGGGCCAGCATTATTCTTTGCTTTTGTCCGCCCGACAGGTTGGCACCTCTTTCCGAAACTATTGTATCCAGTTTCTGAGGCAGCGATTCAATAAAGTCGTTCAACTCGGCTGTGTCTATTGCTTTCCTTAGTGATTCCTCTGTTACCGTATCACTGAATGCAATATTTTCCCGCAGACTCATGTTGAAAATAACAGAGTCCTGAAATACGAATCCTATCTGTTTGTGGAACACTTCCCTTGCATACTTCCCTGCAGAAACTCCGTCAAATTCAACACTTCCTGAATCAGGGCTGACAAGGTTTGACAGGACATATAGCATCTGGCTCTTGCCTGCTGCCGTGGGCCCGATTAGTGCTGTCATGCTTCCTGCTCTGACTGAAAACGAGATGTTCTTTAAAACAGTCTTGTCGCCATATCTCAAACTGACATTTCTGACTTCAATATCACCTTTTATCGCAGAGTTTATTGTTCCTGATTCTCCGGGAGGAGGTGAACCAAGGACCTGTTTTATCCTCCCGTACGAGGCAGTGGCCGAGGCAATAATGTTGCTCATGAACCCTATCATCATTACGGGGAAGATGAGCATAATCAGGTAGCTGTTGAATGCCGCGAAATTTCCAAGAGTGAGAGAGCCTGTTACAACAAAATGCCCTCCCAGTGCAAGGATGGTGACTACGGCAATATTTGATGTGAACATAATTACTGGGATAAGGACAGAGAAAAGCTTCACTATCGACAATCCAAGGTCGCGCGATTCAATGTTCTTTTCAAGGAATTTCCGGCACTCAGGCTGCCGGGAGTTCAGCACTCTTATAAGTGCCGATCCAAGGATGCTTTCATTTATTATTCTGTTGAGAGCATCTATTACCTCCCTGCTTTTTCTGAAGATAACCCTGACCTTCCTGAAAACAACATAAAAGGCTGCGGAAATTACGGGAACAATCAGCATGACGGCAACAGCCAGCTTCCAGTTTATCATTATCATCAACACAGCAGCTCCGATTATGACAAATAGCGACGAAATGATATTGACAAATGCCTGCGAAACAAACATCTTGACCGAATCCATGTCGGATGTCAGATTTGTAAGAAGCTTTGCAGGGTTGGAATTTAAAATGAATGAATAGCTTTGGTCAGATATCTTATCGGCAAGCTTATTTCGAAGATCCTTTGCCACTCTCTCAGCCGTTGAGGTTTGCAAAACACCCTGTAGAAAGGTGAAAACAAATACTCCGGTTGCAGCGGCAAGGAACTCCGTTATGATGGTTCCGGCATTGAAACTGTTTGCTGAAAATGCATCGATGGCACGGGCAATGATCTTTGGGATCAGAAGATTTATACTGCTTCCGCCAAGTGACATTATTACCAGCAATGTTACAAAACCGCCGTAAGGAACAAGCACACTGAACAATCCTGCTTCTTTTTTAACTTCTGCCCCGGCCTTTTTGCCCGATCTGAACATTCTGATAATAGTATTCTGCAAATATACTTACTTGAAAATATCACTGGCATACAAAATGATGGCACCCGGGAAAAAGACTGCATAAAGTAACCGGCCCGATTAACGTGAATGATGATAACAGTACAGCGTGACATGATTTTTCATGAACAGTCTCCTGCAACAATCCCCTGATTTTGCTGTCTTTACTGTAGAAAAAAGCCTGTTAAAATCATTACGCGGGTCTGATAAAGCAATAGCATTAATACAATTAAAAATATGATTATTGATCTTTTAAAGCATAGTCTCAGGTCGTTTAAAAGACAGCGTGCTTATATTGTGATAAACATCCTTGGGCTGGCTATCGGAATTGCCTGCAGTCTGCTCATAACTCTTTATGTAATAAACGAGGCAGGTTATGACAGGTTCAATGAAAAGAAAGACAGGTTATACAGGGTTATCCTTAACGGTAAGATCGGGAGCCAGACGATCACGGGAGCATTTACACCAGCGGTAATGGGTCCGACTCTGCCCAGGGAATTCCCTGAGGTTGAAGACTTTCTGAGGATGAATGGCATGGGCCCGACAACAGTGGAATATGAACAGCAGATCTTTACTGATAATGACATAATTGAAGCTGATTCATCCTTTTTTAATTTCTTCACAATTCCGGTAATAAAGGGCGATCCGAAAAACCTTCTGAACAGCCCTCATAAAGTCGTTTTATCGGAGACCACGGCCAGAAAGATTTTTGGCAATGAGGATCCTGTCGACAAACTTTTAAAAATTGGATCCGATTCGATAAGGTATGTCGTTTCAGGCATTATGAAAGACGTTCCTTCAAATTCGCATTTTGATGCCAGCATGGTGACTTCCTTTATGACAAATCCAAGATCAAAGGATGATATCTGGCTTAACAACAGCTTCGGCCTTTATCTGCTTATGAAAAAAAATTCAAATCCTGCCACGGTGGACGCCAGGTTCAATGAGTTGATTGTCAAATATGTCGGGCCCGAAGTGCAGAAATTTATGGGGACAACAATTGAAGAATTTCTAAAGAGAGGCAACATATACAGGTTTTATCTTCAGAAACTGACGGATATTCATCTCGACAATACAGTACAGGGCGATTTCAAAGCACCTGTCGATCCGAAGTATCTCATTATCTTTGGAAGTGTTGCCATCCTGATAGTTCTGATAGCCGCTATAAACTTCATGAACCTCGCAACTGCCCAGGCCTCCCGAAGGGCAAAAGAGGTCGGGATAAAAAAAATCGGAGGATCAACACGCGGGATGCTTATTGCCCAGTTTCTGACAGAATCCTTTATCCTTGCTTTTGTTTCCCTGATATTTGCCCTGCTGATTGTGAAACTGAGTCTGCCATATTTTAACAATCTTCTTGGAACAAAACTTTCGCTTAACCTTTTTTCAGCCTGGTATACTATACCGGGACTGATATTATTCGCGCTGCTGGTGGGGGTTATGTCGGGAAGCTATCCCGCGTTCTTTCTTTCTTCTTTCAACCCTTATGAAGTGCTCAAGGGAAGCGCGAGGAACAATTCAGGCAACGGAAAACTCAGAAGGATTCTGGTAGTTTTCCAGTTTGCAGTATCAATACTGTTGATTGTGGGCACACTAATAATGAATAAGCAGATAAAATACATGCTAAACAAAGATGTCGGTTTTAACAGGGAACAGCTTGTTGTGATCGAAAGAGCCCATGTCATAGGCAACAGGATGAAATCGTTCAAGGAGAGGGTGAAAAGCATACCCGGAGTAATAAACATAGCAAGTTCTACGGCTCTCCCCGGCCGTACCAATAACAATAACGGCTATATGATTGAGGGAAGAAAAGATGAGACTTTTCTGATGACAACAAGCTGGGTTGATTATGATTTCCTTGATACTTATGAAATGAAGCTTGATTCCGGAAGGGTATTCAGTGAGTCGTACACGACCGACAGGCAGGCATGCATTCTCAATGAAAGTGCCATGAAGAATTTCGGCATCACCGACATGGAAAAAACAAGAATAATGAGACCAGGAGAGAATGGTTTGGAATATCTGTCCATTATCGGAGCAGTCAGAAATTTTAATTTTGAGTCACTCCGTAATCCCGTTCAGCCGTATATACTTCTGCTTCAGGGTGAAAACAATTACTGGGGGTACATCACGGTACGCCTTTCGCCGGCAAATTATGCATCAACCATCAGTGCTATTGAAAAGATATGGAAGGAATATACTTCAAACACTCCGCTTCAGTATTACTTTCTGGATGCGGATTTTCAAAAGATGTACAGCGAGGAGCAGCAAAATGCCAAAATGGCCATGATCTTTTCGTTACTTGCTATTTTTATAGCCGCTCTTGGACTATCCGGCCTTACATCATACACCGTGGAACAGAAAACCAGGGAGATCGGAGTAAGAAAGGCAATGGGATCATCAGTTGCCGGTATTTATTTTCAGATATCAAAGGAAATAATTGTGCTTGTATCTGTTTCATCACTTATCTCCTGGCCTTTAATTTATTACTATGCCGGGAAATGGCTTGAGAACTTTTATTATAAGATAAATCCGGGCTTCTTCAGTTTCGTTGCAGGACTACTTATTGCATTGGGGATTGCTCTTTTAACAATAAGTTACCGCGTGATAAAAGCTGCAAGTGTCAATCCGGCACAGTCGCTTAAATATGAATGATTGGTGCAGGCTGGCATGATGTGATATAAACTATATTATGAACTACATAGTTAACTACGTAGTTACCTGCGTAATCAACTACGTAATCAACTACGTAATTTACCTCGTAAACATAATATCTGGCTTTTATTCATTGAGAAATTTTAACCTGATATTACGTACGGCTCCGGTAGTTTTATAGGTGGTAATGCCAAAAGGTACTGATGACTCGACTTCCATTCTTAACGAGAGTCTTGATTTGCCTATCGTAAAATCGACAATCTTTTCGTCGCTTACCCAGGCTTCAACTTTTTCGTCAGTAACTCTGAGACGTACATCATACCACCAGCCTGTTCCGAAGCCATATACAATGCCTGTCTGGTTATTTGCGGCATCATAGCCATCGATGCAGCTCAGCCCCGACAGGGCGCCTCTCCATCCGCCAAGAACCAGGGTCAGGAATGAATCCCTGACAGGGAACGTCATCCCGCAGAAAAAATCATTGCCGTTCACACGTTTTGCCTTCAGAGTCACCTCATAGTTTGAGGTTGGAAAATCACCTGTCCACCTGATTCCCGATATCAGTTCACCTTTCCCTATAATAATGCAACTATCGGCAACCAAAACCTCTCCGTGTCCTTCATAATCCAGGATCTCCCAGTGGTCCAGTGAGACACCGTTGAAGAGGATCTTTTCATCAGGGCGATTACCGCCGCTGAAGGTTGCCATAAATACTGTGCAAATGAGAAATAAGGATTTCATCAGGGAAATTATTATTTACATGGAAGAAGAATAATAATGTGTAAAGATAACTTCCTGTGAAGACCTGTACAAAAAGAAAAAGGCTGTTCAGAACTTTTACTTCAGACTGATCAATGTTTTACCTTTAATTAAAGCCAAAAACAGCCGGAAAGGCAAAGACCACAATGAGGATCCAGATGAGGTAGACCGGAAGGTATTTTGATACTGTTGTCTCAACAATTCTGAATTCTCTTTTCTGAAAATTGATCCTGAAGAGGTCGGCCATTATGAGTGCCAGATTTATCAGGACAAGGATATTAGAAACAAGTACCGCCAGCCTGTTCGGAGTGAGTCCGTATTCTCCAAGCCTGTAGAAGATAGCCGAAAGGGCAATCAGGTCGATGATTATTGTAACAAGTGAAAGTGCAAGCAAAACAGCTGCATTGAATTTCTGGTTCTTTATTACTGAAGTTTCTGAAACTGAAAAGATGATTATCACCATTACGCCAAGAAGCATAATATTGAATATCAGAAGAAAGTCACGGTCATTGTAAGGATCTTTACCAGTTACAGCAATAGTTATCAGGAAAATGACCAATGTCAGAAGGACGATCGGGCTGAAGATGGCTGCCAGCAAAGGGGCAGTTCTGCTTACAAGAGACGGGAATTTTTCAATTAAAAATGCTGCCACTACTGGCGCTGCCGCTGCACCCGCCACAACTATATATTCGCTATAGAACTTTTCGATCCTCAATCCAATCGATTCGAACAGGCCGATTGTTATTGCAGTAAGAATGCCTCCCGCTATTGCAATCAGGGCGTAGATAATTGCCATATCTCCGTTAAACCTTATAAAGTCGATGCGTTTGCTCAGGTTCCTGAAGTCATAGCCCGTAAATACGAATCCGAAAATGAACCACATTAACAGAGGGAGATGGATATAGGCCAGATTCATGGCATCACCGGGTTTATCCGCAGGAAGCAGGTTTATGTAGACGGCAGGTACAAGAAAAGCCATTGCAGCCATGATTATTTGGGCCTTCTGTGTGATCCTGTTAACCCACATGGAGTAGAGAGTCAGACCGGCAAAAACGATTATTGCTGCATTTTTCATATAGAATACTTCATCGGAATACCCGAGGCTGAACAATGCCGGGATCTTTATCAGAAATGCAACTATGATGCAAATGGCACCGACCGTTGCTATTTCTGAAAGGGCAAAAGTCTTCATTATGTCTGATTTACTGTCAGCGTCAAGCCGGGCTTTCCAGAATTTTGCGGCTTCAGTGGTTTCAATTTCGGGATAGATCCTGTCGAATGCTGATTTGAAGGCTTTTCTGTCTTTACGGTAGATTTCTTCGAGCATTTCAGGATTGCTGAGGTTTGATTTAATTGTGTCGGACATGGCGGTAGTTGTTTTATTAAAGTACTTTGAGGCACAAAGTGAATGAGTAAAAAAATCAATGGTTCTTTATTAGATTTTCAAGGGCATCAAGGTGTTCCCTGAATGATCTGGCTCCTTCTTCAGTGATGCAATAGCTTGTATTTGGCCTGCGTCCTATAAATTGTTTTTTGGTTTTTATTAAGCCTTTGTCTTCGAGGGCTTTCAGGTGGCTGGCCAGATTCCCGTCAGTGACATTGAGCGATTCCTTCAGACTGTTGAAATCGAATGAGTCGTTCACCATCAGGATCGACATGATGCCAAGTCTGACCCTGCTTTCAAAGACTTTATTCAAACCGGCTATGAGATCCTTCATACTTCATATTTTCTATACATCATTACTCCATATACAATATGGAGAATTCCGAATCCGAGGATCCAGAACAACAACCCTTGCTGGGGGAACAAAGCTGAAACCAGACCGGTAATAATCTCGAGAATGCCAAGGTAGAATATTTCATTATATGTAAACTTCCCGGCATTTATGAGGGCCAGACCATAGAATATGAGAAAAACCGGTATTATAAGCTGAAAATGGTTCTGAAATGCAATGATCAGGGCAAAGATACCGCCTGCTGCCAAAGGAATGAAAAGATTTACAAGAAGTCTTTTCGAGGCAGGTGTCAGGAAGCTTTTCCCCGAATGTAAGGCATTTCTGAAAGAAAAGAACAAAGCTGTTGACACTGAGAAGATTAATACAGCAAGAGCCGTAACCGCCAGTTGCCATTTAATGGTTGCAGCTTCATTCTGTGGCATATTGCTTAGATACTGTTCAGAACAGATATTTCCGCCTTCGGGGATAATGAACCAGACAATCACCGCCCCGGCAATTGCAAACAAGCCAAGGAATACTCCCGAGAAACCGCTCAGAGAAAGAAATTTTGTCGATTCCTCCATGATCTTCCTGATGGTCCTCAGATCTTCAGCTGACGAATTGTTGTTTTCCATATAAAAGTACTTTGAATTACAAAGTAAATATATTAGTACGAAATTTCCAAATCTTTTTTAGAATATGCCCCAACTCCCCTTCGGCCTCACCCCCTGTAATCCCCATCTCCCGGAGGAGATGGGGATAAAAACTGCTTGATTTTAAATTCGATTACAAACAATATTTCTTCAATACTAACGAATGTCATTAAAATTCACCTTCTTAAGCCCCTCTCCCCGGGGAGAGGGGTTGGGGTGAGGCCGATCCAATAAGGATTTGAACTCGCGAGTCCATCAAAAACCCAGCTTTTTCAATCCATCCTGTACTTCAGGGCACGACATGAAAAGTTTCCATAACAGTCCGCTTCTGTAATTTTCTATCATTACGACCTCGGGCCCCTGGTCGATTGCAAGATATCTTTTTGGATACCAGTTGTTCTTCACACTGAAGGCGTCATAGAATCCATATTCGCCCCAGAGTAGGTCACGGTAACTGTTGTAGAAACATCTGATCGCATTCATCGACTGTTCGGGAGTATAGACTATTGAAGAAATTGCTGCAGTGGGAGAAATTACTCCCATATCAGTTGTAATTCCCGGGGCATGGGCTGAGTAGCCGTTTACCGAGTAGCTTGCGGTCAGGCCCCAGCATGAGTCGCTGTATCCCGGATAATTCAGGGGATTAAGTGAGCACCATTTCCAGTTTATGAGTGCGTGATTTGTGTTATGTTCATAGTAGTCAGCGTACTTGTCCTCCAGGTTCCGGGGATCAAGGCCGAGGTATGAATAATGCGACCAGAAAAGAGGGCCGCCATATTCTTCCGCTCCGTTATGCTTCAGGGCAAGTTTGTAACCATATTTTTCAGTATTCCCCGCAATTTCTCCATTCCTTGCCCATCCTTCATGGTACGCTTCCGCGCCAACCGGATAAGTCGGCGATGAAGAAGCAAGGACATAAAGGATAAGGCACTCGTTATATCCTCTGACCGGGAAATTCATTTCCCATCCAAAGTCAGGTGACCAGTGCCAGTAAATAACATGTTCACCTTCTTTAGTGAACCAGTTCCATTCCACTTCCCTCCATAGTTTGTCGATGACGGCACACAGCTGCTTTTCAGTTTCATTTCCGTCCTTCAGATATTGCCTTACTGACAGTAATCCCTGGATAAGATAAGCAGTCTCGACCAGGTCGGCTCCGTTGTCCTTTGGAGAGAATGGTTTCGTTTTTCCCGTTTCTCCATATATCCAGTGGGGCCATGCACCGTGGAAACGATCAGCGCTCTGAAGGAAGCTTACTATTTTGCGTAATCTGTCAACTCCTTCCTGCCTTGTTATGAATCTCCTTTCAATGCCGGCAAGAATGGCCATCAGCCCGAATCCTGTGCCACCGGAAGTCACAACATTCATATCGTTTTCCGGATATATCCCGTCAACATGTATGCGTTCCCTTGCCATCCCGGAATTTGGTTCAGCGCCATCCCAGAAATAACGGAATGTTCTGTACTGGACAAGTGTCAGCAACGAATCGTCTGATATTATTTCCTGGCAGGAGACGTTATTCTTTCCACCTGTACAGTTTAAGCAAATCAATCCTGAAAAGATTGCAGCGGAAATAAGTGTGGATAAATTTTTCATTCAGTATGTATTGTTGGGTTTAACAAATAAATATTTATAACAAGATACGGAATACCTTACTGGCTGGATATATTCTGTCTGATAATAATGGTCTGGATGGAAATCCATTTAATTCCATTGTAAAAATAATAGGATATAATTTCCCCGGATAAAGAATAAAGCCAATAAAAAAGTATTCCTGATAATGCTTTCTGATTTATTTTTTTCTTAAATTGCTATACCTGGGTAGCAATTATGAATTTCACAAAAACATCATCATATTCATTAAATGTGCTGGCAAATATGGCCAGACATGAAAACATGATTATGTCAGCCAGTTATCTTCACAATCAACTGGAAATACCATATTCATATCTCCGTTCAGTACTTCTTGACCTTTCAAGGAAAGGTCTTATTAAAGGAGTAAAGGGCAGGAATGGCGGATTCTGCCTTGGGAGGGAAAAGGAAGATATCTATTTGTCTGAGATCATCAATGCCACTGAAGGAATTGATGTTCTGAACAAATGCATAATGGGCTATGAAAAATGTCCTTTTGATAATGTCTGCATTTTTCATTCTGCCTGGACAAAGATGAGGGATGAAATCATTGATATACTTGAGAATACAACATTAGCTGACCATTTAAACAGTACAGATATTTCCAAAAGCAAAATAAATCAGTAAAAAAGGAGGTAATATGGTTGATTCAAAAATGGTTTTGACCGGTCAGACAATTGCATATACAATTTATTGTATTGTGATTATTCTGCTGGTTGCCTGGTTTGCCTGGAGAGTAACGCACGAAGGCAATGGCAAAGGCGTGAAGCCTGCAATATTCTACACTTTTGTCGGGTTTCTTACGGTTCTGGGTGTTTCATTGCACCTTATTACTCTGAATACGATCCCATGGACAAAAGTGGATCTTAACAGGTCTGAGTACAATCCGGATAAAACTTTCACTATTACGGTTAAAGATCATCAGTTTATTCTTCCGGCCGAAAAGTTGATAATCAATGTAAATGACCTGGTCCTTTTCGATGTGAAGTCGGAAGATCTGACATACGGGTTTGGCCTATTCAGAAAGGATAAAACCATGCTGTTCCAGATGCAGGTTGTTCCAGGACACAGGAATGATGTTCTTTGGCGCTTCGACAGGCCCGGAATATATTCGATCCGTTCAACAGAATACAGCGGGCCGAAAGGTTCACGTATGGTTATTGAAGATGCAGTTGAAGTTGTATCAGGAAATGGGGCTAATTAAATCCGTATGAATCATTAAACTATATTGATATGAATTTTTCAAAAACACTGATAAATGGGGAGGAAGGACTTTTTAAGCCTGAAACCCTCACCCCCATGCAGAAACTGACACTCAGGTTTGTTGTTGTCGGACTTATTTATTTTGGCTTCGTGGTCATTGAAGGTATGCTCATGCGACTTTATGAAGTAAAACCGCTTCCTTTCATTACAGAACCGCAGTTTTTTGCCATTCTCACGGCACATCCTCTTGTCGGAATTTTCGGATCGACCTATTCCATTGTGTGCGGAGCATTTTTATTCCTTGTTCCTTATCTGATGAAAAAACCTCTGTGGAGCATAAAAATGGGTAACTGGACCTTTATTCTTATTGCAGCAGGGACTTTTATTTTCTGGTTTGCGGGTTTTGTCAGTCACTATTCCCCCCTTTACACACTTTACTGGCCTCTTCCGGCCGATTTTTCACAATTCAGTGTATGGGGCGGAACATTTTTTATTCTGGGGATTGCCATAGTTATGGCAGGGACTGCACTTTTCATAATCAACATTTTCAAGACAATTACCTACACACCGGAGGGATGGGAACGGCAGCGGACAGGTGCCCTTTTATCGTCAGCACTTGGCGTTACCGGGTTCAATAATCTGTTCAGAAAGAACAAGAAAGAACACCTTGTACCTCTGCCTGTTGCTGCCGTTGCGAGAGGTAGTGTTGATATGGCACTGAATACAATGACAATCCTGTTTACTGGGGTTCTGATCCTTGTTTATATGATCGGGGCTATCCTGGGGTTTGACCTTAAGGAAACAGCGATCGACGCATTGCTTTATAAGAATTGGTTTTGGTGGGGTCTTGACCTTATCGCCGATGGCCTTGTCCTTATTTTCGTTGCAGGTACCTGGTATCTTCTTGCAATGCTGATAACCGGGAAACCTCTCTTTATGCAGAATATTGCCAGAGCAGCGCTTCTTGTCGAACTTGTTGTTTCATGGACAGTCTGGTCACACCACCTGCTTTCTGATCAGGCACAGCCTTCGATTCTGAAGGTTCTCTCGGGTGAAATGGTAACTGCTTTCGAGCTCATAACACAGGGGCTTGCATTCTTCATCACGCTGGCAACACTGTGGAGCGCCCGCCCACTGAAGATGACAAATCCCCTGAAATTCCTTCTTGGAGGTTTGCTTGGTTTTGCCCTTGCAGTGCCGGCTGGCATCATGCAGGCTGATGTAGGGCTGAACAGGATACTTCATAACACACAGTGGGTGGTCGGCCCTCATGTTCATGTTGCGGTCCTTGTAGGCCTGACAATGACCCTTTATTCAGCCATATATATCCTGTTCCCGATACTTACAAACGGAGCAAAGGTTTACAGCCAGAAACTTGTCAATATTCATTTCTGGTGTCACCTTACCGGAGGAATAGGAATGGGCGCATTCATGGGTATGGCCGGATTGAACGGGATGCTTCGCAGAACTATATATGTCGACGGAGAATTTAACACTACCATGATCCTTGCAGCGCTTTCCGGAACCCTTATCTTTATCGGCTTTATTGCGTTTTTCTTTAACATAGTGATGAGTGTGGGGCTTAAAGGGGTCCTGGGAATTTTCATGCCGGCAAGGAGCAGGACTAAAAACCTGTTGCCCGGATAATCAGGGCAGGGATTTAAGAAATATTAATTATTGTTTTTCCGCTGCAGTTAAAGTGGAAATGCCGGGTTGTAACATTCCACTGAAAGTGGATATTTAATTAACTTTTGACCGATTTTAAGAGATTGTTTTCAAAATGATTAACCTGTCCAATAAGATCCTTTTTACAGGAGGTGCATTATGCAAAACACTGGTTTTCATAATTCTGTGTTGTCTGTCATGCCGTCCTGCCCCTGTCAGTCAGCAGGGCGCTGAATCAAATGTTGTACTCAACGTATATTTTTTCCATCTGACAGAACGGTGTGACGCCTGTACGGCAATTGAGGAAAATACACGTAAAGTGCTTGCCA
>DAOOUQ010000017.1:11565-90975 GCA_035390825.1 Bacteroidales bacterium | reverse complement strand
CACAAAAAAATCCAATAAAAAAGCCGTCTCAATTTATGTTATGAGACGGCCTCTTAAAAAATCCATCCTTTTTTGACCACTTCAGAAAAAGGTCTTAAGCCATTAAGTATTTATGATATATTCGATTATTAACATCCCATTTCCTTCCTGAACCTAGCACAAACCTAGCACAAAACAAAAACCACCTACATATTTGACTATGTAAGTGGTTGATTTTCTTTGTAGCGAGACCGAGAATTGAACTCGGGACCTCATGATTATGAATCATGCGCTCTAACCAGCTGAGCTATCTCGCCCTTTGTCCGCCGTAGCTTTCTTCGGACACCGAAGCTTTAGCGAAGGTGTCAGCGAAGGCTGACATCCAATGTTTTTGAGGGTGCAAATATAAACAGATAATGGTAAAATAACAATATGATTTTTTCTTTTCATATTTTTTTCTATATTGCGTAAATGTAAAGTCCTCACGATTATGGAACTATGAGGTGTCAATATGAACTCGAATACACACTGAACTGCTCGCCAAAAATGGTTTTCCCCCGCCTCAGTACCGCGGAGGGCCTGGGTGAATGGTTTGCTGATGAAATAATGACTGACGGAAACATTTTCACTTTCAGGTGGGGAAAGACAGAATCAAAAGCGATGCTTACCTCAGTCAAGGAAAACAAACTTGTCAGATTCGACTGGATCGACGACAGCACCGACAAGGCTACCAACTTCTTTGAATTCAGAATAATAGTACACGATCTGACAGGCGATCTCGCCCTTCTCATAACCGATTTTGCCGAACCCGACGAAAAAGAAGATGCAATATACCTCTGGGATACCCAGATCAACGACCTTAAAAGGATACTGGGTATCTGAATTACCTCTTTATAACCAGCTTAAAAGAACAATATGAATTTTGGCAAAATCGAGTAACTTTGCAAATCGAAAAATTTAAGGGAATTGAAGAAACTCGATTTATTTGTCATCAGATCATTCATCGGACCGCTGGTACTGACATTCTTCATTGTACTCATCATTCTCATCCTCCAGTTTCTCTGGATGTATGTTGATGATCTTGCGGGCAAAGGACTCGAGATCAGGGTGCTGGCTGAACTTTTGTTCCAGTTCTCGCTTTCATTTGTCCCTATGGCTCTTCCTCTGGCAATACTGCTTGCATCACTGATGACCTTCGGCAACATGGGCGAACACAGCGAGCTTACTGCCATCAAATCGTCAGGAATACCTTTGCGTAGGATAATGAGCCCCCTGGTCATTATGATCTCATTTATATGCATCATATCATTTTTCTTTTCAAACAATGTAGTTCCCTATGCAAACCGGCAGGCCCGCACATTGCTTTATGACATCAGAAGGAAAAGACCTGATATCAATCTGCAGGCCGGCACTTTCAACAGCGACGTCGACGGATTCAGCATCAAGATAACATCAAAGGACCCTGTTACAAACAGGCTCGACAGGATATTCATATATGACCATCGCAGAAACAAGGGAAACACCGATGTTATATATGCCGACTCGGGATATATGAAGGTCACCCCTGATGAAACTGCCCTTTCAATGACACTCTACAACGGATATGCCTACAGTGACATGAACGAACAGGAATCGTCGGGGCCGGAGAAAAGATACCCTTTCAGGAAAGATGTCTTCAGGGAACAGACAATTGTTGTTCCACTATCGGGGTTTGATCTTGAAAGGACCGAAATTGATCTTTTTAAATCAAATTCAGCGATGAAAAACATCGCCCAGCTCACATATGATATTGATTCATTGAATAAAAGATATCTTGGCAGGGTGGATGAATATTATAAGCAATACACAGACGCACTGCTTTACAATGTAAAAAATTATTCGGCTCTTGATAGAAATGATTCAACAAAGTCGGAAAAAGTTCCGCGGCCGGTTTTCAATTCAAAAATATTATTTGATTCGCTCACTGTGATTGACAAAAAAACAGTTATTACAAAAGCCATTGAAGGTGTAAAAGCCGGAAGCAGTTTTCTCAATACGCAGAGTACCAGCCTGCATGCTGATGTACAATTTATTAAACGTTACGAGGTGAACTGGCACAAGAAATTCACTCTTTCTGCAGCCTGCCTTGTATTCTTTTTGATCGGAGCACCGCTTGGTGCGATAATCCGGAAGGGAGGCCTCGGGACCCCAGCAGTAATCTCGGTGCTTTTCTTTGTAATATGGTATGTCGTATCCCTTTCAGGAGAGAAACTTGTGGAGGAGGACCTTATCAGCTCAACGGCAGGAATGTGGGCTTCAACATATATTTTATTGCCCGTCGGGATCTTTCTGACTTATAAAGCTTCCACCGATTCGGTTATAATGAACATCGATACATATGTGTCATTTTTCAAGAAAATAAAGGATTCTTTGTACCGCAGATTCATAATAGGCACAAAACGAACTCCTTCTTTTAATGAGCAATAATCTGGAAAACTATGGAAACTAAGCTTAACACGATTGAAGAAGGTATAGAAGAAATAAGGAAAGGAAAGCTTCTCATCGTGGTTGATGATGAAGAAAGAGAAAATGAAGGTGATTTCATCTGTTCAGCAGAACTTATAACTCCCGAAATAGTGAACTTCATGGCCAAGCATGGCCGCGGTCTTATCTGTGTCGCTCTCCCTGAGGAACGATGCGAGGAACTGGAGCTCGACCTGATGGTTGGCAATAACACATCTCTTCACGAAACCCAGTTTACCGTGACTGTCGACCTTCTCGGACCTGAGACCACCACCGGCGTTTCAGCCAGGGACAGGTCAATGACAATTAAGGCGCTGGTAGACCCCGGAACCAAACCTTCCGACCTTGGAAGGCCGGGCCATATATTCCCGCTGAAGGCAAAAACGAAAGGGGTTCTCAGAAGGGCCGGACATACAGAAGCTGTTGTCGATCTCACTCGCCTTGCAGGATTACGTCCCGGCGGAGCACTGGTCGAAATAATGAACGATGACGGCTCAATGGCCAGACTTCCCGATCTTGAAATACTCAGACAGAAATTCGGAATAAAGATCATCTCAATAAGGGACCTGATCAGATACAAGCTCGAAAGGGACAGCATAATTGAAAAGGGAGAAAGAGTAAAGCTCCCCACAGAGATCGGTGATTTTGAGTTTATACCTTTCCGCCAGCTTAATAACGGACTTGAGCATGCCGCGCTCGTTAAGGGTAACTGGACCAAAGATGAGCCTGTACTTGTGAGACTGCACTCCTCATGTTTCACAGGCGATATTTTCGGCTCGCTCAGATGCGATTGCGGTTCCCAGCTCCATAAAGCCATGGAAATGGTCGAAGAAGCTGGCAAAGGTGTTGTTATCTATCTGAGCCAGGAAGGAAGAGGAATCGGCCTCTTCAACAAGATCAAGGCCTACAAGCTGCAGGATGAGGGAATGGATACAGTACAGGCCAACCTTAAACTTGGTTTCGGAGAGGATGAACGCGATTACGGTGTCGGAGCAAGCATCATGAGGGAACTCGGTCTCGGAAAGATAAGGCTGATATCAAACAACCCTGTCAAAAGAGCAGGTCTCGAAGGTTACGGCATACAGATCGTCGAGGCAATACCCCTTGAGATACCTGCAAATCCGTATAACGAGTTCTACCTGAAAACCAAAGCCAACAAGATGGGCCACAACCTTACCTGCTACAAGCATATTGTAAAGGATTGATTTATTTTGTAGATTTGACTGATAAAAGGATTTTAGAAGTCAATGAAAAGTCTCAGGGTAGTATTCATGGGGACGCCTGAATTTGCGGTTGCATCCCTAGGTTCATTGATAATGAACGGCTATGAAGTTGCGGCAGTTGTCACTTCTCCCGATAAACCGGCCGGACGAGGAAGAAACATTAAAAAATCGGCTGTAAAAATCTATGCCGAATCTCATTACCTGCCCTTACTTCAGCCGGAAAATCTCAAAAACCCCGTTTTTATTGAGCGCCTGAAAAGACTTAAGGCTGACATATTTATTGTCGTCGCCTTCCGGATGCTTCCTGAAGAGGTCTGGAAAATACCGCCGCTGGGCACAATAAACCTGCATGCATCCCTGCTTCCCCAATACAGGGGGGCCGCCCCGATCAACCATGTCCTGATTAACGGTGAGACCATGACAGGCGTTACGACTTTTCTAATCGACGATAAGATAGATACAGGCAATATCCTTTTAAGGCAGGAAGTTCCTGTTTTCGCATTTGAAAACGCCGGTGACCTGCACGACAAGCTTATGAAGCACGGCGCAAGGCTTATGATCAGAACGCTTGAAGGAATTGAAAATGGCACGGTTGGACCTAAATCGCAGACCGATTTTATGTTTCCAGGTGAAGTTTTGAAGACTGCTCCCAAAATATTTCCCGAGTTCTGCATTATAAACTGGAACAATGATCCGCGTACTCTTCATAATTTCATACGGGGACTTTCCCCCTACCCTTGTGCCAGATCGGTTTTCAGAAATGCCGTGAAAAATGTCTCATTCAAGATCTTCGAAAGCGAGCCACACGCGGAAATGCATAATTATCGGCCCGGGCACATTCTTTCCGATGGTCAGAGATATTTAAGGATTGCCTGCAGGGAAGGTTTCATAAATATACTTTCATTACAGGTCGAGGGCAAAAAAAGACTCAGCACAGCAGAATTCCTGAAAGGTTTCAGGATTGAGGAATATACAGAGCCGCTCAGTTAGTTTCCTTTGCAGGTTGAAGAAGGATCTTCTGGCCCCTGACAGGATTGCTGCCCTCAGCCATGCCGTTCATATCAAGCAGGCTCTTCAGTTTGACGCCATACTTCTGTGATATCATGTACATAGTCTCACCTTCGGCAGCAATGTGATATTCAGTTCCGAATTCGGCCCTGTCCCGTTTGGGCTCGAGATAAAGGATCTGTCCCGCGACCGGAGTGAAATTTGCATCCAGTTCATTATATCTGGCAAGTTCCCACTTCAGAAGCTGAAAATCCTTTTCTATCTTTTCTTTGGTTTCACCATCCTTTACCACAATATATTGAACCCTGTTGTTTTCCATGATTCTGGGAGCCCTGGCCATTACATCGCCAAAAGTAATGGTACTTTCCTTAACCTGAGGCTGTGACTGGGGCTGTGACTGAGGCTGTGACTGAGCAGAACCGGTTTTCTGGCCCGCTCCACCAGGTTTCAATGGCTGAGCGCTTCCCGATTCAGGTCGTTGCACTTTACCCTGAGGCTTATATGCCGACGCAGTATATCCCCTGTCAAATTCATAAAGCCTGTTTTCCTCAATCTTCCTGATCAGCATTCCTGCATAATCGGGATGAGTGGCATATCCGGCTTTTTTCAGACCATATGCCCAGGCCTTGTAATCTGTCGGTTCGTAATCGAAAAGGAAGCGATATCGCGATCCTGCCCTGAGAAAATCAGAATGATCATAAAAAGAATCTTCCGGCCTTCTGTATTTCCTGAAGCACTCATTCCTCCTGTCGTCATTTTGCCGTATTGTCTGGCCTGTCCAGTCACTATGGCACTTTATTCCAAAATGATTGTTCCCAAGCCTCGCAAGAGAACTTCTTCCATAATCTGACTCCAGCATTCCCTGTGCCAGAGTAATGCTCGCCGGTACCCCCGTTCTCCGCATCTCACTAATGGCCAGATCTTTATATGTGTTAATATAATCTATGGCAGTGCCATTTACCGGCACATTTGCCGAAATTGGTTTAGATACCCTGCATGAGTCCATCCCTGCCAAAAGCACTAACCCTGTTAATATAAATATTGCCTTTCTCACGCTTTTGCCTGTTTCGGGCAAAAATAGATAAAAACGGGAACTGTTGCTGCACAGGTTATTCACAAATGCCAGTCAAGTTGCTGACATTGCATCTGGCCAATAATTGTTAGATTTGCATAAAGAGATGAAAAAAAGACCAATGGCTGTAACAAAGAATATTTGTTTTTCCTTCCTTGAATTTGATAATGCCGATGAGCTTCCGGCCTCTGACAGGGAACTTATATTGACCGCCGTCAGCGCTGCAGGGCTCGCTTATGCTCCATATTCAAAATTCAGGGTTGGTGCTGCTGTCAGGCTCGAATCGGGGAAGATAGTACACGGCTCGAATGTGGAAAATGCTGCCTTTCCTTCCGGACTCTGCGCTGAAAGGACAGCACTGGCTGCTGCGGTTTCAAATTTCCCTGATGACAGGCCTCTTGCCATTGCCATCACCGCAATAGCTGAAAACGGTGACATTGCCGAAAGTGTTTCTCCTTGCGGAAACTGCAGGCAGGTAATAGCCGAGGAGGAAACAAGGAGAGGCAGCCAGATTAGGATAATCCTTTACATGAAAAACAAGATAAGGGTAATAGAAAGTATCAGCCTGCTTCTTCCCTTGCAGTTTAATATGAACAACCTCAGACTGGATCCTCCCTCACGATAAGCTGAAATCCGGCACCGTGGATATTTTTGATATTGAGTCGCGGATCTTCCGAAAGAAATTTTCTGAGTTTTGTAATATATACGTCCATGCTTCTGGCAGTGAAATAATCATCTGAACCCCAGATTTTCTTGAGGGCCATTTCGCGGCTTATCAGTTCATTGGGGTTAAGAGCCAGAAGTTCAAGAAGCTGAGCTTCCTTCGGCGACAGCTTTTTCTCCTCTTCTCCTCCCGAAAGGATCCTGAGCCTGGCATTGAAAACAAATTTCCCGATCTCATAGATGTCTCTGGTTCCCGACTGAAATTCCCGCCGGGCGAGAATTGCACGGATCTTTGCAATAAGTATCTCCGTATCAAATGGTTTAGTGATATAATCATCACCCCCGGCACCGTATCCCTTAAGGACATCCTCCTTGAGCTTTTTCGCTGTCAGGAATACCACAGGTATCGTGTTGTTTATCTTCCTTATCTCGCCTGCAATGGTAAACCCGTCAACATGCGGAAGCATGACGTCAAGTATGCAGATGTCGAAGGTTCCCTTTCTGAAATGATCCACTGCATATTTCCCATCATCAATCCAGTCGACCTGGTAATCGTTAAGTTCGAGGTACGATTTAAGAACTGAGCCAAAGCTGAGATCATCTTCAACGAGAAAAATCTTTGCTGATTTCATAGTTATTGGTTTTCCCAGTTAAACGGAAGAAAAACATCGAAACGGCTTCCCTTGCCAGGCTCACTTACAACCGTTACATTACCCTTATGAGCATCAATAATTGCCCTTGCATAATTAAGCCCAAGGCCGAATCCCTTTACATCATGCACATCACCAGAGGTCTGTCTGTAAAAACGTTCAAATATCCTGCTCTGGACGCTTTTGCTCATTCCGATACCTTTATCCTGAACCGACAGAATGATGCCGTTATCATTATTACGCGTCTCAACTGTTATCGCGGGAGCCCCGGCCGAGTATTTTATGGAATTATCAAGGAGATTGTTGACCAGGTTAAGCAGATGATCACTGTCGCCATATATTACGGGCTCATGTGCATCCAGTTTAAGGGTAATCTTCCCGTTTTTCTGGTGCACCTGTATCTCAATAGTTTCGACAGCTCTTTCAATTATTGAATGAAGAGAGACATTCTCAAAACGGAATTCTATCTCCTTTTTGTCAAGGGAAGCTATCTGAAGGATCGTTTCGACTTTCTTGTTCATCCTCTCGTTCTCCTTTTTTATCATCCCTATGAAATGCCTTATGCTGGTCTCGTCATTAATGACCTTCGGATTGGTAATTGTGTCTGCAGCAAGTGATATCGTTGCAATAGGAGTCTTGAACTCATGCGTCATGTTGTTGATGAAATCGGATTTCATCTCCGATATTTTTTTCTGTCTGATAATAAAGAACAGGCTCAGGCCGAACGTGGCAAGAATGACAAGTGAAAAGACAAGAGATCCGCCAAGGAGCCATGTCATGGATCCGAGCACGTAATTTGTTCTTTCAGGAAATATTACTGACACTATAAGGTTTTGGTGCATGATGTTGTCGGGGAAGAGCTGAACCATATAATGGCTTTTCAGAAAATCATTCTTGTTTGATTTTTTAAAGCTGCCTTCTTGTACCTTGCCGTCCTTGATCACTGCAAATTCATAAGGGGTTTCTATGCCTGAAAACATG
This sequence comes from Bacteroidales bacterium, assembly GCA_035390825.1. Lineage (GTDB taxonomy): Bacteria > Bacteroidota > Bacteroidia > Bacteroidales > VadinHA17 > LD21. Next base: position 82,897 of record DAOOUQ010000017.1, on the reverse strand, counting down.
AAGGATCTCTGAAGGGCAAAATTCACCTCTTCTTTTTTAAGATCCATGGTTTTTTCCCACTGATAAACCTCGGTAATCATCTGATCGCTCATATTCTGGAACTGATATGCTCTCCTTCTTATCCATTCGATCAACTCATTCCTGTCAACCTGAAACTGTCCCTGGTGCGATTCTGCATCATTTAAGGTTTCTCCGTTTCTGATTTCGGGAGCCGGGCCCGAAGAAGGGAAGACCGGGATCCCGGTTTCATTTGTGATGGTTGTGTCTTTTCTTGTTATAACGGGCTTGTCAAGAATAACATTCCCTGCTGAATCCAGCTTCCCGGAAAACGTCTGGCTGGTAATGCTGTAATTATAACTCCTTCCATCAGTCGATGAATAGCTGCCTATGCTCAGATATCCCGAGACATCGCCTTCCGGCTGTATCCTGGTAATCCCAGGATTATCAAAAAAGAAGCTCATCTTCCGGTTCGACTCAATTGTATTTGCGGCTTCTTCAAGGCCGGAAAAAACGGCCCTGTTGAAATTTTCGTTTCTTATCGAAACAGCCTTTCTTATCCAGATAATCTGAACCCAGATGATACCCGTAAGTGAAAGTACCATCATGGTGATAAGAATTATGAACCTCTTTTTGCTCATGGCGCAAATTTAAGATTTAAAGAAATTTCGTTGCAATGATTTAACGTTTCCTTAACTCTAATTAACCTGATTTTAACTCAGTTTCGGAAATCAGGCAATAAATTTGCAACGGAAAAGAAGGACAGTTAAGAACAAATCGGGTTAGGTAGACGAAGGGATTTATGTTTATGCTTTCATGACAACTGCAAATGGGCCGGAAAAATTTCCGGCTCATTTTTTCATATGTCCCTGAAAAATTTCCACACATCTCCTTCGGGCATTGGAGCCCGGATCACGATTCTTTCCTTTTTTACCGGATGGATGAATTCAAGGCTCCGTGCAAAAAGACAGATACTTCCGTCATCATTTGAACGCGGATATCCGTATTTGAGATCTCCCTTGACAGGGCATCCTGCCTTTGCCAGTTGTGCCCTTATCTGATGGTGTCTGCCCGAATGGAGTTCCACTTCGAGCAGATAGAACCGGTCGGATCTACCGGCAATCCTGTAAGAAAGGGATGCCTTTTTTGATCCTTTCACCTCGTGGTCATAAACATAGGTTTTGTTCCGGGCTTCATTTTTTTTCAGATAATGAGTCAGTTCTCCCTCTACATCGGGAGGCCTTTCTCCTACTATTGCAAGATATGTTTTCTTCACCTCCCTTGAACGGAAAATCTCATTCATCCGTGCAAGGGCCTTTGAAGTCCGGGCAAAAAGAATAACTCCGCCAACAGGCCTGTCAAGACGGTGGACCAAACCAAGAAACACTTCACCGGGCTTATTGTACTTTGCAGCGATATATTTTCTCACCTCTGTGTCGAGTGACGGGTCACCTGTATTATCACCCTGTGAAAGGTCTGATGGTCTTTTATTTACTGCAATAAGATGGTTATCCTCGTATAATATATCGATCATTTCAGAAGAACTGGTTACCCACTCTTTTCAATATTGTTCCTTTTCGTTCGGGAAGTTCTGTGAACGGACATCACCAATATATGTCTGAACAGCTCCCTTTATTTCGGCATACAGGTTATGATATCTTCTCAGGAAACGCGGTGAGAACTCCTGAGTGATCCCCAGCATATCGTGAAGGACAAGTACCTGTCCGTCGGTTTTTCCTCCTGCTCCTATTCCGATCACTGGAATCTTGAGAGTTGTTGTCACTTCCTCTGCAAGTTTGGCTGGTATCTTTTCGAGGACGACAGCGAAACACCCAAGTTTTTCAAGGAGTCGTGCATCCTCCATCAGACGCCTTGCTTCCTCTTCCTCCCTTGCCCTGACCACATAGGTCCCGAATTTATGTATCGACTGGGGTGTCAGGCCCAAATGGCCCATAACCGGTATGCCGGCTGAGAGAATGCGCTCAATTGATTCGGCGATCTGCTGTCCGCCTTCTAGCTTTACAGCGGCAGCGCCTGTCTCTTTCATTATCCTTATTGCCGAAACAAGTGCCTCCTTCGAATTCCCCTGGTAGGTTCCGAACGGAAGGTCGACAACCACCAGAGCCCTCTTTACTCCTCTGACAACAGAAGCAGCATGATAGATCATGTTATCAAGGGTAATGGGCAGAGTTGTATCGTATCCTGCCATTACATTCGATGCTGAATCTCCAACAAGGATGACATCAATCTCTGCCTCATCAAGTATGCGGGCGACAGAATAGTCGTACGCGGTCAGCATTGCTATCTTTTCACCCTTAAGCTTCATCTCATGAAGTACATGGGTGGTGACTCTCTTTACAGACTTGTAAACTGACATGATCTTTTCAGGTTGATATGGATGACAAAGCTACAAATTTGTGTAAAAGAACGACTGACAAAACTGACATCTTTTTGATCTGACATGCGCCTGTTCCGATTTATGCCTTTTTGTCACATTAGTCAGACAGAATAAAAACATAAATGCCAATATTGCATAAAAAAATCATTTGGGTTCAATGGCATAATCATTGCAGTTTAATGAGGCATAAATAGAAAATTCATAAATATCATAAAATGGGAAAGATAATAGGAATCGACCTGGGAACAACAAACTCATGCGTTGCCGTAATGGAAGGGAATGAGCCTGTAGTTATCCCGAACAGTGAGGGAAAAAGGACGACACCCTCAATAGTTGCTTTTGTCGAAAACGGTGAGCGTAAAGTTGGGGATCCCGCAAAACGCCAGGCCGTTACGAATTCCCAGAAGACTGTTTATTCAATAAAACGGTTCATGGGTGAGACGTTTGATAAAGTCGGCGCTGAGATTAAAAGAGTCAGCTTCCCGGTTGTCAGAGGCGACAATAACACCCCGAGGGTAAAGATCGACAACAGATTGTATTCACCGCAGGAGATATCCGCAATGATTCTTCAGAAGATGAAGAAAACTGCAGAAGATTATCTCGGACAGGAGGTGACTGACGCAGTGATCACGGTTCCTGCCTATTTCAGCGATTCACAGCGGCAGGCTACAAAGGAGGCGGGCGAGATCGCCGGTCTTAATGTGAAAAGAATAATAAATGAGCCTACTGCTGCATCACTGGCTTACGGACTTGACAAAAAATCACAGGACCTTAAGATCGCTGTATTCGACCTTGGCGGCGGTACTTTTGATATATCGATACTTGAGCTCGGCGACGGTGTTTTCGAAGTCAAATCTACAAATGGTGACACCCACCTGGGAGGTGATGATTTTGACCACAGAATAATCGACTGGCTTGCTGAAGAATTCAAGAAGGATGAGGGAGTCGACCTCAGGAAGGACCCTATGGCCCTTCAGAGACTTAAAGAGGCTGCTGAAAAAGCCAAAATTGAATTGTCAAGCTCCACCACGACGGAAATAAATCTTCCCTACATAATGCCGGTGGACGGTATCCCGAAGCACCTCGTAAAGACACTCACCCGTGCACAGTTCGAAAAACTTTGTGATGATCTTATACAGGCATGTATAGAACCCTGCAGGAAAGCTCTCAATGATTCTGGTCTTAAAGCATCAGAAATAGATGAAGTTCTTCTTGTGGGCGGCTCGACACGTATTCCTGCAATACAGCAGCTTGTAGAGAAATTCTTTGGAAAAGTGCCTTCAAAGGGAGTGAACCCTGATGAGGTTGTTGCCGTTGGTGCCGCAATTCAGGGAGGTGTTCTCACAGGAGAAGTAAAGGATGTCCTTCTTCTTGACGTAACGCCTCTTTCACTCGGAATAGAAACAATGGGCGGGGTTATGACAAAACTTATTGAATCAAACACCACCATTCCTACAAAGAAAACAGAGGTGTTCACCACAGCTGCCGACAGCCAGCCATCGGTCGAAATACATGTTCTGCAGGGTGAAAGGCCCATGGCAGCAGGTAACAAGACAATCGGACGATTCCATCTCGACGGGATTCCGCCTGCCCCGAGAGGTGTACCTCAGATAGAGGTTACATTCGACATCGATGCCAATGGTATACTCCATGTGACTGCCAAGGACAGAGGAACAGGGAAAGAACAGAGAATAAGAATTGAAGCATCATCCGGGTTGAGTGATGACGAAATTAAAAGAATGAGGGATGAGGCTAAAGCCAATGCTGAAGCCGATCAGAAGGCCAGGGAAAGGGTTGAAAAGATAAATACCGCCGACAGCATGATTTTCTCAACAGAGAAACAGCTGAAGGAATTTGGCGACAAGATTCCTGCCGATAAAAAATCGGCCATTGAATCGGCCCTCTCCAGACTTAAGGACGCGCACAAATCACAGGACCTCCCGGCCATCGACAAGGCTCTTGCCGAACTGAATGCAGTCTGGCAGACAGCTTCGGAAGAAATGTACAAAAACGCCCAGGCCTCAGGCCCGTCAGCATCACAGCCCGGTCCTGAACAGCAAAGCGGCAAATCACAACAAGGTGGCGACGAAGTTACAGATGTCGATTTTGAAGAGGTTAAATAAATTTACCAGGGAAACAAATGTAAGAGGCTGATTTTACGTCAGCCTCTTTTTCTTTTTTGTACTTTTATGACGAATTTCAGATGATGCCAGATGAATGTTAAAATGTTAACAGTCTGCCTGTTGTTTATATGCATGAATATTATGTCGGCCCAGACCGGAGAGCAAATCAACCAGACTGACAGTAAAGGCAGAAAGCAAGGCCACTGGATAAAAAAATATCCTAACGGCAATGTTATGTATGACGGTTTCTTCAGGGATGATAAGCCTTCCGGAGAATTTAAAAGGTATTATGAGGATGCCGTCATCAAATCGGTTCTTGTTTTTGACCTTTCCGGCACCGAAGCCCAAGCTTCACTATATTATCCAAACGGCCTTTTAGCCTCAAAAGGAAAATACGTTAACCAGCTCAAGGAAGGGAAATGGCAGTTCTTTTCTTCAACTGCCAAAGATGTACTGATAAGCGAGGAATACTATTCGGGAGACAAAAGAAACGGACCCTCTGTAAAATATTATCCCGACAAGACTGTAGCGGAAAAAACCAACTATGTCAATGACGTAAAACACGGAGAGTGGACCAAATATTATCCCGACGGCCAACTGACCCTGAAAACTTCATACGTGTACGGGAAACTTGACGGCAGGTTTGAGGCCTTTTTTGAAGACGGGAAACCTGAATTTGCAGGACAATATAAAAATGATGTCAGGGAAGGGCTCTGGATAATCTATCGGAAAGACGGATCCCAAAGGTTTAAAACAGTATATACATCTGGAATCCCTGATAACAGGGAAATGGAGCTTTACGAAACTAATTATCTCGATTCGCTCGAGCAGAATAAAGCCAATATCCCCGATCCGGAAAAAACGGGGAATATCTGGTAGCCGGTAATTAAAGCATCCTTTATAGAGATGAACAAAAGACTTTCACTTACCGAACTGCAGCTAATCATCAGGGATTCCCTTTATATGGCCTTACCCGACATGTACTGGGTTATAGCTGAAATATCGGAGATAAAAGTGAACTATAGCGGGCACTGCTATCTTGAACTTGTAGAGAAGCAGCCCGACAACGTAAATATCAGCGCAAGAATCAGAGGAGTGATATGGAACCACCAGTACCGTTTTCTTAAACCATTTTTCGAAAACTCTGCTGGTGAATCGCTCAGGGAAGGGCTGAAAATTCTGTTCAGGGCAAAGATTGAATATCACGAGGTTTACGGGCTAAGCCTTGTAATAAACGATATAGACCCGGCTTTTACATTAGGGGAAATGGCCTTGAAACGTCAGCAGATATTAAAAAGACTTGAACGCGAGGGAGTGCTGACCATGAACAAGGACCTGGATTTCCCCCATGTCCCTCAGAGAATAGCTGTGATATCATCTTCAAATGCCGCCGGGTATAGCGATTTCATTACCCACCTGAGGGAAAACAGCTACGGTTATGTTTTTTATACAGCCCTCTTTGATACACCCATGCAGGGCAGCGATACGCAAGCCGGAATTGTAAGGTCGCTCGACAGAATAGCACTGCATGCCGAACTGTTTGATGTTGTGGTTATTATAAGAGGCGGAGGATCCCAGACTGACCTTAGCTGGTTCGATAATTACGACATAGCATATTACATTACACAGTTCCCTGTTCCCGTGCTTACAGGCATAGGACACGAAAAGGACCTTTCAGTTACCGATATCGTCGCCTGGCAGGCATTGAAAACACCCACTGCCGTTGCCGATTTCCTTATAGAATGCATGGTCAGAGCCGAAGACCAGCTAAATGATATGAGCAGGGGAATCACCGACATGTCTTTACTGATACTGGAAAGGAATAAAAACCTTATCGATTCAGCACGGCTGAAACTAATCCCACTGGCAAAAATGTCGGTTTCGGAATTCAGGAGTGAACTTTCTGACATTATTATCAATATGATTAATACCGGCAAGGAATATCTCATGAACGCCAGGCTCGCTCCTGAGAATCAGAGATCAAGACTTGTGTCTGGATCTGCATCCTTCCTGTCGGCAAGTAAAAACGCCGTGAACCAGGCGAAGAAAAGCCTTTCAGCAGGTTCGGAGATTTTTCTCAGCATGCGAAAGAATGAGATTGCCGGATTTGTAAACATGCTGAAAATCCTTGACCCTGACAACGTCCTCAAAAGAGGCTATACCATTACATCAAAGAACGGCAGAATAATAAAGTCAGGACGCGAACTTTCGAAAGATGATATCATCGACACAAGGTTCAGCGATGGTCCGGTCAGAAGCAAGGTAGTTTAAAAGAGCATCATGCAATTAAAGGGAACAGGTATGGCAAAAAAGGAATTTTCATTTAACCAGGCAGTTAATGAGATCGGGAAGATACTCAGGGAAATTGAAAGCGGAGAAATGGATGTTGACAGACTGTCGTCAGAGGTCAAAAGGGCATCAGAACTAATAAGACAATGCCAGAAAAAACTCAAAACGACAGAGGAGGAAATAAATGCCATTTTCAGGGATCTGACATAAAAAACCCGCGAAACTGGCGCTCCGCGGGATTTTACTTTACTACCCTAAACCTAAATCCATGAAAAAACTCATGTAACCCTGGTGGTTACTACCTTGTATTTGTATAACGTATTAAAGCTATGTAATGTTACATAACAGGATTACTTTTTTTAACAAAGTGAAATTTATTTATTAACACTCTCCTTCTCAACACCGAGCACATCCTTGAATGCCTTAATAAAAGTGTCTTTAGGAAGCGCTCCCATGGCCATCTGAGGCTGTCCTTCCGCAGGCACGAACAGGATTGAAGGGATGCTTCTTATGCCGAACACGGCAGCAAGTTCCTGCTCCTCTTCCGTATCCACCTTATATATATTCAGTTTGCCTTCAAAATCCTTTGCAAGCTCCTCAAGTACAGGCGCAACCATCTTGCATGGCCCGCACCAGTCAGCATAAAAATCTATTACGCATGGCAGGGTGCCTTCATATTTCCATTCCTTATTCTTTTCGTAGTCAAATACCTTGCTCAGAAAAGTCTCTTTTGTCAAGTGCTCCAACATTTTTTTTTTGTTTGATTAACAATTAGTTTACATTATTGTTCAGAGTAGGTCAATCTTTATACCATTAATTCGCAACGGTCCTTTATTCTTTAAAAATAGTTATTAATTGTAACTTTGTCATATTATTTTTGATAAATTGTCATATCTATATATGAATATATGTCTAAATGACAATATTTTTACAATCCTTTCCGATGTTGTAACAGAAGAAAACATCAGAGCCTGGGTAATAGGAGGATATGTCAGGGATTGCCTTCTCGGAAGAGAAAATCCCGACAAGGACATTGACATTGTGGTTTTAGGAAACGGCATTGACATTGCACGAAAAGCTGCAAAAAAGATTTCTCCTCATATAAAAGTAGCGGTTTACAGGAATTTCGGAACGGCGATGTTCAGGTACGGAGATTATGAAATAGAATTTGTCGGCGCCAGAAAGGAATCATACAGTCCCGATTCAAGAAAGCCTTCAGTTGCAACCGGAACCCTTGATGATGACCAGAAAAGAAGGGATTTTACAATCAACGCGCTTGCAATAAGCCTCAACAGGGATACTTTCGGAGAATTCATGGATCCTTTTGACGGGATGAAAGACCTCAGGGAAGGAGTTATCCGGACACCGCTCGACCCGGATATAACATTTTCCGATGATCCCCTGAGAATGATGAGAGCGATCCGGTTTGCAGTCCAGCTCAATTTTAAAATTGACGAGACAACATTTCTGGCTATCAAAAGAAATTCCGGCCGTATTAAAATCGTATCACAGGAAAGGATAGTCACCGAACTGAACAAAATAATGATGTGCAGTCATCCTTCCAATGGATACATCATGCTTGAAAAGTCAGGACTTCTTGGCCTTATCTTCCCGGAACTTGAAAATCTGAAAGGTGTCGAGAAAAAGGATGGTAAAGGGCATAAGGACAACTTCCTGCATTCGCTCAAGGTCCTCGACAATATCAGCAGAAAGTCCGACAACCTGTGGCTCAGATGGGCTGCACTGCTGCACGATATTGCCAAACCGGCAACAAAGAAATATGATCCTCAGACGGGATGGTCATTTCACGGACATGAATTTTTGGGCGGGAAGATGGTGCCTGATATATTCAGGAGGATGAAACTTCCCATGAATGAAAAGATGAAGTATGTAAAGAAACTTGTTGACCTCCATCTCAGGCCCATAGTGCTTTCACAGGAAACAGTTACAGACTCTGCAGTAAGACGTTTACTATTTGAGGCAGGCGACGATATTGACGATCTCATGATGCTTTGTGAAGCTGACATTACATCGAAAAATGAAGCAACCAAGGCAAGGCATCTTGAAAACTTCAGGCTTGTAAGGAAAAAACTGAAGGAAATTGAAGAAAAAGATGCATTAAGGAATTTCCAGCCTCCCGTCACCGGGGAAGAGATCATTTCCACGTTCGGGTTAAAACCGGGAATAGTTGTGGGTCAGATAAAAAATGCAATCAGGGAGGCAATCCTTGAAGGAATAATCCCTAATGACCATGATGCCGCCCGCAAGCTGATGATTGAAAAAGGAAGGGAGCTTGGCCTTGCACTCCCTGATGGCCTAACGGAACCCCAGGTCGAGTAACACAGGAAGATGATCACTGAATCCGCCCTGGTATCTGTAACCCCTGTATGTTGAAAAAGGGACAGGGCCGGGATATTTCGGATCGCGTGTGAGAAGAAAATCAGCATCAAAAATCCTGAAAGAACCGGCTCCGGCAAATAACCCATGATGACTGTTCAGCAACCCGTACGAAACAATGAACTGATCGATGATCTCCCATGTGCCCTGGTAACGGTAAGTCCCGGGGGCCCCCGACCTGTAACCCCTTGTTATGTTTATAAGGAACTTATTATCAGTAAAAGATCTGACAGCCAGATCTTCGGGACTGCAGTTAAAATCGCCCGTAATGATTATTTTCTGCTGCCCCGGTGATAATGCATTTATGGAATCAACAACCGCGGTTGCTTTTGCAGATATTTTATCCCTCAGCACATCGCCGGCCAGAACCCCTCCCCTTCTGGAAGGCCAGTGATTGACAAGCAGATGAAGGGTGTCATCCATGATAATACACTTGGCGTAAAGAATGCTTCTTGACCTGAATTCTCCGACAGTTTCAGGTTTGAAATATCTGTACCGGGCAATTCTTACAAGGTCCTTTCTGAAAATAAGACAAACATCTATTCCCCTGGTGTCGGGAGAATCTTCATGAATAATGCTGTAACCATAACCCGACAGGTTTGTCCCTTCCACCAGATCCTCAAGGACCTTCCTGTTCTCCACTTCACACATTGCAACAATTGCCGGGGGTTCCCATCCTCCGGCAGCAATTATGGTTTTATACAATGAATTGATCTTCTTATTATATCTTACATTATTCCATCGCATCAAACCGGTCGGCAAAAAGTCGTCGTCGTCGGTTAAAGGATCGTCAGTAACATCAAAAAGATTCTCGGTGTTATAAAACATTATCCTTATCTTCACTGAATCACTTTTAAGTGAGGCATCAGCAGGACGAATAAGATACGACATCAGCACCAGGATGCCGGAAAGCCGCAAAACAGATGTTCTAATATGCATTCAGCCAACGATATCTCCTGGCATTTGATCCGAATTTTACGGCAAGTGAAAATTCATGTGTGCCAAGACTTTGTCTTCTGATATCCGTAAGTGTAAAATCAAAAGCATAGGCAAAATAAAACCTGTCATACTTTAGTCCGAGCATTACAATTATTGCATCATTTGTTCTCCACGAAACGCCTGCCCAATAGTCATTTTTATAATATAACCGCGATGTAATATCGAGTTGTATTGATTTGAAGAACATGTCGGACGATTTAATGAATGCCGAAGGCTCTATCATCCAGTTTCCGGAAAGAGGGAATCTGATGCCTCCTGTAAGGTAATAGTGACCTAGTTCCGTATTGTCATTATCACTCCCCTTGGAGAACAGTAACGCGCCCCTCAGCAGGTTGGTCATCGCCAAGCCCGCGTAATATTTTGGCGTTGCATAACTTGCTCCGAAATTGAAGTCGGTAATAAAAACCGATCTGTCGTAATTGTTCAGGTAAGGATCATCAGGGTCGTAAATCAGGTTATCAAGCTTTACTGAATACTGGTATGCAATTAGGGCCAGGCCGAAAGAAAGTGTTTTTGAATATTCGTCATCATCGTTGCCCAAAGGAATATTGTAAGCATAAGCTCCCTGCAACCCGGTCCGGTGCATTATTCCGTTGTTGTCATTGAAGAGATATCCGCCTATCCCCACCTGTCCTCCCCGTGTCGGCCGGATTAGTTTTTTCTTTACGGTCGTCGATTTGGAGATATAGCTGTCTTTCAGTATCCTTGTCTGAAAGCTCAGGGCATAAGTGGAAGGGGCCTGTGCAAGACCCGTCCATTGCTCCCTCACTGTCAGATTCAGTGATGTATAACCGTCGCGACCCGCAAAAGAGGGATTCACCAGGAATCCATTCATTATGTACTGGCTGTACATTGGCATCTGCTGACCGTCAGCTACCCCATGAAACAAGAGCAGAAAGGCTGCTGAAATTATATTTTTAAAATATCTCATTTCCATCATTTTCGGCATTTGTCAGTTTATCTGATTACGCTTATAACACCTGTCCGTGGCGCCGAACCGTCGTTCAGGTATAATATGTAATGATATGAATCAGTCGGCACAAGCTTCCCCTTATACCTTCCATCCCATGGATTGTCGGCAATATTCCTGGTACTGAAAACCTCCTGTCCCCACCTGTTGAAAATATGTACTTCGGCATTCGGATAATATCCGATATTCCGTATTATCCATTCATCATTGAACCCATCGCCATTAGGGGTGATTACCTGGGGTATTACCAGACAGTTATAACTTAAATCGAAACCAACATCTATGGTCAGAGGTTCGGCGCATCCGTTATGGTCGGTGACAACAACTCCATACCGTCCTGTATAAAGGTTGCTGCGTGTCAGAGTGGAGGCACCATCCGACCAGAAAATGGCATAAGGTGGTGTTCCTCCTGTTATGGCAAGTGCAATTGAACCATCATTCGAATCGGGGCATGAAGTTTCGCTAACGGATGAAGACACAATCATTGGCGATAATTCAGAGATTGTAACTGACCCTGTTTTAGTGCAGCCATTACTGTCAGTCACAGTCACAATGAAAGTCCCCGAAGGCAGATTCACAGCTGTCGGGGTTGTCTGTACAGGGTTAGAATTCCATGAATAGATATAAGGAGGAAGGCCTCCTGACACCGATGCAGAGGCAGTCCCTGTTGATCCACCTTTACATGGAACATCGGTTTTTGCAAGTTCGACTGCCAGCTCAGCCGAGGGCTGGGATAACAGTACGGTACTTGTTGCAATGCAGCCGTTTGCATCGGTAACTGTAACAGAATGCGTTCCTGCAGGCAGGCCCGTTGCCGTTTGCCCATTCTGAACAGGATCTGTGTTCCAAAGATATGAATAAGGAGAAGTTCCCCCCGATGGTACAGCCATGGCAGTTCCGTCGCTGCCGCCAAAACAGTGAGGCGGATTCACGACAAATGCAATTGCAAGCGATTCTGACTGTGTTATTTCAACAGGAAGACTGAATATATCGGATGCACCATCCCTTACAAAAACCGTATATGATCCGGCTGAAAGTGAGCTGAAAGTGCCTGATGCCTGAAAGGGCGCCCCGTTCAACGAATACATGTAAGGAGATGTCCCTCCCCAGCCAGCTGCGGTGACACTTCCCTGGCTGCCTCCGTTGCAGGGCACATTTGTCTGTGACACTATGCTTGCCGTTAATGGGATCCACGGCTGAGTCACAGTTGCCTGGAGATCATATGTGCATGATTTTGAATCTTTTACAGTGAACCTATATGTGCCTGCCGCCAGTGAACCAAAAGTTCCTGATGACTGAAATGCCCCCGATTCAATGGCATATTGGTAGGGAGCGGTTCCGCCGGAACCCTGAACGGTTATGCTTCCGTCATTACCACCATAAACTGTTACATTGACAACTGTGACGACAGATCCGCCAAGAGGGAATGCAGGCTGGTTCACGGCAGCATTTACCAGGGCTGTACACCCGTGTGAATCCGTTATTGTTACCGAATAACTTCCTGCAGGTATGTTGGTCAGGTCCTCGGTCAGGGCCCCTGTATTCCAGAGAAAACCATAAGGCGGAGTGCCACCTGTTACTGTAAGATTGCAGTACCCGGTGCTTTCCCCAAAGCAGCCCGGATCGGTGACATTAATTATGCCTGCGACCGGTGAAGGCTGGCTGACAAATGCCGAAGCCGATGCTGTGCATCCGTTAGCATCATTCACTGTTACATTGTAGGCTCCGGCAGGAATATTGTCAAGATCCTCGGTAACGGAACCATTGCTCCATAAAAATGTAAAAGGAGCCGTACCGTTGGATACAGTCAGATCAATTGACCCGTCAGTTCCTCCGTTGCAGCCGGCATCGGTAACTGATACCGAAGCTGAAAGAGCGGCAGGGGGCTCGATTATTGTAACTGATGCTGTGGAAACGCAGCCGTTATTATCGGTTACCGTCACAATATAATTTCCGGCAGGCAGATTAACGGCTGTCGGTGTGGTTTGCAAAGGAACACTGTTCCAGGAATATGAATACGGAGGTGTGCCGCCAGTGGCTGCTGCGGTTGCGGTTCCCGTGGATTCACCCAGGCACAGTATGTCAGTGTGAGTTGCCGTTACAGACAGTGGTGATAATGGTTGAGAAATGTTGACAGGCAAAGTGAATGTACACTGGTTGATATCCCTGATCGTCACAATATGGGAACCGGCCGGAAGACCGGCAAATGCCCCTGAACTCTGGAACGGACCCGCATCCATACTGTATTCATAAGGCATTGTTCCGCCTGATCCTGAAACTGTTGCACTACCGGTAGCATCACCATAGCATCCGGCATTTTCAAGTGTAACAACGGTTCCGCCAAGAGCGGATGCCGGTTGCGTAATATTCAAAGGAAAGCTGTAGGTGCAAAGGTTTGCATCCCTGACAGTCATTGTGTAATTCCCTGCAGCAAGCGCAGAAAATGTTCCCGACGACTGGAAGGTGCCGGATCCGAGCCTGTACATGTATGGTCCGGTTCCTCCTGAACCGGTAACCATAACAGATCCGTCATTGCCGCCATAACACGACACATTTTCCTGAGAAGAAATAACGCCGCCTAAAGCTGAAGCAGGCTGTAAAACAGAAGCATAAAGCATCAGGACGCAGCCGTTGGCATCTGTTATGGTTACATCATAGTTTCCTGCCGGAATGCCCGTTATATCTTTTGTCGCAGCACCGGTGTTCCAAAGGTATGAGTAAGGCGAAGTGCCTCCGGTAACCGTAATGTTCACTGAACCTGTTGAAGCACCATAGCACAGCACGTTGTTCACCGAGGACGATCCGGCAAGGGCCGCGGCAGGCTGGGCGACCGAAGCATTTACAGTAGACGTGCACCCGTTTGCATCGGTAATAATAACATCATAGTCACCAGCCGGCACATTTACCAGGTCCTTCAAAGTAGTTCCGTTGTTCCATAAGTATGTATAAGGCTCTGTGCCTCCGGTTACAGTCAGAATAACTCTGCCCGTTGATTCTCCGAAGCATGTGACATCTGTCACAGATGATGATCCGTTAAGAGGAAGACCTGGCTGCACAATTGAAAACAACACATATCCTGAACATCCGCGGGTGTCGGTTATGGTGACCGTATATGCTCCTGCTGCCAGTCCGCCGAATACATCCGATCCCTGTGGCGGACCGCCGTTAAGACGGTACTGATATGGAGGATTCCCCCCTGATGCGTTTATTGTAACAGAACCGTCGGAGCCTCCGAAGCAACTTACATTATTCAGAGATGAAGCCGTTCCTGTTACAGGTGCCGGCTGATCAATCACAAATGGAACGTCAAAAGTGCACATGAGAGCATCCCTTATCCTCACAGAGTGATTCCCCAGTGATAATCCGGTGAAGGTGCCACCGGCAACAAACACGCCGCCATCAAGAGAATACATGAACGGGGCCATCCCCGACGACGGGTCGGCTGCAATGGTTACTGATCCATCCGATCCTCCGTTGCAGGAAATATCCGACAAGGAAGTTACTGATCCCCGAAGATTAAAGATGGTGACTGTCAAAGCTACTGTATTTGTACAGTAGGGATTGTTGCCTGAAGATACCGACACAATACCGGAGGGGCCCCCGTCCCATCTTATTGTGGCATAATTGTCGGAAACGGTTCCGCCTGAAATAATTACTCCCCCGACAACTGTCCAACGGTTATAAGCATATGTACCTGTCAGCGTATAAGTTGTCGGAGTATCAGAACACACATTTGTTGCAGGATTGTTGAAAACCTGATTCGGTAAAGGCTTAATGGTTACAGTGTCTACCACGAAAGATTCGCATTGACCACCAGTGAAAAGACTGTTCGGTCTGGTGATGGTGGTCAGGATCCTACCCTGTATAACTCCGGTATTCCATAAGACACTGATCCTGCTTGTATCGGTATCACTGTCGAGTATTGTTCCGTTGGTAACCGCCCATGTGTACGCGGCGTCCGGCTCGTATAACACTGAATAGGTTTTTACCTCACCTTCACAGGCCTCAGAATACCTTATGGTCTGGTTGTTGAAAACGGCCCCTGTCTGTTTAATTTTAATATCCGAGGAGTCCCTGCATCCGTTTCCGTCTGTCACAACAAGCCTGATATCGTAATACCCATCAGGCATTGTATTGTTAAAGAAAGGTTCTTCAAGGGTAGAAGTTGTTGAAAACAGCAGTGACGGGGGAAAGGGAATTATCACCATAAAAGGTTTTGATGACGGTGTCAGTCCCTTCCAAAGACCTGAATAGTTGCCATCCCCTCCTTCTTTATCGGCTGCGAAAAGTGCAAGAGTCGGTGCCATGTCGCAGCTGCTGAGTGACATGCCGGATATTTTAAGTGTAGATGAAACACTAATTGGCACATTGCGGTGTGAAGTGTTTCCATGAGAATCGGTGGCTGTCAGTACGACAGTTTTCTGACCAAGGTCGCTGCAAGTAAAGACTGAAGGAGAAACAGATAAGGTGACATCGCCGCAGTTATCGAATGTTCCATTGTCAATATCGGCTGCCGACAGGGTTGCTGTGCCTGATGATCCCAGGACCAGTTCAAAAGGTTTATAATTGATGACAGGGGAAATTGTATCGAGAACAGTTATCCTTGAAATGCATGATGCGGAGTTTCCAGCACCATCCGTACCGACAAGTGTGACATCAACAGGTGATCCGATATCTGAACAAGTGAAATCAGTTCTGCTTAGATAAAAAAACAATCCTGGCGTACAGTTGTCGGTTGATCCGTTATCTATGTCCGAAGGGTTCAGTGTCCCTTTTCCTGAAGCATCGAGGTACAGACTATGGTCTTTACATACAACGGTTGGCAGCATTTTATCCTCAACTGATACCTGTGCGGTGCATGATGCGGTTTTTCCCTCGTCGTCGATAACTGTAAGGATCACTGAGTTCAGCCCTTTCTGCGAACAGCTGAATGTATTCGGTGTCACTGACATTGAGGTTATTGTGCCGTCAGGGTCATATGATCCGGCATCAACATCAGCTGCGCTGATTGATACGGTGCCGCCCGGGCCAAGCCCGACGGTGATGTTTCTGCAAAGGGCGACAGGAGGAAGCTCAGGTCCGTAATTTATAACCGGTGATGACGAATAACCTGATAGGCCAATAAAAAACAAAAGCAAAAAAGCTTGCAGTTTCAGAGCTCCGGGCATCAGCACAGCTGATACTGAAGCTTTCCAGAAACATTTGGCTGATTTCATACAAGTCAGGTTAGGATTACTTTACAAAAATATATTATTAATTATCAGTCATACAAAATTTCAACCGGTTTAAAACCAGGATTGCCGGTGGAAGGTTACTGGCCCTCAGCTTTTATAAACGTGAAATTATGCCAATTTAATACAGTTATGCAGGAGCATTTTGACGTGTTATCAACATATTGGCAATACTTATTCAACAGAAGCCGGGCTGAGCCTGTCTTTTTACGGGTTTTCAGGGTTAGAAAACCACCCGGGGCACTATTAAAATTTAAATTCCTTTGCAGAAACCAAAATC
Source organism: Bacteroidales bacterium (assembly GCA_035390825.1). Classification (GTDB taxonomy): domain Bacteria; phylum Bacteroidota; class Bacteroidia; order Bacteroidales; family VadinHA17; genus LD21. The sequence goes on along the minus strand of DAOOUQ010000017.1, from coordinate 66,213 downwards.
TGGATTATATTTGCACCCGTTTAAGGGCGATTAGCTCAGCTGGTTCAGAGCATCTGCCTTACAAGCAGAGGGTCGGCGGTTCGAACCCGTCATCGCCCACAACAGGAAACCGGTCCCGTTTACATGGTACCGGTTTTTTTGTTTTAGGTACAAACAAGGATCGAAGAAATCAACCGATTAAAATACATATCACAATACTGGCTGTTTGTTAAAAAAAAAGGTGCCCGCGGGGGCACCTTTTTTAATAAATTCACCGGAAGTTATGGCTGGACTTTAACGCATCTGACAGATTTTCCTGCAGACTCATCGGCGTTCTGACGGTACACATTTTCGTGTGTGCTGTCGAGCTGCCTCATGAATGCCCTGTTGGGACTATCTTCAGTTGTTGTCCAGAAGTAAGTTATTGTTCCTGCAAGGTTGAAAGTCCCGTCAACATAGTAACGATATCCTGCAGGGACGGCTGAGAAACCGCTGGTATTTGTACCATTTCCTGTGGTCCAGCCGCTTGCGCTTTTCAGCTGCGTACCCTGGGTCGTACCGCGCCATCCTAAGGCGTCTGCTTCTGCCTGGGTAAGACCGAGTGTCATCTCAAGAGCTTTAAAATCAGCATCTGACGGAACGCGCCATCCGGCAGGGCAAAGGTTGCCTGTATTGGCAGCATGGAAGTTATACAGTGCTCCGTAAAGAGGTCTGTACGTATCTTCATCATTGTTATACCAGCAGTATGCGGGGTCTGTATTGCCTACCCAGTTTGCATCCAGTGTTACTTCAGTTATTGCGTTGCCATTGTTAAAATGGGTAGTTGCAAGGTTTTGAGCCATCCAGATCTGATTTCCTATCCTGACGGTCCTGTAAATATTGTTATCGACGTCCGACAACAAAGTAACAATTTGATATTCTGTACCGTATGATGTACCTGCCTCATTTATTGCATATGCTCTCACATAATAAAGAGTACCTTCCTGCAAAGGAGTAAGCGTTACTGAGAATGAGCCTGTTCCGGTTCCGCTTGCAATGTGTGAACCTGTGGCAACAGGATTTGCTGATGTACCCCAGCATACGCCGCGTTCACTTACGGTACCTCCTCCGGTGGCCGTAACATTACCGCCTGCGGTTACCGATGTGGTACTGGTGAGAATCAGTGTCGGAGCAGTTGATGTAACTGTGGCATAAACAATCGGGCTTGTGGTAAATGTCTGTTCTGTACCGAACTCTGTACCTGCACTGTTGGTGGCAAAAGCAACAACATGATAAAGTGTACCAGGTGTCAAACCTGTAAGGTTAACGGTGAAAGTTCCTGTTCCTGCAGATGAAGCTGCAACTTTTGTTCCTGTAGTGGCAGGGTTGGCTTGTGTGCTGTAATATACACCCCTTTCAGTGACATCTGCGCCTCCGGTAGCTGTAACATTTCCGCCTGCTGTTGCCGTTGTCTGGGTAAATACGGTAACGGCAGCAGTCGTAACTGACGGCTTGGTTGCAGGAGTAGTGAATGTCAGGTCATTTCCATATGCAGTTCCTGAGGTATTTATTGCATAAGCTCTGATATGGTAAAGAGTTCCGGGCTGAAGCGATGTAAGGCTTACAGTAAATGCTCCGGTGCCGGCTGCTGAAGCAGCAACCTTGTTGTCAGATGTTGTCGGATTTGCAGCGAGTGCCCATACAATACCTCTTTCGGTAACAGGAGCACCGCCGTCGGCTGTAATGTTACCGCCGGGGTTTGCAGTTGTGGAAGTCAGAGTTGTGGGAGCTGTTGTGGTAACAGTTGCACCAATTATGGGGTTGGTGGTAAACTCAATTTCATTACCATAGGCTGTCCCTTCAGAGTTGGTAGCATAAGCCCTGACATAATACTTTGTATTTGGCGTCAGTCCGGTAATGCTGCTGGTAAAACTGCCTATTCCCGTACCGTCGCTGGTTTTTGATCCGGCGGTTGTCGGTCCGGTTGCTGTACCCCAGCATACGCCCCTTGCTGTGACTTCGGCTCCTCCATCATCGGTAATGTTACCGCCTGATGATGCTGCAGTTGTCGTTATACCCGTGACAGCAGTAGTTGTCAGGGTAGGCATATCCTTGTCCTTTTTACAGCCGTTGAGTGCCGCAATTCCGGAAAGGAACGAGACCAAAATCAATAAATTAAGAACTTTTTTCATAACATGGATAATTAGAGATTTGAATTTCAATTGCTTATATTTATTTAACTTTTATGTACTTCATTAATCAGTGACCTTACTGGTTCTTAAGGCATCTCACATATTTCCCTCCCACTTTGCTGACTCCCTCACGAAACACTCGTCCTTCGGTACTATCTAAACGTCGATATAACGCTTTTGTTGCGTCGTCCCAGTGTAAAGTTGAACTCCACCAGTATGTGACGACACCAAAATCAGCAAAAGTCCCCAGGGCACCATACCTGTAACCACCTCCCAAGGCAGCAAATCTGCTTGTATTTGTTCCCGTATTCGGGTTCCATGTCGTTGCAGCCTTAAGCTGTGTACCCTGATCCGTTCCTCTCCATCCTGATCCGTCAGCTTCTGCTGCAGTCATACCAAGATAGCGTTCAAGTGTCTTGAATTCATTGTCACTTGGCACATGCCATCCTGACGGACATAATTTCCCGGTTTCAACTGTAAACCAGTTGTACAGCATGCCAAAGACAGGAGAAGGCGTATTGTTAAACCATGAATAGGCCGGAGTTGAAAGAACCCTCCAGTCTTCATTGTCAGTAACATTCGGAATATCCGTATTGTCATTGAATTTTGATGTTTTCAAATCCGTCTGCATCCATAACTGAGTGCCTATCCGTACAGTTGCATATGTATTTCCGCTTAAATCAGAAATGGAAGTTGAGAATTCCATCTGGTTGCCATAGCCTGTTCCTGCACTGTTTATGGCGTATGCTTTTAAATAATATACTGTCCCGGGATTCAATCCTGAAAGATTTATACTGAAGGTTCCAGTACCGGCACCGCTTGGTATTTTTGTGTCGGATGTTGTCGGATTGCCGGTAGAGTTGTAGCATATGCCGCGTTCAGTGACCTGTGCCCCGTTGTCGTTCGTAACGTTACCTCCTGATGAGGCTGTTGTCAATCCGACCGAGGTCACGGAAGATGTTGATACTTCAGGTATGGTAACCGGACTTGTTGTGAAATGATTTTCGGTGCCGTACGCTGTACCAGCGCTGTTTGTGGCATAAGCCCTGTAATAATATGTAGTGTTCGGGCTCAGCCCGGTAATCGTACTGGTAAAAGAACCCGTTCCGGTACCATCTGTGGTATGTGGCCCCGTTGCCACCGGACCCGTTGAGGTACTCCAGCAGACTCCTTTGGCAGTTACTGCGGCACCTCCTGAACTGGTCACATTACCGCCTGTAACGGCTGATGTGCGTGTATAGGATGAGACTGTCGCCGTAGTCACTGTCGGAACAACCGCAGATGTTGTAAATGATATGTCGTTGCCATATGAGGTTCCTATATTGTTCGTCGCATATGCCCTTACATGGTAAGTTGTCCCAGGCTGAAGGCCGGTAATGTCGCTTGCAAAATTACCGGTCCCCGACCCGTCGATTGTCTTATTGTCACTAAGTGTCGGATTTGCAGATGTCGACCAGCAAACACCTCTGGCTGTTACGGCAGAACCGCCGTCGGATGTAATATTACCGCCTGAAACAGCCCTGTTGGAACTTATTGAAGTGGCTTCAAGAGTGGTTAATGTGGCAACAACAGGTGCTGAGGTTGTAAATGTAACCTCGTTCCCGTAAGCTGTCCCGGCTTCATTTGTTGCATATGCCCTCACATAGTATTTTGTTGAAGCGGTCAGCCCGGTCAGTGTGCTTGTGAAATCTCCCGATCCGTTGCTGTCGGATGTGTGCTGTCCTGTAATCTCGGGCAGCGTGGCAGTTCCATAACAGACCCCCCTTGCTGTTATGTCGGCACCTCCGTCCGACGAGATATTTCCTCCGGTTTTTGCACTATTTATGGTGATCTCCGTAACATCGGCAGTTGTTAACATGGCAAGCCCAGGTTTCTTTTTACAGCCTGAAAAAGTCACTGCAAGGGCTGCCAGAAAGGCTAAAATCAAAGTTAAATCGAATCTGAATTCTCTTTTCATTGTATTGAAATAATTACGTACCTCTCTAAACTGAATAATCTTGTTTTAATTGTGTCAGGTTCCCAATTTCAGAATATTAAATATTAACAGGACAACGGATTATTTATGTCTGTCAATAAAAAATAAAATAAACAGACACCAGCCGTTCGGGACAAAAATGAATAATGCAACCCATATCGGAAAAACCATTAAATTCCATGTTTTTCCGGATTCTGCGGACCGATAACCCGGCTTGTTATTTGGCGGTGACAGACAGTGGTTATCTTACTTGTCAGTTTTTAATACACCGGACCGACATCCCGTACTTTGGATCGATCAGGTCCCTGAAAATTCTGGCTTCATTATACCCTGTCTTCCTGAACCATGAAGATGGAGACAGGGAAGTAGAGGTCCACCAGTAACCGAATGTCGCTAATGATTCAAAAGAACCATTGTCACCTCTCCGCCACCCGCCCGGAAGTGCTGTAAAATTCGATTCGTTGGTGGCGCCCGTGTTAGGACTTGTCCAGTGCGTAGTACCTGTTTCCTTCAGTTTGCCTCCGGCAACATCTTCACCACCGAGTTTAGCAACCAGCGTCAGCCAGTCCTCATCTGAAGCCACATGCCATCCTGCAGGGCAAAGTTTTCCTGAATTCACTGCATGCCAGTTATATAATGCACCATATGTATTCTTATTGGCAACGTCGTTATTAAACCAGACATAGGCCCCTGTTGTCAGTGTGCTCCACGTACCGGCATTTGTGACGTTTGGAATTGCAGAATTATCATTTAGCCTGGTTGTTTTCAGGTTTTCCTTCATCCAAACCTGCCCGTCAATCCTTATCACATTGTAAGTGTTGCCGTCGTTATCTGATACGGTTACCGGGTCGGTTGTAAATACAAGGTCAGATCCATATGATGTACCGACACTGTTTGTGGCATAAGCCCTGACATGATAAGTGGTATTTGCAAGAAGACCAGTAATGGAAGACACAAAAGTACCTGTACCGGTTCCGTCAGATGTTTTGCTGTTGGCAACCGTAGGATTCGGCGAGGTGTTCCAGCATACTCCCCTTGCGGTAATGGCTGCTCCTCCATCATTGGTCACATTGCCTCCTCCCGTGCCTGTTGCAGTGCCTGTTGCTGAAGGAGCATCGGTTGTGACCTGAGGCAACACAGGGCTTGTCCTGAATGATATCTCCTGCCCGTAAGCCGTTCCTTCGGAATTCGTGGCATAAGCCCTTACATAGTATGTTGTATTCCCTGTCAGTCCGGTAATGCTGCTTGTAAAGGAGCCTGACCCTGTTCCGTTAATAGTTTTTGAGTCACTGATGGTTGGTACAGCATGTGTGCTCCAGCAGACTCCTCTGGCTGTCACTTCAACGCCACCGTCGCTCGTAATGTTGCCACCTGAAACAGCGGTAGTCTGAGTTATCAGCGTCACGGCAGATGTAGTGAGAGTGGGAACACCGAATTTGCTGGTTGTGAAAGTAAGCTGTTCGCCGTATCCTGTCCCCTCCGCATTTATGGCATAGGCTCTGACAAAATATTGTGTGTTCGGGGTCAGATTTGTCAGTGTACTTGTAAAAGGGCCCTCGCCATATCCGTCGGTTGTTCTGTCACCATCAATTCCAGGAGATTTTTTCGTACCATAACAAACACCACGCACTATCACATCGACATATCCGTCACTTGTAACCTCGCCGCCTGTTATCGCGGTATTGGGACCGATTTCAGTCACCGGAGACGTTTTTACGGAAGGCTCCCGTTTGAAATGACATCCCGGCAAAAGTAAAACAGAAATTAAGATAATCAGGAAGTTATAATTTAATATGATTTTTCTCATCTTGCTCTGAGTGTTTTGACAGACTTTATAACCCAAAATGATATGTATTGTTTAAATAGCTTATAAAATTACTAAAAATTCCGGATGGCTAATACGTCCCGTATTTTCATTTTACATGTTGCTGCCTGGCCGGCTTATAAGGGATAGTGAAACGGAAATCGGAGCCTTGCCCCGGTTGCGAAATAAGCCAGATTCTGCCTCCCAGAATCTCCACGTAGGCCTTGCAGATTGACAAGCCAAGCCCGGTACCTCCAAATTTTCTGGAGATAAGGTTGTCAACCTGATAAAATCTTTCAAAGATCTTATCGTGATGTTCAGGGGGTATTCCTATTCCGGTATCTTTAACATAAAATTCAAGCTCTTCGCCTTTCAGTGCATATCCGAAATCAATTCTTCCTTCCTTCGTGAATTTTGTGGCATTGTTGATGAGGTTAGAAAGTATCTGGATGAGCTTAGTGCTGTCAGTCATTATCATGGCTTTGTCATCCGTAAGGCCGGTCGTGAGATTTATTGAGATTACATCCGATTTTTCCTTATAACTGAACTGCTCGTCAAGGCTTCGCAGAGAGAAGTTCAGGTCCATTTCCCTGATGTTGATCTTGACCTGGCCGCTTTCTATATTTGCTATGTCCACAATATCATTGATAATTGAAAGCAGCTGGCTTCCGCTCTGAAAAATGATATCGATGAACTGCCGGCGATCAGCTTCAGTAATATCAGGCTCGTTAAGCAGGGCTGAAAAACCTATTATGGCATTCATCGGGGTTCTTATCTCATGGGAGACATTATGCAGAAATGCAGTTTTAAGCCTGTCGCTCTCCTCCGCCTTTTCCTTTGCAGCAATAAGTTCAGCTTCCGAGTTCTTCCTGAGGGTAATATCCTCTATCATTGCAAGAAAATACTGGACCTCATCATTGTTGTTCCTGATAATGCTTATAGTTGTCGATCCCCAGATTTGGCTCCCGTCCTTCCTGATATATTTGTTCTCCGTATGGTAAACAGGAATTTCCTCTGCGATGAGCCTCAGAAGCGAAACATCATCCTGAGGGACATAGTCGGGATGAGTAATTTCCCGGAGCGATCTGGATTTAAGTTCATCTTCACCATACCCTGTCATTCTGGTAAATGCCGAATTCACACGTATGATGCCCATGTCCTTTCCTGTCATAACTATGCTGATGGGGCTCTCTTCAAATATTTTTCTGAACCTCATTTCGCTTTCCCGGAGGGTTTCTTCGGCAAATTTCCGTTCCGTGATATCGCGGCATATCGACTGGAAATATTTAACTCCTTCAATTTCCACCTTGCGGGCGCTTATCTCTACCGGAAGAACCGTCCCGTCCTTTCTAACATGCTGCGTTTCATAAGTTGCAAATCCGATTTCATCAAGGATCTTTTTCTCTTCAGCAATTTCTCTTACAGCTCCCGGTGCCGTGATCTCCTTCAGGTTCATGCCAATAAGCTCATCCCTGTTCCGCTGGTATGTTTCAGTGGCTCTGTCGTTTGCTTCGACAATCACCATGTTCCTGTCAGTCAGAAAAATAATGTCATTGGCATACTTCAGGATGTAGTCATAGTGTTTTCGCAAAGCCTGCTGATCAAGTTCCGCTTCATATTTTTCACGGTAGAACCTTACATTCTCGCTCCATTCAATAATTCCGAGAAGCAATCCGATTGTAAGGACAAACAGGATGATAATTACTATTATCAGCGTTATCTGACGGTTCAACGTGTCAAAAATCTCATTCTGGTCAGTTTTGGCTACCATGTACCAGGTCGAGCCCGGCACTTTTTTCATCGCGGCCACAACAGCTTTTCCCCTGTAATCCCTGCCATCGCTAGTAGTTTCAATTCCGCGGACAGCCATTGCGGCAGGCAGCTTTTCATCCGAAACTGATTTCAACAGTTCCATTTCTGAGTTTTTTCTGAACCTGAGTTCATTCAGATACAAGACCTTTTCGCCTTCCTGCCTCACAAGAAGTGATTCAGCCGTCCTGCTGGGGACCGGCCATGCTTGAACAAGAGGATAGAAGGTTTCACGCGGATCGATCCTTATAATGATAAGCCCGAAAGTTTCAGGGTCATCCTTCCACAAGGTCAACAGAGGGATAACGAGGTCAAGATGGTTGTAACTCACCCCCGGTGTCTTATGAAGATCGGTCAGTATCCCTTTTTTCAGTCTTATGAATTCAGGAAACATATTTAACATATGATTCCCGAGAACAGTATCCTGATTTGGATAAAATCCCCTGACCTTTCCTGTTGAATCGACAAGCAGAATATTCTTATACTCGGTGTTCAATATCACCGATTTTAGATTGGCGATAATTTCAGTTTTACTAACTTTTGTCCTGGCGTCTGACATATAGTCATACAACAGCCTGACAAACGGAGCGTTTTCGCTTATCATTCTGGCATCGTCGACACGCTCATTCCTCCAGTGAGCTATCTGCCTCACTTTCAGATCAGCAATAGCTGACAGTTCAAGTGTCTTGTCACGGAGCAGCCTGTTTTTCTGACTCTTGTAATACAGGAATCCAATGACAATGCTGCTTGCCGACAGTATAACAAAAAGTACTATCAGCAACCATGGCACGACTGGCTTTTGCCTTTTGGAAATCATCCCTGGTATTGCTTAAATATAAAATGAATCAATTCCTTTCACAAAACTGAATTGTAAAAGTAATATTTTATATCCGGGTGAAATAATTATTCCGTGCTGCGACGAAATCATGCTTATTTTTCCTTTATTATCACTGAAGCAGCGATTGAAACCAGCAATATCGAGACGATGACCGCAAGAGAAGTGACAATCGGAATTTCAAAATGAAAATAGGAAGCAAGCATTTTAATGCCCACAAAGGAAAGGACAAGAGCAAGACCGGTTTTGAGGAACCTGAAAAATCCCATAATCCCCGAAACGGCAAAATAAAGTGACCGAAGCCCCAGGATTGCAAAAATATTTGATGTATACACTATAAAACTGTCTTTGCTGATTGCAAGTATTGCCGGAATACTGTCGACGGCAAAGATAAGATCTGTCGATTCAATAACCAGGAGAACAAGGAACAAAGGGGTAGCATAAAATTTCCTGTCGAGCCTTACAACAAGCTTGTCGTCATGGAGCATTTCGGTAACCGGAAGAAATTTCCTGAAGAGCCGTACCAGACTGTTTTTTTCAGGGCTGACCGAGGTGGTTTCTTTCTGAAAAAGCATCTTTACCACCGAGAAAACAAGGAATCCTCCAAAGATCAGAACTACCCAGTGAAATCTGTTGATCAGGGTAACCCCGGCAAATATAAAAATGCCCCTCATGATCAATGCTCCCAATATACCCCAGAAAAGTATCTTATGCTGATATTGCGGCTTTACGGCGAAATATGAAAAAATCAGAATAAAAACAAAAATATTGTCAACGCTCAGCGAGTATTCGATAAGGTACCCTGTAAGGAATTCGAGTGCTTTTGTCTTACCGAATTCAAAAAAGATAAACCCGTTGAAAATCACAGCCAGGAGAATCCATGCACCGCTCCAGATAAGGGCCTCCCTAAGGGTAATCTTATGCGCATTCTTATTTATCACACCGAGGTCGAAAGCAAGAATGGCAAAGATTATTAAATGAAATCCGACCCAGAATATCGCGTTAACTTCCATAATTTTAAAAACAAACTGCAAAACTAAAAAAATATCTGCACAATGCTTTTCAGAAGGTCACATTATATAATCAAAAACAGACAGTGACGACCATATACCACATTTATAGGAAAAATCTTTATACATTTAACGCCTTAAATGTAAACATCAATGGCCAGCAAGTATAGGTTTTTAATCATTGTCGTTGTTTCAGCGACAGTCTTCACAGTGTCATCCCAGGCTCAGAGGTCGAATTCCGGTGTCAGCCAGATCAACTCAGGGGATCTTGAAGCCTATGTTTCCTTTCTTGCATCACCTGTAATGAAAGGCCGATCGAATGGTGAACCCGAACTCGATATTGCACTTAATTATATAGCTTCCCAGGCAAAGCTCCTCGGTCTTAAACCGGCCAATGGTGACAGTTATTTCCAGCCGTATGTCGTGATGGAGAGAATGATCGACCAGGAGAAATCATCAATTAAAATCATATCTGGGAGCAAGGACTCCGTTACCGTAAATGAACCAATGAGACAGCTTATGCCGGTCGGTGCCGGTGATTTCCAGATCGAGGGAGAAGTGGTATTTGCCGGATACGGAATAAGAGCTGAAAAATACAGCTATAACGATCTGGCTGATTTGCAGACCGAAGGTAAGATCTTGCTCATAATGACAAGATCGCCTCTTTCAGAAGACGGAACCAGGTATCTTCTGGAAGAGCCTGTCTGGTCGTCATTCATGAGCATTCAGGCCAAGCTGACAAACCTGTTGTTTTCAAAGGCAAAAGCAATCCTTGTCGTTCCCGATCCAAAGTCAGGGTTTTCATCAATCGATCAGCAATATCCCGGAATTGCGAATGAATTGCGTTCAAGTAAATATCTGAAAGGCACAAAACCGATGATCGTGGATATGCCGGCTATGCCAAGGATAATCTTTGTACACCGGTCTGTTGCAGATGAACTGCTTAAGGGGACGGGACATACCCTTGCTGAACTCCAGAAAGATATTGATTCGAACTTTAGGCCCAGGTCCTTCAATATATCCGGCAAGAGGTTGAAAATAACTGAAGCATCGATGACCAGGGAGGTCACTCTTAACAATGTCGCTGCATGGATTGAAGGGAGCGATCCTGTTCTTAAGAAGGAGTTAGTAGTCTTCTCGGGCCATGCCGACCACATTGGAGGAACAGGCAATGGGATTAATCCGGGGGCCGACGATGATGCTTCGGGATGTGCAGCCATATTAGAAATCGCTCAGGCTTTTCAGAGCCTTGAGAAAAAGCCCCTCAGGTCGCTGCTGTTTCTGTGGGTCACGGGTGAGGAGATAGGGCTTTTCGGTTCACAGTCGTATGTGAATAACCCTCTTTTCCCCCTCGAAAATACTGTGGCGGACCTGAATATTGATATGATTGGAAGAAATAAAGGGGTTGCCGACACTTCTTCCGAAACGCCAATGACAGGTCCCGGCGGAGTATTTGTAATAACCGGCAACCAGAGCAAGGATCTTGTAAAGATTGCCGATGATGTCGACGGGAAATACCCTGTGGATATCGATTACAGCTTAAGCGGAAGAAATCATCCGCTTCAGCTGTTCTCACGAAGCGATCATTTCAATTTCGTAAAAAAGGATATCCCCATTCTTTTCTTTTCAACCGGGCTTCACACTGATTATCATCAACCGGGAGATGTTGTTGAAAAGATCGATTTCAGAAAGATGGAGACTATCACCAGGATGATCTATGACATCGGTTACACGGTTGCAAACAGGAAATCGAGGATCGTTGTTGACAACCCTTACAGCAAATGGTAGCTTCATGGCAGGCAGGCTGATTGTTGCTGTGTTTACAATCACCGTTTGGTGACTGTTGAAAAAGACCTTTCGGGAAAAGCATACTTTCTGTCGATATCAGGAATGCTGTCCCCGTCAGAATCACTCATCGACCGCAGGTATTCCATCAGGGCGATCCATTCCTTCCCTTCCTGAATTCCCTGCATTTCCTCATTAACATCAATTATCGAATTCCTCATATCATGCACCGGGATACCCGATTCGTCTTTCGGAACCACATTGATGAGACCAAGGCTCATCTTTTTTATAATCCCGATGAATTCCAGCATATAGCTGTTCGCCGTAATTGAATAAAGTGCCCTGTTTTTCGCTGAGAAATCAACCTCCCTGACACTTCCGTTCTTGTTCACAAGCTCAATTTTGCTGATTTTCCTCAGAAGCCCTCTGTCAGGATCATATACTGCCTTAAGACCCGAATAGAAGCAGTAATTTGATGGTGATGACCTGTAGGCAACAAGAAGTATCTCAAGTATGTTCTTTAATTCCTTTCCCGTGACATAAACCTTTGCAAGCGGGTATCCAGGCACATCATCCGATCCGGATCCAAGCGACATGATCCTGAAGACGTCGGGGGCGGACAGTATCCCCGGAACGATCCTGTCGCGAATGACCCCGGCGGCCACAATGCTTATATCGCATCCCTTTTCCGTATGCCTGTTGACATAGCTGTAAACAGCATCAGCCACCAGCGACCCCAGGCCGCCGGCTTTAAAATCCCCCTGTTCATTGCATTCAAGCTGAAAATCAGCATACGCAACAGGATCAAAATATTTTATGCCTAACGGCTCAAGGATATACTTGTCAACAAGCTCCTTCTGCTTATCTATCATTTCCTCCACGGTGCCGTCGCCGCGGGTACTGTCATCCACCTGTATCAGGGTGTATTTATCAACCCTGACATGACCGTCAGTAAAAGTAAATTCAAGTTTTCCGATATTCTGACCGTACTCACCTGACTGTATAATTGGTATTCCTTTGACAATCACAGGCTCTTCCAGCCTGGTGTGTGTATGTCCGCTGACAATAACATCTATGCCTTTGACCGAACGTGCCAGTTTTACATCCTCCCCTGTCCATTTTCCGTTTTTATCCTTTGACAATCCTGAATGCGATAAACATATAATTACATCACATCCTTCCTTTTTAAGCTCCTTCACCATTCTTTTTGCAAAGGGAATATTTCTTGCGAAACTAACAGGTTTTGAATTCGGGGCGACATCGGCGGCATCTTTGCCAACAAGAGAAAAGATGCCTATCGTAAGACCTGCTTTTTGAATTATGAATTTTCTTTTTAAAGTCCCCGCAGAAAGAAGCTGTTCCAGTCCGTCATCATCGCTGCTTCCGTTGCTGAAAACCGCGTTGCTCAACAGGACTGGCGGAATTTCACCGTTACGTTCAGATTGTGCCAGGATCTCTGCCAGTTTGCCAGGGCCGAAATCAAATTCATGATTGCCTGTGCAAACCACATCATATCCCATTTTCTTCATGAGTCCCAGCTGAAACCCTGTACTGGCTTCGAGCGAATGAAAAAGAGTTCCCATCAGGAAATCACCGCCATCTGCCACAATGGTCGCATCAGGATCTTTCAGTTTCTCATTCTTTATTATAGCGGCGATCCTTGCAAACCCGCCAACCGTTTCATCATCGTTTGTCTGCAACGGGGTATATGCATATTCGGGAGAGAACCCGTACAATCTCGAATGAAGATCGTTGGTATGAAGAAGTATTATGTGCTTTCCTTCCCCGGCATAAATTGAGGAAGTTAATACAGACGCGAGGAAGAACAGGAATGATTTTTTCACGAATATGATTTTAAATTTCAAAAGTCAGATACCTGATAAGGCATCAGCGACAATAAAAGTGCTTCCTCCGATGAAAATAAGATCGGATACTGAAGAATTCTTACGCGCTGATCTTATTGCTGAAACGACGTCACCAAAGGACTCTCCCTTCAAACCATATTTTAGCGCCTTCTCCTTAAGTTCTTTTTCATCAAGCGCCCTTGGGACTGAAGCCCTGGTAAAATAATATTTTGCATTGGCCGGGAACAACGGAAGAACGGGCCCCAGGTCCTTGTCACTCACAAAACCGATTACAAAATGGGTTTCGCTCCTGTTGATTTTTCTTATCTGTTCAAGCACATACCTGATCCCTTCTAGGTTATGGCCGGTGTCGCATATCATAAGCGGATCCCTTCCTACAACCTGCCAGCGGCCCATCAGCCCTGTATTCTGAGTGACCTTCCTGATGCCATTGACAAGGTTGTCATCTGATAAGGTGAATATTTTTTTCAGGATCTGAAAACTCTGAAATACCGTCTGGATGTTTTTTTCCTGATAATCCCCCTCTAGTCCCACGCTGCCTTTAATCCTCCTTCCTCCTGCTGATTCAGTTATTTCGTAGTTTCTTGATTCACTGCTGTAGTCAGGCTCATCAAGAGTGCAAATAAAATTCTGATCTGCAAAGAAGACAGGGGAGTCTGTTTCCCTGGCTTTGCTGGTAAAAACATTTTTTGTCTGTTCCTGAGTCTCTCCAATTACGGCAGGGATCCCGCTTTTTATTATTCCTGCCTTTTCCCATGCCACCTTTTCGAGAGTATCACCGAGAAGATCCATATGATCGTGGCCGATATTCGTAATTACCGACAGCACCGGCATTATTATGTTCGTCGAATCGAGTCTTCCTCCGAGGCCCACCTCTATTACAGCAACATCCACATTCTCTCGTGCAAAATAGTCAAAAGCCATTGCGACAGTCATTTCAAAGAATGAAGGCTTTATTCTTTGGATGATGTCTGAATGCTTGGTGATAAAATTTACAACATCCTGTTTGGGAATCATTGCCCCGTTTACTTTTATCCTCTCCCTGAAATCCATGAGATGAGGCGAAGTATACAGCCCTGTCTTCAGGCCGGCTTCCATAAGCACGGAAGCTGTCATATGGGATACTGAACCTTTCCCATTAGTCCCGCCTATGTGGATTGTTCTGTAATACCTGTGAGGGGCTCCGAGATAATTGTCGAAAGCAAGTGTGTCTGAGAGGTCGTTTTTATATGCCGCCTTTCCTATCCTGTGATATGCAGGCAGTTGGCTGTAGAGAAATTGCAGTGTCTCCTTGTAATTCATCGGTCGGAAAATGAAAACAAAAGTAATTATGTCTGTTGAAATGCTTTAATGCCTTAATATTACAAATTAACATACTTTCAACAGATGTAGCAACGATTCTTTATTTTAGTTAATTTTGCGGATTAATGAGGGCGCTGTTTCCAATAAATATATTTTATTGATATTAAATCACTTAGATAATGAAGAAAAAACACAATAAAAAGCTTTTCATAATTGACACAAATGTTCTCCTGCACGATTACAAGTGCATTTACAATTTTGAGGAAAATGACGTAATAATTCCGATAGTTGTCCTTGAAGAGCTCGATAAATTCAAGAAGGGCAACGACATAATCAACTTTCATGCAAGGGAATTCACGAGGGAGCTTGACAAGCTATCGGGCGACATGCTCCTGACGGCAAATATCCCTCTCGGTGAAAACCTTGGCAATCTGCACATTGAGACAGGCCGTGATTTCTCGGAGAAGGTAAGCCAGTCGTTTGCCGAAAGGACTCCCGATCACAGGATACTGGCAATTGCCGACTATGTCTGCACGATGAACAAGGACAAGACAGTAGTTCTTATTTCTAAGGATATTAACCTGAGGATGAAGGCAAAATCGCTGGGCATTATGGCCCAGGATTATCAGAATGACAAGGTGGCAAATATTGATGACCTGTATAAAGGCATCAGGATTATTGAAGGGGTCGACCATGGGCTTATCAGCAAATTATATGAGGTACCTGAAGGAGTGAATTCTGCCGAATTCAACCTCGAACCGGATCTGAAGGGGCATCAGTTCTTTATCATGAGAAACAGCGGAGCAAGCGCCCTTGCTCATTATAATCCTGTCAATAAAATGCTTAACAGGGTTATCAAGCAGACCACGTATGGCATCGACCCGCGAAACGCCGAACAGACATTTGCCCTTGATGCTCTTGCAAATCCGGATATCCAGCTTGTCTCCCTGACCGGCAAGGCAGGTACCGGAAAAACACTCCTTGCCCTGGCAGCAGCACTTCAGCAACATAAAAGGTACAAGCAGATATTCCTTGCCAGGCCAATTGTTCCGCTTGCAAACCGTGATCTGGGCTTTCTTCCCGGCGATGTGAAGGAAAAAATGGATCCTTACATGCAGCCTCTGTATGACAATCTTACTGTCATAAAGCACAAGTTCAGTCATCAGAGTCCTGAATTCCTGAGGATAAACGATATGGTAAAGGAAGAAAAACTTGTTATCACCCCACTTGCATATATAAGGGGGAGGAGCCTCTCGAGCATATTTTTCATTGTCGATGAAGCACAAAACCTTACTCCGCATGAGATAAAAACCATAATAACCCGGGCCGGAGAAGGAACAAAGATGGTCTTCACAGGTGACATTGAGCAGATCGATTCACCATACCTCGACACTGCTTCGAACGGATTAAGCTACCTCTCGGATAAGATGAAGGATCAGGATATATTTGCCCACGTCAACCTTGTCAAGGGTGAAAGAAGCTTCCTGGCAGAGCTTGCCAGCAAACTCCTTTAACAGAAAATGATTTCGATTTCATATAACAAAAAATTTAAAACCATGAGGACAAGAATTTTTCTTTTGATCATACTGATATCTGCCGTTTTGGCGGGCTCCGCAGATACTGTTTACGGGCAGAAAAGACAAAAAAACAATGCAAAAAGTCTGACTGCCGCTACTGACAAAAACACAATCCGTTTGTTCAACGGGAAAGACCTTACCAACTGGGTGTTACATCTTAAAGATCCGTCAGTCGATCCTTCCACTGTCTTTCAGGTTCAGAACGGTGTAATACATATCAAAGGAGATCCGTTCGGTTACATGAGGACCGTCGAGCCCTATTCAGAATACAATCTGCATGTTGAATATCGCTGGCCTGCAGAAGCTACAAACAGCGGTATTTTCATTCATGCACTTCCACCCGATACAATCTGGCTGAAGACATTTGAATGCCAGCTGAAGGCCGGTAATGCAGGAGACTTCGTCTGCATGAGCGGGGCAACAATGAATGAAAAGAAAGGCAATTCGATAGTTGTTGCAAAAATGACAGCTTCTTCCGAAAAACCTGCAGGTGAATGGAATACAGTCGAGATAACATGTAAATCGAATACAATTGAAGTTTCAGTAAACGGTGTTCTCCAGAACAAAGCCACCGGCATCTCCCATTCAAAGGGACATATCTGTCTTCAGAGCGAAGGAAAGGACATTGAATTCAGAAACGTGTATCTGACAAAACTCCCTCAGGCAAAAGGGAAATGACCGTGAAGAGGATATGTCTTGCCTGAATTAATTCAGATCGTCAGATAATGGAGATCACAAAAAGAAAAGTTGCATTTCACACACTTGGTTGCAAACTCAATTTTGCCGAGACATCAACTATCGCGAGGTCATTCCCTGAAGATCAGTATGTAAGGGTTCCTGCAGGCTCGAAAGCCGATATCTATGTGATAAACACCTGCTCGGTGACTGATACCGCCGACCGGAAATGCCGCCAGGCCATAAAGAAATTCATTCATCAGGCACCTGAAGCTGTCATTGCAGTTGTAGGCTGTTATGCACAACTGAATCCTGACGAAATAGCTTCAATACCCGGAGTCGACCTTGTTCTTGGAACGAGTGAGAAATTTGATGTTGCAAAATATCTTAAAAATTTTACCAAAAAGGATGCTCCCGAGATCTATTCATGCGGGCTGAAAATGCCCGATGCCTTTTTCCCGTCGTTCTCTGCCGGCGACCGCACACGATCATTCCTGAAGGTGCAGGACGGGTGCGATTATAAATGTTCATACTGCACAATACCGGCTGCACGTGGCAAAAGCAGGAACCAGGATATAAAATCGATCCTTGAAGAAGCCGGGAAAATAGCACGGCAAGGGATAAAGGAGATAGTAATAACAGGTGTCAATATCGGTGATTTCGGTAAAACAACAGGCGACTCTTTTGCTGCGCTAATGAGGGAACTCATAAAAGTCGACGGCATTGAAAGATACAGGATATCATCGATAGAGCCGAACCTTCTTACTGATGAACTCATAGATCTTGCTGCCGGGAGCCCCAGGATACTTCCGCATTTTCACATTCCCCTACAGAGCGGATCAGACAGGATTCTGGGCCTGATGAGAAGAAGGTATACCAGGAGCCTGTTCGCCGACAGGGTGAATGCCGTCAGAAAGAAAATGCCATTGGCCGGTATAGGGGCTGATGTGATAGTCGGGTTTCCCGGAGAATCTGATGCCGATTTTGAGGATACATTTTCGTTCCTCGGCCGGACCGGGCTTTCATATCTCCATGTATTTAATTTTTCGGAAAGACCCGGAACCCCCGCTGCCTCAATGAAAGAAAAGGTTCCTTTCAGGGTGAGGGAAGAACGAAGCAAAAGACTTATCGCTCTCTCTGAAAAAAAACATGAAGAATTCTGCCGGATGAACACGGGTTTGTGCAGCAAAGTATTGTTTGAACATACAAAAAGAGACGGAATGATAACAGGTTTTACAGAAAATTATATCAGTGCCGTAATGCCATGGGATCCAGGCCTCGCAGGGAAAATAAGGACTGTCAGGCTTACCGGAATTGATCCTTCAGGCAGAATGACAGCCACATTAACAGAATGAAAAATGACAGATCTTAAAGAACTTTGTAACGAAATTGCAGAAGCTGCAAGGTCAGCTTCTGATTTCATTGTCAGGGAATCAGCATCCTTTAACATAAAGGATACGGAGGTCAAGGGGCCAAACAATTTTGTTACCTATGTCGACAAAGGATCAGAAAAGATCCTTATTGATAAATTAACCCCTCTGATTTCCGGTGCAGGATTCATTGCCGAGGAAGGAACGTCATCAAAAAGAGGTTCAAGATACAACTGGATAATTGATCCGCTCGACGGTACTACGAATTTTCTTCACGGAGTCAGGCCATATGCAATCAGCATCGGGCTCATGGAGGACAATGAGGTGATAGCAGGGGTCGTTCACGAAGCCGGTGGAACAGAGACGTTCACTGCATGGAAGGATGGTGGTGCCTGGCTCAACGGCAAGAGAATACATGTATCGGGAACTGACACACTGTCGGGTTCACTGGTTGCAACAGGGTTTCCCTATAACCTGTTCGACAGGCTTGAACCATACATGGCCCTTCTTACCAACCTTGTGAAAAGAACCCATGGCGTCAGAAGGCTCGGATCAGCATCCATCGACCTCGCCTATGTTGCCTGTGGCCGCTTTGACCTCTTCTTTGAATATGATCTCAAAATATGGGATATAGCCGCCGGGATGCTCCTTGTAAGAGAGGCCGGAGGAAAATTCAGTGATTTCTCCGGAAACACCAAAGGATTGACAGGCAACGAGACTCTTGCTTCCAACGCACTGGTCTACAAAGAGATCCTTGAGATGACCAGGAGTTTTATGAAACCTGAAGAAAAGTGATCAGATGAACTCCCTGCTGTTTTATGTGTTTTATGGCCTCAATTGGTTAGTTACCCTTCTCCCCCTGCGAGTTCTGTATATCTTCTCGGATATAATGTTCGTTTTTCTTTACTATTTCCCTTCTTACCGTAAAGATGTGGTTTTTGAAAACCTCAAGAACTCCTTCCCTGAAAAATCACCTCAGGAACTGAAAGCTATATCCAGAAAATTCTACCATCACTTTGCAGATCAGTTCGTGGAAGTGCTTAAGCTTACACATATGAGCAACAGCCAGCTGTGCAGGAGAATGAAATTTTTAAATCCTGAGCTTACCGAAAAGATCTGCGATTCGGGGCGTGATGTTATTGTTGTGCACAGCCATTACAACAACTGGGAATGGCTGACAGCATCCTATCCGATGCATACAAAATACAAGGGTGTAGGAGTTTATAAGCCACTGCAAAACAAACATTTCGAAAAATTCATGAACAAACTAAGGTCAAGGAACAATACCGAGCTGGCCCCTATGAACATGATAGTCAGGCAGATTATAAACAACCAGAGAAACAATATCAGGGCATTATACGGTTTTATAGCCGATCAGACACCTGCAAAAGCTGAAATTGAATACTATACAACTTTTCTTAACCAGGAGACCCCCGTATTCCTCGGGATTGAAAAAATCGCACGAAAGTACAACATGGCTGTTGTAATTCTAAATGTTGAAAAAATAAAGCGCGGATATTACACCATGAAGTCGGAATTGCTTTTTGAGAATACCGAAGGACTGCCTAAGTACATGGTAACGGATGCCCATGTTAAAAGAATTGAGGAGATAATCAGAAAGAAACCTGAGTACTGGATTTGGACGCATCGGCGCTGGAAATATAAAAAACCTGAATGATGATCAAGACAGCTGTTGTAATATTGAACTGGAACGGTCTTCCGTGGCTGAAGAGATTTCTTGGGGATGTCATCCGTTTCTCAAATGACGATGAAACAAAGGTTTTTGTAGCAGATAATTGCTCCAATGACGGTTCAGTTGAATGGCTGGCAAGAAATTTCCCTGAAACCGAGCTTATCAGATTTGATACCAACCTTGGATTTGCCGGTGGCTACAATGCAGCCCTGAATCAGATAAATGCAAAATATTTCGTCCTTCTTAACTCCGACGTTGAGGTAACGGAAAACTGGCTCAAACCGCTTATAAGCTTTATGGACCAGAATCCTGATGTGGCATCATGCCAGCCAAAGATAAGATCACTTGCCAACAGGGATTTTTTTGAATACGCGGGTGCAGCAGGCGGATATATCGACAAATACGGATATGCCTTTTGCAGGGGACGCATTTTCGATAATGTTGAAAAGGACACAGGGCAGTATGATGATGCGGTTGATATATTCTGGTCGACCGGCGCCTGCATGGTAGTCAGGGCAGCAGCATGGTCAAAATGCGGAGGATTCGATGAGGACTTTTTTGCACACATGGAAGAGATTGACCTGTGCTGGAGATTCCATCTGTCGGGCCTCCGCGTGGTATTTGTCCCCGGATCGGTCGTATACCATGCCGGCGGAGGCGCTCTTCCTTATGGATCAGAACTCAAAACTTACCTCAACTTCAGGAACAGCCTTTATCTCTTATATAAAAACCTTCCTGACGAAAAACTGAAGTCAGTTCTGTTCAAAAGGCGGATCCTTGATGGGATTGCAGCTATAAGATTCTTTTTTAAGGGTCACGAAAACCTCAGGGCCATCCGGAAAGCTCACCGGGATTTTTCCAGGGCAGTGAAATTTCTGAAACCGAAAAGAAGTGTTGTTAAAAAATTAACAATCACACAACCCCGGTATGGCATATTGAACAAGAGTATCGTTTTCAGGTTTTATTTCCTGAATGAGAAAATTTTCAGCAACCTGAAATTTCAATAGAAAGGAAATGAAAAACCACCAGTTTATAATATTTCTTACTGTAGTTCTCGCTATTTATTCATCAGTAAACATATATATATATCTTAAAGGGTATAATGCAATTAACTCCTTTCAGCACAACCGTCTCTGGTATTTCATTGTTTTTCTCTTACTGGCTCTGGCATTTGTGGCAGGCAGGATAATTGAAGCAAGGAGCTCATCGGTTTTTTCGGATATACTGAACATAGCAGGAGGATTCTGGATGGCTTTCATGCTTTATGGTTTCATCTTTCTTTTATTATCTGACATTGTTTCTCTTGCGGCAAGGATCACAGGTATGCTGAACCAGGGCAATATTGCCGTTTACCGGAAGTGGGCCTTCATAATCACTGTTCTCGCTTCATCATCGCTTATTATTGCAGGCTTCATAAATGCCCTGAAACCTGTGACCACAAAATATGAACTGACAATAAACAAGCCGGCAGGAGAAATAAAGGAACTGAAAATTGCAGCAGTCTCTGACATTCACCTTGGCAGTATAATAAGAAAAAGAAGCATAAGAGAACTTTCGGCTTTGCTTACCAGACTGAAACCCGACCTTGTCTTACTGCTCGGCGACATTGTCGATGGCGAAATGGGGCCTGTCATCAGGGATGATCTGTTGCAGTATTTCAGTTGCCCTAAATGCAAAGACGGCCTTTATGCTATTACCGGCAATCATGAATTCATAGGCGGCGCACAAAGGACAATCCCTTATATTGAAAGCAAAGGAATCAGGCTGCTGAAGGATGAAGTTGTAACAATTGAGGAGGGAGGGATTCAACTTATCGGGCGACTCGACAGGGATGGAAAAAGGTTTTATGGAAAGGAAAGGAAGTCTCTTAAAGAGCTGGTGTCACTGGCCGACACCACAAAACCAATAATACTGCTTGATCATCAGCCATTTAACCTCCATGAATCTGAAAAATACGGTATAGATCTCCAACTGTCGGGTCATACCCATAATGGTCAGATGTGGCCCCTGAATTACATTACTTCGGGGATATATGAGCTAAGCCATGGTTACAAGAAGAAAGGCAATACACACTTCATCGTTTCATCGGGATTTGGAATATGGGGTCCGCGCGTCAGACTGGGAAGCCGTCCGGAGATCATATTTATCACCCTCCGATTCAGAAATGATTAAGAAATCAGGATGGGCATCAGAGAAGATCATAAACCTTTTCAAGGGTCATTCCCCTCGATCCCTTGACAAGGATAAAAGTGCCCTTTAAGGGCTCTTTTCTGAGATGATTTCTAAGTTCATTAATATCAGAAAAAGAAAGAAATTCTGTTCCCGATGATGCCTTTTTGAAATTACTGCCAACAAGAAAAACTTTTTCGGCATTCAGCATTTTTACCTGTTCAATGAGCTTCAGATGCTCTTCCTCGCTCTTTTCTCCGAGTTCGAGCATATCGCCAAGGATAACGGCTTTTCTGCCGGCTTTAAGCTCTGAAAACGATTTTATCGCAAGCGACATGCTTGTAGGGTTGGCATTGTATGAATCACAGACAATAGTGTTATCGGGTGTCGTTTTTATCTGCGACCTGTTGTTCCCTGGCTGATATTTTGCAACCTGCTCAAGAATATCCTCAATTGATACACCGAGAAACAATCCTGTTGCTATTGCTGCAGTGACATTTTCCAGATTACAGGAACCAAAAAGGGCAGTCTGGATATCATGGGTCTTATGCTGGTATTTAACCCTTACTGCCAGGTTCATCTCCGACGGCAAAGCCTCCACGATCAGATCAACGCCCGTTGGATTGGAATACGGCACTGCCCTGTTGATAAGCTTATAAATCTTTTCGGTAAGGAGAGGATTCCTGTCATTGTAAATGGCAATCCCGTTGGCCTTTCTAAGGTATTCATAGAGTTCCGATTTTGCTTTGAGCACCCCTTCGAAGGAACCGAATCCTTCAATATGGGCATTCCCAACATTGGTAATTATACCATAATCGGGCCGGGCAATATTGCAAAGTGTTCTAATCTCGCCAAGATGGTTCGCCCCCATTTCCAAAATCATCATCTCAACATCGCGCGGGGCCGATAATATAGTCATCGGAAGGCCGATTTCATTATTAAGATTCCCTTTTGTATAATGGACCTTTAATTTTCTTGACATTATTGAAGCGATAAGCTCTTTGGTAGTCGTCTTCCCGTTAGTACCCGTTATTGCAAGAACCTTTGCATTGGTCATTTTGCGGTGATGGGTAGCAAGGCCCATGAGTTCAAGCAGGGTATCATCAACAAGTATGGTTCTGTCGGTTTCAAATGCCGGATCGTCAATAACAGCATAAGAGGCCCCTTTGTCAAGCGCTTCTTCGGCATATTTGTTCCCGTTGAAATTCTGACCCCAGAGAGCAAAAAACAGTTGTCCTTTCTTAATCGTACGGGAATCCGTTGAGACTCCCGTCGATTCTTCGGTAAAAATCCTGTACAGATCTTCTGTCTTCATAAAGCAAGTAATTACAGCATAAATTTAAAAAAACAGCCCCACTATTTTTCATAATGAGGCTATTAATATTTGCAAGGTGACTTTTCAGAAACCCGAAGGGCTTCCAACCCTTATCATGGCACATCTGAAACCAATATCATCACGACTGCTTTCCTGGTCGAGAAATCTTCTTGTCGAAGGATTGAGCCAATAGGCCCTGTCTTTCCAGGAACCGCCTTTATATACTCTTGCATTGTCATTAATAAGTGTTGTGAAATCCTGTCCTTCCTGGGCATACATTCTTGAAGAACCCTTTTTATTATCTTCCGTATTCCAGTCTGATCCTGAAGGAATTGCCGATTGCAGATCCCCGTCACGGTAATTTCTGTAATCACCTTTCTGGTAATTGAACCTGTTTGCGACATCTTTATCCTGGACAGTATCTACATAGAGGCGTCCAAGCTTATCCTTGCTTACTATCTGTCCGTTGGCGTCTCTCCTCAGGTCAGTGAATACATTGCCCCTGAAAGGATTGAAGTCGTCAACATCTTCAGATGTAAGCGGGCGGTATACATCCTGAACCCATTCGTTGACATTTCCGGCCATGCAATAAAGGCCATAGTCATTCGGCCAGTAAGACTTAACATCGGTTGTTATGCTGCCGTTATCGTTAAGACTGCCGGCAACTCCCATCAGGTCACCCCTTCCACGGACAAAGTTTGCCATCATCTCGCCCCTGTTTTTCTTTGCTGAATTTCTTACGTTGTGTCCATCCCAGGGATAAATCCTTCTTTCATAAATGCGTTCCTCGAAAGTGTTTCCCTTCAGGGAATATGCTGCAAATTCCCATTCTGCTTCTGTGGGAAGCCTGTATGCCGGGAGCAGGACACCATCCTCAAAGTTGGTCCTTCTTTCAGTCTGGTTCGGATTGAGACTCTCACGCAACTGGTTTACAACGCCTTCGTACTGACCTGCGAGGTAAGCCTCGGTGTTGAAATTCTTTTCGTTAAGCTGATTTGGATCGGGATTAAGTTCACCCTCATCAATCAGTATCTGTTCGTTCACCCTGTCAGTTCTCCAGAGGCAGTAGTCATTGGCTTTAACCCAGCTCACGCCAACCACAGGATAATTATTGTATGACGGATGCCTGAAATAATACTGAACATACGGATCATTGAATCCCATCGGGCTTCTCCATACAAGTGTGTCAGGTAAGGCTCTTCTGTACACTTCAGGATAATCCTTGTAAACCCTCCTCAGCCAGAACAGATACTCGCGGTAATCAACGTTTCTGACCTCTGTCTCATCCATATAGAATGAAGATACAGTTACAGTCCTGGGTATATTGTTCCAGTCAAACATAACATCCTGTTCGACTCTTCCCATCGTGAAACGGCCGCCTTCAATAAGTACAAGACCCGGGCCCGTTTTCTGCTCTGCTCCTATAGCAACTTCAAATCCTCCGTTGTCGGGGTCATTATATCTCCACCCTGTAGTGGGGGAAACATTTGAATTACCCTTCTTTCCACCCTTGCATGAGAAGAGGATGAGCGCTGCCATAAATATGACCGACAAGGTTCTGAATCTATACATAACTCGCTAATTTTTATCGCATTTAAGAATTTTCAAATATAAGATATTCCTGAAATTTTTTTGGACATCAAATATAACTACATAACAGGCAAATTTATTGTCCTGAATTTTATTCTTTTTTCAACTTTGTTCAAACTCAGGATCATTCCGGTCTGATGCATTAACGAAAATGGCATGAATGTATTGTGCGAACTGACATTAAACCTGTAATTATAATAAACCGTAAGTTTCTCCTTCCTGAATGAAAAACCGGCCTGAAGGTTTAGATTCTTATTGCTGTTGTAAATAAACACAAGGCTTGCGGCAAGGGCATTGTCTGAAAGATCGGCGCCTGCGGCAGCTGCAAAGAAATCACCCTGCAGCTCGAATGATGCCATAGGCCTCAATAAAAATCTTTTTTCCCTGCCTGTCAGAACATCACCCATAATGCTGATCGTAATTTTCCTGTCGAGCCGCTCCTTCCCTTCACGGTCTGTGCCCAGACCCGGACGAGTAAGGTGGGAAACAGCAAAGCTTCCCGTAACATTCCTGTAAACAATTACAAATCCCGTTCCGGCATCAAAAGCAGTTGTGTTTTCATTCTCAGTTATTTCAGAAGTAGGGAGCGATACATTACCCATCGCGTCAATCTGATCGGGAAAGACGGCATCACCGAAATTATACCCCCTGTGATAAAATGATGCCGAGAGTCCTGCATTTATAAACAGCTCCCTTCCTGCCTGAAGGAAATAGGCGTATGAAAGGCCTCCCCTCAGATCATTCAGTATTCCTCCCAGATAGTCGTTTGAAATGAAAAATCCTGCTCCCCCGTGAAGTATATCAAAATAGGAATCATATGACAGGTAGCCGGTATGAAAATTATAAGAATTGCCCGGGTAGAAATTCATATACGAAATCCTCAAAGAGCCATCAGCTCCCGAACCAGCAAAGGCGGGATTAACTGACATATATGACTGCAAACAGGGGAAATAACTTGTTTCCTGGCTCCCGGCCAGAACATAGAATCCTGTCAGAAAAGTAATTAAAAGAAAAATTCGTCCCCGGTGTTTCATCAGCAGCTGATTTTCGGACAGCAGAAAATCCTGAAGTCAAATTCACGAATAATTTCAAATCACAAAATAAACCAAAAACCTGAACTACATTTCTATCTTTGACCTTAATTATGATGAAACAGTCACGCATATTGTTTTTCCTGGTAATCATAGCATCCTGTCCCTGTTTTGTGCGGGGAGGAGAAGGCAATTATTCATCCTCCTCTTTGCTGGCATCGGGCAAATGGTTTAAGATACCCGTCACAGTCGACGGCATTTACAGGATAGATTATTCAAAACTGAAACAGCTCGGGCTCATTGATCCTTCAAATCCGAAGATATTCGCCAACAACTGCGGGCAGCTGTCATATTACAACGATGGCACTGCGCCTGATGATCTCAGGGAAATTGCCGTTTTCACATCAAAAGGAAATGACGGCATCTTTAATGAAGGTGATTATCTTCTGTTTTATGGTCAGGGTACGGGAAGGTGGATATTTGACTGCGCCGCCAAAGACTTCAGTTATCTGAGACATAATTATTCAGACACGGCTTTCTATTTTCTGACATCAGGAGGCAGGCAGGGAAACAGAACTGTTGTCGCTGAAGTGCCGGCTTCTCAGGCAAATCATTTTTCATCATCGTCAGATGCTCTTTTCATACATGAGGAAGAGTCTGAAAATCTGTTGCATTCAGGAAGGGAGTGGTACCAGCCCGTAAGTTCTTCAAAAGAGACGGCCATTGAGACAGGCTTCAAAGACCTGGCAACGGCAGAAAAAATAAAATACAAGCTCAGGGTGCTTGCAAGAAGCTCATCATCAACATCTTTCAGGCTTCTGGATAAAGGAACGGAAGTTGGTGCCGTGACGGTACCGGGTATCGATCCGTCGTCATCGACGGGAATTTATGCTCAGTCAGCCTTTCTTGAAGGCGATTTTGCACCTTCATCAGGCGCTACCGTCTTAAACCTTCAGTTCCTGAATAACGGGTCGGTCTCAGCCAGGGGTTGGCTCGACTATCTTATGCTTCACGCCAGAAAGAACAGTAAATTTGATGGAAAGACTTCATTTTACATGGATTCCGGGTCAGTCGGACAAGGGTTTGTTACAGAATTCACAATAAACAGTTCAGCGGGAGATGTTACTGTATGGGATGTAACCAATCCTTTTTCAGTAAGAATAATTCCCTTATCAGTTTCAGGGAACAATCTCATTTTCAGAACAAAGACTGATTCGCTCAGATGTTTTGCAGCATTTACATTAAATAGTGTTATCACCCCCGGAACCTTTATACCAGTACCTCCGCAGGACCTTCATTCCTCATCTCCGGCAGACATGATAATAGTAGCTCCCCCCCTTTTCGTCCCATATGCATCAAGGCTTTCCCGGATCCATGAGGCCAACAGCGGACTTGTATCCATGGTGGTTACCCCTGTTCAGATCTACAATGAATTTTCGGGAGGAACCCCTGACATTGCCGCAATTCGCAATTTCGTAAGAATGAAGTACATAACTCAGAAAAACACGTCACATCCGCTGAAATACCTTCTTCTTTTCGGGGATGGATCATACAACAACAGGATCCTGCCGCCTGATAATCCCAACTTCGTACTGACCTACCAGTCGCAGAATTCAAATGTCCAGGTTTCCACCTTCACTTCAGACGATTTTTACGGACTTCTGGATGACGGGGAGGGTGAAGACACAGGCAGTGAAGACATAGGGATAGGAAGAATACCTGTCGGTGATACGACGGGTGCAAGGATCGCAGTATCAAAAATTGAACGGTATCTGAACCGGTCCTTCGGGGGCGACTGGAAAAATGTTGTCTGCCTTACTGCCGACGACGAGGACGGCAACACACATGTTTCGGATGCAGAAGGACTTGCCTTAATTATTGAGGAGAAAGCACCATGGATGAACGTGAAAAAAATATATTTCGACTCCTTCAGGCAGGAGACAACACCGGCCGGAGAGTTCTACCCCGATGTGGTTCAAGCCATTAACGGGCAGATCAATTCGGGCAGCCTGATATTTAACTATATCGGACACGGAAATGAAACCAGCCTCGGACACGAAAGAGTTGTAACACCTGAATCGGTTGCCAGCTGGAAAAATATAGGCAGGCTCCCTCTTTTCATAACGGCAACATGCGAATTCAGCCGCTTTGATGATGCTGAAAAAAACATTGCCACAGGCGCACTTCAGCCCAAAAACTCTTCAGGCGAAAACATCCTGCTGAAGGAAGACGGCGGAGCCATTGCCCTTATGTCTACTTCAAGGCTGGTGTATTCCGCTCCTAATTACGTTTTGAACAGGAACATCTTTGAAGTCGCTTTTAATCGCGGCGAAGATGGGTCGGGACTCTGCTTTGGCGATATTATAAGGCTGGCCAAGAACAGATCCGGGAACAATACGAATAAACGCAATTTTGTGCTTCTCGGAGACCCGGCAGTCAGGCTTTCGTGGCCATGGCAGGGAATAGTAGTGACAGATTCGATAAACAATGTCGCGGCAACACAGGACAGTGATACACTAAAGGCCCTTTCCGTAATAAGTATTGAAGGTCACGTAGCAGATGCCGCAGGCAACGACCTGAGTGATTTCAATGGTATCATCACGACAGTGATCTATGACAAACCTGCTGAAAAAGAAACACTTGCCAACGACGGTGGTCAGAAGTTCCATTATAACACCCGCGAAAACATACTTTTCAGAGGGAAGACAAGGGCCATAAACGGCAAATTCAGGTTTTCATTCATTGTTCCCCGCGACATGGATTACACTTATGGAAAAGGAAAAATAAGTTATTATGCTTCTTACGGCGGCATGGAACTTACAGGAAATTATTCGGAAATAATTGCAGGAGGATTCAGCAGTACCGTTGATATCGATAATGAGGGACCATCCATAAGGTTGTTCATTAACGATACACTTTTTAAAAACGGAGGTATTACAGATCGCGATCCCAGGCTTTTTGCCATCATTGAAGACAAAAACGGAATAAATACATCCGGAACCGGCATTGGACACGATATTATATGCCGGCTCGATAACAACATTGAGAATTCTTTCATTCTCAACACATATGTTGACTATGAAACCGGAAGCTATACGAAAGGAACAATTGATTTCAGACTGACCCGACTTGCAGCCGGAACGCATACAATTACTCTTAAGGCCTGGGATAACTATAACAATTCGACCGAAAAATCACTGGAGTTCATTGTCGGGGATGAAGATCGCTTTATTCTCCGGAACCTTATGAATTACCCGAATCCTTTTAAGAATTCGACATGGATTACGGCTGAACACAACAGGCCCGATGAATACCTGAATGTCACAATTGAAATATTCAGTGCTGATGGAAAACTTGTGAGGGTACTGAAAGAATCGGAATATTCAACTGGTTACCGGCTTTATCCCGTTGAATGGGATGGCACAGGCCCGGGAAACGGGAAAACAAGGAGCGGACTGTATCCCTACAGGCTCACTGTCGTATCCGGAAATGGCGAAACTGCCACTATTTCAGGAAGAATGATCATTTATTGATCATCACACAATAAGTCACCTGATAATTTGTTTTATATTTGTAAACTCAAAAAATTCAAATATCAGCATGAAGAAAAAAAATACTCCTGTTATTCTTTTGTTTTTATTGTTAGTGTCGGGAGTCCAGGGTTTAAATGCCCAGGAACTCAATGCCATTCAGACAGTTGTTCCCTTCCTGACGATTGCGCCCGATTCAAGATCCGGAGCGATGGGCGATGTTGGAGTGGCAACAACGCCCGATGTCTACAGCCAGCACTGGAATCCTGCAAAATTCGCTTTTATTGATGGCAAGGCCGGGGTTGGCATTTCCTATTCTCCATGGCTCAGAAACCTCGTACCTGATATCAACATTGCCTATCTTACCGGATATTACCGCATCGATAAGAAACAGGTTGCCAGCGCCAGTTTGCTGTATTCGTCCCTTGGCGATGTGCCGTTCACTGATGAATTCGGTAATCTTGAACGCAATTTCAAGCCTAATGAACTGGCATTCGACGTCGGATATTCAAGGATTTTCGCTGATCATTTTTCCGGAGGAATTGTGTTCAGGTTCATTTATTCGAATCTGACAGGCGGAACATACTCGGGCGGCGATGCAACAAAGGCGGGGACCTCGTTTGCTGCTGATATTTCGGGATATTACAATAACAAGATATCGCTTTTCAGCAAGGATGGAGATGTTGCCTTCGGAGTTAACTTCTCGAATATAGGTTCAAAAATGAGCTATTCCGACGACCAGAAATCCGACTTCATTCCCATGAATCTCAGGATCGGCGGATCTTCTTCTCTTAACCTTGATAATTTCAACAAGATTGCCCTTGCGATAGACTTCAACAAACTTCTTGTACCAACACCTCCCATCTATAATAATGACATGGAAATCATCGACGGGAAAGACCCGAACGTATCGGTACCCGTTGCTATTTTCCAGTCATTTTATGATGCCCCCGGCGGTTTCAAGGAAGAAATACATGAAATTACATCCTCCATTGGTCTGGAATACTGGTACAACAACCAGTTTGCAATCAGAACAGGCTATTTTCATGAAAATGCAAGCAAAGGGAACAGGAAGTATTTCACTGCAGGGGCAGGTTTCAGGCTTAAAGGCTTTGAGATAGACTTCTCATACCTCATGCCGACCGTATCAAACCATCCGCTGGCAAGAACATTACGCTTTTCACTTGCATTCGATATCAATACATTGAGCAACAACGGCAGATAATCATAATGGGGTTCAGGGTAGGCCAGGGAATCGATTTTCACCGTCTTGCACCGGGTCTTGATTTATGGCTCGGAGGAGTAAAAATCTCTTCGGAACGGGGATGTGTTGCCCATTCTGACGGAGATGTTCTTCTCCATGCCATTTGTGACGCATTGCTCGGTGCTGCCGGATTGATGGACATAGGATACCACTTCCCTGATAATGACCCTGCCTATCGGAATATCGACAGTAAAATATTACTTAAAAGGACTCTTGATCTGATAAAAGGAAAGGGATATTCAGTCAATAATGTCGATGGCACAATCTGTCTGGAAAAGCCAAGAATAGCTCCGTTTGTACCTGAGATGAAAAAGACCATATCGGAAATTCTAGGGATATCGCCCGATGCAGTTTCCGTTAAGGCAACAACGACTGAAAAAATGGGATTTACGGGCCGTGAAGAAGGCGTTGTGGCACTAGCTGTTGCCTGTCTGATCTGACAGGGCCTCATCTATTGCAGAATCATCGGCAACATATGGCACCGTGACTTTAAGTCCGGGTGTCCGTTTCATCTCCCTGCCCAGGGTAAACATGGCGCCATGGTTCCCGGCCCAGCTCCGGCGGGCTATGCCGTTGTTGACATCCCAGTGAAGCATCATCCTCAGCTTCCGTTCGGTATCCTGCTTTCCATCCAGAACCATTCCGAAGCCTCCGTTTATGACTTCGCCCCATCCCACTCCGCCGCCATTATGTAACGAAACCCATGTTGCCCCCCTGAATGAATCACCGATGACATTATGAACCGCCATGTCGGCAGTGAATTTTGATCCGTCGCGGATGTTTGATGTCTCCCTGTACGGAGAGTCGGTACCGGAAACATCATGATGATCGCGGCCAATAACTACAGGCGCAGAGATCCTCCCATCCCTAATTGCTGTATTAAAGGCGCCTGCTATCTCAGCCCTTCCTTCAGCATCGGCATACAGGATACGAGCCTGTGATCCGACAACAAGCCTATTACGGCCGGCTTCCCTTATCCAGCGAATGTTATCCGACATCTGCTGAGTTATTTCCGGGGGTGAGGTATTAAGAAGTTTTTCAAGTATTTCAACAGCAATCATGTCTGTGGTTTCAAGGTCAGCCGGCGAATTTGAACAGCATACCCAGCGGAATGGACCAAATCCATAGTCAAAGCACATTGGACCCATGATGTCCTGAACATATGAAGGATATCTGAATTCACCCGAGGGATCAAGGATATCTGCTCCGGCCCGTGATGCTTCAAGAAGGAAGGCATTGCCATAATCAAAAAAATATGTACCCCTCTCACTGTGGTGGTTTATGGCCTTTACCTGCCGGCGCAGAGACCCCCTTACAAGGTCCCTGAATTTTTCAGGATCCGATGAGATAAGCCTGTTTGATTCCTCAAAGGAAACGCCTGCTGGATAATATCCTCCAGCCCAGGGATTATGAAGCGAGGTCTGGTCCGATCCGATATCAACCTTTATGTTGTTTTGGGCAAGATATTCCCAGAGATCTACAACATTTCCCTGGAAGGCAAAGGATCGTGGCCTGTGAGTTCTTTTTGCCTCAAGGATCTTTTTGGCAAGACATCCTTTATCGCAGACAACCTCATCGACCCATCCCTGGGAATATCGTGTCGTGACAGCCTTGGGATTCACTTCCGCTATCACAGAGATGACTCCGGCAATGGCGGCGGCCTTTGGCTGGGCTCCCGACATGCCGCCCAGGCCGGAAGAGACAAACAGCTTTGGTTCGTTTTTATCATTGTCGTGCCTTATCTTCCTGCATGCATTAAGGATAGTGATAGTAGTCCCGTGCACGATACCCTGGGGTCCGATATACATATATGAACCCGCCGTCATCTGACCGTACTGGGATACACCGAGGGCATTGAACTTCTCCCAGTGATCCTGTGACGAATAATTTGGAATC
Source organism: Bacteroidales bacterium (assembly GCA_035390825.1). Classification (GTDB taxonomy): domain Bacteria; phylum Bacteroidota; class Bacteroidia; order Bacteroidales; family VadinHA17; genus LD21. Next base: position 33,568 of record DAOOUQ010000017.1, on the reverse strand, counting down.
ACCATACCGTTTGTCACCACCAGGCGGGGAGCATCGCGATGTGAGGGAAAAAGACCGAGGGGATGACCAGAATAGACAACAAGGGTCTGTTCATCAGTCATTTCGGAAAGATACTTCATTGTAAGCCTGTATTGGGCCCAGTTCTGGAAAACGGCACCATTCCCTCCATATGTAATAAGTTCGTGAGGATGCTGCGCAACCGCATTGTCGAGATTGTTGGAGATCATCAGCATAATTGCGGCAGCATGTACAGACCGGTGCGGAAAATCATTAATGTGACGTGCCTTTATTTCATAATCGGGCCTGAACCTGTACATATAGATCCTGCCTCTTTCCTTCAGTTCTTCTGCAAACTCCTTTGAAAGGACACTGTGAAGAGAAGGCGGGAAATAGCGAAGTGCATTTTTTATTGCAAGCTTTTTCTCGGCGGCACTCAGGATCTCCTTCCTTTTAGGCGCATGATTTAAATTATGATCATATGGTTTCGGATCCGGCAGATAATCCGGAATACCCTCAGCCACCTGCTTCTTAAAGTCATCGGCAGACATACCGTAATTTTTTGGTTGCATCTGTAAAGTTAGAAAAAAAAGAGGGTGTCTTCTGAGACACCCCCCCGCCATTTGATATCATAAATCAAAGATGACTTTCATTTATTATTTCATCATCCACAAGGATGCGCCCGCAATATTCGCAGACAATGATTTTCTTGCGCGATCTGATGTCGAGCTGGCGCTGTGGCGGAATCTGGTTGAAGCAACCGCCGCAGGCATCACGCTGGACGGGGACAACGGCAAGGCCGTTTCTCGCATTCGACCTGATCCTTTTATATGCTGTCAGGAGCCTGTCTTCAATCAACCCCTGTATCTTCTCCGATTTGCTGTACAACCCCTCCTCTTCTTTCTGAGTGTCGGAAATTATCTCATCAAGTTCGGCCTTTTTGTTCTCGAGGTCGGTTTTACGGTCGGCAAGAGTAGCTTCCGATTCGTTTATCAGGGCTTTCTTTTCATCAATCTGTGCTGTAAACTCTTTTATCTTCTTGTTGAAAAGTTCGATTTCAAGATTCTGGAATTCGATCTCTTTCGACAGGGAGTCAAATTCCCTGTTGTTCCTGACATTTTTCTGCTGCTCTTCATACTTTTTTATAAGAGCCTCGGCTTCTGTAATCTCGTTGTTCTTTTTAGAAACAGCTTTCTCAAGGTTCACGACCTCTTCCCTAAGGTTTCCAAGCCTTGTCTCGAGCCCGGCAATTTCATCCTCCAGATCCTGTACTTCAAGAGGCAGCTCGCCCCTCAGAGTTTTGATCTTGTCTATTTCCGAATCAACCAGTTGAAGACTATATAGGGCTCTAAGTCTTTCCTCGACGGAAATCTCAGTTTCGTGTGATTTTGCTTTTTCCATTTTAAAGATAATTTATCGGATTGGTATTTGTTTTTGAAAACCGGACTGCAAAGTTAGGGAATTTTTTTACAATTAGATCGTATAAAATCTCCACTGAGCATTTTTCAGTCTCAAAATGGCCGCAATCCACAAGCAAAAGACGATTATCAGGCTCAAAATAAGAGTGGTATTTTATGTCAGCAGTAACAAAGGCATCGGCCCCGGATCTGACAGCATCGTTCAGAAGTGATGCGCCGGAACCTCCGCATAGTGCGACTTTTTTCACAGGCCGGCCCGTGGGTTTTGAATAACGGATCCCTTCAGCCCCGAAAGCCGATTTCAGTTTATGAAGGAAGACGCTTTCGTCAACAGCCTCTGGGAATTCACCGGTACATCCCAAACCTGAATTAATGTTGTCGTTTTCAAGGGCATAGATATCATATGCAACCTCTTCGTAGGGGTGAGCATCCAGAAGCGCCTTTATTACCTTGTCTTTCAGATGCGTATAGAGAACAGTCTCAAATCTTGTCTCCTTTTCAAAATGCAATATCCCTTTCTTTCCAGCATATGGCTTTGTACTTTCGCCTCCGCGGAAGCTTCCTGTGCCCTCAGCGGTAAAACCGCAAAGATCATAATTCCCTGTTACACCGGCCCCGGCGCTGAATACTGCATTCCTCACCCTGTCGAGATGATCTTCAGGAACAAAAGTGACGAGCTTAAGCAATTTGTTTTTAAGTGTGCGTAAGACACTTATATTCTCCAAACCGAGTTTCCGGGCCATCTTCATGCTTACGCCGTTACTAACCATATCGAGGTTTGTATGTGCGGAATAAACTGCAATGTTATTCCTGATGGAATCCATAATAATCCTTTCAGTGGTGGAACGTCCGGTTATTTTCCGTATACCGCTGAAGATAAGCGGATGATGCGACAGGATCAGGTCCGCTCCCGTCAGGATGGCCTCTTCCACAACAGCCTCAGTAACATCAAGTGTTATGAGTGCCGAGTTTATCTCCCTGTCGGGCTGACCGACCTGGATCCCCGAGTTGTCCCATTCTTCCTGAAACGACAAGGGAATTGAAGAATCGAGAAATGAGATAAGTTCCGATAGTTTCATCCTGCAGTAAGTATGTTTTGAGCAGCAATAAATTCACATGCTGTCCCTCAGTTCCAAAAGGAGGTCCTTTATTTTATTCAGCGATTCGGTGATCTCAAATTTATGGTCGGCCTCATCCCATTTCCCCGAAAGTTTCTTTTTAACCCCTGCTATGGTCATTCCTTCCTCCTTGAGCAGTTTATGAATTATTGTAAGGTTTCTGACATCATTTGCAGTGAACATCCGGTTTCCCTTTTTATTCTTCATTGGCCGCAGAATGTCGAATTCATTCTCCCAGAATCTTACAGTCGAGACTGGCACTTCCAGCATTCTTGAGACTTCTCCTATCGAATAGTAGAGCTTCTCAATTTTCTTTTCCTTATATGGCATTTTCCGTGTGTAATGTTTCTGGAGGTCAAATATAGAACCGACACCGGATGATCAACAGCAAGGCCGTGGCTCAGTCGAATGACTGGCCCGTCCGGGAAGCTATTTCGATCATTTCTTCATATTCCCCAGGTGTAAGGTCGTTAAAGAAGAAGTTGACAGGATCGACGTTCGACCCGTTCATTTTTATCTCATAATGAAGATGAGGGGCAACTGACATACCTGTATTTCCCACAAAGCCAATGACATCTCCCCTGCCGACTTTCTGTCCCTCCCTTACATTAAAGCTGTCGAGATGGGCATAGATCGACTGATATCCAAAACCATGATTGATTACTATATAATTGCCCATACCTCTTTTCCCCGATTGAACAGTTTCAACAGTACCATCTCCTGAAGCATAGACTTCTGTCCCAAGAGGGGCTGTGAAATCCATCCCTGCATGAAACTTGCTTATCTTGTAATAAGGGTGTATCCTGAGTCCGTAACCTGATGCTATACGCGTAAGATCTTTTGTGGAGATCGGAATTATGGCAGGGATTGATCTCAGCATGTTCTCCTTTTCAGTTGCCAGGGCAATAAGTTCATCAAAGGATTTTGACTGCACATACACTTTCTTTCTTATGGCATCGAGCCGTTTTGCTGTTTCTATAACGATTTTTGAATTATTGTATCCTTCAAGTTCGTTATACCTGTTGACACCTCCGATACCTGCCTGCCGCTGGGTCGCCTGAATGGGTTCGGCGCCGAAGATGGAACGATAAAGGTTATCGTCGGTTTCCTGAAGGTGTTCAATAACTTTCTCAAGATTTCCCATTTCCCTGTGAACAAGGTCGTATTGCAAAGTCAGCTGGGCAATTTCGCGTTTAAGTGCTTTTTCCTTGGGGCTGTCGAAAACCAGACCAAAAATGAAATTGAAGACCACGGCAATAATAACAGATCCTACTATAAATGCAAGGGCTCTGAGAAGAAGTGATTTTACCCCGAGACGGATCTTGTCAAAGCTCAGGGATTCAGGATTGAACTTATATTTAGCTTTTTTGGCCATAACCGGGCAAAGATAATTATTTCACCACATAAATGAAATATCACCTGTAAAAGTCTTATGGCAATCTGAACCGGGCAACTACGATCCTACCTGTATTTTGAGCGGGCTGAAAGGGTTTGTATCATCTCAAAATACTCGTCCTCCGTAAGATCGTTGTTGAAGAAATAAAGAGGATTCTTATACTGGCCATACAGGTCTATCTGGTAGTGTAAATGAGGTCCGGTCGATGTTCCGGTGCTGCCGGTCAATCCGATAAGATCTCCTCGCTTCACATTCTGTCCGACCGTCACCTTCATATTGCTCAGGTGGCCGTAGGTAGACTGATAACCATATCCATGGTCAATCACTATGCAATTCCCGAGCCCTCCTTTCCAGCCGGCTTCTATCACCTTGCCTGAACCGGTTGCAAAAACCTGTGTTCCGTAAGGAGTGCTGAAATCCTGGCCGTGATGCCATTGCGGAGTGCCAAGAACCGGATGTTTTTCCCTGAGTTTTACTCCGTCGCCGAGACGGTATATGACGTTAACCGGGCTTATCATGGGAAGATATTCCATTTCCCTCTCCCATTCATTTTTCTTTTTCTCAACCGACTTGAATGATTCGAACTGAACGGTTGTCATGTTCTTTATCTCATCAACCTTCTTACGCATGGAAATCAACAGCGAGGAATTATTGTAACCTTCAAGTTCATCGTACCTGTCAGTGCCGCCAAACCCCATCTTCCTCACCGATGAAGGTATTGAATCCATTTCAAGTACAGGCCTGTATCTGTGTTCATCAGATAATTTAAGGTCATTGAGTATTTTAAGTGAATTATCCATGCTCATCCCGAGCAGGGAGAATTTGAGCTTGAGATTTTCAATATCCTGTACAAGCATTCTTTCCTTGGAAGAGCCGAAAAGATCACTGAATACGGTTGTATAGAAAACTGTTACAGCAACCGAGGCCAGAAACCAAAGAAAAAACCTGAAAAGCTTGCTTTTCAGGGGCAGCTTTACCTGCTTGAATTGAAGATCTGTAAGATCCAGAAAATATTTCTTCTTAAACATCAGGGAATCCTGTTTTTTTCTCCGGGAGTGACAAATCTAAAACAATTAAATTAATTTTACAAACTCAAATTTAAGCTACTTATTGTAAAATTATATGGTTTTTTCACTTAAGTCGTACGAGTTAAGGCAGTTGTTTTTTGATTTTTTCAGGTCAAAAGGTCATTTGATAGTGCCTTCAGCCCCCATGGTAACCAAAAATGATCCCACCCTTATGTTCACAAATGCCGGGATGAACCAGTTCAAGGATATCTTTCTCGGCCACAGGCAGCCTGCCGACCGTCGGGTTGCCAATTCGCAGAAATGCCTCAGGGTATCCGGAAAACATAACGATCTCGAGGAAGTAGGTCTTGACACCTACCATCACACCATGTTTGAGATGCTTGGCAACTGGTCATTCGGCGATTATTTTAAGAAGGAAGCTATCGAATGGGCGTGGGAATTCCTTAACGGGAAGCTGGGCATACCTGAAAACCGTCTGTATGCAACGATATTCGAGGGCAGTCCTGAAGAAAACGTGCCAAGAGACGACGAGGCTGCGGAATGCTGGGACAGGATGTTCAGTGACCCGCGCGGCAGGATCATCGAGGGATCAAAAAAGGATAATTTCTGGGAAATGGGCGATACGGGTCCTTGCGGCCCCTGCTCGGAGATTCACGTTGACATAAGGGATGACAGCGAAAGGGAAAAGATCCCCGGACATACTCTTGTAAATAAAGGACATCCCCACGTAATCGAAATATGGAATCTTGTCTTCATCCAGTATAACAGGCTTTCAGACGGAAGCCTCGAGCAGCTTCCTGCAAAGCACGTTGATACGGGTATGGGGTTCGAAAGGCTGTGCATGGTGGTTCAAGGAAAAAAATCGAATTATGATACTGATATCTTCCAGTCGATAATAAGGGAAATATCTGTCGTTTCGGGCAGGAAATATGGAGAAAACGATGACCTGGATGTTGCCCTCAGGGTAATAGCCGATCATATCAGGGCAATCGCATTTTCGATAGCCGATGGCCAGCTTCCTTCAAACAACAAGGCCGGTTATGTAATCCGCAGGATACTCCGCAGGGCTGTCAGATATGGATATAACAACCTTGGGATGGAAGAACCGTTCCTTTACAGGCTTGTCCCTGTTCTTGCTGATGTAATGGGAGATACATACCCCGAACTTCGTTCCCGCAAGGATCATATTATTAAGGTAATTCACGAGGAGGAAACCTCATTTCTCAATACCCTGGGCAAAGGGCTGAAACTCATCGAAAGAAAGATCGATGAACTCAGGAATGAAGGTAATGGTGTCCTTCCCGGAAAAGCAGCATTTGAGCTTTACGACACCTACGGCTTCCCTCTCGATCTCACCCAGCTGATCCTAAAGGAAAAAGGACTTTCTACGGATACAGAAGGCTTTGAAAGGGAGATGAAAAGCCAGAAAGACCGTTCAAGGGAGGATGCCGCTGTGGAAACCGGCGACTGGATAACCGTAAGGGATGCCGGCGAAACAGAATTCACGGGATACGCAAGAACGGAAGACGATGTCCTCATTACAAAGTACCGGAAGATAAAGTCAAGGGGTAAGGAAAGCCTGCAGATGGTCCTCAATAAGACTCCATTCTATGCCGAGTCGGGCGGACAGGCCGGGGATACAGGGTACCTGGTTTCAGAAAAGGAAAAGATACTGATTAAAGACACAATCAAAGAGAACACCACGATAATTCATATTACAGATGGGGAAATTGCCAATCCTGAAGCTCGCTTCCATGCCGTAATTGATCGTGAAAAAAGGCAAATGACCGCAAACAACCATTCAGCCACTCACCTAATTCATCATGCACTGAGGACTGTGCTCGGGAAACATGTCGAACAGAAGGGATCGCTTGTCAACGCCGACAGACTGAGGTTCGACTTCAGTCATTTCAGCAGGCTTACAAAGGAAGAAATTAAGAAGGTGGAAGCTGTCGCGAACAGCATGGTAAGAAAATGCATTCCCGCCAAGGTCCTGGAAGACGTGCCGATTTACAAAGCCCGCGAGATGGGAGCAATGGCGTTGTTCGGCGAAAAGTATGGCGACACTGTAAGAGTTGTTGAATTTGGCGAATCGGTTGAACTCTGCGGAGGAACCCATGTGGCAAATACCGGAAGCATAGGAATAATTAAAATTGTATCCGAGGGGGCGATTGCTGCCGGTGTGAGAAGAATTGAAGCGGTCACCGGAGGGAAAGCAGAGGAGTACATAAATGAAAAACTCACCTCCCTCGAGGATCTTGCGCTTCTTCTAAAGAGCACAGGAAATGTTAAGGAAAGTGTCGAAAAACTTATTGCCGAAAATGCTGCTTTAAGGAAAGACATTGAGAGGCTTCAGCTTCAATCAGCTGTGGCGTCTTTGAGAGAGATCGAAGAAAATGCAGTTATGATGGGAAACATAAGGTTCCTTTCAGGTTTAGTCGAGGCAGGATCTGCCGACGTGCTTAAGAACATCTCCCAGAAGGTAAGAAGCACCTCTGATAACAGCGTCCTGGTCCTTGGTACCGATATCGGCGGAAAGGCAAATCTTGTTGTGATGGTGTCTGATGCCCTTGTAAAAGAGAAGAATATCAATGCAGTAACAATTATAAAGGAGATCTCGCGAGAAATAAACGGCGGAGGAGGCGGACAGCCATTTCTAGCTTCCGCTGGCGGCAAAAATCCGGCCGGGTTAAAATCTGCAATCCGGAAAGCGGAAAACTACCTGAGGAGTATCATCTGATATCTTCTTGTTTTACCCCCCATCCCCCCTGAATGGGGGCTTAAAAACACGTTACAGAGACCCGTTCGCTGCTGATTCGTCATAAAATTCAATTGAATAGAATTAGTTCGATTCAGAAATGAACAGATTCTAAACAATTTGAATGATGTCCTAAATTCAATTCTATACATTATCAAGGACTTAGCCCCCATTAAGGGCTACTCTTTGTACACATCTCTGCTCAAGAATTCATTTTGAAGTTTTGAAATCATTAAATAGAAGGCGGTATATAAAGGTACAGAAATGATCGAAAATGAGAGATGCCTGAGTCATAAAAACAGGCAGGAATGATTGAAAATGAGAGATGCCGGAGGTATCCAAGTCCAATCCCGATCTATCGGGATGGTTACATCCATGGTAGATGGCTGACTGGGCTTACAACACCAGCGGTGTTGAAGAAAATCAGGTAAATAAGTATTCTTCTTTGTAATCTACAACATGTTCATTTAACAGACTGATCAGTTCCTCTTTGAAAGTAACAGTCTTATGATGTTCCTCCTGGTACATTACATACTTTATCAGTGATTCCTTGCTTGAAATATGATATGTGAATCCACTATATCCTACCTGCCAGCCGGGGAAACCGGAAAACAAGGATCTTTCTCTCAAAATAAGCATATGACTAGCTTCTTTTATATCTTTGATAAGGTATGCCGGACAAACTGTGGGATGTATATGGGTAATAATATGGATATGGTTACAAGCGCCTCCTACAATATAAGAGTGACATGATTTTTTTTTCAAAATTCCTGCAATATATCCGGAAAGAATATCCTTATTCTTTGTTGAAATAAAAGGTAAATGATCTTTTCTGCCAAAAACAAGCTGGTATAAAAACTGAGTATAAGTTGACATACTTTTCCACTTTTAGCACAGGAATAAAAATAATAAAAAATTCCGAAATAGTTCTTCAACCGCCCGGCGGTTGAGAAGAATTATATTCATTCCACCACGGATGTAACCGTGGATACTGGACTTCAAAGCCTCCGGCTTTAATTTCTAAGCTTTGCTAAAAAAAGGAGCTATTTTATTTACTGACATATTAACCCTACGAAACCGAATCTTTCAATGTCAATATAAAAATTCAGCACTCCGGATCGGATCCGAAATCTGTACAAAGAGTAGCATTAAGGGGGGTTGGGGGGGGTGGAAACAAAAAAGGGGAGGAAACAAAAAAGGGGTGAAACAAAAAAAGGGGATTGAGGAAAAAAAGCGGTTAAACTGAGCTTTTGTTATATCTCCTTATCATTTTCCCCGGAACTGCCGCCTCAAACCTCTTCCATTCGAAAACATCAGCCGGGAATCATAAGTACATAATATTGATTGTTAAATATATACATATATATAATAGTTTTATTTTATCTCATGATTTCTTTAGTTCGAAAATTTTATTAGAATTGCACGACCTAAATTGATCAGAATATGGAAGTAACAAGAACATTCGACATCATTGACCTCAACGTTGAAAAATACCCGCGAAAGGACATGTACGCGGGGAAACAGGACAAAGAATGGAGAACATGGTCGACTGAAGAGATAAGGGATTACATCGACCTGATAAGTTATGGCCTTCTGGCAATGGGGTATAAGAAAGGCGACAAGATCGCAACAATTTCTCCCAACAAGCCAGAATGGAACATTGCCGATATGGCTCTTGCCCAGGCAGGAATTATCCATGTTCCCATATATCCCACAATCAGTATGGATGAATATGAATACATACTTGAGCATTCAGAGGCAAAGGCGATAATAGTTGGAAACAAGTCGATATATAACAAGGTAAAACCAATTGCCGGGAAAATAAGCAACCTCAGGGAGATCTTCTCATTTGATCCTGTGGAAGGGCTCAGGCAGTTCAGTGAAATCAGGGAAGAGGGTAAAAAATCGGGAGCGGAAACAAGGGATGAACTTGAAAAAATCAAGAAAAGCATTCTTCCCGAAGATATTATGACAATAATTTACACTTCGGGGACCACCGGGACCTCGAAAGGGGTAATGCTTACGCACAGGAATCTTGTATCAAATGCCATTACAACTTCAAAAGCGCATCACCTCGGGTACGGAAACCGAGCGATGAGTTTTCTTCCATTATGCCATGTATATGAAAGGATGCTCAACTATCATTTCCAATACAAGGGCATAAGCATCTATTATGTTGAGAACATGGGCACGATATCTGAGGCTGTTAAGGAAGTAAAGCCCCAGATTTTCAACACTGTGCCCCGCCTCCTGGAAAAAATCTATGACAACATAATAAGCAAAGGCAGGAATCTTTCTCCTTTGAAAAGGGTCATATTTTTCTGGGCTGTCAACCTGGGACTTAAATTCAGGCTCGAGGGCAATTCTGCATTTTATAAATTCAGACTCAGGATCGCAAGGAAGCTTATTTTCAGGAAATGGCAGGAAGCGCTTGGCGGTGAGCTTCAGGTAATGGTCTCGGGCGGAGCAGCCTTGCAGTCGAGACTCGAAAAGATATTCTGGGCCGCGGGACTGCCTGTTATCCAGGGCTACGGTCTCACCGAGACATCGCCGGTCATTGCAGTAAATCCGTTCAGGCCTGGCGAGATCCGTCTCGGAACAGTCGGGCCGGTAATAGAAGGATGTGAAGTGAAAATTGCAGATGACGGTGAGATATTATGCCGCGGCATCAATGTAATGGCTGGTTATTACAAGGCACCGGAACTTACTGCCGCGGCCATCGACGCTGAAGGATGGTTCCATACAGGCGACATAGGTGTCTTTGAAGAGGGAACATTCCTCAAGATCACCGACAGGAAAAAAGAGATATTCAAGCTGTCGGCCGGTAAGTACATAGCGCCTCAGGTAATCGAGAACAAGCTTAAAGAATCATTCTTTATCGAGCAGGCTATGGTGATTGGTGAAAATGAAAAATTCGCCAGCGCCCTCATTTCCCCAAACTTCGTATTCCTGCACGACTGGTGCTCAAAACATAAGATACAATTTCATGATAACAGAGAACTCATCGAGCTTCCCGAAGTCATTGAACAATTCGGCAGAGAGGTAAAGGAGGTTAACAAATCGCTGGGCGAGCATGAGCAGATAAAAAGGTTCAGACTTGTTGCCGAAGAATGGACCCCCCAGTCGGGAGAACTGTCCCCTACACTTAAGCTTAAAAGGAACCTTATCGCCGGACATTATAAAGATATCATTGCAGAGATCTATTTTTCCGGCGAAAAGGATAATAAAGTCCTTGCCAAGATTAAGAATGGGATAAACGGTATCCTGAAAAATCTTCCAAAATTCTGATAATTGAGAACTTGCTGTTTTTTTTAGCCGCTGCTCATCCGTCGGTTATATTTTTGTATTTTTAGTGCTTTCAAATTCTCATGAAGAAAGCTTTCAGGTTGATTATTGCATCTTTTGTATCGGCGATGATTGTCATCATCTCATCATGTTCACCCGATGCATGCTTTGAGGAGACAAATGCCTACCTGAAAGCCTCTTTCTGTCTCGACCTGACCAAAAAAATCAAGGCTCCCGACAGCCTGACACTCTATGGCCTTAATGCCGGTGGCAGCAGAATTTATGACAAGGCCGCAAAAATTCAGCCTGCCCTGTTACCTCTTAATCCCTCATCCGACACAAGCTCTTTCGCGATCAGGATCAATGGGGTTACCGACACAATAATATTCGTTTACACGACGTATCCCCACCTCATCTCGAAAGAGTGCGGTTATACATTTTTTCATTATCTCGATACCATACTCTATTCCAGAAACATAATCGACTATATCTACAGGAGCAACAACAGCATAACAACAAAAAATGAGGAAAACATTCGCATATTTTATTGACCTTTTCCTTTTGCTCATGCCTGTGTCATCAATGGCTCAGGACACTGTGTCATTTCCTCTTAAAATAAGGATCGGGGCCGATATGGCAGGGCCCGGGTTCTATTTGTCCGACAAAAATAATCTCAGCATCGAGGGTTATATTTCCTATGACCGCAGCGAAAAAACGGCCTGGGTGGCCGAAGCCGGATATCTCGACTATAAATATTCCCAGTATAATTACAACTACCTGAGCAAAGGCTGGTTTACGCGTATCGGGGTTGATTTCAACCTCCTTAAACCTGATATCTCGGCAGGAAAATACCAGGCAGGGATAGGACTGAGGTACGGCCTCAGCCTCTTCAGCTCCGAGACTCCGTCTTTCAGGCACGATAATTACTGGGGAACCACTACATCATCGATACCTTCCAAAACCAGGATGGGTCATTTCATTGAAGTGACACCCGGCGTCAGGGCCGAGATATTCAAAAACTTCAGCATGGGCTGGAACCTGCGGCTCAAACTGCTTGTTTCAGGCGGAGGCGGCAAGGATCTGAGACCGATATATTTCCCGGGCTACGGCAGCGGAGGGAAAAGGACTGCCGCAGGGATAAGTTATTACATCACATGGAACATTCCATACAGGGTAAAAACCGTGATAACAAAGCCTGAAACACCGGAAGAACCTGAAGACACAGCGGAACCTGACGTCAGCAGCAATCAGCAGAGGTCTGTTTTCTGATGCTTATATTCTACCGGCTTGTGGCTGAATATCCATAAACCTGCAAATGTAAGAAATCCGTTCAGGAGAAGAAGCTCGAATCCGAATTTATATCCGTTGAACAACTGTACCGAATATGTGCTCAGGATATAGCAGACCACCGGAGAAATAATTGCAATATAAGGTGTTATTCCGTCCCTTGCTTTTCTCTTTGTAAAAAGGCCGAATGTAAATAAACCCAGCAAAGGTCCGTATGTATAACCGGCTATCGTAAAGAGCTTGTCAATTATCGCCCTGTCGTTCAAAGCCCTGAAAATCAGAATGCAGATAAAGAATATTACTGCTATCGAAATGTGGACCATATACCTTGTCCTTGTCTTTGCATGTTCAGCCATTTCTTCACGTTTCTCAAGGCCCAGAAAATCTATGCTCACCGATGTCGTAAGCGAAGTCAGGGCGCCATCGGCACTTGGGAATGCTGCTGAAATCAGCCCGATAAGAAATACGACACCGGCAACCGGACCAAGATAATTGAAAGCAATCGTAGGAAAAAGATCGTCAGTCATGGCAACCGAAACATTCTTTGTCTGGGCATAGATAAGCAGGAATGCTCCAAGCACAAGGAAAAGAAAATTCACAAGGACGACAATGCCGCTGAAAGTGAACATATTCTTCTGCGCCTCCCTGAGATTGCGGCAGCTAAGATTTTTCTGCATCATTTCCTGATCGAGACCTGTCATCGAAATTGTTATAAACATCCCGCTTAGAAACTGCTTGAGAAAATGCCTTTCATTATGCCAGTCGGTGATAAACATTCTTGAAACAGAACTGTCAAGAACCTCGCCGGCCAGTTTGAATACAGGAGAGCCCAGTTCCCTGCTGATGTAAATGACTGAAAGGATAACTGCAAGAAGCATAAATGTTGTCTGCAGCGTATCAGTCCAAACAATAGTCCTGATACCGCCCTTTAACGTGTATATAATTATGAGAGAAATGAAAATCAGGACATTTACCCAGAAAGGAACGTTCCAGGCATCAAAAACAAAAATCTGAAGGACATTTATTACAAGGAACATGCGCAATGATGCGCCAAGTATGCGTGAAAGGATGAAAAATCCGGCTCCGGTCTTGTATGACCAGAATCCGAACCGTTTTTCGAGATAAGTATAAATGGAAGTAAGCTTAAGACGGTAATAAAGAGGAAGTAAAACAGTAGCAATGACAATGTATCCGAAAAGATAACCAAAGACCACAACCATATAGCTGAACTGGGTCTCCTTAACCCAGCCCGGGACGGACATGAATGTTACTCCCGAGAGAGAGGCACCGATCATACCGTATGCCACCACAAACCAGGGAGAGACCCTGTTTCCGATGTAAAACGACTGGTTGTTGGCTTTCCTGGCTGTGAACCATGTAACAGTAAATAGAAGTACCGTATAGGCACAAAAGATTCCCAATATCAGCGTTGGTGTCATTGGATTCAGAAATTAATCTGCATAGATAGCAAAAAGTCGTCAGGGTAAAAAATTCCTGCAGGGATTTAGTGCCGAAAATATTAATGAATTAATTTTGTCTAAAATCACTGACGATGAGTTCTCCAGGATTTCCCTCAAAACTTCTTGAAAATGCGGTAAACGAATTTGCATCCCTTCCGGGTATCGGAAGGAAGACTGCATTCAGGCTTGTGATGAGCCTTCTTAAAAGGGATTCAGGGGAAGTTGAACGGTTCGGCGAAAGTATCATCAGGCTTCACAAAGAAATACATTACTGCAAGATATGCCACGGCATTTCTGATACCGAGATCTGTTCGATATGCAGTGATGACAAAAGGGACAGGTCAACAATATGTGTTGTCGAGAACATCCAGGATGTGATTGCAATTGAGAACACCGGACAGTTCAGGGGGATTTACCATGTGCTCGGAGGCATAATCTCGCCTGTGGACGGAGTTGGTCCGGCTGATCTGAAGATCGATTCTCTTGAGGAGAAAGTTGGGGCGGGAGGAGTTTCTGAGGTTATCCTTGCCCTGAGCACCACCATGGAAGGAGACACCACAAACTTTTACATCTCAAGACGGCTCGCAAAATTTGATGTCCTCCTTACAACTCTGGCCCGCGGAGTCGCTGTGGGTGACGAACTTGAATATACCGACGAAATTACTCTTGGAAGGGCTATCAGCAACAGAAGCCCGTATCACCAGTAAGATTCTTTTAAACATAATTTGCCTCTGTTTGTTATTGTAGAAAAACGATTACATGGCAAGAATGAACATAATACTTCCCGCAATGGGAGAAGGAGTGATAGAGGCAACGATAAACAAATGGCTGGTTAAGGCAGGCTCAGATGTAAATGAGGATGAACCCCTTGTGGAAGTTGCCACCGACAAGGTCGATTCCGAAATACCTGCTCCGTCGGGAGGCACTCTTGTTGAAATCAAAGCAGCGGAAGGCTCTGTGGTAAAAGTCGGGGAGATCATTGCCGTTCTTGAAGACAACAAGGAAAAACAGCCGGAAGAGACACAAAAAATAGAAAAGGAAGTCGAAAGAATCAGGGAAACAATAAATTCCGTACGCGAAGAAAAGAAAGAAGAAACTCTGTTATCCCGGGATATGAAAAGCCGGACACCATCGGGAAAATTCCTTACACCCCTTGTCCGCAGCATCGCCGCCAGGGAAGGGATCAGCTATGATGAACTCGACAGGATCGATGGCTCCGGTATGGACGGAAGGATAACAAGGGATGATGTTCTCAGGTTACTGGAAGAACGTAATATGGTCAAAACGCCCATTCAGAAACCTGCCGAAACTTTTACCCGGACTTTTCGTGAAGAACCGCGGGCCGGTGATGAAATCATTGAGATGGACAGGGTGAGAAAACTTATAGCCGACCATATGGTAATGTCAAAAAGGACCTCGCCTCATGTCACTTCATTCATCGATGCAGATGTTACAAGGGTTGTAAACTGGAGGAACAGCGTAAAGGACAAATTTCTTGGAGCCCGGGGGCAGAAACTTACCCTGACACCAATATTCATCGATGCTGCAGCAAGGGCCCTTCAGGATTTTCCCATGATAAACATTTCAGTCGACGGAAACAACATTGTCAAAAAGAAGAATATCAATATCGGGATGGCCACTGCCCTCCCCGACGGCAACCTCATCGTTCCTGTCATCAAAAACGCAAATGAGAAGAACCTTACGGGAATTGCCATATCTGTAAACGATCTTGCCGAAAGAGCCAGGGCTAACCGGCTCAGGCCCGATGAGATTACGGGAGGTACTTTCACCATAACAAATTTCGGAAGCTATAACAACCTTTCCGGAACACCAATCATAAACCAGCCACAGGTAGCGATCCTCGGTACCGGAGCTGTCAGGAAAATGCCCGCGGTGGTTGAGACATCCGATGGTGATGTGATAGCAATAAGGCAGATAATGATACTGTCGCTAAGCTACGATCACAGGGTTATCGACGGGGCACTGGCAGGCAAATTCCTCAACAGGATAAAAGAAATACTTGAGAATTATACGGATTCGCTGCTTTAAAAGCCTGTTGGTAAAACCCGGCTGTTGAGAAGCTACTGATTAAGATAAAATAATACAGGTTCCTGACGATTATTCCTAAAATTGTTATATTTGTTATAATGATTGTAGTCAGGGAGAAAATATTTAGCCTGTCGATAGGGCTAATTATTTTTGTTTTGTTGCCTTTTACTGCTTACGGCCAGCAAAAGATACAGAACAGGAAGATCTTTGCAGAAGCTGAATCACATTACCTCTTCTTTGAATATGAGCTGGCAAACCCTTTATACCTGCTTCTTGACAAACCCGACAATTATAATATCCAGTATAAGATCGGGACAAGTTACCTGAACATCCCGGGTGAAAAAGACAGGGCAATCCCCTATCTCGAATCGGCAGTCAACCATTCAAGCTATGGAGCAAAGGTCAACAGTTTCTCTGAAAAAAGAGCACCCCTTGATGCCTGGTTCTTCCTGGGGAAAGCCTATATGATAAATAATGAACTCGAAAAAGCATTAAGTACCCTGAACACCTTTAAGAAACTGGCCCTTGAGACTGAGAAAAAGGGCGGGATGAAAAACTTTTCATATATCGATCAGCAGATCGAGGCCTGCAACAACGCCATGAACAGCCAGGAGAATCCGTTAAGGATCAGCAAGGTCCTTCTAAGCAAACAGTTCAGCCAGGGATCCGTAAATGAAAACCCTGCCGTGAGCTTTGACGGTAACACCCTGGTGTATACAGAAAGAAGAGGCATCATAAATGCGATCATGTTCTCAAGGAAGGTCAGAGGTGAATGGCAGGACCCCGTGGAGATAAATTCGCAACTGAAATGCGGCGATGACTGCTCTTCCTGTTCCCTTAATTATGACGGGACCATGCTTTTTCTCTATAAGACCGACAATTTCGACGGCAATATTTACTCATCGGAATACGTAAATGGCTCCTGGACACCTGTAACCAGGCTGAACAGGAATATTAACACAAAATTCTACGAGTCACATGCTGCAATATCACCCGACGGTAAAAGGCTTTACTTCACAAGCAACCGGGATGGCGGAATTGGAGGGCTCGATATTTACATGTCTGAAAAAGATGCCGGCGGAGACTGGGGTATTCCGGTAAATCTTGGCGAGAGTGTCAATACCATCTTTAATGAAGACACGCCCTTTATTACGATCAACGATTCGTTGCTATACTTCAGTTCCGAAGGACACAGCGGGATGGGAGGTTATGACATTTACAGAAGCCGCGGATCGGGTTCTCAGTGGAACTTACCGGAGAACCTGGGTTTCCCGATTAACTCGACCGATGATGACAGGTTTTTCCAGCCATTCAATAACGACAGGAACGGATTCTATTCCATAACCACCGAGTACAAGAAAAAGGAGATTTTCTATATCACCCTTACTAACGAGGGCCTGAACAGGATCTTTGAGATATCCGGCAATTACAGCCTTAAGGATACAGTAATGCAGTTCGATGAGAATAATGCCATATATCTCACCGACAAAACATCAGGCGATACAATTGAGAAAGTTTATCCCGACAGGTTTACAGGCAAATACAATTTCATTGTTTCCCCGGGAAGGTTCAGGATCATTTATACGGGTCCGAAAGGCTATTATACACAGTATGCAGATACAACCATACCGGCTGGCAATCTGTCGAAAGTTATAAAAATGAGGGATATCATTCTTGATAAGAATCCCCAGGCCGGACAAAAGCTTGATCTGTCGAAAATTCCGGCAGTGAAGGAAATTGACCCGAGGATACTTGTCAGGGATCTTGCAGTATCCGATGTTACTGACAATGATTCACAGGACACAACCATCCTTTATTATACGGTTCAGGTGATGGCGCTGTATAATCCGGTCGACATCAGCTATTTCAGATATGTTTCGGATATACGGGTGTTCTATAATGAAGCAGATTATTTCTACAGGTATACAACAGGAGCCTTTACGGATAAAAACGATGCCTATGCCCACAGGGATGATCTTGTCAGGAAGGGTTATCCCGATGATCTGTTCATTAAAAAGGTCACAAAAAGATCGGGCGATAAGCCTGTGGAAAGCAGGAGATACTTTAGCATTCAACTCAAGGCAACAAAGACTCCTGTGGATATCAGCCTGACATTCCCCGGATTGACTGGTGTGAGGGAGACAAAGGAAATTGACGGGATGTACCATTATCTGTATGGCAGATATTCTACATCCGAAGAAGCGAAGACTGTTTTGCAGAGGGATCAGTTCAGGCGATTCAGTGATGCATTCGTCAAAGAGATCGGCATCCTGATGAATAATTAGCTGTTCATGTAGTTTGTATAACAATCAACAAAACCAGTCAGGAAATCCTCAAATTACTGTCACCCATAACCTACCGGAAAAATGAAACATTTTTACCCATTCAGAAAAGTTACTGTCATTTTTTTGATACTTGCCCTTGGCAATGCCATGACAGCACAGGAGTCTTCGCGCAGGGAATTTCTGAGAGCCTTCCAGAACGCGGACACTTATTATTATTATGATGAAAATTACCTTAAGGCAGCCACGCTGTATGAACCACTTTTCAAAGCACATCCTGACAATTACAACCTCGCAGCCAAGCTGGGAATCTGCTACCTGAATCTTGACGGGAAACAGCAGGAGGCTCTTCAATTGCTCAAGAAAGCTTCACAGGGTGTTGTGTCAACTGCAAAAGAATACAAACAGACAGGAGAAAAGGCCCCTCTCGATACATATCTGTATCTCGCAATTGCCTTCCACCAGAATGACAGCCTTGAACAGGCTTTGAACTTTTTCAACACCATGAAAAAGAATCTTTCGGATGAGGATACCTACCAGCAGGATTTCATCGACCTGCAGATAAGGAACTGCCGCTATGCAATGGAGATGAAAAAGCGCCCCCTCAGGCTTATTACCAACTATTTTGCCCCATGGCTTGAAGAATATCCAGGGGCATGCAATCCGGTACTTGCCAAAAATGATTCTGTATTCGTATTTACTGTTAAAAATGAAGGGATAACACAGATATATTGCTCCTATAAAAAGAACAATGCCTGGGGAAGACCGTCAAACATAACAAAACAGCTGGGCGGTTATGACAGATTCTATACAAACTCGATAACCGGCAATGGCAAAATGCTAATTCTCTTCATGGATGACGGCGGTGACGGAAACCTGTATTACAGTACCAGAAGAGACACAACATGGACAAAGATCAAAAGCGTAGGCAAATATGTTAATTCGATATACTGGGAAGCACATGGCTTTATAACCCCTGATGGAAAAACAATGTATTTTTCCAGTAACAGGCCCGGAGGTGAAGGAGAACTCGATATCTGGACATCAGAACGTCTTTCAGACGGTTCATGGGACCGGCCGGTTAACCTGGGTAATATCATAAACACTCCGTACGATGAAAGTACACCATACTTCGACCCTGACGAAAACGCACTGCTTTTCAGCTCAATAGGACATATAAGCATGGGAGCATATGATGTTTTCCGGTCTATAAAGAGAGGATCTGTATGGACCCAGCCGGTTGGCATGCCATACGCTTTCAATACTGTCCAGGAAAACACAAACTTTATCCTCAACAATAATGCTCCGGGCTTCGTGGCGAGCCGCTTTGATGACAAGAGCAACCAAAGGAATATCTATTCAGTTGTCGCTGTCGATCCTGCCGACGAAATTACAAGGGCTGAAGGAACAATAAGGCTCGAGGACGGCATGCAGGTCGATCCGAAAGTATCACTTATCACAGTCAAAAACCTGAAAACCGGCGAAATAATGCAGAATATTCCGGTTGCTGCTGACGGATCCTTCAATTTCAACATTAAACCGGGAGACTATGAAGTATATGTGAGCCATGACGGATATAACACTGACACGATAGATCTTAATCTCCCTCTGTATTTTGCCGGTAAATTCCTCGCTGTAAATCCCTCGCTTGAACCTGAAAAAGTTTCAACAGGCGATTTCCTGTCAATCAAAAATGTACTTTTCGAATTTGACAAGGCCGATATATCTGAAGACTCCAAACCTATTCTCGATATGCTGAAGAACATAATGATCAGTTACCCTGAACTGACGATCGAAGTGGCAGGATACACAGATTCAAAAGGTCCGTCGGAATATAACAAACGTCTTGCCGACAGACGTGCCCAGGCTGTTATAGATTATATGACATCGTCAGGCATCGACAAGTCAAAATTCGTTAAAAAGGCATTCGGAGAATCAAACTTCGTGGCTGTAAATACAAATCCTGACGGTTCCGATAATCCTGAAGGAAGAAAATATAACAGGAGGGTGACTTTCGGAATTGTCAATCCCAAGACTGGTGTTGTGATAAGGCAGGAAGCCTATACACCACAGCACCTCAGGCAGCCTGGTTCGATGAAATACAGCATTGTACTGAGACAGACAAAGGATAAACTGAATTCGGGATATTTCAATAACCTTATAAAGAATGAAATGCTCTTTGTAAGGACAGTAAGGACCGATTCACTCTATCTATATGCACTCGGGGTCTTCTACAACAGGCCTGATGCAGTTGCATATCTGGGCAACCTCAGGGAAGCGGGTCTGAAAGATGCATACATAATTAACCAGTACGAACTTGAAAATGCTGCTTCAGGAGGTGATGCTGATTTCACCCTGACCGGTCCTTCAACATCACGCAAGGTTTTCACAATCCAGCTGAAGGCAACACGAAATCCGATCGATATAAAAGATATCTTCCCCGGTTATGAGGGTGTCAGGGAAATTAGAAATGGCGACGGTTTTTACAAGTATGTCTTTGGAGAATATACATCCATTTCAACAGCCAGAGAAGCTCTTGTAAATGTTAAAAAGGACTTTGGCGACGCTTTTATAAGGGAAATCGATATTCAATAGTAACAGATGACCAATATTCTTATCTGCAATGAAATACAAGGAAATTGATCTCAGGGCTCCTGAGCCCGAAGATCTTGAATTACTGTATAACTGGGAAAACAATACATCATACTGGATAATCAGCAGCACCATCGTGCCATTTTCAAGATATACGCTTAAACGATACCTTGAAAATTCTCATAAGACCATATATGAGACATCCCAGCTGCGGCTGATGATTGATCATATCCCGGATGGCAAGACTATCGGGACAATAGATCTTTTTGATTTTGATCCCTTTCATAAGCGTGCTGGCATAGGAATCCTTATTGCTGACGAAGCTTACAGAAGGAAAGGATATGCCTCTATGGCGCTGAAGTGCCTTGTTGACTATTGCTTCGGTACACTTCAGCTTCATCAGCTATATTGCAATATTTTAAGCAACAACTGCGAAAGCATGGACCTCTTCCGCAAAATGGGCTTTGTGCAGGCTGGTATTAAAAAAGACTGGATAAAAACTAACGACGGATATATAGACGAACATCTTTTTCAGCTTATAAACTCAAGAGGCTGAGCCGGATGCCAGCAGCCCGCATGCTGCCGAAATATCTGCTCCCCTTGACCTTCTCACGGATGCTGAAATACCTGAGATAACAAGTTCGTGTCTGAAATACATCACGGTGCTGTCGGGAGACGAAAAGACTTCTTCATCCGATATGGGATGATAGGGTATCAGATTTATCCTCACTGATGATCCCCGAAGCAGGTCCTTCAATCCCTGAAGATGCCTCTCGGTATCGTTTATATCCTTCATCATAACATAGGCAACGCTCATTCTCCGCTTCTTTTTCAGCGGAAAATTTCTCATAATCTCAATGATACCTGTAGACGGGTATAACCTTTCCGCAGGCACTGCCCTGATCCTTTCATCAGGAAAAGGGGAAAAAATGCTGAAGGCAAGATTACAGCCTGATTCTGCAAGAAACCGTTCAATACCCGGAAGTATGCCTACTGTGGATACTGTTACATCGCGGGGGCTCAGGGCAAGTCCCCATTGTGCTGTTATAACAGTGCATGCCTTCAGAACATTCTCTATATTGTCCATCGGCTCGCCCATTCCCATAAATACAACATGATTTACCTTACCTGCTTCAGGAAGACTTATTATCTGATTTATCATATCCCCGGCGGAGAGGTTCCCCATGAATCCAAGCCGGCCGGTGGCGCAAAAGGGACAGCCCATCCGGCATCCCGACTGGGAGGATACGCAAACAGTATTGCGTTTGCCGTCAGACATATATACAGTCTCAAAAACAAGACCATCACTGTTCCTGAAAAGATATTTTATTGT
>DAOOUQ010000017.1:10284-11465 GCA_035390825.1 Bacteroidales bacterium | reverse complement strand
ATGATTGACGACACCCTTAAACAATACAGCTGCAACCTGAATTTCCTCAGAAAACATGTGGAAGTAATTGAGCTGACTTTCGGAAACTCTTCAATTGCAATAGTCCCCGCCTGGCAGGGCAGGGTAATGACAAGCACTGCCATGGGGCCTGACGGATTCAGCTTCGGATGGATAAACAGGGACCTGATAGCCTCAGGCAGGTCGCAACCCCATATCATGCCCTTCGGTGGTGAGGAAAGGTTGTGGCTCGGTCCCGAGGGAGGACAATTTTCTATCTATTTTAAGAAAGGAGATGATTTTGTATATGATAACTGGCAGACACCTGCATTCCTTGATACTCTTCCTTTCACAACCACATCTGTGAACAAAAACTCAGCAACATTCACCCGTTATGCAGAAACCGAAAACTACAGCGGAACACCCCTTAAGTTTCAGATCGACAGGAAAGTGACACTACTTTCGGAAGAGGATTTAATAAAAGAGACAGGCATTGACCTGAAAGGCATAAGCTATGTGGCATATATGTCTGAAAATAAATTGACAAACAAGGGTGACAGGGAATGGAACAAGGAAACCGGCATGCTTTCAATATGGATGCTTGGGATGTTTATACCCTCACCTGAGGTGACTGTAGTTATTCCTTTTAAACAGGGTGATGAAAAAGATCTTGGCGTTGTCATCAATGACAGTTATTTCGGCAAGATATCGCCCGACCGGCTTAAGATCCGGGGTAATAATATTTATTTCAGGGCCGACGGCAAGAGCCGCGGTAAAATAGGCCTTTCTCCCTTGCGGGCAACCGGGACGATGGGCAGCTACGACTTTGAAAACAGGATACTTACCCTGCTTATCTGCAAACTTCCCGAAGGCAAAACAGATTATGTGAATTCAGCCTGGCAGATACAGGAAGATCCGTATTCGGGCGATGTCATGAATTCCTATAACGATGGTCCCCTGGAAGACGGATCACAGATGGGCCCGTTTTATGAACTCGAAACCTCCTCCCCTGCTGCTGCGCTCAGACCCGGTGAAAGCATCACCCACAGCCAGATCACGATCCACCTCACAGGCGATGAAAAGCTTCTCGACCGGGCAGCGATGCTTAGCCTTGGTGTGTCGCTGAAGGAGATAAGGAAAGCGTTTTAAAAGCCTGCCGGCTTTTGTCGCAGGGCACAAGGCGC
>DAOOUQ010000017.1:0-10184 GCA_035390825.1 Bacteroidales bacterium | reverse complement strand
CAGGGCACAGGGCACAGGGTAAAAGGGTTTTCCCTGAGCTCTGTGCTCTGTGCTTCCTTCCCTGAGCTCTGAGCTCTGCGCTCTGAGCATCATTCAAGAATATACTAAACCTGAATCCAGTAATAAGCAGGTTACTGCCCTATCAGTCCCCTGTTTTTCAGCAGCGGCTCTATCTGCGGTTCGCGACCGCGGAAATTGACATACATCTGCATTGCATCCATGGTGCCGTCTTTTTCAAGGATATTCCTGCGGAACGATTCTGCAGTGGCTTTGTCGAAAATACCTTTTTCCTTAAATGCTTCAAATGCATCGTTGTCGAGAACTGCAGCCCAGGTATAGCTGTAATATCCTGAATCGTAACCGTCAATTATATGGAGGAAATATGTGCTCCTGTATCTCGAAACTATCTCGGGGATAAGTCCGATCTTTTCGAAATATGCCTTTTCAAAGCTCTGTACATCAACAACGGCAGGAGCTTCAAGAGTATAATATGCCATATCAAGCAGGGACGCTGCAAGGAGTTCAACATTTATGAAACCCTGGTTGAAATATTTGCTCTTGTCCATTTTGGCGATCAGTTTTGCAGGTATTGGTTCGCCTGTCTGATAATGCTTTGCATAAGTATTCAGGAGTTCGGGTTCGGTTGCCCAATGCTCCATAATCTGTGAAGGAAGTTCAACAAAATCCCATGCTATGTACGACATGTTGTAGGTGTTCTTGCAGAATAATCCTTCAAGAGCATGGCCGAATTCATGAAAGAGTGTTTCAACCTCTTCAAGGTTAAGAAGGGCAGGAAGTTCGCCAGAAGGACGTGTAAAGTTGCAGACAAGGGTTACGACCGGTGAAACCTCCTTACCGTCAACAACATGGTGGTTGCGGTAACCGCCGCACCATGCACCCTGACGCTTGCTTTCCCTCGGATGGAAATCCATGTAAAGAACCCCGATATGTGATCCGTCGGCTTCCCTGACCTCATAAGCCTGTGCCTCGGGGTGAGGAAGAGGACAGTTTGCAATTGGTTCGAAAGTGATCCCGTAAAGCTTGTTTGCGCAGGTGAAAACGCCTTCA
The DNA here is from genome assembly GCA_035390825.1 of Bacteroidales bacterium. Classification (GTDB taxonomy): domain Bacteria; phylum Bacteroidota; class Bacteroidia; order Bacteroidales; family VadinHA17; genus LD21. Next base: position 9,116 of record DAOOUQ010000017.1, on the reverse strand, counting down.
CGGACATTGTCGAGTTTGAAATATGGTCTGAGCTCGTTATCGTCGAGGTCATACTTCTGTTTTCTCAGTTTCTCGGCATAATACCACCAGTCGGAAGGTTCAAGCCTGAATTTTCCTCCTTCTTTGTCAATAATCTTCTGCATCTCCTTTACCTCATTTTTGGCGACAGGAATTGCTTTGCTCCAAAGATTGTTGAGAAGGTTGAATACATTCTGCGGTGTTTTGGCCATTCTTGGCTCGAGGACAAGGTCGGAATGCGACTTATAACCAAGGAGTTTTGCACGTTGTGCTCTCAGTTTTACTATCTCGGCAAGTACTTTGTTGTTATCATTTTCATTTCCGTTGTTACCCCTGTTTGTATAGGCATGAAACAATTCGCGTCGAAGGTCCCTGTCTTCAGAATACTGAAGGAAAGGAAAGATACTGGGCCTCTGTGTCGTGAAGGCATACTGGCCTTCCTTTCCTGCTGCTTTTGCGGTCTCTGCAGCGGCATCAACCAGTGACTGGGGCAAACCTGTAAGTTTGTCCTTGCCGACAAAGAGCTTATAGTTGTTTGTTTCGTTGAGCACATTCTGGCTGAATGTGACGCTGAGAACTGAGATCCTCTGGTTAAGCTTTTTCAGGGTATCCTGGTCAGCCTTGCTCAGGTTTGCCCCGTTTCTTACAAACTCCTTATACAGGTTTTCGAGTATGAATTTCTGTTCGGGTGTAAGGTTGAACTGAGCCTGATTGTCATATACCTGCTTTACCCGTTTGAAGAGGCCTGGATTAAGTCTTATCTCATCATTGTATCCGGCAAGTTTCGGAGATATCTCCAATTCGATGTTCTGGAGCGAATCGTTCGTATTTGCAGAAGCCTGTGCAAAGAACACAGCAGAAACCCTTGTAAGAAGCTCTCCGGCCTTGTCGAGGGCGGCAATAGTATTTTCGAAAGTCGGTTCTTCTGAATTTTTAACCAGTTTTTCGATATCCTTTCTCCCCTCCTCCATGCCTTTTTCGAATGCCGGCATATAGTGTTTTGCCATTATTTTTTCAAAAGGCGGTACCTGGAACGGAGTATTGTACTCACTGAAGAACGGATTGGAGAGGTCAGTATCAGTCTGGTTTTTACATGAGCTGAAGGATGTGGCGGTCAATCCCATGACGAACAGAATTTTAAATAGATTTTTCACGTTTTGATATATTAAGGTTAAATATTGGCTAAGAAGTTGAATAACAAATAAAAATGTCTTGCTCAAGTGTCTTTACCCCCTTCCTGACCTTCCCCCAAAGGGGAAGGAACCTGCATTAAGCTTTTCCCCCATGGGGGAAACGGGAAAGGGGGTCAATCAATAAATGTTTGTAATATTTTACTATAATATTTAAATACTCGATTTTAATCTTTTGCCAGGTATTTCTGTTATTCATAAATATTAATATTCTGAAGGTTATGCAAAATAAGCTCTTAAAAGAATTTTATCAAAACAATTGAATGACTTTTTAAGAACAAATATTTATTACTTTTGTCGCCGACCCCTAAAGGCTCAGGGCGCAGGGTGCCAGTGGGGAGATCCCCTCCCGGGAGGGGCGGGGGTGGGTTTTTAGGAGAGATGGTCACGCCACAAGCGTGATAAACTCCGTAGCCGAATGCGGCTAAAGCTATAAGGAGAGATGGCAGAGTGGTCGAATGCGGCGGTCTCGAAAACCGTTGTCCGCCTTCCGGCGGACCGGGGGTTCGAATCCCCCTTTCTCCGCAACTCCTTATCATTCCCATCCGCCAGCCGGCGGATGGGATTTTTGTTTTATGTCTTTCCGGCTGAGGCTCGCCTCAGAGAGGAAAGGCATAAAACAAAAATCACTTACGACTGAAAGGAGTAAGGGAATGATAAGGAGTTGCCGGGAACCTCCCTCAGGGATCGCCGAAGGCAATCCATATCCACGTCGCATTAGCGGGCGCAGCCCGCTGAGGAGCAATTTGTCGTTGCCGGGATCTCCCAAAAGGGATCAGCGAAGCTAATCCTCCGGCCTCACCCCAACCCCTCTCCCAAGGGCGAGGGGCTGCTTCACGATACGAACTATCAGGTCAAAAATCACTCGCACCAGTTTTCTACTTTTCAATTCCTATTTCTTACTTCCGATTACCTCACCCCTCACTCCTCAACCCTTAACCCTGACTCCTGACCCCTCACTCCTCACTACTCGGTGTCTGCTCTCTGCTCTCTGCCTCCTCTTATTTCATATCTCAAGTCTCTCCTCTTTCTCTTTCGCCACGGATGCACGGATTAAAGACGGATCGCTACATTGTACCAACCCCTGCCCCCTGACACCTGGCTCCTCATATCTCACGTCTCACGCCTCATATCTTGCCCCCTGTTGCCTCCTGCCCCCCGATTATTTACTGTAATTGTATTCAAGCCATCTTGAGAAAAATACATCATAAACCATCCACTTACCGTTTTCCCTGACAATCATTTCTTTTTCCTGAAGGGAGTTAAGTGAGGTACTCACCGAACTGGGACTGGTTAGATTATGATCTGCAATGAATTTTCCGGCAGTTGGATTTTTTACAATATTTTCCGAGGCAATTGCGCGGAGCAGCCTGAACTGATGGGATGGCAGAAGGTTCCGGTAGCTTATGTACTGAGGTTCAAAATCAGTGAGTATCCTCAGGAAAACCTTTTTCAGATCAGGCAAATCTGTTTTTATGTCTCCCGATTCATAAATCAGGCTGCACACGTACTGAACGTAATATGTATGCAGCCTTGTCCATTCAAAGATACCGTCAATAGCCTCATCGGTAATTTTTCTGCCGGCTTTGATGAAATGGTCTTTTATGAATTCCCTGTAATCATTTTCATTTATCTGATCGAGATACATAAGCTCAGAACTCTGATAGAAAGGTCTGCCAGCCGACAAAAACATGTTTTCAAGCATGTGCCTGCTGCTTCCTGAAAATATAAAAGGAATTGCCGGATATGTCTGGATAACTGTGCGAAGCATCTGCTCTATGCTCTTTTCGGGATACCGGCTTATCTGCTGAAACTCATCGAACATAAAGACAATATCCCTTTTTATGTCTGAAATCAGCAGGAGTAACTTATCAAATCCTGATTGGATTGTTGTCGGGGAATCAATAATAAGCTCCAGGGAAGGCTGGCCTGTAAGTGAGTCGATAGTAAGTTTCGGACGTAATGAGCCAAGAGCTCCCAGGACTTTTTCGAGGATATTCTTTTCATTAGTTTTTATCCTGAGCAGGGAAGTAGAAACGGAATTCAGCAAATCATTTCCGTTCAATGTAGGAAGAAGATCAACATAGATTACCGACTCCGGATTACCTGACTTCTCAAGCTTATGCTTAACATGCTTCAGAAGTCCGGTTTTCCCCATTCTGCGAAGAGATATCAGAGTGATATTTCTTCCTGAGGAAATTGCACTTAAGATTCTTTCAGTTTCATCTTTACGATCGCAGAAGAATTCAGGTCCCAGGTAGCCGGTTGTAACGAACGGATTTGAGATTTTGCTCTTCATATTACGTATTTAACGTTACGCAATATACGTAATATTTCCCGGATTAGCAAATTATTGTACTCCTGACACCTCACTCCTGAAACCTCACTCCTCACTCACGACTCACTACTAACGACTCACCTCTTGCGTCTTATATCTTGCCCCCCGCCCCCTGCTTCTTCCCCTGTGCTCTGTGCCCCGAGCCCTGAGCTTTTTCCTCAATGCCCCAGGCTCTCAATAATAAATATTTTACAATTTGGGAATTCAATTCCAAAACTGTATATTTGCATTATGATCAGACGGGAAATTGAACCAGAACTTTTAAAGCTGGCGGAACAATTTAAGGCAGTAGCCGTTATCGGGCCAAGGCAATCGGGAAAAACAACGCTGACACGGCATGTTTTTGACAACAAACCTTATGTTAACCTTGAGAATCCCGACAGCAGACGATTTGCACTTGATGATCCGAGAGGATTCTTATTTCACTATGGTTCCGGGGCAATAATCGATGAAGCGCAAAGAGCACCTGAGATCTTTTCATATCTTCAGCAGTTGCTTGATGACAGCAGTGCGAAAGGACGATTCATACTTACAGGTTCGAATAATTTTCTTCTGCAGGAGTCGATTTCTCAAAGCCTTGCCGGAAGAATTGCATACCTCTACCTTCTTCCGTTTACTCTGGCCGAATTACCCCCCGGGAATGATGTTGACCCTGCATCCCGGATAATTAGCGGATCATACCCCCCGATATATGATCAGAGGATAGACCCTGGTCTTTGGTATCCGAATTATATCAGGACATATGTCGAGAGAGATGTCAGGCAGCTAAAGAATATATCAGATCTTAATATTTTTGACAGATTTCTAAGGCTGTGCGCCGGAAGGTCCGGTCAGTTGCTGAATCTGAGCAGCCTTGCCCTGGATGCGGGAGTTGATAACAAGACTGCAGGAGCCTGGATATCTGTTCTGGAAAATTCCTTCATAGTCTTCCGGCTCTATCCCTTTCACAGGAATTTCAACAAGCGTATAATAAAAATGCCCAAGCTTTACTTTTACGATACAGGACTTGTATGCTCTCTCCTGGGTATTTCTAATGCCGGCCAGTTGAATCTGCATCCACTGTATGGGAATATCTTTGAAAATCTTATCGTTTCGGAGTTTAAAAAGCATGTCTCGAACAGGTCAGTCAGCGAGGATATTTTTTTCTGGAGAGATAACGTGGGTCATGAAATAGACATCATAATTGATAAAAAAGATAGTTTTGTTCCTGTTGAAATTAAATCAGGAAAAACTATAACAGATGAATTCTTTAAAGGAATTAAATACTGGCAAAGGTTAACCGGATTACCTTCCGGATCAGTTATTTACGGCGGTGATGAAACATACAGCTACAGTGACGGCAGACAGGCAATATCCTGGAGGAACCCTGATACAATTTTTAATCATAAGATCTAAAAATGGATGCCAACTGCCAACTGCCAACTTTCTTCTCTCCTGACTCCTGACGCCTGACACCTCATATCTCACGTCTAATATCTTGCCCCCTGCCCCAAGCCTTCGCCAAGGCTACGGCTTACGAAGCCTGCCCTCTGCTCCACGCTCCCCACCTCTTCCCCTGGGTATTGTTATAAATTTTGCAGAAGTTTATACATGTCTACCTTACAGTTATTAACTTAGGGTTTTAATTGATGTTTTTTTTGTTGAAATTTCTTTTTTGCTTCAATTCTGGTAATAGAAAATAAAAGGCTACCTGTTCTTTCTTTTATGTAACATCCCTGACAGATTATCTTTAATTGTTACAGTTGGACATCTGAATCTTTTGAAAAATGAAAAAATGAAATGTGAAAACAAAAAGAAAAGACAAACACTCTAAACTTAATGCTGGGAATTATTCTTACAAAATCACTGATTTCGATGATATCGTATTCGAGTACCGTAATCGTGACTATGGCGCTTATTATTTGCGTAAGAAGTACTATAGTGCCCTGCTTGCCGGGGTGATTTTATCTTCTTTATTAGGAACTACACTGACAATTGTCCCCTTCCTGACAAGACCCAAATCTGAAAGAATTTTAATAGTCGGAAACAGGTTTGTACAAGTGAGAATGGAAAATCTTGAACCTCCTGCTGAGGAAATTTATATTCCTCCAACCCCTCCTGCGCCTGAGATTGAGAAAACTGCTGAATCTATTGAATATATTCCACCAGTGGTGGTGGATACAATTACACCTGCTGAACAAACACAAATCACCACAGACGAAGCCCTCGCTTCACAAGAGAACGATGTAGCTGATGAATTCCGATCAGGTTCGGGTAACTACCTGCTACCCGGGGGTAATGGAACCGGAAACGAGGAGCCACTTTTTATTGTAGAGGTGATGCCAACTTTCAAGGGAGGAGACCTTAATAAATTCAGAGACTGGGTCCAAAAGAGGATTACTTTTCCTCAGGAAGCGATTGATAAAAAAATCAAAGGAAAAGTTATCCTTACTTTCATAATCGAAGAGGACGGTTCGGTAAATGATATTTCTATAGTTAAAGGAGTGGATCCTTTGCTGGATAAGGAAGCAGTGAGAACAATTTCTGAGTCGCCAAAATGGTCTCCCGGTCTTCAGAGAGGGAAACCGGTCAGAGTCAGATTTTTAATTCCACTTTCTTTTGTTTAATTAAGGATCTTTGGAGTCACGCTAATCAAAATTCTGACAGATTTTAGGTTTTGTATCACTGTCAAAAATTGGTATGATTTAGTACAAAGTAACTCTGGCCGGAGAAAATGGTGAAGCGCAAAGGGAAAAAATTCCCGGGACTTTTATCAATTGTTGCTGGTTGCTGGGTGCTGGTTGCATGTTGCTGGTTATTTAGGTTCAAAGTTCAAGGTTCAAGGTTCAAAGTTCACACTCCTGATTTCCTGACACCTGACCCCTCACACCTCATTCCTGACTCCTCACACCTGACTCCTCATTCTTCTTTCCTCACTACTCACTACTCACTACTCACATCTTTTTTTCGCCACGGATGCACGAATTAAAGACGGATCTCCCCATCACCCCCTCTCCCCATCTCCACCTCACTCCTCTTGCCCCCTGCCCTAAGCCTTCGCCATGGCTACGGCTTACGAAGCCTGCCCCCCGCCCTCCGCTTCTTCCCCTGTGCCCTGTGCCCTGAGCCCAGAGCGGATTTTAAAATCCCAAAGCGCCTGAAATAAGCGCTCAAAAAAATGATGGTGTCTACTTCTGTCAACTTCTGGCAAATCCTGGCAATATCTGGCAACTTCTGTCAACTTTTTCCTGGCTTTTTCCTGCAATCATATCAGCATAATTGTTGAACTTTAATATCAGGACCATTTTGATCTGTGAAAGATTTTCAACTTATACTATGAAAGCATAATAATGTTCACGGTTATAAACTGTAGACATGCAGATGATAAATGAAAAATAGTAAAAACAAAGAAAGTGCAGAAAACTATATTAGTGTTCCCTGTATTGTCTCTGCCCGGAATTTTCCATAACCGAAAGGGGGGACCAATTCGAAGATAACATTTTTACTTACTTAAGCTTCGACCTGTGAAATGAAAGTGCAGGAGAACAATTTTTATGTTGATTCATTCGGAGTGATCAGAAGAAAAACATAAAGCAAGGAAAACAATCAGGACCAAACAATTAATAATAAAAGTCTTATTTAAATGAAAAAACTTATTAAATTACAAGTCAAGTCAGAGAAATTGTTGGAGAACAATGAACTAATCACATTTAGAGGTGGATATGGTGGTGATGAAAACTGTGGTATGACACCATGCAATTCAGATAATGATTGCAAAACATTGCCTGGCAGATGTACATATTGTAAACCACATCCATGGAGGCCGGAATACTGGTGCATAGGATAATTGAAATTAAAATATGTAAACCTTGATGTTGAATCACATCACTTTAAAATTATTCTCGAAGACATTCATTTTTCTTCTGGAGTGTTCAATTATTTCGATTTCTTCATGTAACTCTGAGGAGGACAAGGTTTTCAAAACGTTTATTCTTAATGGGGAAATAAATGGACAGGATTCCGGCATGATAGTTCTTATTTACAGACCTGATGAAAAAATTGTATATGATACTGTACTAATACAAAACAACAAATTTGTTTTTATCGGAAAGATTCACGAGCCAACCAGAGCTGAATTAAATGGAGGAAAGGATTTGAAAAGAGTATTCTTTTACCTTGAACCAGGTAAAATGAAAATTTCCATATCAAAAGAAAAGTATAAAGATTTCAAAATTACCGGATCAAAAACTCAAAAGGATTTTGACCTATTACAAAAACTTGAAGAACCATTTCATAAAAGAATTTCATTCCTAAGTAAGCTATACCAAAATATTAGCGATAGCCTAAAAAACTCAAATGACAAATCTGCTGAATTAATACTTGTGAAAAAAGCGGAAGAAACAGAAAATCAATTATACCAGACCAGAAAAAAAATAGATTCAATAGAGATTAAATTAGTACTGGAAAATCCAAAGTCGTTTCTATCTGTAGTTATTTTGTACAATTTAGCAGGTAAAGAAACAATCTCACTTGATTCCGTGAAATATATTCTCAATAAATTGGACATATCACTTAAGAAAAGTATATATGGCAGAACGATTACTGAGGATATCAGAAAGAAAGAGAATACTCTCGTTGGTGGACAAGCTCCTGATTTCAGAGCGACAGATCTTAATAATAATACTGTAACTCTTTCCCAGTTTAAAGGCAAAAGTGTTGTCTTATTGGATTTCTGGGCCAGTTGGTGTAGCCCATGCCGTGAAGGAATACCACATTTGAAGAGAGTTTATAATTTGTATCATTCCAAAGGTTTTGAAGTTATTGCTGTTTCCCTTGACATGAAAAGAGAGGAATGGATTGAGGCAGTTAGTCAGGACAGTACGGGAATATGGTATCACATTCCGGTTGCAGAAAAATATGCAGATGGGCCCAATCATTTTACTGACAATGATATATATCAAAACTATTTTGTAGTATCAATACCTTTCCGGATATTAATTGACAAAAACGGCAGGATCATAGAAAAGTTTGTTGGAGAATCTGAGGAGAATGCAGAACATCTGGATAAGTTGCTGTATGAAATATTTGATAATTAGACCTTATCATAGATCGAGGTTACAAAATCCGGGGCCAACTCTCACTGAATCCAACCATTAAAGCATCGGTTCCCGAAGAAATAATTTAGTAAAACCAGGTGCTGGTCCTAAAAATCATCAAAAAAACCTGAAACCCTGAAATACCGCATTCACGGGACTGATGTTCGTCCTTCGTCGGAACCTCAGTTCTGAAACTCTGAGACTCCAAAAGAAAAAAATTTCTCGCAGTCCCGATGCCCTGGGAACGATGATTTCTTCGCAGTCCCGAAGACTCGGGATCGCAGAGAATTCAAAACTGACTCTTCCTCATTTCTTGGTTCCTCCAATTTATCAAGGATTTATTTCACCCTTTTTGTTTAATCTTCCTGCGTCTTTCATAATATTTTTCTCCTTTTTTTTTGGGGGGGGGTAAATCTTTTTTACTATTTTTAACAGTTGGTATTAGTGAGAGTCTGAAAAGCGGTTGGGTGAGGGTCTTTTAAATTTTATGGCAAT
>DAOOUQ010000016.1:0-91646 GCA_035390825.1 Bacteroidales bacterium | reverse complement strand
TTTTTATTTTCATTCAAGTGTCTTGAAACCCACAACTATCTGCTGCTGAGTCTGGTGCAGATCAAACACTATCATTTCATTTGTTCCTTTTCTTAGAAAGGAAGCCGGGCAATAGAGCCGTTTCTGAGGTCCAATATTCCAGAAGCGGCCAAGGTTATGACCATTTACCCACACAATTCCTTTTCTGAAGTTCGACATATCGAGATACGTGTCGCCGGTACCCGTAAGGAAAAAGCTTCCCTTGAAAAACATACCTTCCTTACCAGGATTCCGGTTCGACGATCTTAAATTATAAATATACTTGTCATCCATCGGAAGGTTGTAGACTTTCCAGTTCATAAGGGTCATTCCATTTAGCGTGACCCTCTCGGTGATGCCCTTCCTGTCGATAAGATTCTGTGCAAAGTTTATCCGTCCCATGCCTTCAACAAGTATCTCAAGCACAGGTTTGTCGACGTTGCTCTCCGGGATATCGATCGTATTAGTTCCTTCTCTTCGGTCAAGGCAGCCTATATATTTCCCGTTAAGGAATACTGTTGCATAATCGTGCAGGTCGGTTACCGTCAGCTTCCCTGCTTTATGCCCTGTCAGTTCTGTTTTATACAGTATAAAGCCATAATCCTGATTATATGCTTCAAAGGATTTTGGCTGAACCGAGCTGACAGGTTCCGGAAGGTTATCCCATATTGAAGTGAAGTTTGTAAGTCCGATTGAAGGAATCTCATAAGATGGAATTGGTTCAGGAACCGGAGGCAGTTTTTTTCCCTTGGGAAGATATGAACCCAGAAGCTTCCTTATTGCCATATATTTTGCAGTTGGCTGTCCCTGCTCGGAGATCGGGGCATCATAATCGTAGCTTGTTACATCAGGCTCATAGCCTTTCCCCCCTGAATTTGCGCCTGCTGTAAAGCCAAAATTTGTACCTCCGTGAATAACATACAGGTTGAACGATTTTTTATTGTCCATAAGGAACCTGAGCTCTTTAAGAAGTTCTGCGGTATCAGGCTTTGCCCACTTTTCACCCCAGTGAGTAAGCCAGCCGGGATAAGTTTCGCTGCTGAAGACCGGCACTCCGGGATTCATCTTTGCAGCAAGCTCAAAATGTTCCGGACTGCTTCCTGAATCAAGACCGACAGCACAACCGGGCAGAGTTCCTGCTTCAAGCATATGGGTTGTTGGCCCGTCGCCGGTGAAGAACGGCACATCTATTCCGTTTTCTATCCATACCTCTTTCAGCCTGGCAAGGTAGTTCCTGTCATTTCCATAGCTTCCGTATTCATTTTCGATCTGAAGCATAATCACCGGCCCCCCATTCGTTATAAGAAAAGGTTTGATCTCTGCAGCAAGCTTCGACATATATCTTTCGGCTGCTGCCATATATCTCGTATCCATGCATCTGAGCCTGATATCGGGTATTCTTAGCAGATAAGGAGGTATGCCTCCGAGTTCCCATTCGGCGCAAACGTAAGGTCCGGGGCGAACAATGAGCCATAACCCCTCCTCCTGGACAATCTTAAAAAAACCGGCAAGGTTATGATTATCGGTTGTGAAATCAAAAACGCCCTCCTGCGGCTCGTGGAAATTCCAGAAGATATATACGCTTATTGTATTGCATCCCATTGCTTTCGCCATCTGTATCCTGTTGCGCCAGTATTCGGCAGGTATCCTTGCAGGATGCATTTCACCGCTTATTATCTGGAAGGGGCTTCCATCAAGAAGGAACTCTGTGGTTCCAAGAGAAAAAGTATGCTTTGCCTTAGGCCTCTGGGAGAAACCTGCAACTGTTAATAAAACAACAGATAAAATGGTTATTATGAGCTTTTTACACATATAAATAAGTTTAGGTTTTCTATTTAGCAAGTATCACGGCTCTGCGCCCTGAATAGCCGGATGTTTTGACACTCAAGATATATATTCCGTCAGGGAATCCCAAGCCTGAAAGATCAATAAGCCCGGGATTTCCGATTAGTACACGGTGCATAATTTTCCCCGTAGTTGAATAAATCTCAACCTCCATGTTATTGGCAGGATCATCAGTCATTAGCTGAATGGTCATCAAACCATTTGTGGGATTGGGATAAACAAACAGAGAACCATCAGAATCCGGATCAATGACCTCATTTTCAGCAAGATTATCTGCAAATGGATTACCATCTTTTTTCATTGAGGTGGTCCAGTAGGAATAATCAGCAGGATTGCCCGAAGGATTTATCTCTGCCGACGACAGGGAGTATCCCTCGCCATCTGCCCCGTCGGGCCAGGGATAATCATCACTATATGAAAAATCAATTATCATCCCGCCATCAGGGTCTTTTACTATTATCCGCTCACCAGAATTTGAAAGATTACCGCTGAAATTACCTGATGCTCTCATTCCATAGTAGTCAAAGAATTTTGATGGTTTTGACGCAACAACAAAAAACTGGCGCGGAGGCAGAAGGATGCCTGAAGGAAATATGCATTTAACAGCCGAATCGATTGCCACACCTGAAAGATTGATGGCATTCCTGCCCGTGTTCTTGAATTCAATGAATTCAAGGTCCTTCCCTGATACTGTATCAGAACCTGTTATAAGATCACGCGGGTGATAATTCAGTTCAGTCACTTTAAGACCCGAGTAATCCTCTTTTGAATTCAGGAAGCTGACCTGTCTCAGGGCGCTCCATTTTCCATCCGAAAGGATCCTTGCACTAACAATGGCAGATCCATTTATCTTCAGCGTTACACTGTTAAGCGAAAACGAAACCCCTGTGTTCACTCCACCGCCTTTCCTCCGTGGATCGGTGCCGTTCAAAGTATAATAAATGGTCCCCGACCCTGCAGGATTTTCAATTCTGACATTCAAAGGCTGAGTGATGTTTATTGTCTGTTCCGTAACAATGTTTTCTCCGGTTTTAATTACAGGAGCATCGATTTCCGGGAAAAGACCTGCACGCTTAAGCTGGTTTATAACAATGGATGTCCTGTTTGGTATGAAATTGTTTCTTATTTTTCTTATTTCAGGCAACCAGTTTCCATCTTTTGTATATGGAGCGCCTGTCCGACCGGCATCACCCCATCTTGCTGATTCTGCAACAACAGCCTGGTCGACCTCATTTATCCTCCTGTCAATTCTCTCAAGGGCCTTCTCCGGAGAAAACACGCCGCCTGATGTTAAATGCTTCCATGCCCGGTCAGCGAATCTGGTTCTGTATTCAATGTTTTCGGAAAGTTTAAAATGAAGCCATTGAGGATGGAACCTTGTGAGATCGCTTACCTCCATTTTCATTTCACCGCTCTGGGTTCCTATGTTCACTCTGTCTTCTGTCAAACCGGCTCCCGGACTATGGGGTTCATCAAAAAGTGAATGCTCCGCATCATGGACATAAAACATAAATCCTTTTGATTTGTCTTCCCTGTCGTCTATCGCATAAAAGTTGTTTGCTTTTTTGTTTTGCATGAAGGATGCGGTCGGACTGTCGAAATTTCCGGTATAGAAAATGACCATCATAAAATCGATGAGGTTATCAATGTCGACCATTATGTTCCCTCCTTTTACCGGGTTTCCATTCTGATCCTTCCCTTCAATCCTGAAATAATCGGCATCCGACTTAAAACCCTTGTTGCACAGGTTCCATAATTCATTCCATGAAGACAAAGATCCGTCAGTTGCTTCAACCGTATAGCCGGTTTCCGTATTTACCTTTATCACATCATAATCTTCTTCATCTCCCCCGAAATATGTTTCAGCATACCTGGCTTCTGATCTTTCCTGTGTCTGGTAAAGTCCCCAGTACATTCCGTTAAGGTAAAGATGATAATATCTGCTTCGCGTGTAAGGCTGCCCCATGTCGCGCTGGGAATCGCGCGAGAACACCTCCCGGACCATTGAATTGTACCGTGAGCCATTGCTCCATGCATAGTTCTGATCAGTCCTGAGGTCAATTTTATCGAATTCAGCAGCACCCTCATCACCAAAAAGCGGAAATCGCAGTTTGTCATCCCCATATTTCTCCCTGAAAAAAAGCCTGAAAGCATGTTTCGGGAATCCGTCACCCCTGCTGTAACCGCCCCTGATCCGGAGTCCTGCATTTACATTAAATCCCGGTGCCCCATCAGGATTAATAAGTTCGGCACTGCACTCCCTCTCCCATTCCAGGCCATGCCCCGAGGCATTTACATAAATCCCTGATGCCGGGTCAAAGAGATTCTTCAGATCAGTAACAATTGAAATTGACGGGATGCTTAACAATGAGCTCACCACCTGTCCCGAATATGCTGGGTTATTGACTATATCAGCATCCATATCGGTGTCAATAACCTGGCCGTTGACATTGAATGACGGCCATCCTCCACCCGGGAATTTCTGGGTTCTGACCTTTTCGGGAAAGATAAAAGTCCGTGAAAGGGGAACTGAAGGTTTAAATCCGTCCCTGTAAAGAGATGCCCTGACTATAACTGCAGGGGATGCCGGCCGGTTTAACTGACTTTCCGGATCAATATTTACAGTAACAGGATTTGTAGCAATTATGCCTGTCAATGAATTTCTTGGATTGCTGCCGTCAAGTGTATAAATGATCTGAACTGACGGATCATCATAGCTGATAGTAAGCGTGAAAGGATTTTGAAAAAAGCCGGATCCTTCAGAAAACACGGGTTTATACGTATCAGGCAATTCAGGAAGGCTAAGTTCGGCATGTATTTCCATGTCGAAGTAGAAATCAGTGCTTGACGCGCTGACATTAAATACCTGAACCGCTATATAATTGGTGCCTTCCCTTAAGCCAAGCGATGATGTGCTTACCGGGTAGCTTGTGCCCACGCCCGATTCGTGATTTGCAGGTGCGACACTGTTATGGGACGGGTATGCCGGTGCGTTAACGGATAAAGCCAGATTCCCGTTTATCCACAGCATGAATCCGTCATCATAATCGGCGAGAACGGTAATCTCCTTAATTAAATCCTTGCCTGAACATTCAAAAACCGACCTCAGGTAAACCGTTGTATAGCCGCCCTGCATGTCAGGCAGTTCCGTGCCACCGGTGCCATCTCCATATCTGAAAGGTGCCGGTCCTTTCTGCCACATGGAATGATCATAACCAGGGCCGCACCAGGTTGAAGGAAGCAATGCTGCATCTTTTCCTTTTAGATAAAAGTACTCTGAGTGATAGCTGAAATCTATCTGGCCCGAAACAGGAATGCAACCGAAGAAAATAACAAACAGAATAACACCTTGAATATGTTTGTCCAGAAACCTCATAAAATTTAAAACCTTTATCAGAATGGGATTATATTGCCTGAAAACCGTGGAGTTTCCTGTAATAGCCATCGTCCTTTTTCATAAGCTCTTCATGCGTGCCTGTTTCAATTATCCTACCTTCATCGATCACGACTATCAGATCGGCATGCTGAATTGTAGAAAGACGGTGTGCAATGACTATTGATGTCCTGTTCTCCATAAGCTTCACGATGGCATCCTGCACAAGCCGTTCCGATTCGGTATCAAGTGACGATGTGGCTTCATCAAGGATAAGTATCGGGGGATTGGCCATAATTGCCCTGGCAATGCTTATACGTTGCCGCTGGCCGCCGCTGAGCTTGTTTCCTCCTTCTCCAACCGTACTGTCATAACCGTTCCCTGTTTCCTCGATGAATTCGTGTGCATTGGCGATCCTGGCGGCATTCCGGATTTTCTCACTATCAGGTGAATCAACGCCAAAGGCAATGTTCTCGGTGAATGTCGTATTGAAAAGGATCGACTGCTGGCTGACGATGCCCATCAGATTCCTCAGATCCTTTATCCTAATATCGCGGATATCCACGCCATCGATCAGTATTTTACCCTTGTCAACATCCATAAAGCGCGGAAGAAGATCGGCAAGTGTTGATTTCCCTGCTCCTGACCGGCCCACAATTGCAACAGTCTGACCTTTAAGTATCTTCAGATTAACATCCTTCAGTACCGGTTCGCTGTTGTATGCATACCAGACACCTTTGAATTCAATCGATTCCCTGAATTCCTTCACGGAAACAGCGTTTTCTTTTTCGGAAATTTTCTCCTCGGCATTAAGTATCTGATCTATCCTGTCGATTGATGCCATTCCTTTCTGGATGTTGAACCAGGCTGTTGTTATGTTTTTTGCAGGCGGGATGATCTGTGAGAATATCACAACGAATGCTATAAGCCTTTCCTGTCCCATGCTGCCTATTCCCCTGAGGGCAAGAGAGCTGCCGAAATAGAGGACTATCATCAGCACAATCGTAGAAAGAAATTCGCTCAGCGGTGAAGCAAGATATGCTTTCCGTGTGACCCTTTTAAAGACTTTGGCGTAACGTTCATTCGTATCGGCAAACTGAGCCTGCATTTTTGATTCAGCATTGAATCCCTTTACAACCCTTAACCCCGAAAGAGTTTCTTCGACCACCGAAAGAAGGCGTCCCAGCTGCTGCTGACCCTGGTATGAGGATGACCTGAGTGTTTTGCTGGATTTACCTATGAGCCAGCCGCTCACCGGCAAAAGAAGAAGTGCAAAAAGCATAAGCTGATAGCTTGTTGCAAAGAGGTAAATCAGGAAGATAAGTATATAAAGCGGATCCCTGAACAACATAGTGAGTGATGCCATAACAGAGATTTCTATCTCCTGAACATCGTTTGAAATACGCGTCATAACATCGCCCTTACGGGCATCGGTAAAATATGACAGGGGAAGCCTGAGAATTTTATTGTACATATTTCTCCGGAGATCCCTTACAGTACACGAGCGCATATATGCCATACTGTTGTTTGCAAGGAAAACAAATCCGTTCTTCAGCAGGCTGGCGATCACTACAACAAGACATACGAGAAGGAGTGCACGGACCTCGCCGTATTTCTGGATAAAAACATAAAAATTGTAGTTGACCACTGAGTTAAGATATTCCATGCTGAAGCGGAATGTTCCAGGCGGAGGTAATTGTTCAACCCTGTCAAAAAGTATCTTGAGAAACGGGATGACAAGCGTATACGAAATAAGTGCAAAGACTGCACTAAGCATGTTGTAAAAAATATTTCTGAATGCCGACCATTTGTATGGTGCAATATATTTCAGGAGGATCCTGGCTTTGTTCATAAGGGTCGTGTTTTTCTAAAAACCTGTAAAATTAAAAGGGGTAATTGTCTTCAATTCGGATTTCAGCGATTCGCTTACATCGAGGTTATCAATAAACGCAACAATTGACTCCTTTGTTATCTTCTGGTTGGTGCGGGTAAGATCGAGCAGAGTCTCATATGGTTTGTGAAATCCTTCACGCCTCAGAATTGTCTGTATCGCTTCAGCGACAACGGCCCAGTTATCATCAAGGTCACTGTTTATTTTTTCGGCGTTGACTATCAGCTTGTTAAATCCTTTAAGAATAGAATTGAATGCAATTATCGTGTGACCGACCGGTACTCCTATGTTTCTCAGAACGGTCGAGTCTGTAAGGTCGCGCTGCAGCCTCGATATCGGCAGTTTTGCCGAAAGATGTTCAAAAATAGCGTTTGCATAACCCAGGTTCCCCTCCCCGTTCTCAAAATCGATCGGATTTACCTTATGCGGCATTGCTGACGAGCCTATCTCCCCTTTTCTGATCTTCTGCCGGAAGTAATCGAGCGAAATATAATGCCAGATATCACGGGCCAAATCTATAAGGATCACGTTGATCCTGCGCATATTGTCGAACAGCGCCGCAAGGTTGTCATAATGCTCGATCTGTGTTGTCGGAAATGAGCGTTGCAAGCCAAGAGTCTCGTTTACAAAGTTGTCGGCAAATGACATCCAGTCTGTATCCGGGAATGCCACTTTATGTGCATTCATATTGCCTGTTGCGCCTCCGAATTTGGCAGAAAACGGGATCTGTCCGAAATATTTAGTCTGTTCATCGAGTCGAGCTACGAAAACTGAAATCTCCTTTCCCAGCCTTGTCGGGGATGCAGGCTGTCCATGGGTTCTTGCCAGCATTGGCATGTCTTTCCACTCTTCAGCAAAAGAAGCCAGTGTTTCCCTCAGCTCGAGCAGAAGAGGGAAATAAACGTCTGTAAGTGCATCCTTGAGCGACAGGGGGATGGCAGTATTATTGATATCCTGTGATGTAAGCCCGAAATGAACGAATTCAGACCATTTACCCCAGCCTGACTGAAAGAACTTCTCCTTGAGATAGTATTCAACAGCTTTTACATCATGATTCGTTATCTTCTCCGTTTCCTTAATTTTTTCAGCATCTCTCACACTGAAATCTTCATATAGACTCCTGAGCGACGTAAAGTTTTCCCTTCTGAAATCCGACAGCTGGGGAAGAGGAATATCGCAAAGAGAAATAAAGTACTCCACCTCAACCATCAGCCTGTACTTTATCAAACCATACTCGGAAAAATATCTGTCGAGCTCTTCTGCTTTTTGCCTGTACCTTCCGTCGAGAGGCGAGATTGCTGTAAGACTATTTAATTCCATCATTTATCCGTTTGGCTTTGCATTTGTTACTACATTTGCACACAAATGTACTATTTTCGATGCAGTAAAAAGCAAGAGATGGAGAAAATCAGAATTTCGGCCGTAAGGTATGCAAACACTTACCCGTTCATTTACGGCCTGACGGAATGCGGATTTGACAGGAAAGCTGATCTCAAAACTGATCATCCTTCAGATTGTGCGGAAAAGATTATTTCAGCAAAAGCTGACCTCGGTCTGATCCCTGTTGGCGCAATACCATTTGTAAATGAACCTTTCATATTGAGCGATTACTGTATAGGCGCAAACGGAAAGGTAAGAACGGTCCAGATGATGGGTAATTCCTGCATAGAAAAAATTGACAGGGTCTATCTCGATTTCAGATCACGCACATCCGTCAGGCTTATAAAAGTGCTTGCAGAAAAGTACTGGAACAGGCGATTCATATGGGAAGAAACATCATCGGGATTTGACTTTGCCTCGATAAGCGGGAACGAAGCGGTTGTCCTCA
This sequence comes from Bacteroidales bacterium, assembly GCA_035390825.1. Taxonomy (GTDB): domain Bacteria; phylum Bacteroidota; class Bacteroidia; order Bacteroidales; family VadinHA17; genus LD21. The sequence continues at coordinate 82,691 of DAOOUQ010000016.1, read as the reverse complement.
TAGGCGATCAATGCTTTGAACTTGAGAATAACTATGAATACAAATGGGATCTGGCAGAAGAATGGAAAAAGTTCACCGGACTTCCATTTGTTTTCGCCTGCTGGGTTGCAAACAAGGCCCTCCCTGACGCATTCCTGAATGATTTCAACGATGCACTTTCACTGGGAGTGAACAACATTGACCTTGTAACGGAAAAATTCAGCAATACAGGGCCGATAACAGGAAGAAATCTGGAAAGATATCTAAAGGAGAATATTGATTTCATACTCGACCGTGAAAAACGAAAGGCAATGGATTTGTTCTTTAAATTTCTGAAAGAGACATGACTGATTCTGGATTTCATGACAGATTTATCATAAGGAAATACCGTGACGGCGATTATGATGGCATAGTCAGGCTCTGGGAAATCACGGGGATTGGAGGCCCTGAACGCGGAGACAGCAGGCAGATCATAGAAAACACCATCAGCATGGGCGGTTCCCTGCTTGTTATGGAAGAAATGGAAACAGGACGGATTTCCGGGACATCATGGCTGACATTTGACGGCAGGAGGGTCCTCCTGCATCATTTTGGCATTCTTCCTGAATTTCAGGGAAACGGACTCTCCAATGTCCTTCTCAGGGAATCGCTCAACATAGTAAAGAAAATGGGATACCAGGTAAAGCTTGAAGTTCATTCAGCGAATTACAAGGCCATCAATCTATACAAGAAATTCGGCTTTAAGCATCTAGGCGAATACAATGTGTATATAGTCAGAGATATTTCGAATTTGTAACTTATATCTTTATAAGTTTATTTTTTATAATTAACTTTGTAGATATATGCATTATAATAACAGAGATATTAACTAAATAGAGGAATCATGGCAAAAACGATCACGTTCAATGAACTTCGGAAAATCAAAGACAAATTACCCTCCGGTAGTATGAGGAAGATCGCAGAGAAGCTTGATCTTCATGAAGAAACTGTCAGAAACTACTTCGGAGGAACAAATTTTGAAAAGGGACAGTGCGTCGGCATTCATTTTGAACAGGGTCCGGGAGGCGGGATTGTTACTTTTGACGATACAACGATTCTCGATCTTGCAGAAAGCATGATAAAGGAATGAACAACATTCTGAGAAGCCTGTTCAAAAGCAAAAGGCTTGGTCTTTTGCTTTTTTTGTTCTTATTCAGATGAGCCGGGAAGAAAGATTAACCGCAGCAGAGATCAGATACAAACCCCATCTTGAAGATTTCTTCATTAAGACATGGGGACCAGCAATCCTTTATTCACACGATATAAGTCATCACAGAAGAGTCTGGAAATATGCCGGTGAACTGTATCTGACAACCGGCCCGGATGATTTGCCGGCCGAGAAGCTTCTTATAACATCATACCTTCACGATATCGGAATGGCAACCGACAGAAGCGAAAGACACGGTTCAGTGAGCATGGAACTGTGCAGATCATTTCTTGCCGCCAACAATATGGATACTGATCATTACTCCGATGTTCTGGGAGCAATAGAATCCCATGACGACAAGGAATACAGGAAACCTGCTTCAAATCATGCCCCCCTGCTGAAAATACTGTCTGCCGCCGACGACCTCGATGCATTCGGATATACAGGCGTCTACCGGTATCTCGAGATCTATCTTGCCAGAGGAATTGATCCGGCAATCATCGGCCACGAGATAATCAGAAACGCAACAGTAAGATTCTTAAATTTTGAATCAGGTTTTGCGAATTACCCTTCACTGATTGAAAAATATAAACCACGATATCTTATTCTTGCCAATTTAATGGCCCGGCATAACAGTGAAACAGAAATGAGTGTTTCAAAAAAAGGAACCGGGAATCTTCCACAAGGGATAGTCAGCCTGGTTTCTGACATGATGAGATATAATTTACCCCCCGGTGAAACAGAGACTTTGTCCTTAAAATATGCCGATAACAAAATGGTGACAGAATTTGTTAAAGGATTAACACATGAGCTGAGTGAGTAATTATGGAAACAAATTACAATATACCAAACAAAAAAGGTGTCGAGATTGCCGTTAAAAAGATATTCAGAACACTGTTCCCTTTCAACGAAAATCTAACAAGTCCGGTGATTAGCACTGAAGGGAGTTCAGTAAGATACCAGACAGAGCTCATTTTTGCCGGACTCACTGATGACAATAAGGCGACTACCTCAGTGTTGTTCGACCGGCTTCCAACGATAAAGGAAGTGTTGCTCAAGGATGCCGTGTTCATACTGGAATCCGACCCCGCAGCAAAGAGCCTTGCGGAAGTAATTGCTGTTTATCCGGGATTTTTCGCCATTTATTGCTACAGGCTTGCACATTTTATCAATCAGCTTTCTGTTCCCCTCCTTCCACGGATGATAACTGAATACGCACATAAGATAACAGGCATTGACATCCATCCCGGAGCAGAGATTGGGAGTCCTTTCTCCATTGATCATGGTACTGGCATTGTTATTGGTGAAACAACCAACATAGGCAATTATGTCAAGCTTTACCAGGGTGTCACTCTCGGAGCGCTCAGCGTCGACAAGAGCAAAGCATCAAGCAAAAGGCATCCCACGATATGCGATAATGTAATACTGTATGCCGGATCAACAATCCTCGGTGGAGAAACAGTCGTCGGAAAAAACTGCATAATAGGCGGTAATGTGTGGCTCACTGAAAGTGTGGCGCCAGGTTCAGTTGTATATCACAAAAGCGAGATAATAGTACGGGGCCAGAACAAATCGCAGGAGCCCATCAACTTTGTGATTTAAAATCTCAGAAGAATTATGATATGAAAGCAGAATCAGTACTTGGTCTCATAGGCAACACCCCGCATTTAAAGATCAACCGCCTTTTCAGATCCGATATTTCCGTGTGGCTCAAGCTTGAGAGGAATAATCCGGGCGGAAGCATAAAGGACCGCATTGCGCTTGCCATGATTGAGCAGGCTGAAAGTAAGGGAATGCTGAAATCAGGAAGTGTGATTATCGAGCCCACATCTGGCAATACGGGGATAGGACTGGCTATGGTGGCAGCGTTGAAGGGATACAGGATAATCCTTGTCATGCCCGAATCGATGTCGGTGGAAAGGAGAAAGATCATGGCGGCCTATGGAGCAGAGTTTGATCTTACACCGCGTGAAAAAGGCATGGCAGGTGCAATTGAAAGAGCGAGGCAGCTTCATGATGAGATATCCGGTTCATGGATCCCTATGCAGTTTGAAAACCAGGCAAACCCTGAAACACATATGAAAACGACTGCAGCCGAAATCCTTGATGATTTCCCTGACGGAATTGATTTTCTGGTAGCCGGAGTGGGAACGGGAGGACATATCACAGGATGTGCAAGAATCCTGAGGCAGCGGTTCCCTTCACTCAGGGTGATGGCTGTCGAACCTGAAGCTTCTCCGGTATTGTCGGGAGGTAAGCCAGGCCCCCATCCCATTCAGGGTCTGGGCGCAGGATTTGTTCCACCCGTGCTTGACATGGGTGTAATAGACGAAATAATCACTGTTGGCCGGGAAGAAGCCTATTCCTTCACCCGGAGGGCAGCCCGCGAGGAAGGCCTGCTTGCGGGGATATCAACAGGCGCTGTGCTTGCAGCAGTGAACAGGAAAATGGATACCTTTAGTCCGGGTTCAAGGATACTGACCTTCAACTACGACACAGGGGAAAGATACCTTTCTGACGAAGGATTATTCTGAAAAGGGATAATCATGGGCGGTCTTCACAGGGCACATCAAACAGTGTCAGCTGTTTATCTCCGTAATCTTCTGTCTCAAGATTCGAGATGCTTATACCGAGCAGCCTTATTCCGGAATCACCGGGAGCAATCGATTTCCGTATTGAAGTAACTTCTCTGTGAAGCGTACCAAAGTCTTTTATGTAAAAGGGAAGCGTTTTGCTTCTGGTTATCTGGCGGAAGTCAGGGAATTTAACTTTCAATGTTAATGTCCGGCCGCTTACCCCTGCATTCTCAATCCTTTCCATCAGCTCCCTTTCAAGCTTGTAAAGTTCTGCAATTATCTCAAACTGTGTCCTGAGATCCTTTTCATATGTCAGTTCGGTCCCTATAGATTTGCGTTCCGATTCAGTCTCCACGCGACGATTATCAATTCCCCTTGCGATATCATAATAGAATTTGCCTGCTTTCCCAAAATTCCTGATAAGGGATAAAAGATCCCACATCCGGAGATCATAACCGTTATGTATTCCGAGTTTGTGCATGCGCCCGGAGGTTACCCTTCCGATCCCGTAGAATTTCTCAACAGGCAGCTCTTCAATGAACTTTTCAGCCTTTTCGGGAGGTATGACAAATATGCCGTCGGGCTTATTTATATCTGAAGCTATTTTTGCCAGAAATTTATTGTATGAGATACCTGCAGAAGCCGTCAGCCCGGTCTTTTCCCTGATATCCTTTTTTACCGACCGGGCAATAAGAGTTGCCGAACAGATGTTTTTACGATCGTTGGTTACATCCAGAAAAGCCTCATCAATTGACAGAGGTTCAACAACATCAGTATATTCCCTGAATATTTCAAAAACCTTTGCTGACATTTCCTTGTAACGGTCAAATCTGGGACGGACGAAAATCAGGTCAGGACAAAGCTTTCTGGCAGTTACCGAGGGCATTGCCGAATGAACCCCGTATTTTCTTGCCTCATAGCTTGCAGCAGCTACCACATGACGCTCGCCGCTTCCACCCACAGCCACAGGTTTTCCTCTCAACCCCGGGTTGTCAAGTTGTTCGACTGATGCAAAAAAAGCATCCATATCGATATGGATGATCTTCCTCATTCATTTGTTATTTTACGCGGATCAGCCAGCAGCAGCAAATGATACGGAACGTTGTTTCAGAAAATTCCTTATGAAGAATCCGGCCAGGATCAGAACCTCATCAGAGGTGACTGAAGATATTATTCCGTTAAATGACTGAGAATAATACCGTACCACAGGTCCGTTTTCATCACCGAGTGTCCATTTTGTTCTCAGGAGGTTTTCGAACCGGCAGTGATATTCCCTGTCCTTGTAAAGTACTGTTGATTTTATTTTCAAGCTTCTGAAATGGATAGTACCAAGTTCCTGTTCATTATGGAGATCAATAATGCTCGTTTCGAAACGGAATATTCCCCTCGTCCGGAACATTATGCAGTGTCCGAACATCTCGCCCCTGATTTTTCCGAAAATGCTTTCTTTCTGAAGCTCGCCAACACTGAAATCCTGCTTGAATATCTCAAACCGGTTTCTGAATAAACCTGTTTTCCAGGTATAATGAGTTTCCATCACTCAAGTTTATTTCTTTGCCAACGGTCAAATGTATTGTTTGTTGTTGTCTGTTCCTTATTGCCGGATGCTGTTTTCCGGTTTCACCGGCTGCCGACAGCCTGTTTTCTTTCTTCACTTTTTTCTTTCTGCTTCCTGGTTGCTCTTTCTTACTTTTTCTCTTTCATCCATGCCACCTTTTGAACCGGAGTATGGTCTCTCCCGATGATATTCCTGTATAATTCAGGCCTTCGTGCCATTGTATATCTGTGGCCTCCCGACTGTTCCAGTTTCTCCGGGGTAATTTCAGCAGTGACAAATTCATCATCAAGCGACCGGCATTCAGCCATTATCCTGCCAAAAGGATCAATTATCATGGAACAGCCGTTTTTAAGCTGATCGTCATCCATACCTATCGGGTTGGAAAAGACCGCATAAATTCCGTTATCATGAGCCCGTGAAGGCAGCCAGGTCATAAGCCATTCGCGTCCTTTGGGGCCATCAAATTCACTTCTCAGACATGAAGCATTTTCCGGCTTGTTTTTCCACAGTTCCGGATCGACAAAGCCTGACCCGGGCCTTGGAGACGGGGTGCACATTGTAACATGTGGCATAAATATTACCTGAGCGCCCAGAAGTGCAGTTGCACGGACATTCTCGACAACATTGTTGTCATAGCATATAAGTATCCCGCATTTCCAGTCAGCAAGGCTGAAAACCGTATAGCTGTCTCCCGGCGTCAGCGCTTCGTGGATGAACGGGTGTAGTTTTCTGTGTCTGGCAATAAGTCCGTCTTTTCCTACGCAAACGTAAGCCTTGAAAATCCTGCCTTCGCAGTCTTTCTCAAAAAGGCCGGCAAGTACAAAAATATTGTTTTTCGCGGCTATCTTCTGAAGCCTTGAGATACTCCTGCCGCCCGGGACAGGTTCAGAAATCCGCAGAAGCTGTTCCCTGGTCAGGTTTCGTGCAAAAGTATAACCAGTAACAGAGCATTCGTGAAACGCTATTGCATCCGATCCTTGAGAAGCGGCTTTTTCAGAAAGCGACTCAATCACTGAAAGATTATATTCCTTGTCACCGCTTCTGTTCTCAAACTGAGCTGTTGAAATCCTTATGTTTTTCATCTCCGTTAAATTAAAGAGGCCGTATCAAAATACAGAATTCAAAAACGTCATAGCATGACCGGTTTTATCGCCAAACACTCAAAATAATCACCTTCAACACGTTACACCCTTCAGGCTTTGCGTCAGTTTTGCTGGCTACGACGTTTTACCGGTTTTTGATACAGCCCCCCAATTTAAGGAAATATCTCCTAATAGCTTTCTCTTTTTACATAATGAGTATGTAGAAGTTCGTGTGATTTGTGGCTATTTGGTTTCTCGAGGAATTCCTTGTAAATGGCTATCACATCAGGATTTTCGTGCGATTTACGCAGAACCATGTGTTCATCTTCCGCATAGATTGCCTTCATGCGGTTCTTCCTAATCTCCATGCTTGTGGGAATCGGCTGTCCGCCGCCTCCGATGCATCCTCCCGGGCAAGCCATAATCTCAACAAAATGATAGGGTGATTTTCCTGCCTTCACATCGCGCATGATTTTATTGGCGTTAACAAGTCCGTGTGCAATTGCAACCTTAAGTTCGGCTCCTTCAAGGAACTTCCAGTCGTTTGTGCATCCTTCAATTTTTATCGATGCCTCCTTGACTCCATCCATACCCCTCACAGGTGTTATGTTGAGATTTGAGAAGGGCACTTCGCGGCCCGTGACGATCTCGTATGCTGTCCTGAGGGCGGCTTCCATGACTCCTCCTGTTGCTCCGAAGATAACCGCGGCACCTGTCGATTCGCCCATGATGGAATCATAAGGAACAGGCTCAAGGTTGCGGAAATCAAGGCCTGCCTGTTTGATCATGATGGCAAGCTCCCTGGTTGTGAGTACGAAATCGATATCCTTGAATCCGCTTGACCTCATCTCAGGCCTGTCGGCTTCAAATTTCTTTGCCGTGCAGGGCATTACCGATACTGATACGATCTTTGAAGGATCTATGTTTTTCTTTCTTGCATAGAATGTCTTTGCAAGAGCCCCGAACATCTGCTGAGGCGACTTGCAGGTCGACAGGTTTGGCAGAAATTCGGGATATTTGTGTTCTATAAATTTTATCCAGCCTGGCGAACAGGATGTAAACATCGGGAACTGAACATCCTTATCACCGTCGACAAGTGCTTTCTTCAGCCTGGTAAGCAGTTCCGTCCCTTCCTCCATGATGGTAAGGTCGGCACTAAAATCCGTATCAAGTACAGAATCGAAGCCAAGCTGCTTCAGCGCGTTAACCATTTTACCCGTAACCCTTTCGCCCGGATCATATCCAAGATCCTCGCCAAGGGCAACCCTGACAGCAGGAGCTGTCTGAACGATCACATATTTATCAGGATCATAGATTGCATCCCACACATGATCGATATATGTTTTTTCGACAAGGGCTCCGGTAGGGCACCTGTTTACACACTGGCCGCAGTTAGTGCAAACCACATGGCTCATGGGCCTGTCGTGGAAAGAAGATATCTTCTGATGAGCCCCCTTGTTTGCAACTGCTATTGCGGAGATATACTGAAGTTCGGCACATGTTCTCACGCAGCGCTGGCAACGTATGCATTTGCTGTCGTCTTTGATGAATGAAGGTGATGACCTGTCGATTGTATAAGGATGATCCTCGACCAGGTCGAGAAAAATTGTATCGCCGAATGCAAACTCGTTAGCGAGCGCCTGCAATTCACATTTCTGGTTTTTGTAACATTTTGTACAGTCGGACCTGTGTTCTGACAGGAGAAGTTCAACGATATGCTTACGGGCATTCCGCACCTTTAGAGTGTTTGTGTGGATATCCATTCCCTCGGATACTGGCATGGCACATGCTGCGATGAGAGTTCTTGCACCTTTCTGTTCCACTACACAAACACGGCAGTTGCCTGCAACACAAAGGTCAGTGTGATTGCACAGTGTAGGTATATTGATATTCAGTTTCCTTGCAGCCTCGAGCACTGTTGTTCCGGCCGGAACTGAAATTTTTTGATCATTGATAGTCAGATTTATCATAATATTCAAATTTTCAATAATTAATTAATAGATGATCTCTTCCCTGAAATTCTCGACAATGGTTCTGAAGGCATTTCCGACCGACTGTCCAAGTCCGCATTTCGATGCAATCTTCATAGTGTCGGCAAGCTTAATCAGCTCATTGAGATAAGTTGATTTGACTTCGCCTTTCTTAACCTTTTCCACACCCTTGAGAAGCTGCTGGCAGCCTACCCTGCATGGAGTGCACTGGCCGCATGATTCTTCAGCAAAGAAATCAAGGTAGTTATGAAGTACGTTGTACATCGAACGTGAGCTGTTGAACAGCTTCATCGAACCGCCCGTCGGTACTCCTTCAAATCCAATTATGGTATCTGTGAATTTCTTTCTCGGAACACAGAATCCTGAGGCACCTCCAACCTGAACAGCCTTGGTATCGCCATCACCGAATTCATTGACAAATTCCTGCACCGTCATTCCAAGCTCAAGCTCAAAAATCCCGGGCATCGGAGTATCGCCCGATATAGAGAACACCTTCGAACCCCTTGAATCTTTGGTTCCAAGCTGTTTGTATGATTCGGAGCCATGCATAACTATCATCATCACTGTTACAAGCGTTTCCACATTATTGATGGAGGTAGGCTTATGAAATACCCCCGAAGTGGTAGGGTAAGGGGGCTTGTTTCTGGGTTCACCGCGTTCTCCCTGTATTGATTCGAATAATGCACTCTCTTCACCGCATATGTATGCTCCGCTGCCGAGACGGTATGATATTTTGAAATCATATCCGATTTCATGTATCATCTTATGAAATTCCTCGAGTTCCATCAAAAGCTTGGGGAGGAGAAATCTGTATTCACCACGGAGGTAAACTATGCCTTCCCTTGCTCCGATTGTTTTGCCGGCAATGGCCATTCCCCCGTGTACCTTGTAGGCAACCCTGTCGAGTATTTCACGGTCTTTGAACGTGCCTGGCTCACCTTCATCGGCATTGCAGACTATATATTTTTCGGGACCTTTTTCAGCAGCCGTATATTTCCATTTCAGACCGGTAGGGAACCCTGCTCCCCCCCTTCCCTTAAGGCCTGAGTCAAGAATCTGCTGAATTATCTCATCATTTGACATATTAAAAGCTTTTGTCAGAGCTTCCCGGGCATCAATTTTTTCAAAGATCAGCCCAACTTTGTTCAATCCTTTTTTTTCCATGATTCAGCAGATATTTATTTATTCATATAACCTTTAATAATTTCCACAACTTTTTCCGGCGTAAGATCAGTATATGGCATTTCATTGATCAGCATGGCAGGCGCCTTGTGACACCAGCCTATACAGTTGGTTTCCACCAGACTAAACATTCTGTCGGAAGTGGTTTCACCAACCTTTATTTTAAGCATGTCTTCGAGTGTCTGAATAATTTCACCCTTCCCCTTCATTGAGCAAGTTATTGTTTTGCAAACTCTTATAACATATTTTCCTCTCACTGCCGTATCGAGAAATGAATAGAAAGAAGCCGTGCCATAAACCTCGGCTGCAGAAATGTCGAGCTCTTTTGCGACCTCGACCATGGCATCATCGGTCAGATAATTATATTTTTCAACTATGCCCTGCAGAATTGGAATCAGGCTCTTCCTCTCCCTGCCATGTTTTTCGGTTAATTCCTTCACCAGATTTCCTGTTTGATACATAATTAATTGATTTTTAAAAATTTAAAACAAAAAGTTAATTGTTGGATATGAGCTTTCGCTTTGCTGTTAATTTAATAACAATACTTTAAAAAAAAACAAAACTATATCATCAGCCCTAATTTAGAATGAAACTAAACAAGACAGAAAAGCCCTCTGCACTAATGGCATGAGGGCTGAAAAATAATCATGAAAGAATGCCTTGTTGTCAAATATTGCTTATGATCTAATAATTACCAGAAACAATGGCGATTTTAAATAAAAGTTTGGCATGATATAGTTACTTTTTCACCTCTATTTTACTTAGCAGCCTTATATTACGTATATCTGAATAATCATACTGAAAGAGTCCGTCATCACCCACCATTACAAGAAGATCACCGACCGGGATTACATCATAAGCGTTAATGCTGGCATAGGTATAAACCGGCCTGTTTCCGACAGTTCGCGGATCGGATGCATCGTAAATTTTCAACCCGGCATCTCCGTCACAGACAAAGAGCATATCACCCTTTTTACCAAGCCCGTGCGGATTTGTCATTCCAAAAGTTGCTACGATTGATGGTGAGTTTATCTTTTTTATATTTACGACATCAAGGCAATTGACTGTACCGCCGCATGTGGTACCTGAACGAAGGGTTATGTAAGCAATGGTATCATCAACCACAACAGGATCGCAACTCCTTGCGTGGTTGAAAAACGTCTTCAATGACGGAACCAGAGGGTTCGATATATCGAAGATTACCATTCCCGTTGTGGTTCCCAAAAACATATTGTTTTCGGTCAGGAACATTGTCTCAACATTCCAGCCAGGATAAAAATCACCCATGTTGTAAGGCCTGGTCCTGCTGGTGATGTCAAAGACCTTCAATGTATTCTTGTCGACTATATAAAGCACATTCCCCTTTATTCCGAAGCGGGCCATCGATCCTCCGAAGCCGGTCCCGCTTCCGCTGACACCCGAAGAAGCGCCCGAAGCGTTCTTTGCATCCATAAAGGCAATGCCTCCGTCAAAATATATTGGCCATGGATAAGGCTCGTTATGAATCTTTTCCTTTATTGTTTTCAGATCCCAGTCAATCACTACTCCTCTTTTCTCGTCGACATACGCCATCGGGTAATCCTCCTCAACAGGAGGAACAGTATATGGAAGTATGTCTTTCACGCGCCCTGCTTCATGTATGTTATCAATATTCTCCACGTCAAGTATCACAAGATCCACAAAGCTGTCAGCGTAAAGAAAATGGTCCGCAATTGAGATATCAACAACACCGGGAAGACTGATAAAGACTTTCTTTACAGGTGAAGCCGGATTGGTATTGTCAAATACATGGATGCCTTTCAGTTCTTCAACAATAAATATAAAATTGTCCTTGTAATAAATTTTCCCGGGGTTTACAAGATCAACATTCTGCCTTGTTGCAACGGAGGCCCGGAGATCCTCGTACGACATATATACAGGCGCATAACCCCTGTATTCCCTGTATGTTGAATCTTCACATGAAGAAATAAAGATTGCTGTGAAGACAAACATTATAAGGTTTGGAATGATTTTTGAGTCCATGAGGTTTAGATTTAGCTTTTTAGACTCAATCAAAAATCATGCAAAACTACCTGAAACCTAACCTGGAATACTCATGAAAAAGCATTTTGTTTTACTGATACTTGTCTCAGTTCTTGTCACACCGGCATTTTCCCAAAAAGTAAAAGATGCCGTTTACCTTAAGACCGGAAGTATAATATACGGGAAACTCCTTGAGATATCTGAAAACGTATACAGGGTACAGACATCTGACGGCAGTATTTTCAACTTTAATGCCGATGAAGTCGACAGGTTAGTAAAGGAAGCCCCGAAGTTTGAATCAAGGAAAACGAATGGTGCGGGATTTGCACTTGAAGGAGGATTGCTGGCAGGCTCGCAGAACAGTGAAGTTGTTGCTCCATTCAGTTTTAATATCATACTTAACCTGACATCTTCGGCAAAGAATATTTTTGGTATCGGATCGGGTGTCGAATTTCTCGGCTCCACATTCTCTCCGGTTTTCATCGAATTTAAACGGCTTATTAATGAGAAGAAGACGGCTCCTTTCGTTTTCTTCAGGGGTGGTGCCCTCATTCATACAGGAGGCGATGATGACGAAGATCCATATAATCCATATTATTACCCAAGGTCGTACAGGGGTGGCGGCTCTTTCCTTGTCGGCACGGGTATTTCATGGGCCAAAGAAGACATTGATACTTATCTGTCGTTCGGTTACCGGTACGCCCAGACAAGCTACAAGCAAAGGAACTATAATGATGTGACATATACATACAAGAACAACTACAACCGTCTTGAAATAAAATTCGGTTTCAGATTCTAAAACCATGTGATCAGCAGATTCTTGGCAGCTGTATCCCTGACGGAAGATCGAGCATTCTTCTGCCTCCTCCTGATGTTTCAATTATGATACCGCCGGTTTTCTTACCTGTTATTTTTCCTATAACAGAGGCGTTCTTTCCTGATAAATGTGACTGGAGGATATCGATTATTTTCGGAGAATCATTCTCATCTGCGATTAATACGATCTTGCCTTCATTGGCAAGATAAAGCGGATCAAATCCAAGCACTTCGCACAGTCCCCTGACAGGTTCATCAACCGGGACCGACTTCTCTTGGATGACCATACAATATCCCGTCATCACCCAAAGCTCATGAAGCACCGAGGCAAGTCCGCCACGCGTCAGGTCGCGCATGAAGTGAACGTCAGCACCGGAATCAAGAACGTCTTTTATCATGTGATTCAGACAGGCGCAGTCTGATTCAACCGGTGAACTGAAGCCAAGATTGTTACGTGCACCCAGAACCGCAATGGCGTGATTTCCCAGGGGACCGCTGACAATTACATCGTCGCCTGACCGGACCCTGACGGCTGAACTGAGGTGTGCAAAGGATGATTTAAGGGAACCTGTTCCTGATGTGGTAATGAAGAGCCTGTCGCATTTTCCCCTGCCAACGACTTTCGTGTCGCCTGTTACAATCCTTACACCTGCCCTTTTTGCCTCATCTGCCATCGTATCAACGATAAGCTCAAGCTCCTGAAATCCGAATCCTTCTTCCATGATAAATGCAGCAGAGATATACAAAGGTACCGCTCCGGATACTGCCAGATCATTTACTGTTCCGCAAACCGCAAGTTTTCCGATATTTCCCCCCGGGAAAAACAGCGGTTCCACCACATATGAATCTGTTGTAAAGGCAAGGATGTATCCTTCCCCTGGTAACACAGCCGAATCTGTCAGGGGCTTATCCATGCCAAACCGGCCGGCAAAAAGTCCGCCGATCAAATCATGTGACTGTCGGCCGCCGCTCCCGTGGTTTAATGTAATTACCTTATTCATATCATGAAAATCTGAAAAAAGTGTTACAGCTGCCTTCAGATGATACCATGCATGCCCCGACAGGATTGTCAGGTGTGCATGCATTTCTGAAAAGCATGCAGTCGCAGGGTTTTTTAATTCCCCGGAGTATCTCACCGCATATGCAGGAGATGTTTTCAGCGGGTGATTTCAAATCAAGAGGTATGACTGCTTCAGCGTCGAAGGATGCGAACAAATCACGGATTTTGAGCCCGCTTCCGGGTATTGTCCCGAAGCCCCGCCATGTTGCATTACAGGATTCAAAGACCTCACAGAGCAGCCTTTGTGCTTTAGTGTTTCCCTCAGGAGTCACGGCACGGGAATACTGAATCTCCACTAAAGGCTTCCGGCAGTTTTTCTGGTTCACAAGCATCAGCACCGACTGCAGGAGATCGAGTGGTTCGAATCCTGATACGACACAGCCAATTTTGTACTTCTCAGGCAGGAACCTGTATGGATCCGAACCTGTGACTGAGGCAACATGGCCCGGACAAATGAATCCGTCAATATTGGCGCCATCACCTGCAACAACTTCCATGGCTGGCGGCATAACCTTATGAGCGGAAAGAACAAGAAAGTTTTTAAGTCGCATTGCTGCCGCCTGCTTAATTACAACTGCGGTTCCCGGAGCGGTGGTCTCAAATCCGATGCCAGGAAATATTACGGTTTTTAACGGTTCAGATTCTGCCATACGAAGTGCTTCGAAACCCGAAAAGACTATTCTGATATCAGCACCTGCCGATCTTTCGCTCTCAAGCGATGATTGTGATCCGGGTACCCTAAGAAGATCTCCGAATGTTGCAATTACCGTATCATGAAGCCTGGAATAAGCAACAAGCCTGTCAATAAAATCGATTGATGTTACGCAGACCGGGCAGCCCGGCCCTGAAATCAGGTTTATGCCAGGCGGTAAAATAGAAGTCAGGCCGAACCTTCGTATTGCGGCAGTATGTCCGCCGCACACCTCCATGAAATCATAGTTGCCGGCAGCCGTTTTCCTTATGGTTTCAGCAAGCCTGCCAATCAGATCGCCGTTCCTGTATTCCTCAATGAATCTCATAATTAAGCCCTTCCACTGTCATTGCACAATTCATTCAGGATATCCAGTGTTTCCTGTGCATCCTTTTCGGATACCTTCTGAATGGCAAAACCTGCATGAAGCAGAACATAATCACCTTCTTTGACATCATCCAGAAGCTGAAGTCCGGCCTTAAAAAGCGCCCCCCCGACAGAGACATCCGCTGTCGTACCATCAATTTTTACTATTCGTGCAGGAATGCTCAGACACATAAGCCGAAATGTTTTGATGCCACAGCCGTCTGACCAAGGGAAATGCCCCCGTCATTGACCGGGACCTGATGATTTGTATAAACCCGGAAGCCTTTCTTTTCAAGCTTTTCAAAAGTCCTTTCCAGAAGATACCTGTTCTGGAACACCCCTCCCGAAAGAACCACTTTCCCGATGCCCCGGGAGCTACGTATCCTTTCAGCCACTTCCACGATCACCTGCACAATTGTATTGTGAAATCTGGCCGATATTTCAGATATATCGGCCTTGTTCATGAGGTCATCGAGAATTCCGAGGAACATATCTGCAAAAATTACAGTCTCAGTTATACTGAACGGGTAGCAGCCATCGCAGTTATGTTTTATTGCCGATTCAAGCCTCATTGGTGCTTCCGAATCAAATGAGGTTTCATAGCATAATCCGGTAAGTGCCGAAACGGCATCAAAGAGTCTCCCGGCACCGGATGAGAGAGGGGAATTAATATTCTTCTTCAGCATTTCATTTACAAGAGCGAGCTTTTGGATGCCGGTTCTCCTGAAGACTTCAAGTGAGTCATAATCGAAGGAATCGCCCAGGTATTTATAAAGAAATGAAAATGCCATGCGCCATGGTTCATACACAACCCTGTCTCCTCCGGGCATAGGCACATAATCGAAATGGCAGTATCGTTCAAAGCTTCCGGTATCGGCGATCATGAATTCTCCTCCCCATGCATTGCCGTCAGAACCAAAGCCGGTACCATCGAGACAGACACCGGCAACCATCTCATCAAGGCAATGTTCTGCAAGGCATGATGCTATATGTGCATGCTGATGCTGAACGGCAACGGAAGGAATATCATATTTCTCACTGAGAAATGATGCATATAAAGCCGAATAATAATCGGGGTGAAGATCGTGTGCAATATAGCGGGGAGTGAACCTGAAGAGTGAAGAGAAGTTTTCGATTGATTCCTTGTAGAAATTAAAGACCCCGGCATTTTTGAGATCACCTGTATACTGGCTGATGATTGCCTGATTCTTTCTTCCTATTGAAAACGTGTTTTTCTGTTCGGCTCCCAGGGCCAGAATGCCTTCAGCATCAAAGGCCAGGTCGACAGGCCGCGGGACATAGCCTCTTGACCGGCGTATTACAATGATCCCGGGCTTTGTCACCATTATTACAGAATCATCGGCCCTGTTGCTTATATCCCTGTTATAGCTGACGAGAGCATCTGCCGTTTTCAAAAGTTTGTCCATCGCCTCGCCGTCATCTTTAATAACCGGTTCTTCCGAAATATTTCCGCTTGTAAGAACCATTACAGGAGTTTTGAGATGTCTGAAAAGCAGGTAATGAAAAGGCATGAAGGGCAGGAAAGCGCCGGTTGTCATGAGGCCGTTACTTACCTGCCGGGCCAGAGATCGCTTGCTCCTGAGCAAAACAACGGGTCTGATCCACGACAGGAGTTCCTTCTCTTCGCTGAAGTCAGTATGGCAATATTCCTTCAATGCCGCAAGGTCCCTGAACATAACGGCAAATGGCTTCATGTCGCGCTTTTTTACTTGCCTGAGCCTGACAACGGCATCATTGTTCAGGGCATCACATGCAAGATGATATCCCCCGACACCCTTAAGGGCAACTGATCCTCCCCCGTCGATTATCGCCGAGGTTTTAACAAGTATCTCGCGGAGATCTGTTATGACGGCCCTGCCATCGGTAAACCTGCAGGATGGCCCGCACGAATTGCATGCGATGGGCTGTGCATGAAAGCGGCGGTCATCGATATCATTATATTCCCTTCTGCATTTCGGGCACATGCTGAAACCGCTCATAGTGGTGAGCGGCCTGTCGTACGGCAATCCTTTTATTATGGTAAACCTCGGACCGCAGTTTGTACAGTTTATGAAAGGGTAATCGATTCTTCCGGGATCTGATGACATATCTTCCAGGCATTGGCCGCACACCGCAATATCAGGGCTTATTTCTGTTACATGATCGTTTATTTCCCTGCTTGCCGTTACGGTAAACCTGTCATATTCACCGACAATGGAAGGGAAGACATCGATAGATTTTATTCTTGAGGCAGGAGGTGCAAGCTTCAATATGTCATTGCTGAACCTGTCAATATCAGACGGATCACCCTGTACAACAACATACACCCCGTCGGTCCGGTTATCGACCTCACCGGAAAGGCCATATTTTGCAGCAAGTCGGCAGATAAAAGGGCGGAATCCGACTCCCTGAACCAGCCCCCTGATCAGTATTTCATATCCCTGTATAATATCTCAATGTTTTTAAGACCGTCATCCTTCATCATTTTATGGACGTAATAGATCACGCTTTCAAGTTCATCACACAGGTTGACATTATTCACCACTACATCTGCCGGGACTTTCAGAAGGACAGGGGCAAAATTCACTATACCTTTTATGCCGAAACGTATAAGCTCATCAGCAACCTCCTGCGCCGAGATCTCGGGCACAGCCAGAATTGCCACCTTAACCCTGAACCTGTCGATTATCTCTTTGAGCCTGCCCATCGAATAGACAGGGATATCGGACCTGAGTTTCTGCTTGAAAGGATCTATGTCAAATGTTGCCACAATATTCATGTTCCGCTGTACAAACCTGCTGTATTTCGACAATGCAAGACCAAGGTTTCCCATGCCGATCAGTACCAGGTTATGGTCCTTGTTCCGGTGGAAGATGTTTTCCATTATTTCAAGAAGCTCCTCCACTTCGTAACCACCTCGCTTATTCCCTTTTATTCCGAACTCTGAAAAATCCTTTCTGACCTGGTCGGCTGTCACACCGGTTTCGTTTGCAAGAGTATATGAAAAGACCTTTTTCACACCCATCAGCTTCAGCCTGACCAGACAAGCCCTGTAAAGGAATATTCTCTTCAGGCTGTTTTTTATAACGTATTTTGTGATTTGTTTCACATCAAATTTTTTATTTTCAATTGTTTTGCAATTTAAACATTTTTTTGTTATTGAAGAAATAATTTATATATCATTGATTTCATGCATGTTATGTTTTTTGCAAATTTTTCTTAAGTAAATTTCCTCATGTTTTCATTGATTTATTCTTTAATTGATTATATTTTTATATGTGAATCTTCTCACATAAATGCATTACTTAAGCATAAACAAGGAAGAATGGGACAAAGCACTTGAGCAGATTCAGTTGTCCTTTACCATTTTCGCCGCGGTGGAAAACGATTTTGGGATTGATTATGAAGAGCTTAATTCATCGAATATCAGCAGAATAGCATACAACAGGGCGAAACCGGCCACACCTCTGAAAACTTTCTTTCTCCCGGTAAAGGAAAATGTTACCTCCGGACAGGTCCGCAACAGACAGCGTGTAATTATGGGAGTGCCGGGTTGTGATGTTGAAGGATTGAAGCTTCTTGATGAGATATACCTCGACAGGGATTACATCGACATTTATTACCAACAGCATCGTGAAAACACAGTTATCATATCATTTGACTGCTTTGAAAGGCAGGAACATTGCCATTGCACTTCTTACGGCATAAACCCATGGTCTGAAAGTGCCGATCTCTCTGTCATCAGAGTTGAAGACATGATTCTGCTGAGGGTGGCAACGGAAAAAGGAAATGGTTTTGCAAATCATTTTTCCGTCACTCGGGAGATGATTGATGACAAGACACTTGCTGTAATTGATGAAGCTCACAAAACGGCTTTAAGCAAACTATCGGAAGCCGTGAAGGGCCTTCCCGGCTTTGAGACTACCGGCATGCTTCTGCAAAAAGCCGGTGATGAAATCTGGGCCAGATACTCTTCCCGTTGCGTTTCTTGCGGTGCATGCACAACAATATGTCCTACCTGCTCCTGTTTTCTTCTCATTGACAAACCCGGTTTTGAAAAGATAAGGCAGATGGATGCCTGCCAGTACCCCGGATTTCAAAGGGTTGCCGGAGGGGAAGATTCATTGTTCGAATTGCCAAGGAGATTCAGGAACAGATATATGTGCAAATATATCTGGAAGCCCGGTAAATTCAGTTCTGTTGCATGCACGGGGTGCGGGCGCTGCATCGAGGCATGCATCGGTAAAATAAACAAAAACGAATTGTTCATGGAACTGGCAAAATAGTATGCCATGAACGGGATGATGAACATTTACAAGCCCGTCAGGGCAAAGCTCACAGAGGTCATTGAAGAATCACCGCTGATAAAGACTTTTGTCCTTATCCCTGAGACTGAATTCTCATTCGGCACCGGCCAGTTCATCGAATTGTCAGTTGACGGTATCGGCGAAGCACCCTTCACCCCTTCCTCGTCTCCTCATGTGACCGACAAGCTTGAAGTCACCGTTATGAAAACGGGTTATGTGACAGAATATATGCATAACCTTAAGCCCGGTGCCTTTATGGGAATCAGGGGTCCATACGGACGAGGATACCCTGTCGAAAATTTTTTCGGGAAGGAGGTGATTATCCTGGGAGGAGGATGCGGCCTGGCACCGATAAGGTCGCTTCTTTACGCACTTGAACATGTAAAGGATAAGCTCGACAGGGTTGTCCTGTGCTATGGTTCAAAAACACCGGCTGACTGCGTTTATAAACCGCTTTTCAACAGGCTTAACAGCACAGAGAAATTTGAAGCATACAGAACTGTCGACAAGGGAGATGATGATTGGGACGGGCCAGTAGGAGTGGCAACAACGCTTCTCAACAAAGTGAAGGTGAAGCCTGGTAACTCGGTTGCAGTGGTATGCGGACCGCCGATCATGATGAAGTTCGGGACAATGAAGTTCCTTGAGATGGGATACAAGGATGAAGAAATATACCTCTCGATGGAAAAAAACATGTCGTGCGGACTCGGGAAATGCGGCCACTGCATGATGGGAAAATACTTCGTCTGCAAGGACGGTCCCGTGTTCACTTATGATGAAATTAAGGATACTCCTGATATCTGGAAATAGAGTCGGGCCAAAACAAAAAACCGGAATGGGTAAAAGAATACTTCTGGATATGATCAGTCTGCGGGCGGTAATGTCGCGAAACCCGGATGTGGCTTTGCCTGAAGGATTCTTTAAGGACAAAGACACAAAGGGCGTATTAAAGCCTTTACGGGAACTGGCAGTATTCAGGTTTGCCTGCCGGAGATGTGAGGATGCTCCTTGTATCGCAGTTTGTCCGGCAGATGCCATTGATAAGGACAGTGAAGGTATCATTGACAGGCACCTTAACCTCTGTGTCGCCTGCAAATCGTGTGTTACTGCTTGTCCTTTCGGAACAATGATGACTGACTTTTTCAGGTATCACAGGAACAAGGATCTTTTTTATGATCTGAACGACGAAAATGAGCGTGAACTGTTTGTAAGGGCCTGCCCTGACGGAGTTGCTTCATTCACCGAGATGGATGAAAAGCCGGAGGAAAACATTTACAGGCTTAACGACAGGATCCTCATAAGAGATTACATGTATTTCGCTGAACAGAAACAACCTTAGTGACATGGGTGCTGCCCTCTTTTATTTTCTTGTTTTCCCGGGTCTGCTTTTCAGCGGAATAACCGGCGGATTGCTTTCGTGGTTCGACAGGAAGATAACTGCCAGGGTCCAGTTCAGAAAAGGACCGCCTTTCCTGCAGCCTTTCTACGATTTCTTTAAGCTTCTGCTTGTAAAGGAAACCATTCTGCCAAAACACGGTTCTCCACTTCTCTTTCTCCTGTCGCCCGTCTTTTCACTCACGGGAGCGGTTCTGGCCGCAGTTTTCATCCTCTTACCGCTGTTCAACATAACCACCGGGTTCAGGGGCGACATTATTGTGATCTTCTACCTGCTGACAATACCATCATTTGCCTATATAACAGGCTCCCTAGCTTCCGGGAACCCGCTTGCTGCTGTCGGAGGCTCAAGGGAAATGAAGCTTATTATGAGCTATGAGCTGACATTCCTGCTTGTAGTTGCCGGAGTTATACTTAAAAGCGGCGGGCAGACCGACCTGCGTGGCATAATCCTTACCCAACATGCCACATCGTCCAATATAGGAAGTGTATCGGGAGTACTGCTGTTCATTGCAGGAACATTCTGCCTCCAGGCAAAAATGGGCATGGTCCCTTTCGACATGCCCGAAGCGGAGGCAGAGATAACGGAAGGTATCTTCATCGAGTATTCAGGAGCAGCCTATGCCCTTATTAAACTTACAAAATACATAATGCTGCTGGTTCTCCCTTCATTCATCACGGCATTACTCTTAGGAGGCTTCAGATTTGAGGGGATAAACATCTTATGGAGTATTCTGAAAGTCCCGGTCATTGTATTGCTTCTTACGCTGATTAAAAATACAAATCCGAGGATTAAGATAAAACAGGCCGTCAGCTTCTTCCTTGTATGGATGAACCTGGTGGCTATTGCCGCTATAGTACTTGCATTCATTGGATTTTAGCTGTGGAAAATTGATATAATACAAGGTTGAAGAACAGTCGAATAAAAATATACATGCCCCCCCACTGGCCTTACACCGGAAGGAAAGGAATTCAACCAGGAGCATTTGCCCTTTGGGGAAAACGGGAAAGGGGGACTTCTGCAAAAAACTGAGCATTAATTCTAATTTAAAAACAGGCTGTCGTGGGATTCAAAAATTATTGCTTCAGAAAATCACTCTGGGTCTTCCATTTCGGAGGAGCTTCATGCAATAACTGCGATATAGAGATACTGGATTGTCTCACACCGCGACACGACCTTGAAAGGTTCGGTATATTGCTGGTTGGCAGTATAAGACATGCCGATGTGCTTCTTGTCAATGGTTCCATCAATAAACACGACAGGGAAAGGCTTGTTGAGATCTACAATCAGGCTCCAAGGCCGATCCTGGTGGTTGCAATCGGGGCATGCGGATGCACGGGAGGATTATTTGCCGAAAGCATCACATTCGCTGGTCCGGTCGACAAAGTAATACCGGTGGATGCTTACGTACCCGGCTGCCCTCCCAAGCCGGAAGCAATAATCGCGGGGATTGTGAAGCTGGTGAATAAAAGTAAAAAGTAGAAAGACTAAAGGTTAAAGAGGAGAGCTCGGGAAAAAGATGACAGAAGAATCGATCATATCTGAGTTTACAACAAAATTCAAGCCTGATATTCTGGAGGTCGCCAGGAAAAATCAGAAGCGTGCGGTCATTACCGTAAAGCCTGAGGCGATTCTCCGGACGGCAGAATACCTGTTCAAGGAAGCAGGATTCAGGTTCATTATTGCATCGGCGCTGCATACAAAGAAGGGATTTGAAATACACTACCATTTCAGTCTTGACTCTGCCGGCCTCATCCTGAATCTGCACGTGATCCTCGACAGTGTCAGGCCTGAGATAGAATCTCTCTCAAACATGTTCAACGCCTCCAACTGGATCGAAAGGGAGATGCATGAACTTTTTGGCATCAACTTCCTGAACCATCCGAACCAGGACAAGCTGATTTCGGAAGGTAACTGGGCAGAAGGCGTTTACCCGTACAGAAAGGAATTCAAATCAGTTTCTGAAGAGAAAAAATGAGCAGAAAGACATTAATACCGATAGGTCCTTATCATCCTCTTCAGGAAGAGCCTGAACTGTTCAAGTTGTATTGCGATGGCGAAATTGTAAAGGATATCCGGTGGGTTACCGGCTACAATCACCGGAGCATAGAAAAGCTCAGCGAATCGAAAACCTATGAACAGGTATTTTTCCTTGTCGAAAGGATTTGCGGAATCTGCTCCACCTCCCACCCTTTCGCTTTTGCAAATGCGGTGGAAGAAATTGCAGGTATTGAAATCACTGACAGGGCCAAATATATCAGATCTATAATCGGTGAGCTTGAAAGGATACACAGCCATCTGCTGTGGGTTGGCCTCGCCGGACATTTCCTGGGATACAATACTGTCTTCATGTGGGCCTGGAAATACAGGGAACCTGTCCTTGACCTATTCGAGATGATCACCGGTAACAGGAACAGCTATGCAATGTTCAGGATCGGAGGTGTCAGGCGTGATATCGAAAACCATAAAATACCTGAAATACTAAGAGTTCTGGGAGAGGTGAAATCAAAAACCGATCTTCTTACAGGGGCCGTGATGGACGATCCTGTTATACATTCAAGGACAAAAGGTGTAGGAGTACTGACCAGGCAGGATGTCATCGATTACGGAGCAGTGGGACCGACAGCAAGGGCATCAGGTGTTGCCATCGATGTAAGGAAAGATGATCCTTATGCTGCCTACCCTCTTGTGGACTGGAAAGTGATAACTTCCGAAGCAGGTGATGTCTTTGCCAAAGCCGAGGTAAGACTTCTTGAAATATATGAATCAATCTCAATAATTGAGCAGTGCCTGAAAGGGCTTGAAAAAGAAAAAGAGGGTGATATTAATGTGAAGGTAACCGAGATACCTGAAGGTATTGGTAACGGGAGAGCCGAAGCCCCCAGGGGTGAGGTTTTCCATTTTGTTGTCTCTGACGGATCAAACTCACCGGCCAGGCATAAGATCAGGGCTCCGAGCTATGTCAATATCGCCACGTTTAAAAAGTCATGCATCGGGCAGACCATCGCCGATGCCACCATCACGCTGGCCGGTGTCGATCCGTGCTATTGCTGCACCGAACGGCTTGCCGTTGTATGTGACGCCCGCTCGGGCAAGAAGCTGATGAACGCTAAGGAACTGATCGAAAGATCAGCCGCCATGACGGCCGGGCTGAACAAGGAATTTAACTTCAACAAATGAAAGAGATTTCAACAATAATATTATTGCCCGTAGCCGCGGGACTTCTGCTCCTGACGGTCCCGGAAAAGTTCAGGAGTTTTAAATCCGTTGTTGCGCTTGCCATAAGCCTTGTTACTGCGTATCTGTCGGTTGTCATATTTACCGGACGCCTCGAACCGGTTGCATCTGACCAATTGTCAAAGGGTTCAGCATTTGACCTTTTGGGAACCAGTCTTGCAGCCGATGCCGTGAAATATGCAAAATTGCATGCTGACAATCTGACCCGTCTGATAATCCTTCTGTCCGGAACCATCTCTTTGCTGATTATCATTTATTCTCTTGTTTATGTCAGGAAGTTGAAAACAAGGAATTTTTATCCCTGGTTCCTCATCACAACAGGATGCTCTGCGGGAGCAGTATTCTCCGACAACCTGCTATTATTCATAATCTTCTGGGGTATCCTTGGAATAACATTGTACAAGCTTATCCCCGGAAATGATGAAGAGAGTTCAGCTGCAGCCAAAAAGACTCTCATCCTTATCGGCGCTTCTGACTCGATAATGCTGGCAGGTATTGCAATAATCTGGAAGATGACGGGATCGCTTGACATGAGCGGTTTAAACCTTGCAACGGATAATCCTTTGACGGTTACAGCATTTGCAGCCCTGGCTGTCGGCAGTTTCACAAAGGCCGGAGCATTTCCGTTCCATACCTGGGTGCCTGATTACACCCAATGTGCCCCTGCATCATCGTCAGCTCTGCTTCCGGCATCGCTCGACAAGCTCCTCGGAATATACTTTCTTGCACGCCTGACCTCCGGAATGTTTATCCCGGGGAAGTGGATAACATTCATACTTCTGCTTGCAGGTGCGATCACAATAATTACCGCAGTGATGATGGCCCTGTTACAGCATGATTACAGGCGGCTTCTCGGATTTCATGCCGTATCACAGGTCGGCTACATGATACTCGGATTTGCTCTCGGTTCACCTTTGGGTCTGGCAGCAGGGCTGTTCCATATGGCAAACAATGCCATTTACAAAACAGGTCTGTTCCTTTCAGCCGGATCTGTGGAAATAAGAACAGGAAAGAATAATATTGATGATCTTGGAGGACTCGCAGGATCAATGCCTGTAACATTTATCTGTTCACTCATATTTGCCATGTCGATATCGGGAGTCCCGCCTTTCAACGGTTTCGCTTCAAAATGGATGATATATCAGGGGATCATTGAATTTGGGACAGGACCGTATTTCACCAGCAAGTTATGGATTGTCTGGCTCGGGATTGCAGTGCTGGGTTCGGCGCTGACCCTTGCAAGTTTCATAAAATTCGCAGGCGGGATTTTTCTTGGCAGGGTAAGATCCGAATCCGAAAGGATAAAAGAAGTACCGTCGCTCATGCAGGTGCCGTCAATTATCCTGGCTCTGGCATGCGTGCTCACCGGTGTTTTTGCCACCGGATACGTGATACCCCGATTTTTCATGCCCGCATCAGGTGCATTTCATCTGCCAGGGTTCTGGGATTCCTCTCTTGTATCATTTTTGGTGCTGGTATCGATTTTACTGGGCGCGCTTATCTATCTGCTTAGCGGAATCAGGAAATTCAGGACCGCGGACAGCTTCACAGGAGGTGAAAAGAACCAGGATGAAACAGAATATCCTGCTTCCGGGTTTTATAAGACCATAAGTGAATTCAGGTTCTTTTCATGGATTTTCAGGAAGGCTGAGAACAGGCTTTTTGACATTTATGATCTTTCCAAAAGGAGTATCCTCAATATCAGCCATTTGTTCAGTTCAGCCCATGCCGGTGTCCTTTCCGGTTATGTGATCTGGGCATGTGCCGGACTTATAATTATGCTGCTCATTATGATGACCTGACAAGAGTGTAAGTTATGGAAACCGCAATATGCATAATAGCCGGGCTGATGATAACAGGAGCCTTGTATGCGATCCATGCAAAGGATCTTCTTTCAGCCGTGATCGCATGCGGCATTGTTGGTTATGGCCTTGTCATTTGCTTTCTGCTGCTGAAGGCCCCCGATCTGGCAATCGTTCAGATAGTTGTTGAGACCATAACACTGATAATCATGGTTGCTGTTGTTCTCGATTCATCGAGGGAAGAACATTTTGTAAAACCCGACCGAAAGGGATATATGTCAATGGCCGCCGCCGTAGTAATGACAGCAGTACTTCTTTATTTCTTCATCCTCTCGGTTGCGATGCTTGATCCTTTTGGCTCAGGTTCCCTGAGGATGGCCTCACAGTATATCAATGGCGCTGTGGAGCTTACAGGAAGTGTTAATCTTGTAACAGGTGTTGTTTTTGATTTCAGGGGCTATGACACCCTGGGAGAGGCCACAGTTCTTGTCACAGCTGTTCTCGGGGTGATTACCATCCTCAGGATAAAAGGAAGAAGATGAAACACACACATTAAATTACAACAGACAAATGAAGGGAATGACCATAATAGTAAAGAAAACCACCCGGCTCATATCCGGGCTGGTATTTCTTTACGGCATATATATAATAACGCATGGACATCTGACACCAGGAGGAGGGTTTGCAGGCGGAGTGATAATTGCCGGATCATTCATCCTGCTGATCCTTGCTTTCGGAAGTGATTTTCCCGGGCTGGCCAGGGAAGAGGCCGGATCGACATTATATGAGAATCTTGCCATTCTGATCGTCGTCTTTCTCGCGGTCTCCGGCCTGCTTGCAGCCGGAAGGATTTTCTTTCTGAACTGGATTCCTAAGGGAACTCCGGGTGAACTTGTCAGCGCGGGTATTATTCCGCTTTACAACATTTTTGTCGGCATCGAGGTTGCTGCTTCAGTGCTTACAATATTTCTTGCACTTGTGATTTTTAAGGAGGAGTTGGCAGAATGACGGCATACATTCTTTGTTTCATATTATTCCTTGCAGGTCTGTACGGTGTCATAACAAGGAGGAACCTGATCAAAATAGCTATCTCCCTGTCGGTAATGGAATTCAGCATGTTTCTCCTGTTTGCGCTTATCGGCTATACCGACGGAGGCGTTGCTCCTATAGTTGACCCTACCGGTCCGGCAAAGGTATATGTTGATCCCCTGCCACAGGCTCTTGTACTGACAGCTATCGTGATCGGACTGGCTACCACTGCAATGCTTATGGCAACAATAATCAGGCTTTACAGGAAGTACGGCACATTTGACATAAGAGAAATCAAAAACCTGAAAGGATAGAAAATGAATCCTCTGATCCCCTTATTTGTCGCGATCCCTCTGACCGGGGCGTTTATTGATATGATCCTGGGAAGCTTCATCAAAGGATTCAGCAGGTGTTTCACTCAGGTAATAATTCTCGCGCTCGCGTCAATGAGCATTTATTCCGCGGCCACAACCGGTACAAATCCGTCAGTTTATTATGTCGGCGGCTGGGAGCCCGTAAACGGGATACCTGTCGGGATCTGTATGGTAATGGATGGTTTTACAGTTCTGATGCTCTGCATCATAAACATCGTCGGGTTCCTTTCGGCATTTTATTCTTTGTCATATATAAAAAGATTCACGTCTGAAAACTTCTACTATGCCCTTTTCTGCCTTATGACAGCAGGCATGAACGGTGTTGTGCTCGGCGGTGACCTATTCAACATTTTTGTATTTCTGGAGATTTCTGTTATCTCTGCCTATGCCCTGGTAGCATTCGGTGTGGAAAAAAATGAGCTGGAAGCATCATTCAAGTACCAGGTTCTCGGGTCGCTTGCATCATTCTTCATTCTGGCCGGCATAGCCCTTATATATTGGAAAACAAAAACCCTTAATATTGCCGATATCCGCGAAATGCTGAAAGCAGGACACGACAGGCCTTTCTACATTTTTGTCGAGCTTCTCATACTTTGCGGCTTTGGCCTTAAGGCAGCAATTATACCATTCCATGCCTGGCTTCCTGATGCGCACTCCTCGGCTCCTTCCCCGATTTCTGCAATGCTTTCCGGAGTACTTATCAAAGCAGCAGGTATTTATGTGATGATAAGGCTCTTCTTCAACCTGTTTGAAATAAATGAAAGCATCGCAGTCCTCATCACGACACTCGGGGCACTTTCGATGGTCATAGGTGTTTTCCTTGCCATCGGACAATGGGATATCAAACGGCTGCTTGCCTACCACAGCATAAGCCAGATGGGATATGTCGTGCTTTCGGTCGGGATGGGAATGATACTGATATCGCGCGGCTTGAAACACGAAATTGCCATGCTTGCAGTCGCGGGAGGGTTATACCATCTTGTCAACCATGCTGCATTCAAGGGACTTCTTTTCCTTAATGCAGGGGCCATCGAATACACGCTGGGCACACGCGATCTCAAAGAGATGGGAGGACTGCGAAAATCGATGCCTGCCACCTCGGCTACATCATTTATTGCATCGATGTCAATTTCCGGGATACCTCCGTTCAATGGTTTTTTCAGCAAGCTTATAATAATTATTGCAGCTGTGATGGCCGGATTCTATTTCCTTGCATTTCTGGCAATCCTTGTCAGCATAATAACACTGGCATCATTTCTGAAATTCCAGAGATATGCCTTTTTTAACCGGAAAGAGGGAAAGGAAGAAAGGGTGGTAAAAGAGGTACCCTTTCCAATGGTTTTCAGCATGGTGGTTATGAGTTTGCTTTGCTTAATACTGAGTCTTCTCGCTTTTCCGGGGATCAGGGATGCAATACTGACACCGGCGACCGATATCCTGACAGATCCGGTAAAATATAAAGATTTGGTAATTGGATTATAACATGAAATACGTTGCTGTATTTATATTATCAATGGTTTTCTGGCTTCTCCTGACCTTCAGCCTGACAGTCCCGAACCTGGTCACTGGTTCCGTTGCATCGGCTCTTTGTTCGGCTCTCTTTGCCCGCAATTACTTTACCGGCATTTATAAGTTCCTTCAACCCGTCAGGTATTTCTGGCTCATGGTCTACCTGGCAGTTTTCACGGTTGAATGCATTAAGGCCAATCTTGATGTGGCATACAGGGTTCTTCATCCTTCAATGCCTATTAAGCCTGGGATTGTGAAGCTTAAAACAACTCTTAAGTCAGAATTTGCCAGGACGCTTCTGGCCAATTCAATAACGATGACTCCGGGTACAATAACTGTGGATATTATTGATGATTGCCTTTACATACACTGGATATATGTCAGTTCGGAAGATCCGGAGGAATATACCCGGATTATCACCGGAGCATTTGAAAAATACATAAAAAGATTTGCAGAATGAGCGACTGGCTTTCAATACTGCTTTACATTCAGATCGGCTTAAGCGCTGTTTGCCTCTACAGGATAATTGCCGGTCCGACGATTCCCGACAGAATGGTGGGAATAGACATCTTCGGAATACTTGTTGTCGGGATCTGTGCCATTATCGCCGTTCAGACGGAACGATCGTTCATTCTCGACATTGGCATTGCATGGATAATCCTGAGTTTTATCGGGACACTTACACTGGCTAAATATCTCAGCGGAAAAAAACTTAATGAATGAGATGATCGCAATTATTTTTATCTGCATTGGTGTTTTATTCAATATTTTCGGATGTATCGGACTGATCCGGCTCCCGGATGTTTATAACAGGCTTCAGGCGGCCACCAAATGTGTGACGCTTGGGTGTTGCAGCATCCTTATCGGGGTATTGTTCCATTTCGGCATTTCGGACGCCGGCATAAAAGCCATTGTGGCAATTCCCGTACTTTTCTTCACCGCGACAGTTGCTGCTCATGCCCTGATCAGAGGAACCTACAGGTTCGGCACACCGCTCGATAAACGGACAGTAAAAGATGATTACAAGGAGGCTGTGAAATGAAATATCCGAAATTAAGGGAATTAAGGGAAGCCGTGGTTTCAATGTTTACTCCTGCATATACTTCGAGGTATCCGGCAGAGCCGCATGTACCGTTTGAAAATTACAGGGGCAGACCCGTCGTCGACGACGACAACTGCGTTGGCTGCGAGACATGCACCAACGTATGTCCGCCCCATGCCATAACATTTTCAGACGACAGGGAAAAGGGGATCAGGACTATAACAAGGGATTACGGCAAATGTATTTTCTGCGGGCTTTGCCAGGAACATTGTATTACAGGAAAAGGAGTGGCTCTCTCAGACAAGCTTTTTGACCTTGCAGTGTTTGACAGGAAAATCAATGTTGAATACCAGGAAAAAGAGCTTCTTGTCTGCCGGCATTGCGGTGCCGTAATAACTACAAGGGAGCATCTTTCATACCTTCACAAAAAGCTTGGCCCGAAAGCATTTTCATCAATACTGAACCTGAATATCCTTAACAGGGAACTCCGCCTCGCAGAGGGCCATGATCTGGAGGCCGAAGTCCGCGACGGGCTTAAGCGTAAAGACATGTTCAATATAATATGTCCAAACTGCCTTAGGCAGGTTCTTGTCAAATACCTTTCAAAAAGTGTCTGAAGAACTCATCAACCTTCTTTCGCAAAGAGATAAAAAGATCCTTTTTGTCGGGATAGGCAATCTCCTCAGGAAAGACGACGGGGCAGGCGCTTACATAAGCTCAGGGATAAAAGGATCGGGGACAGTATCAGCACTGACTGTCGAGGTAAGCATCGAAAATTACATCGGAAAGATAAACAGGATCGGCCCTGACATACTTGTAATCATCGATGCATTGGATATGTGCTCTGTCCCCGGAGATTACAAGCTGCTAAATATCAACCAGACAGAAGACATGACATTCAACACGCACAATATCTCGCTCAGAAGGGTTTCAGATTTTTTTAAGATGCCTGTATATTTACTTGGAATTCAACCTGAGAATATTGATTTTGGCGAAAAAATGTCGTACCTTGTAAAGAATACGGCCGATAAAATCATATCATTTATCAATACATATTAAAAGGAGGAGGTAACACATGGCAACTGAATACTTGTGCAAGGCATGTAAAGGCGTCCTGAACGTGAAAACTTCTATTGTCCTTTCGGCCACGAAGGTAAACAGCTCAAAGAAGGGTCTTATTTTCCTTAATCCGGAGCTGGGCAATTACACTGTGACAACCCACCCAACCTTCGTTATTGAAGAAGGTGAGGAATACATCATTAACTGTCCGATATGTCATGCCCATCTGAACAGTCTGAAGTATGACCACCTGGTAAGGATACTTATGATCGACGAAAAGGGCAAACAGTATGATATCTACTTCTCTGATATAGTCGGGGAAAAATGCACTTACAAGATCAGCGGTACATCAGTTGAAAAGATAGGTCCCGATTCCGTAAAATATGACAAATACTTTGATGTTCCGGAAGAGGACAGGAAATATCTGTGATAATTTTGCTGCTTCACCGGCTTCCTGATTTTGTTCAATAACCAATAAATTATACTTTTGTTACCGTAGCCGTATTATACGGCACAGTACTTTTTTATGGATCGGCCCTGTCAAGTAACACACATTCTCTGATGAATGTTACCTTCATGGCCGTTCCTTCAGACCTTTAAAAACAAATTAAATGCAGATGAATCTTGAAGTTCATAAGAGAGCGGCAGACAACATCAGGATACTTTCGATGGCAATGGTTGAGAAAGCCAGATCGGGACATCCCGGAGGTGCAATGGGTGGAGCAGATTTTATTCATATCCTCTTTTCGGAATTCCTGAATTTTGATCCCGACGATCCTGCATGGATAAACCGTGACAGGTTTTTCCTTGATCCCGGGCATATGTCGCCTATGCTCTATTCTGTACTTACGCTTGCCGGACGTTTCACAACTGAAGAACTTAAAAGTTTCAGGCAATGGGGAAGCCCCACCCCCGGTCACCCGGAACTTGATGTCATGAGAGGCATCGAGAACACATCGGGTCCTCTGGGACAGGGACATGCTATGGCTGTGGGCGCAGCTATCGCGGAAAGGTTCCTGGCAGCCCGTTTCGGCGAATTGTTCTCACATAAAACCTATGCCTTCATCTCCGATGGAGGAATACAGGAGGAGATATCACAGGGTGCAGGCCGGCTGGCAGGCCATCTCGGGCTGAATAACCTTGTTATGTTCTATGACTCGAACGACATACAGCTTTCCACGGAAACAAGGGCAGTCACTTCAGAGGATACCGCCATGAAATACAGGTCGTGGGGATGGAACGTAATTAAAATTGACGGCAATGACCATGATCAGATAAGAAAAGCTCTCACCGAAGCCCTTGATGAAAAAGAAAGGCCCACCATAATCATAGGAAAGACAATAATGGGTAAAGGGCTCCTCGACAGCGACGGGAACAGTTTTGAAAGGAGGACATCGACCCATGGCATGCCTGTTAGCGAGGCCGGAGGATCGTTCGAAAAATCACTGGTCAACCTTGGCGGTAACATTGACGATCCTTTCGCGGTATTCGATGATGTCAGACAACTTTATTCTGAAATCCTCAAAAACAAACGAAAGGCTGCATCAGAATGGAAGCGCAGGAAAAATGAATGGGCCGAAAGGAACAGGGAAGCTGATAAAAAGCTTCATATGTTCTGGTCAGGTGAATTTCCGGACATTGATTTCAGGGAAATAAAACAAAAGGAAGGATCAGCAACAAGGGCAGCATCTGCTGCCGTTCTCGGAGTTCTTGCGACAAAGATGGAAAACATGGTTGTTGCATCTGCCGACCTTTCCAACTCTGACAAAACTGATGGATTCCTTAAAAACACCAGAGCATTTTCAAAAGGCGATTTCACAGGAGCCTTCCTTCAGGCAGGAGTATCGGAACTGACAATGGCAGCGGTTATGAACGGGATGGCACTCCACGGCGGTGTGATCCCTGCATGCGGTACCTTTTTCGTTTTTTCCGATTATATGAAACCGGCTGTCAGGCTGGCCTGCCTTATGGGCCTGCCTGTTATATATATCTGGACCCATGACGCCTTCAGGGTCGGTGAAGACGGACCCACACATCAGCCTGTCGAACAGGAAGCCCAGATAAGGTTAATGGAGCAGCTCAGGAACCACCACGGAAAGAACAGCATGCTTGTCCTTCGTCCGGCCGATTCCAATGAAACAACAGTTGCATGGAAACTTGCACTAGGGAACAGACTCACACCCACTGCGCTGATATTGTCGCGGCAAAACATCAGGGATCTTCCATCGCGGGGCAATGACAGGTACTCCGATGCGCTGAAAATGGAAAAAGGAGCCTATATAGTAAGCGACTGTGAAGGCAGGCCTGATGTTGTTCTTATTGCAAGCGGTTCCGAAGTGTCCACCCTTGTTGAAGGAGCAGGTTTGCTTGAAAAGGACGGCTTGAAAATAAGGATTGTGTCGGCCCCCTCGGAAGGACTCTTCAGGAATCAACCCGAAGCATACAGGAAATCTGTGATTCCTGATGACGTTCCGGTATTCGGACTGACTGCCGGGCTGCCTGTAACCCTTCAGGGCCTTGCCGGACCAAAGGGAATGGTGTGGGGCGTTACAAGCTTCGGATATTCGGCTCCATACAAGGTACTTGATGAAAAACTCGGTTTCACCGCAGAGAATGTTTATCACCAGGTAAAATCCTGCCTGGCTCAATATAAATGATAAACATTATGATCATTCGTTCAGGCCGCCTCATCAGCGGCCTGTTTTTTTTTCATTTCCGGATTCTCTTTCGTAAATTAGATCAGGGTTTATCCCTGAAAAAACCGCACCCATGAAGAAGTTCTTAACAGTGCCGCTGCTTTGCCTGTTGGAAATATCAGCATCCGGACAGGCCGATACCATGCTGAAAGACCTTACAATTGCGGATACACAGGACGTAAAGGTTACACTTTTTGATTCAGATGACCTGTTTGAGATTTTTCTGAGCTTTGATATAACAAAGTACAAAAAAGAAAAAATGAGTGACAATTACCTTGATGCCAGACTCAAATATGTCGAAAACATAAACGATACGATTGAAAAAAAAATCAAAGTCAGGCCCAGAGGAAACATAAGGCGTTCGGCTATTTGTGATTTCCCTCCTCTTATGCTCAACTTCCGGATGAAGGATCCGGCCGATTCGAAATTCGCGGGTATAAACAAGTTGAAGTTCGTTACTTATTGCAAGCTGGGATTTGAAGATTATATCCTCAGGGAATACCTCGTTTACAAGCTTTACAATGTAATAACGGATTACAGCTTCAGGGTCAGGCTTTTCAAGATAAATTACATTAACACTGCAAAAGAAAAAAAGCCAATTGCACAATACGGCTTTGCAATTGAACCCATCAGTCATCTCGAAAAACGAACAAAAACACAGGAGATTACATACCCTGGTCTTACCCAGCGGAATCTCAGGCCTGACATGCTCGACAGGGCCGCATTGTTCAACTACATGATCGGGAACACCGACTGGTCGGTACCAATAGGCCATAATATTCAGCTTATGTATCAGCAGGGGGCTCCTGACAACCAGGCAAATCTTGCAATACCATACGATTTTGATTACTCCGGAATAGTGAATACAGACTATGCCATCCCCTTTGAAAACCTTCCCATCGAAAATACAAGGCAAAGGCTTTATATGGCAGTATGCAGGAGCGACGAAACATTTATGAATACCATAAATGAGTTTGTTCAGAAGAAGGATGCATTGTACAAGGTAATAAATGATTTTCCTTACCTGAGTCCAAGATCCAGGAAGGATATGACTACATTCCTTGATGGCTTTTTCGCCCTGATAAACAAAAGAAATACAATACTTTCATATCTGAAAACCGATTGCAGCTGGTTTGAAAGACAGGCAAACCTCAGGGTCCGCTGAATCCCTTTCAGTGTCGTTAAAATCAGGCTTAATCTTTTTTTATATCTTTGCCCCCTAATTTTCAATGATGAAATACGATATTCAACCCGGGGTCGCGGGTCTTATCTTTGATCTTGACGGCACGCTTGCCGATACAATGCCTTATCATTTCAGGGCCTGGAAGACTGCCTGTGCAAAGTACGGCGCCCATATCGACAACAAATTCCTGAGAAAACATACCGGCAGCCCCGGGTGGTTCATTGCAAAGGAAATCATTAGCGACTGCAAGCTGGATGGCAATGTAAGCATCGATCAGATCGTCGGGGAAAAGATGCAGGAGTTTAATAAATACCAGCATCTTGTCAAACCCATCAAGCCTGTCACAGACATTGTTAAAAACTACCATGGAATTCTTCCCATGGCCGTCGGAACAGGTGGACACCGGGAAGCTGTGGAAAGGACACTGGAAATTACTGACCTCAGGAAGTATTTTGAGATAATTGTCACCGCCAACGATGTGAATAATTTTAAGCCACACCCTGAAACCTTCCTGAAATGTGCTGAAATGATGGACATTGAACCACGGTTTATTGAGGTCTTTGAAGACGGCGACCTCGGTATCGAGGCTGCTTTGAAAGCCGGAATGAAGGTAACAGATGTCAGGTCGTGGTATGATTCGGAATGGTAGCCGGCAAACGGGAAAAAATGGCAGAAATAGTCAGAACGGAAGACGGATCAGACACACTTTATGTCAGCGAACTTGATGAACATTATCATTCGGTTCACGGGGCAATACAGGAGTCAGAGCATATCTTCATAAATTCAGGATTCGACTTTTCGGAAGCCAACCCTATAAGGATACTTGAGATAGGGTTCGGAACAGGGCTTAACGCGTTGCTTACCTGCATCCATTCTGAAAAGCTGAACAGAAAAGTATATTATTCATCAGTTGAAAAGTATCCGCTTCCGCCTGAGATTACCTCATCACTCAACTATCCGGATATGCTGAAGGGTGACAGCAGGCTTCTTTTTGACAAAATACACGGATGCCGCTGGAATTCACTTGTACAGCTGACCCGGAATTTTACACTCAACAAAATTGAAGGCGACCTTTTGTCCCTAAACATTGACGGAACTTTCGATCTTGTATATTTCGATGCATTCGGACCCGACAAGCAACCCGGGATGTGGAGCGATGATATTTTCGCCATGATTGGGGCAGCAACCTGCAGGGGTGGGATACTTGTGACCTACAGTGTGAAAGGCAGCGTTCAGAGAAGCCTGAAAAGATCGGGATTCAACATCACATTGCTTCCGGGACCTCCCGGAAAGAGGCAGATCCTTCGTGCCATAAAAAGTTAAAAATTTATCACCATCACTTTTTTGCTGAAGCCAAAGTATTATCTTTGCGCTAATTTTTAAATTTAAAACTATATCAAATGAAAATCAAAGGATTAATTGTTCTTGCAGGCACAGTTGCAATTATGCTGACCTCCTGTTCCAAGAACAACATATCAGGTGCAAAAATGAAAACAAGAGAAGACTCTCTTTCCTATGCTTTCGGTATCGTTAATTTCAATGCTCTGAAAAGCGACAGTCTTAAACTTGACGCGAGACTGGTTGCCAAAGCAATGCTCGACGGAGAAAACGAGAAACCTGAGATGTCGGATGAAATAGCAAGAGGATTCATCATGCAGTTCGTAACCGAGAGGCAGGCACAGCAGCAGGCACGGAAAGCGGAGCAGGACAAGATCCTTTATAAGGATTATATAGCCGAGAACGAAGCATTCCTTGCAAAGAACAAGGATAAAAGCGGAGTGACTGTCACCCCGAGCGGGCTCCAGTATGAGGTTATCAAAATGGGAACAGGCCCCAGGCCGACTGCCAGCAGTACGGTAAAAGTGCATTATACCGGAACTCTTATCGACGGAACCGAATTTGATTCGTCGGTTAAAAGAGGCGAACCTGTCCAGTTCCCCGTATCAGGTGTTATTCCGGGATGGACAGAAGCCTTGCAGCTTATGCCGGTGGGTTCAAAATTCAAGCTTTACATTCCTGAGAATCTCGCTTACGGTGCAAACCAGGCAGGCGACGTGATCAAACCCTTCTCGACACTTGTTTTTGATGTTGAACTGCTTGAGATCGTCCAGTAAATGAGAACTGCCGAGATACATACATCCAAAGGTGTGATGGAGATAAGCTTTTACCAGGAAGATGCACCAAATACTGTGGAGAACTTTGTTAAGCTTGCAAAGGAAGGTTTTTATGACGGCCTGGCATTCCATAGGGTAATCCCTGACTTCGTAATCCAGGGAGGTTGCCCCTACTCAAAGGATATGAATGATCCAAGAGTCGGAACAGGCGGTCCGGGATACCACATCAAATGCGAACTTACAGGCGGAAACCAGTATCACGACCGCGGAGTTCTTTCAATGGCACACGCCGGAAGAAACACCGGTGGATCCCAGTTCTTCATCTGTCATAACCGTGCAAATACAAAGCATCTCGACAGGCAGCACACGTGCTTCGGCAAAGTGACTTCGGGACTTGATGTAATTGACCTTATAAAACAGGGCGACAGAATCGAAAAGATAGTTATTAAGGAGGAATAATATGGCTTTCGAAATTTCAGGCAAAGTAATTGACATAATGCCTGTAAACCAGGTCAGTGACAAATTCAGAAAACGCGAATTTGTAATTGAGAAAAAAGAGACTGGCGGAAATGCAGTCTTTATTGACTATATCAAATTCCAGCTTATTCAGGATAAATGCGACCTTATCAACGAGTCATATCTCAACGAAGAGGTAAGGGTTTCATTTAATCTGAAAGGCAATAAATGGGAACGTGATGGCAAAGTCAATTATTTCACGAACCTCGATGCCTGGAAAATTGAAAAAGTCGCTGATTCGGGAAAGGCCCAGAATGTTCCGCCGCATAGTACCTTTGATGACATACCACCGGAAGATGAGATGACCGATCTTCCGTTCTGAATTATAAGAAGCTGTATTGTAAGTCAAATAATCACCTTTGTGAATCATTTGTGAATCCTTTGGCTCCCCTGTGGGAAAATCTGATTTTCTTTAACCACAAAGGATAACAAAGTTCTCACAAATTTTCACAAAGGGAAATGTTATCAGAACTTAACTTATGATACAGCCTTTTCATTTTTAAGCTATCTTAGGAGCGCACTGTTGACATAGTTAATGTAAAAAACCATTGAGATATGAAGTTTACAGACAGGTTCCATTATGGTCGTCGGTATTTGCCGGTCGTGATATTCTGGGGGCTCCTTAGCACACTAAACGGACAGGTTCTTCAACAGGAAGAGGTGAAGATCGGAACCAGACAGGTGCAGCTGCCTTACAACAGGCTCATACAGCCGGCCGGCAAACAGATCCTGTTCGGTGATGCATCAAATGAAAGCCATGCCATGGAAGTGGCTGTCTCTCCCGACAGAAAGTGGCTTGCCGTTCTTGAACGTTCCAGCATCGTATTTATAAGCACCACCGATAATACGATCAGATACATTCTGAGGAACAGCCTTCATACAGCCCTCAGAGGTGCCATGAACACCTATTCAGGACTGACCTGGTACAACAACAATGGTAAACCTGAAATATACTGGAGTGTTGTAGGAATCGATGACAGGTCGTATGTCGCTTCCGCCAGTTGGGATGGAACGAAAGCCGAATTCGGAAGATTATTCGAGTATAAAAAGAATCCTCCTGCTGAAATGGCCCTTCCAAACGAGATACTTATCAGTAAGGAACCGGAAAAGGCATACCTTTATGTCGTTCTCAACGGTAACAATAAAGTCATAAAACAGGATCTGGCAACCGGAGACACAATCTGGGTTGCTGATCCGGGCGTTGCTCCCTATGGCCTTACATTGGCAGCAGGAAAGCTGTATGTCACAAACTGGGCGGGGCGGCATCCGCTTTCCGGCGATAAAGATGTTGCCGGCGTACCATGGGGAATTGCAAGAGTAAATAACAAAGCCGGCGGATCCACCCGCGAGGGCAGTGTTGCTGTTATTGATCCGCGAACAGGCACACTTGTTAAAGAAATTGTTGTTGGTCTGCATCCAAATGAAATAATAAGTGACAAGTCGGGAAGATATGTCTATGTGACAAATTCTAACAGCGATAATGTCACAGTCATAAATACGCTTATCGATGAGATAACCGAAACGATAAGCGTGAGGCTGCAGCCGGAAATAAACCCCTATTTCGGTGATTCCCCTGACGGATTGTGTCTTTCCAGCGACCAGAAGTATCTTTATGTAGCAAACGGCATGGATAATGCACTGGCTGTTGTTCAGCTTTCGAGGAGAGCGGCAAGAAAAGGCTCAGGAACAAAAAGCGTCATCCGCGGGTTTATCCCGACAGGAGCCTATCCTTCAGGACTTGCAGTTACAAGGGAAGGCGTTGTGTATGTGGCAAATATCGAGGCTAACGGGGCAAGACTTGGGCTCAACTACGCAACAACCCAAAACCTTATTTACAATTCCCACAGCATGGAGGCCTCGGTATCCGTTATTCCTCCGTCAGTATTTAAAAATCTGAAAGAATATACCGACACCGTCATCGCAGTAAACGATCTGGCCAGAGCTGCCCTCGCAAGAGAAACTCCCCGGCCCGGCACCTTGCCGAAAACAGTCCCTGACCGAATCGGGGAGCCTTCGGTCTTCCGCCATGTTGTTTATATTATCAAGGAGAACAGGACATATGACCAGATACTTGGCGACATGAAGGAGGGAAACGGAGATCCGGCCCTTTGTACTTACGGCGAAAACATCACTCCCAACACACACAAGCTTGCAAGGGAATTCCTCCTGCTCGATAATTTCATGGCTTCCGGCAAATGTTCCGCCGAAGGACACCAATGGACCGATGCTTCCATTGTCACTGATTATATTGAAAAAAACATGAGAGCCTGGTTCAGAAGCTATGCACATGTTCAGACTGACGCCCTTGTTTATGCTCCCACAGGATTTCTCTGGGATAATGCCCTGAGCCATGGTAAATCGGTACAAATCTATGGTGAAGCATCTGTGCCTGTTCTTGAAGAAAAACTCAAATGGGCCGATGTTTACAGGAAATACATTAACGGTGAAAGAGTTAAGTTTTATAACCATACGACTATCGACCCTGTGAGGCCTATCCTGTCACAGACCTATCCTTCCTATGGAAACCATGAGTTCACCGATGCAATGAGGGCGGATGCATTAATTAAGGAACTTCAAGATTATGAACGCATGCCGGGCGATCGTCTGCCCGAACTCATGATAATCGCACTCCCGAATGATCATACCGCCGGGGTAAGGCCCGGATATCCAACACCAAGGGCAATGGTCGCCGATAATGATGCTGCACTCGGAAGAATTGTGGAGGCCTTTTCACGGAGCAGATTCTGGGAAAATACGGTGATCTTCGTCATGGAAGATGATTCCCAGGGAGGATGGGACCATGTGTCAGCATACCGGACAGTGGCCCTTGTTATAAGTCCTTATTCGAGACTTAAAAAAACAATAAGCACCTGGTATACACAGCCTTCCATGGTTCGTACAATAGAACAGATCCTCGGGTTGCCTCCGATGAACATACAGGACGCAATAGCAAACCCCATGACTGACTGCTTTACCTCAGAACCCGACATGACCCCATACAAGGCCTTGCCATCGAACATCCCGTTGGACGAGATGAACCCGCAACTGTCATCACTTAAAGGAAAAGCACTCCATTATGCAAGGAAGAGCCTCCTTCCCGAATTTGACGGAGTGGATTCCGGCAATGATGATCTCCTGAACAGGATACTTTGGTTCGCAGAAAAGGGCAATGCTCCTTATCCGGCCAGGTATGCCGGAACTTCCGGAGAAGAAGATGAAAAAGAAGAACTGGATGACTGATAATAATTCTATTACAGGAAGCATGACAAACCCGTTGCTTGAAAGCCGCAACACTCCGCACGGCACTCCGCCGTTCCATCTGATAAGGGCCGAACATTTCAGGCCCGCCATAGAGGAAGCGATAAAACTGGCTTCAGCAGAGATAGATTCTATTGCAGAAAATCCCGAAGCACCGACTTTCAGCAACACGGTCGAAGCTCTTGAACACTGTGGCGAAATACTGGGCGACATTTCCCTCATACTTTTCAATCTCAACAGTGCCGAGACTTCAAAGGGACTGCAGGCGGCAGCACAGGAGACATCACCTTTGCTGGCAAGGTTTTCCAACGATATTACCCTGAACAGGAAGTTGTTCGAAAGAATAAGAACTCTGTATGAAACAAGGGATACTCTCGGACTGACCCCTGAACAGGGCAGATTACTTTATAAAAAGTACAGACACTTTATAATTGGAGGAGCCGGTATCCCTGACAAGGACCGGGTAAGATTCAGGGAGATCTCCGAAGAGCTTTCAAAGCTTGCCCTTAAATTTGAGGAGAATGTTCTTAACGAAACAAATTCATTCGTGCTCGAAATAACAAATCCGGAAGACCTTGACGGCCTCCCTCCGGATGTTGTTGAAATGGCAGCAAATGAAGCAAAAAAACGGAACATCGAAGGATGGGTTTTCACGCTTCACTATCCAAGCTACATGCCTTTCATGCAATATTCGACAAAAAGAGAGCTGCGTGAAAAAATGTTCAGGGCTTACAATTCAAGAGCTTTTCATAATGATGAAAAAGACAACAGGGAAATTGTCTCAAAAATGGTGAATCTCAGACTTGAGATCGCAGGAATACTCGGTTACAAAAACTTCGCTCAAATGGTTCTCGAGGACAGGATGGCCGAAAACCAGTCAAATGTTGAGAAATTCCTGAATGATCTGTTCTCTGCCTCACACAACGCGGCACTCGAAGATCTCAAAGATCTCCAGGAATTTGCTTCAGAGTCGGGACATCATGGAAAAATAGAAAGATGGGACTGGGCCTTTTATTCCGAAAAGCTCAAGCTTAAAAGACACAATATCGATGATGAACTGCTAAAACCATATTTCCGGCTTGAAAAAGTCAGGGATGCCGTTTTCGGACTGGCCGGAACTCTTTATGGCCTTCAGTTCAGACCCGCGCCGGAAATTCCTGTCTACCATCCCGATGTTACCGCATGGGAAGTAAGCGACAGTGACAATTCGCTGCTGGCAATATTTTACACTGATTTCCATCCGAGGGAAGGGAAACAGGGAGGAGCATGGATGACAAGTTACAGGGAACAAAGAAATGCTAACGGTAAAAGAATAATCCCCT
Organism: Bacteroidales bacterium; assembly: GCA_035390825.1. GTDB lineage: Bacteria > Bacteroidota > Bacteroidia > Bacteroidales > VadinHA17 > LD21. The sequence continues at coordinate 41,338 of DAOOUQ010000016.1, read as the reverse complement.
TCATTTCGATTGTTACAAATTTCACACGTCCCAACGGTGACAAACCATCCCTTCTTACTTTCAGCGAACTGACAACATTGCTTCATGAATTTGGTCATGCCCTTCACGGGATGCTCTCGAAATGCAATTATGAAAGCCTCTCGGGAACAAATGTAGCCCGTGATTTCGTCGAACTTCCGTCGCAGTTCATGGAGAACTGGGCCTTTGAGAAAGACTGGCTTGACAAATGGGCAGAGCATTACCTGACCGGAGAGAAAATCCCCGCGGAATATATTTGGCGGATAAGGGATGCCGAAACCTTCAATGAAGGCTATGCCTGCAACAGGCAGCTCGGATTTGGCTTTCTGGATATGGCATGGCACTCACTTTATGAACCTTTTGAAGGAGATGTAAGTGATTTTGAGGCCGCAGCATTTTCAAAAACAGAACTTTTCAGACCCGACAGATCTCTGAACATGAGCTGCTCTTTCACCCACCTGTTCGGAGGAGGATATGCAGCAGGATATTACGGTTACAAATGGGCCGAGGTCCTCGACGCCGATGCCTTCAGTTTTTTCAGGGAATCAGGTATCTTCAATCCTTCTGTTGCCGACTCATTCAGGAAAAACATCCTTGAAAAGGGAGACACTGAAAAGCCAATGGAGCTGTATAAAAAATTCAGGGGAAAGGAACCTTCGATGGAAGCCTTCCTTAAAAGGAGCGGCCTGAAGCGCGATGATAAAAACTAATGTTTATCTTTGACCATTGGATCCGGAGGCTCCACGGCTTCACGCAATCCATTATTAATCAATATATTAAATCTTTCCAATGATTCTTTTTTTCAAATGCGGTTCCGGTAATGTGATTGCAGCCGGCACTGATTCTGCTTTATTGCCGGCAGATATTGAAAAATTAACATGGCTCTTCGGTGATGCTCCCCTTCTTAAGGAACAGACTGTCAAAGGCACTTTTGTGGGCCCCAGAAAGGAAATGATAACACCCTGGAGCACAAATGCTGTCGAGATTACCCAGAACATGGGTGTTGCAGGCATCAAAAGGATCGAGGAATTCTTTCCTTCCGACCCTGACAATCCCCGCTTTGATCCAATGCTTCAGGCTTTGTACAGGGATCCCGGGCAGGATATCTTCACAATTGACCGTAAACCTGAAGGGATAGTCTATATCAGCGACATTGCAGATTACAACAGGAAAGAAGGTCTGGCCCTGAACAATGATGAGATCAAATATCTCGAAGATCTTGCAAAATCGATCGGAAGACCGCTCACCGACAGCGAAGTGTTTGGATTTTCACAGGTGAATTCGGAGCATTGCAGACATAAGATCTTTAACGGCATCTTCATAATCGACGGCGAAGAGAAGGATTCGACCCTTTTCCAGCTGATAAAGAACACCACCCATTTCAACAGGAACAAGGTGGTTTCAGCGTACAAGGACAACTGCGCCTTCATCCAGGGACCTGTAATTGAACAATTTGCACCGGCTTCACAGGACAGTTCGGATTTTTTTTCAATTAAGAATTTCGAATCGGTTCTTTCGTTAAAAGCAGAGACACACAATTTCCCGACGACTGTTGAGCCATTCAACGGCGCTTCCACAGGAACAGGAGGTGAAATCAGAGACAGGATCGCCGGAGGAAAAGGAGCTTTCCCTGTTGCAGGTACGGCAGTATACATGACCTCCTACCCCAGACCCGATGGCGCCCGGCCCTGGGAAAAAGCAACACCCGAAAGACCATGGCTGTACCGGACTCCTGAGGATATTCTTATAAAAGCATCAAACGGCGCCAGCGATTTCGGTAATAAATTCGGCCAGCCTCTTATCTGCGGCTCGGTCCTGACATTTGAACACTTTGAAAATGGAAGGAAATATGGTTACGACAAGGTAATTATGCTGGCAGGAGGCATCGGAACCGGTAAAAAGAAGGACAGCACCAAAGATGTACCGGAGAAAGGCGATCTTATAGTCCTGCTCGGGGGCGATAATTACAGGATCGGCATGGGCGGCGGTGCAGTGTCGTCGGTCGACACCGGACAGTTCCACAGTTCCATCGAGCTTAATGCCGTCCAGAGGGCAAACCCTGAAATGCAGAAAAGAGTCTACAATGCCATAAGGGCCCTGAGTGAACTCGACAACAATCCGATAGTCTCGATACATGATCACGGGGCAGGCGGTCATCTGAACTGCCTGTCGGAACTTGTCGAATCAACGGGAGGCAAAATAGACATCAGCAGGCTGCCAATAGGCGATCCAACACTCTCGGCCAGGGAGATCATCGGTAACGAATCTCAGGAAAGAATGGGACTTGTGATGAAAAAAACCGATGTGGACGAATTGAAAAAGATTGCAGAACGCGAAAGAGCCCCTATATACATAATTGGTGAGATTACCGGTGATCATCAGTTCACGTTCGAAAACAGCAGAACCGGTGAAAAGCCTATTGATCTTACCCTTGAAGCTCTTTTCGGAGATCCTCCCCGTACCACAATGGTTGATAAATATCCGGTCCATAGCTATCAGAAGCCTGAATACTCAATCGAAAAACTTCCTGAATATATTGAACATGTACTTCAGATAGAAGAGGTGGCATGCAAAGACTGGCTTACAAATAAAGTTGACCGATCGGTTACGGGAAGACTTGCAAAACAGCAATGTGCCGGACCGCTTCAGCTTCCTCTTAACAACCTGGGAGCCATCACACTCGATTACAAAGGGAAATACGGCATGGCAACCTCAATAGGTCATGCCCCTGCCGCCGGGCTTGCAGATCCTGCAGCTGGTTCGGTTCTCGCGATAGCCGAAGCCCTGACAAATATATTATGGGCGCCGCTGACAGACAAGATTAGAAGCATTTCACTTTCAGCCAACTGGATGTGGCCCTGCAGAAACGAGGGAGAGGATGCAAGGCTCTATTCTGCAGTGCAGGCTGCAAGCAAATTTGCTATTGATCTCGGTATAAACATACCGACAGGTAAGGACAGCCTGTCGATGACTCAAAAATATGATGACCAGATCGTCATCTCCCCTGGTACCGTAATAATATCGGCTGCCGGCGAAGTCAACGACGTAAGGAAAATTGTTGAACCTGTTCTTGTCAATGATCCTTATACAAGCCTGCTGTATATCGATATGAGCAGGGATGATTTCAAAACCGGAGGAAGCAGCTTCGCCCAGATTCTGAACAAAGTTGGCGATGAGGTCCCGACGGTCAGGGATCCCGCATATTTTGCGGAAGTATTCAACACCGTTCAGGATCTTATTTCAAGGAACAAAATACTTGCCGGTCACGACATTTCCGCCGGAGGAATGATAACGACCCTTCTTGAGATGTGCTTCTCAAACATTTCGGGAGGGCTTGACATTAACCTGACAGCCATCGGTGAACACGATACCGTAAAGCTGCTTTTCAGCCAGAATCCCGGCATTATTATACAGGTGAAGGACGAAAATGAGATCGCCGAGATCCTGCTTGAGAATGGAATTTCCTATTTCTCAATCGGACATCCTGTAAATGAAAGAGTCATAAGAATATCAGGGCATGGCGGAAGCTTTGTGTTTGATATTGACAGGCTCAGGGATACGTGGTTCAGGACGTCGTATCTTCTCGACCGCAGGCAGAGCGGAGAGAAACTTGCTTCGGAAAGATTCAGATTCTATAAAGATCATGATGTCAGATACAACACAGGTAACTTTGAAGGAACATTCAAATCGCTTGGCATAACACCGGAACGTCGCAGGAAAAGCGGGATCAGGGCTGCAATCATCAGGGAAAAAGGTGTTAATGGAGACAGGGAAATGGCCTATGCCCTCTGGCTTGCGGGATTTGATGTGAAAGACGTCCACATGACCGACCTTATAAGCGGCCGTGAGACCCTGAAGGACATAAACATGATAGTTTTTGTCGGAGGATTTTCAAATTCAGATGTTCTCGGTTCAGCCAAGGGGTGGGCAGGCGCTTTCAAATACAATCAAAAGGCCAGGAAAGCTCTTGATGAATTTTACAAACGCACTGATACACTATCACTGGGAGTATGCAATGGCTGCCAGCTTATGGCAGAGCTCTCTCTTATCTATCCCGGACATGAAAAAGGCGTTAAACTGCTTCACAACAAATCCAACAAGTTTGAATCGGGGTTTGTTGGAGTCAGGATACCGGAAAACAATTCGGTAATGATGGGAAATATGTCGGGAATGGAGCTGGGTATCTGGGTGGCTCACGGCGAAGGAAGGTTCAGCCTGCCTTATGCTCCTGAGAAATACAATATAGTTCTTAAATACAGCAAGGGCACGTACCCGGCAAATCCGAACGGGTCGGATCATGATATTGCTGGTTTATGTTCTGACGACGGAAGGCACCTTGCAATGATGCCACATCTTGAAAGAGCATTTTTCCCGTGGCAATGCGGATATTACCCACGTGAAAAAAGGAACGATGAAATCACACCATGGATCATGGCATTTGTAAATGCCCGGCTATGGATAAAAGATAAGATTAACGTGTCAGGGGTGTAAGTATGACCGACATAAGACGGGTATCGTCTGAAGCTGATGGTTCACTCTGCACAGCCTCCTTCGGCATTACCTTCTCGCTTATGACCTGAATGCTGTATTCACCAGGTTCGGAGATATAGAGCGAGCCCATATATGAATCAGCCCTGTAATAAGGAAGAGAGACATCGCCTGAATTCAAAATCACCTTGTCACATACCGGATTGACTTCCAGAAATTTATCTGAAAGGCTCAGTTTCACCGAATTGGAATAGCTCAGTTTAGTTGTGTCCTTCGTTGCACTGGAAAGCCATACCCTGAATGTTCCTGGTTTTGAGACAATCACATTCCATTCAGCTGTATTGCTTGCAGGATTTACATTATCGCTGTAACATGTCGCCTTGTCCACATCGAGAGACAGTGTCCCGTCAGCTTTCTGAACAACCGCATTTTCCGACACGCTGACAGGCACCTTGTTACTTCCACAGGACCAGGCTAACAGAACAACCATACCAATGACAGTAAACACTTTTCTGCTCATATATCAGAATATTTTGATTAACAACATTAATAGAACGAAATGAAAACAATTTCAGTATCTGTTTCTTTTTGCGAAAGAACAAAAAAGATGCGAAAGATATGTTAATATGGAGATAATTTATTAACAAAATGCAAGCAATTGAATCTTAGATTTATGCAACGCCTGCTGATTCTTTCATTTTACTGCTTTCCCTGAAGTGATTTTTTTTTAACTGTGGCCTTACAATTGCGCCCGCCACGATCTCGGCAATATCGGCAACTCGTGTATCGGTGACAGGTGCAAGTGTTTTTTTGCATAACGGGCATGCCGTAGCGAGATAATCGGGATGGCTCTTTGTAAGCACTTTTGTGACATCTGAAGCAATTTTCCGTCTGTCAGCCCGGTTCAACATGATATTGCCAAGCGAGCCTCCGCAGCATAGCGATTTTTCATCGTCATAACCGGTAGGTTCAAGATTTGCCACATGCCGGAGAACGGCTTTGGGCTCCTCATACACTCCCGAATTCCTCCCAAGCTCGCAAGGGGTGTGGTATGTGACATTCTTATGCATGAAATTCAGTTTAAGCGAATGGTCGTCGATGCACCTCTTGATGAACTGAGAGTGATGCAGCACTTCAACATCAAGATAATAGCTTTCCCTGAAAACTTTATAGCAAATCGGGCATGAAGTAACAAGCGTGCTGGCACCTGATTTCCATATAAGCTGCGAATTATAGTTTATAAGTTCCCTTGCCTCTTTATCCTGTCCGGCCAGCATAAGAGGCCTTCCACAGCAAACCCCTCCGTTCCCGTCAATGAATGACCAGTTTACACCTGAAGCATCAAGAATGGAAGTCATCGCATTCTTTATAGCGGGCGTCAGATGAGTCATGCAACCGGCAAAATAAAGGACATCGGTTTTTTCCGGATTGGCTGCCGGAAGAAAATCATAGCTGTTTTTTGAATTTTGTCTGGTTGCAGACTGGACCGGACGTGTCCTGAAATATCCTTTCCAGATATTTGAATACCTCATTCCGGACTCAGAGTTTCTCCGCTCTATCATCCTTATCGGAGAGATTTCTATTCCCACTGGGCACACTTCGTCGCACCTGCCGCACATGAGGCAGTTGTAAGCAATATCTCTGGTGTCGTAATTGTTTCTGACAGCTTTCATCAGGTAAGTTGCCTGAATAGTATTTATCCCGGCCGAAAAGTTAAGCTGGCACTGATCTATGCACATACCGCATGATGAACAGGAATGAACTTCAACCTCCGAGAATGTTCCTGCCCTGTCGCCTGTTTTAATGCCTGAATTCCTCATGAAAATAAGGAAGAGCTCGGTGGGGATATGCATATATCTTGTCAGAGGCAGAAGAACAAAGAAAGTCCCGAGGGAAAGCGAATACAGCCACCAGAACGGGTATGCAGCCTCTTTCGCAGGAAGGAATGAAGCCAGCACCGACCCGAGGCTCCCCGTAAGGAAACTCCCGGTTCCATAGGCTCCGCTTGTCAGGCTTTCGGCTATAAGCCTGCTCGGGAAAATGAGCCAGAGAGCAGTAAGCGCCACCTTGTCAAGCATCCTGAGGCGCGTGGTCTTCTTCATCCCGACAACCCTTGATGAAAACCTTTTGATGATTGCAAGCAGAAGCCCCGACAGAATAAATGCCAGAATAAGATCCATCAGGAAGGCATATGCCGACTCAAAAAGAGTCTTTCCATGATCGGGATTAAAAAACCTGAAGAAAATTGCACGCGAGGGTGGGTTAAGATGGCTTTCCCCGAAAATATCAGCCTCAATAGTACCAAAAAGAATAAGGAGGAACCAGCCGAAGGCAAGGCTCATATGCATATATCCAAGTCTTGGATTCTTCTTAAGGATCTTCCTGTGGATCAGGCTTTCAAGGAATATCTCCCTCAGGCTCTGGCCAAAGGCTCGCCCGAAGAAACCGCGCTGAAGCCTTAGCTTGTCGGGCCTTGACAGCTGCCTGAACCAGATAACGCTCCTGGCTACCACATACAACAGGATGAAATAGAGTCCTATGTCAAACGGCAAAACAAAAGGATCAAACTGCATGGGTGCTGTATTTTTGAAATGCCTGTTTTGCAAGAAATACCACGTTCCGTGTATTTACACCGCGCGGACATACAAGAATGCACTTACCGCAAAGCATGCATTGTTTAATTTTATTCCTGACCTCTTTATTCTCTCCCCTCTTCAGGAGAATATTCATTTCCCTCAGGCTGAAATGAGTGAACATGCCTGTGGTACATGTAGCAGAACAGCCTCCGCATTCGATGCAAAGCTTCAGGCTTGGTTCCCTCCCGATGACATAATCAACAATTGATCTGTCGTTCGAATCATAGTTTATGACACGTGCCTTCTGAAGTGAAAAGCCAAATTTCTCCATATCATTTGCTGTTTTTCAGATACCCGGCAATATCGGCAGCAGCACTCCGTGCATGGGATATCGTTTCGGTAATATTCATTGGTGCAGTGCAGGTCCCGGCATAGAAAATCCCTTTCACGTTGCTTTTATTGCTTCCGAAATGATGGTCGGCCGGTGCAAAAAACCTGTTTTCACCGGTTTTCAGGTTCCCCGATTCGGCCAGTCTGGTCCCTGTCTGCGACATTTCCATTCCTGCCATAAGAACAAGCATGTCGAGTTCCATTCTGAGAGGTCGTCCCGCAAGAGTATCTTCGGCCTTGACCACCAGTCTGTTATTAATGTTCGTACTTACCTCGGATATTTTTCCTCTTATAAATCCAATGCCGTATTTCTCCTGTGCCTCCCTGTAAAGCTCTTCATACAAAGCTCCTCCCATCCTCATATCCATATAGAAGCAGAAGACCTTGCTGTCGCCAAGTGTTTCCCTGAGCTCTATTGCCTGCTTCACGGCAGTGACACAGCATAATTTTGAACAATAAAGATTACCTGCTTTTTCATCTCTCGACCCCACACAGTGAAGCAATCCTATCCTTTCCGGTTTTTCACCATTTTTCAGCCTGACGCTTTTTTTGGTGAACATCATCTCGAGGTCCGCAGAAGTAATGACGTTTTCGTAGATACCATAGCCGTATTCTTCCTTCCTTTCGCTCCTGAAAAGGTCGAATCCTGTTGTAAGAAGCATTGCATCACCATGAATCGAATTTCCGTTGCCTGTACTGACAATGAATTCACGTCCTTTTTTGTGAAAAGATTCGACTGTTGTCCCGGTGATAACATTTACCTTTTCGATACGCTTTTTTAGATACGACATAACCTCGCTTCCCGGGCGCCGGTCGGGAAAAAGGTGATGCCATTCCCTTAAATGGCCGCCAAGTTCTTTTTCCTTTTCGATGAGTGTCACTGAAAATCCTTCTTCAGCCAGCCGGCCTGCAGCTTCCATGCCTGCAGTTCCTCCCCCGACCACTATAACACTTCCTTTCATATCAGGCATTTATGAGATTTTTAGGAATTGGCATCTGTCGTCCGTCCCTGGTACGGTATTTATCCCCGCTGTCGACTTCTATTCCCATCTTCCTGAGAAGAGGTTCCGACTGGACCATATGGTACTGAAGCCCTAGATCCCACGGATTGTATCCAAGGACAAGCCCGGCCAGCTCTTCATATGTCAGCACCGGTATTGACTGCCCGTTTGAGCCGAAGGTCATGCCTTCCATTTCCTTTGCAGTATACTGCCATTTGTCCATGAACATGTTGCAACCCGGGCAATTAGTAAGTACCAGGTCGGGTTCATATGGTTTCATCGACTCGAACTTCTTCACCGTATTCGAAAGTGAATAGCCCCTGTTAGCCTGAACAAGATACTGCCGGAAACCAAATCCGCAGCAATGACGTCTTTCGGGATAATCAACAACCTCTCCTCCCCATGCTTCGGCCATACCGCTTAACACGCGGGGAAACTCGGCCCCTCCCACCCCATGTTTCGGGAACATCTTGGCATAATGGCACCCGATGTGTTCAACAACTTTCAGTGGTTTTCCGGTCAGCCTGTTTATCAGAGGATATTTGATTTTTGCAGTTATCTCATTCCTGAATTTATATATTATGTCACTTGTATGAGCCATATTTTCAGGAATATCGAACTCCCTGCCGGTTGCTTTGAAAAGGTATTCGCGAGTCTTTTCAAGCTCTGCGGGAAAATGCTTCCAGGTCTCAAGAATTTCTGTATAAATCCCGAATGAGGTAACACATGATATTGCAATATTCTTATAACCTGATTCCTTCATCAGGGCAAAATGACGTGCCACCACTGTCTGAGTAGTTGAAAACGGGACTATGTCACCATGATAACCAATCCCTGTGCAGGTTGTATGAGACGGATTCTCGTACACATCTTTCCCCAGATCATTGCGCAGGAAATTCAGAAAAAACTGTTCCGACCCGGGATAAAAGCTCTGCCTGATGCATGATCTCACATAAAAGAAATGATCATCAGCAATTTCCTTCTGATATTCAGACCATACCCTTTTTTTACCTTCATTTACCATAGTCAAGCAGTTTCAGGTTGTATGCTTGCCGTTATTGGCAGTATAAACTTCTATAAAATACTCGTTATCAATTCCTTCATCATCGATCTGCAATCCCATTTCCGCAGCTTTCTTCTTTGAATGTTCTTCAATCATATCAAACATTTCCATCCCTCCTGTCACTTCAAATATCTTTTTAAGTTCTTCCTTTGCGTCCTCAGGAATCTTCCGTAGAGGACCTGCGCCGTATTCATCTATTTTCCCGCCAAGGCGTTCAAACACCTCATGCGAATTTTCGATCACGTATTTCCAGACTGGTCCCTGCTCGGGGTGCAATTCAGGGCTAACGGCATAAGCGGCTACACAATAACCGTATTTGAAGATATTTTCACCCACTGTCCGTTTTATGGCAAACTGCTGGCGGCCTTTTTCCGACTCCGTGAAAAAACCGAGTTTCTGCGAAAGAGTGCGGAGCGCCATAATAACAAGGGCAGGAGTGTTTCCCCTTGGACACCTTGTCTTGCACGACATGCATTCGCCGCAGTACCAGATGGTCTCGGATTTAAGAAGCTTTTCAATTTCAGCATTGTCGCCGGACTGAACAAGATCCACAATTTTCCGCGGATCATAGTCGTAAAATTCAGCCGCCGGACATATGGCAGTGCATACCCCGCAATTCATGCATGCATTGAGACCCTCCTCAAACCTTACATCCTGCTTCAGAAGTTCATGATAATTCTCCATCTGACCGGGAACTACAGTGTTTGTTAATTTATTCACACAAAAGTATTTTTTTCAACACACAACTGTAAGAGGGTTAGTACCCATTTTGGGATGAGTATTTATACTTAGTAAATGGCATGCCGAGTGAAGGGGTTGTTAAAATATTCATGACCCGGCAAAATGATTTGTCTCACCAACCATAGAGACTGATTTATATTTCGCAGCAAAGCATCCTGGTTAGCATTACTAATTATATATATAGACCCGATAAGCCAAAAAGATGAATTAGGACAAAAACAATAATGATGGATGAAAAAAAGAGCCACTGATTACACTGGTGAACACTGATGAAAACGTTTGTGAGATTTGAAGGGGATATGGCATCTTTTATTATTTTTGTTTAATGAAACTTATAGCAGAAAGCGGAGGAACAAAGACTCAATGGTGTGCTGTTTCAAGGAATGAGGAAACAGAAATTGTTCCGACAATAGGGTTGAATCCCAATTTTGTATCGGAAGATGATTTCCGTCGGGTTATCATCTCCGAAGTACTCCCCGGGCTTCGTTATCCTGAAATCTCAGATGTTTTTTTCTACGGTGCGGGATGTGCTGGCAAGGCAATGGAAGATAAGGTAAGGAATGCCATCAGGTCAGCGCTGCCTGGACCCGAGATTTTTGTCTTTTCCGATCTCACCGGCGCCGCAAGAGGATTGCTCGGCAATAACGAAGGCTTTGTCTGCATGATTGGCACAGGATCAAATTCAGGGTATTACGACGGAAAAAATATCAAGAAGAATGTACCTCCGCTTGGATTTATTCTCGGTGATGAAGGAAGCGGGGCATACCTTGGGAAACGCCTGCTTGCCGATTTTCTCAGAGGCATAATGCCTCCCGGGCTTTCTGAAGAATTCAGGAAAAGATACGGAGCTGAAAAGGACGATATTGTAAGCCACGTCTACAGAGGCGTCTTCCCCAGCCGTTTCATTGGTGAATTTGTCAGGTTCCTCAATGATTTCATCAATGAATCATATTGCAGCGACCTTGTCAGAAATTCCCTTCAGGAATTCGTTAACCGGAATCTAAAACTTTATAACCTTCCTGAAGGAACTGAAATTGCAGTTACAGGATCGGTGGCATGGCATTTCAGGCCGATCCTTGAGGAAGTCCTCGAAAAAAATGGATTCAGGATAATGACAATTGCACAGGGACCGATAGGTGGATTGATAAAGTATCATAAAGGTTGAAAGGTTGAATGGACGAGGCTGGAAGAGTCGGGAGAGCGAGGGAGCGACGGTGCCCGGGCAGTTGGCAAAACCTGTAACCTGGAACATGCAACATAAATCTTTACATATGATAAGCATCACAGAATCAGAATCATTATACAACGACCTTGAAAAAAAGAGTGTACGGGAACTCCTCGAATCAATTAATACCGAGGACCAGAAAGTCGCTTTAGTCGTCAGAGAAGCGATACCGCAGATTGAAAAGCTTGTTGAGGCAATAGTCGCCAGGATGAAAAAGGGCGGAAGACTGTTCTACATAGGAGCCGGAACAAGCGGCAGACTCGGAATAGTTGATGCCTCAGAGGTACCACCCACGTTCGGTCTGGACCATGGATTCGTAATCGGGCTCATCGCCGGAGGCGACGGAGCAATAAGAAAAGCGGTAGAAATGGCTGAAGACAACGAAGAACTGGGATGGAAAGACATACTTGCATTCAACCCTACACCCCTTGATACAGTAGTAGGCATAGCTGCATCAGGAACCACTCCGTATGTGGCAGGAGCACTCAAAAGGGCAAGGGACAACGGACTATTCACGGGGGCAATAACATGTAACACAGGAACACCTGTCGCCGCTCAGGCAGATGTTGCAATAGAAGTTGTAACGGGACCTGAATTCGTGACGGGAAGCACAAGGATGAAGGCAGGAACAGCACAGAAACTTGTCCTTAATATGATTACCACATCCACCATGATCAGGCTGGGAAGGGTAAAGGGTAACAAAATGGTGAACATGCAACTCACGAACCAGAAACTTATCCGTCGAGGCATAAAAATGATTTCTGATGAACTCGGCCTCGATCCTGAAACTTCAAGAAAGCTGCTCCTCCTGCACGGATCAGTGAAGAAGGCGCTTGATGCATATAAGGAAGACGGCAGTCTGAAGACCTGAGACGTGAACAGTGCCCGGAACCGTTACCGGCATCTCAAACCGCGCGCTGCATGCCTTGTATTATTTAATCCTTGTTTTAAGGTCAATCAATTTAAGAATCGGATCGATATCCATATTATCCGAAATGATGAACGTCACGGGCCGCATATTGCCGAAGGTCTTTGCCGACCTGAACTGATCCTTTATTGTGCCGGGAAGATCACTTTCCTCAATGACAGGTTCCGACTTGTTCCCGAAATAAAAGGTTATCCTGAAGGTATTGCCCTCAACTGACGACCAGAAGACTGTCTTCTTCTTATGCTGCAGTTTGAAAAGCCACTGCTTCCCGTCGTTGTAATAGCGCCATTCCTTCGTTATGCCAGAGTATTTGCCTTCGGCATTTCTGATGATCTTATTCCATGTATTCATATTGCCTCCAGTGACAGAAAACAGGATGTCGTCTGTTGGGTAAACGGATTTGTCGGTCAGGACCGGAGTCGATTTTTCAGTCATAATATTTTGTGTCTTGTGTTTTGTGTTTCTCGTTTCGTGTTTTGTGCTGAAGGTTTTGCAAGAGCCATCTGCCCTGTCATTACTTTTGTTGACTGCCGTCTGAAAACTGCCTTTCTCAAAAATATAAGCAATCCACAAAATAAAATTATACATTTATGGTGATTAATCCTAAAGGTATGAAAACTGATCCTGTAACAGAGGGGCTGCTTCAGCGACATCCCAAGCTTTCAACTGTCATGAATTCAATTTCCCGTGCGGCTGATACGATGATCTCCTGCTATTCTTCAGGCGGTAAGATTTTGCTTTGCGGCAACGGAGGAAGCAGTTCCGATGCAGAACATGCAACAGGAGAGCTGATGAAGACCTTTGAACTTCCCAGACCTCTTGACGACAGTTTGAAGCAAAGACTTGAAGAAATCGGCGGCACCGGTGGAAAGATACTGGGATCAAAGCTCGAACATGCCCTGCCGGCAATCTGCCTTTCATCCCAGACTGCGCTTACCTCGGCAATATCCAACGATATCGGGTATGATATGGTCTATGCACAGCAGATAATCGGATATGGCAACGAGAATGATATTCTGATCGCAATAAGCACCTCAGGGAACTCTCCAAATGTCACAAATGCCTGCATTACCGCTAAGGCTCTGAATATGAATGTCGTTGGACTGACCGGCGAATCAGGGGGGAAGATGAGGCATTTTTGTGACATCCTCATCAATGTTCCCGAAAGCAACACTGCCCTTGTCCAGGAACTACATCTGCCTGTGCTGCACACCCTTTGCCAGTTGGTTGAAAATCATTTCTATGGAAAATAAAACAATCTGTCCATGAGACCAGAAACATTGGAGCAACTGCTAAAAAAGATCTCTGAAGTAAAAATTGCCGTGATAGGCGATTTCTGTCTTGATGCTTATTGGTTCGTTGACAAGGCGCTTAGTGAAATATCGATCGAAACCGGCCGTCCGACTGAACCCGTAAAATATCAGAAATATTCCCCTGGCGGAGCCGGGAATGTCACAAACAACCTGGCAGCTCTCGGAATAAAGGATATAAGGGCATTTGGCGTCATCGGCCCGGACCCGTTCGGGTCTGAAATGATAAGGACCCTGGAACAGACAGGCGTCAACACCCGTAACATGCTTGTCCAGAAGAACAACTGGTCGACTCATGTCTATATAAAACCACATGTAGGTGATGAAGAACAGAACAGGATCGATTTCGGGAACTACAACAGTCTCGATAACACCACTGCCGACAGGCTCATTGATAATCTTAAAAAGGAAGCAGGGGAAGTCGACCTTGTGATAATCAATCAGCAGGTCCTTTCAGGCATCCACACTCCTTATCTGCGAAAAGCCCTTACCGGGGTGATCAGCCTCTTCCCCGGAAAAATATTTATCGCCGACAGCCGCAATTACAGCGATGAATACAGGGGGGCTTACAGAAAAATGAATGATATAGAGGCATTAAGGCTATGCAGGATAACAAAGGAGCCCGGCGAAGAGGCATCCTGCGGGGAAGTAACAAAGGCAGCTGAAAGACTCTTTCAACGTTACGGGAAGCCTGTCTTTATCACCAGGGGAAGCCGCGGCTCACTGATTTCTGATGATAAGGGCATTCTGGAAGTGAACGGGCTGATGATATTGTCACGGACTGACACAGTGGGTGCAGGAGACAGCTATCTGGCGGGGATAGCGGCAGCTATAGCGGCAGGATATTCACTTGAAACGGCAGCCGAGCTTGGGACTTTTGTCGCAGGAGTTACAATACAAAAGCTTTTCACTACCGGGACCGCATCTCCTGAAGAGATCCTTAAGATAGGCACTGATCCTGATTATGTCTACAATCCGGATCTTGCCGACGACATAAGGCAGGCTTCGTATTTCAGTAACAGTGAGATAGAGATAATCAGTAAATTGACCGTTCCGCCCCGGATCAGATATGCAATTTTCGACAACGACGGTACAATATCCACCCTCCGTGAAGGCTGGGAACAGATAATGGCCCCGGTGATGATAAAAGCCGTTATGGGTGACAGATACGATGATGCCGACAGGTCACTTTACATGAGGGTAAAAGCCGCTGTACTTGATCTTATCGACAAGACGACAGGTATTCAGACACTCAGACAGATGAAGCTTCTTATCGATCTTGTAAGGGATTTTGACCTTGTGCCGGAGGATCAGATTCTTGACGAGCATGGCTACAAGGAGTTATATAACGATGAATTAATGAAGATGGTCAGGCAGCGGGAGAGCAAGCTGAATAACAAGGAACTTAGTGTTAATGATTTAACAATCAAGGGATCGGTCGGCTTTCTTAAACTTCTTTATGATAAAAATATCAAGCTATGTCTCACTAGCGGGACAGATGAGGAAGATGTAAAACATGAAGCCTCAATTCTTGGTTATGATCACTTTTTCGAAGGAAGGATCTATGGCGCTACCGGGGATATCAGGAAGGAAGCAAAAAAAGATGTTCTCGACAGACTACTGAACCAGATAGGAGATTCGGAAGCCCCCTCAATAGTTACTTTCGGCGATGGTCCTGTCGAGATAAGGGAAACACACAAGCATGGCGGCATTACTGTTGGAGTTGCGACCAATGAGCTTCGCAGGTTTGGGCTCAGCGAATCCAAACGCACCAGGCTCATAAAAGCCGGGGCCGGATTCATAATTCCCGATTTCTCATCACCTGCAGGAATACTTGAATTGTTAAATATACGATAATGCCCCATCCTCAATTCGACAGAAACAAACTTCTGATCCGAAGCCTCAGCGAAAGGAAGAACCAGGTTTCAATCAGGGAAAAGCAGGTAGCTCTTACCTACAGGCCCAAAGATCTGCCTGATGCAAGCAGTGAAATTATCAGACTTGCTGCAGACAAAATCGCCGGCGCAAGGAAGAATGGAAGACCAGTCATCCTGGCTTTTGGGGCACATGCGGTAAAAAACGGTCTCGGTCCCTTGCTTTCCGAATTTATAAAGGAAGGATGGATAACGCACCTGGCTACAAACGGGGCAGGAATTATTCACGACTGGGAATTTGCTTTTCAGGGATATACAGGTGAAAGCGTCAGGGAAAATGTCACAAGGGGACAGTTCGGACTATGGGAGGAAACAGGCAGTTATATCAATCTTTCGATAATCTGCGGGGCATATGAAAGACTTGGATACGGAGAATCTGTCGGAAAAATGATCTCACAGGAGGGGCTTCATATTCCAGGGAGGAATCAGCTGTTGAGAGAAATACGGTCGGGTATTGAAAAAGAACCGGAACATGCTGCCGCTGCAGCAGACCTTTACGATACCATAAGGAAATACGATATTCCTCCGGGCTTTATGAAAATTCCGCATCCCTTTAAAGAGTGTTCTGTCCAGTGCCGGGCATACGACCTGAGGATACCGTTCACCGGGCATCCGATGATCGGCCACGATATCATCTACAACCATCCTCTCAACAACGGAGCGGCTATCGGAAGAACAGCCCTGACTGACTTCCTGTATTTTACAAAAAGTGTCAGCATGCTTGAAGGCGGCGTTTATCTCTCAGTCGGATCAGCGGTGATGTCGCCCATGATTTTTGAAAAAGCCCTGTCGATGAGCCAGAATGTCGAATTACAGAATGGCCGACATATTGATAATCATTTCATGGTTGTTGCCGATATTGCTGAAAACAAATGGGACTGGAGCAAAGACGGTGAGCCGCCTGCCGATAACCCTGCATATTATCTAAGGTACTGCAAGACCTTCAGCAGGATGGGAGGCGAAATGCATTATCTTCGGGCTGATAACAGGGACTTCCTTGCAGAATTATATCACCTTCTGTCTGACAAAGGTTCCCGGTAAGATCACTTCAGCCAGAGAAGGATGGCAACAGTTATTGCAGCAAGAATGACGAGATGAAGCCGCCAGTCGGTGATACCTTTGAAAGAAGCCAGGCCCTTTGAATAATCTATTGTAGTCCGCTCGAGCTTCAGGGCATCGGTCTTCTCAGTGAATGCCGAGACTGCAAACAACACCCCGGTAATCAGGATTTCGGCCCAGAGGCCCCGGTAACCGAAATTCAGCGTCAGCTTATGATGGAGGAAGGGGAACACTGTCTTGCCCGTCTCCTGACCAAGCATCTGGTCGGTGACAAAAACCGTGGCAATGATGATCCCGACCAGGACAGAAGCCGCGGCTCCTTTGTATGTGACCTTTTTGCTGACAATCCCGAAAAGTATAGCGGGGAAAACCGGTACAACAAGATAGGCGGATATTGTCTGGAGATACTTATATAATCCTTCCTCGTTTTTATATACCATCCATGCAGCAGCGAAACCTAGCAGTGTTACCGCGACAATGACATAACGGCCGAGAAGCACCTGTTTTTTCTCAGGGATATCAGGTTTGAATTCGACGATGAAATCCCTCACTACAAGTGTCGATACTGAATTAAGCACTCCTGTCAGCGATGTAATAAGCGCGGCCAGCAGCGACGCCATCATAAGTCCCCTTAATCCGGTTGGCAGAAGCTTGTTGAGCAGCAGCACAAATGTCTGCCTTGTGTCATCGCCCTGAAGATCCCCGGGGAACAATGCGAAGGCAATAACCCCGGGAAGGGCAAAAATAAAGACAGGCAGAAGCTTCAGCAACGTTGCGAACATGGCGCCCCATCGTGCATGGTTCAGATTCGGTGCCGCAAGTACCCTCTGAACATTTACCTGGTCAATTCCCCAGTAAAACACCCCGGCATAAAATGCTGTTGCAAGTATTCCCCAGAACGGATAAACCGGGTCGTCAAATGGTCTGGCTATCGACATCATCTGCGGGGCCTTTTCCATAAGTCCGTCCCATCCTCCCACCTTTTCAAGCCCAAAGATCAGCATAACAACCGAACCTGCTATCATGATTATCACCTGAATGGAATCGGTATATGCAACAGCCGTAAAACCTCCTATTATTGTAAAAACGGCAACGATTATTCCGATATAAAATATAGTGGGCATTATTTCCCATCCCATAATACTCCGGAGCACAAGGGCGCCGGCAAAAAGGGTAAAAGCCAGCTTGGTCATCACGCTTATGATAAGCATAAGTCCCGAGAAGAATGTCCTTGCCCGCCGGTTGTATCTTATCTCAAGGAATTCAGGGATTGTGAACAGTTTGTTTTTCATGTAATAGGGAAAGAGCATCGAGCAGGCAACCCCTAGTGTTATCACTGTGGTCAATTCCACAAGACCTGCCGAGAGGCCATACCTGTAGCTGTCGCCCGAAAGTCCCACAAGATGTTCGGCCCCAATGTTTGTAGCAAAAAGCGACGCCCCGACAACCGGCCATTTAATTGAACGCCCGCCCAGGAAGAAACCTGAACTGTCGCGGCCTGACTTTTTACGGTACGACATATAAATACCGAAACCCAGGCTGGCGCCCATGACGAGGATCAAAACAATCCAGTCGGGGGCTGAAAGTGATAGTTTCATATCAGATTTCTGAAATGATCCTGTCGAGCTTCTGCAATGTCAGTATCATCGACCTGACAGTATGATAGTTTATCTTCCATGAATGGCCCATATGGGTCCAGATGGGTAAGCCGTCGCGTGTCATCAGGGGGTACCACTCTCCCACCCCTTTGTTTATCATATAATCGAAGACAAACCGCTGCACATTTTTAAATGCTTCCAGATAAACGGTGTCCCTGAACATCAGATATCCGTCAAGCATTGCGGTCAGTACCTCAGCCTGCTGCCAGAATTCCTTTTCACGGTCGGATACTCCGCCTGAATGGGGGCCTTCAACAAAGACACCTCCGTACTGGGTGTCAATACCATTGTTTATGGTATGGTCGAGAATAGTACGGAAATCCTTCATATATGGTGCCTTGTCAGCTTTCAGTATCCCGAGGGCATGATTCAGCAGCCAGGCAAACTCTGCATTATGTCCGAAGCATGTATTGTCGGTGACATTGGCTTTGGTTCCTTCCCCTGTAAACCTGTCCCAACCCCATATTATTTCGAATTTGATCTGCGGTGCTACGGTCCAGTCTCTGAAGAACTGAGGTATCCCTGTCCTGTAAACCGGATGGTTTATGCGTTTCTGAAGTATCTCAATAACCTCATTAAGCTTTCGTTTATGCACATCCTTCCCGGTACATTCGTAAAGAGTGGTAAAGGCTTCCATGAGATGCATATGGACATCGAGGGTCTTGCGGTCACCACCGGCACTCCCCGGGCCGCGGAGAGTCCAGTCACGCTCGAACATCTCCCAGTAACCTCCGTACATCGTGTCGGTACAGTATTTCTGAATCAGGTCGAAGACCTTTTCTGCATATTCAATCCCCCTCCTGTCGCCCGTGGCAAGTGTATATTCGCTAAGTGAATAGATGGCAAAACTATGTCCGTATATTATTTTCTTGTCGATCTTAACATTCCCCCTGCGGTCCGTCATCCAGTAAAAACCCTGGTGTTCAGTGTCCCACATCTTATTTAAAAGGAAGTCGGCTCCATGACGGGCCAAAGCTTCAAGTTTTCCATCTCCATAGCCTGCCCTGTGGGCCGATGAAGCGGTATACAGGCATCTGGTCTGGGCTATAAGAGATTTCTCATCTTCGCCGGTATCATTGCCATCTTTGTCAAAATGAGTGAGATACCCGCCGTTGGTTTTATCCGTCATCCTGGCCGTCCAGAATGGCAGAAGCTCATTTACAAGGTGATTATGAACCTCTTCCCGGATCTTTAGTAGTTCCTGCTTTTCCATCTTATGACTGATATGAAGATTACTTTATTAAGGAATGAAATCTTTAGAAATCCATCCAAACTATTCAAAGAATCACTGCCTCCCTTTTTTCATCTCCCCCCTGAATCCCCTGAAGGCGACCGTAAAACAACCTTAATTTATACCCCCTCGGTGGCAGGGGGTAAAACAGTTTCAGTCTGATTCACGTCAATTTTAACATAATCTTTCACTTTTTCCGCAGTGATCTCATTCATCATCGAGGAGACACTTGCATAGCGCCATGTTTTCAGAAACAGCCTGAGTATAAAGAGCAGCTGTGAAACAATTAACAGTAAAAACACCCCTCCTCCGGTCACCGGTCTCCAGGCTGGAAGCAAAAGGACGATGATCACTCCAAGCATAATCTGTGCAACGATCAGAAGAAGCATCATCATATATGACCTCCGGAAACCGGAAAAAGCAAGGCTGAAACCTTTGCCGATAGCGCTGAAAGCTGAAACAGCCGGATCGGATGTCTTATATGCCCTCGAATAATCAGCCACAAGAAGCATCAGAGGTATAACAAGAAGAAAGACAACCCCGGTGATAAACAGTATCATAAATAGACTTTTATCAGATGCCGTCTCCGAAAGGCTGACTATCGCTGCAGGGGCGACCACAATCAATATAAATCCAAAGTCGATGATCAGTGTAATAAGCAGAGAAATCAAAAGAAATGCCTTGAAATTCAATGCTCCCGCACTGAAGAATTCAGAAGGAGAAAATTTCATCGAATCATTTTTTACCGACCCGAACAGTCCTGCCGTCAGAAATGAGTTAAGAAGGAACCCCGCAAGAAAAGTAAACATTAAACCTGCCGTGAGGAATGACATGATATTCTTAAATACCGGTCCAAGGTCGGTGAAAGCCTCAATATTTATCCCGTCAGCCAGTTTTTCAGTGATCATGCTGTCGCCAAAAGCCGAGGTCAGGGAACGGCGAAGGGGGAAAACAAAGACCAGAACCAGGATAAAAATGCAAAACCAGACGATCAGGATACTTTTTCCTGCATTCAGCGTCCTCAGGAATCCTGATTTCAGTGAGCTGTATATTTTCATATTTATTACAATAACATGATACTTAAAAAGAACTGGGTGAACGTCATAATTTTATTTGCTATCCTGTGAAGAGGCGCTTTGGATGGTTCTGTCGTCATAGAATTATTAATAAAATTCACATCCATCTTTATTTTGTATTCAGGGTCAATTTTCACCCAAACGATCTGTTTGTACCCCTTGTATTCAAAATCCTTGTATCTTTCTTTCCCGTCCCAGCTCTCAAGAACTTCATCTCCGTTGTCAAAATGGATGAGGACCTCAACAGGCAGTTTTACTTCGCCGACCCTTTCAAGCTGAGCTTTTGAAGTATACAGGGAATCTGTATTGCTCCATGCCCCGGCTTCCGGATCTGCCGTGTCGGTTTTCCCTTCCGGTTTGCTGTATTTGCTGTTGACTATCCTGCTTACCTTGTAATCACAAATTCCTGTCCCATATAAAGTCTGATCAAAAAACCAGTTCATATCTGCACCGAATTTCTGACCATGTTCTTTTCTGACAACATCATTGACTGCATTTATGAAATCGCGGCCCGACGGATGTCTGAAAGCCCATCTTCTGTAATATTCGCGAAAAACATTATTCATTGTTTCGGTACCTATAATACCTTCGAGCGTATGAAGCCATGTTGCGGTTTTCTGGTACGACATCATGCTGTAAGTGTCATGCGGGTAGTTCCATGAATATTCATTATTGCTGGCAGCCTGACGCGAGGGTGAAGTAACGTATGAAATACGCGCCGAAGCAATATCAGATAATTCCAGGAATTTGTGGTTGAGAAGGCCTGAGTTTTTCCCGTAATAGTTATCCATTATCCTCTGCTCCCAGTACGAATTGACTCCCTCATCGAGCCATGGTTCCTCAAATTCATTGCTGGCCATGATACCCATGAAATATGCATGTCCGAACTCATGAACTGTCACCATTTCCGGCAAGTGTATAAAGGGCGGAACAAAGTAGGACGATTCGGAGGTGAAAATTGTTGTGTATTCCATCCCTCCTGCACCTGCCCCTGTTGATGGAGGATCAGCGAAGGTGAGATGGGGCCAGGGATAAGGCCCGACATTCGTATCAAGATATTCAAGCGCATGTTTTACCGATTTAAGCTGGCGCTCTGCCTGTTTTATCCTGTCTTTGGGTATAAGCAGTGTGATATTCACGTGTTTCCACTTGTCGTTGAACACAGCATAACCCGGCCAGGCTGTCCATGCAAAATCGACAATATCCTCGGCCCGGTATGTAACGGTTTTCATATTACCATCTGCTTTTTCGGATATCAGCATTCCTCCCGAACCGATGACGTGGCTTGAAGGAAGGGTGATCCTGACATCATAAACGCTGTGATTGGAGTAAAACTCTGATGTGGCATGGAACTGGTGGCAGTTCCATCCTCCTTTTGTTGCATAGCGCATACCTGCAGGTTCATAAACCCCGAATTTGGGGAACCACTGGGCAACGAAATAAAAATCGCCGCTGTAACCTGTACGTCTTATCCTTGAAGGAAGTTTGGTCTCAAAATTCACTTTGATAAATACAGTGTCTCCGGGCATCGCCGGCTGCGGAAGAAGCACCCTCAGTACTGTCCTGTCGTCCTTGTTACCGTCATCCGGACTTATATACTGCATACGGGGTATAAGGTCAGCGCCGTTTTGATCACTGAAGGAATTAATTTCTATCCATCCCAGGTCTTTTTCATCATTTCCCGGTGATCCTCCCATTTCCCTGTACATGGTTGTCCGGTTACTCCGGAAGGCATTCATGTAAAGATGCAGTCGAATATCCGGCACAGTGTCAGCCGACCTGTTGACCCAGAACGCCTCCATGTCGCCGCTCACGGTATGTTTGTCGGGATTTAGCCTGACGTCAAACCTGTATCCTGTAATTCTTTCACTAAGAGGTTTCTTATTGACTATCTGAGGATAAAGTGAAAGAAAAATGTTACTGAGGATGATAATAAGAACCAGCCTGATTTTCATCGGATATCTTTTCTGGACTATTTATTCCGGATTTCTCTTGTGAGAGTAAGAGGGATCTCGCCATCATACGTGACAGCCTTGCCTGTCATTTTCGAGTCGCTTTCAATTTTAAGTGTTACCGCGACTTCATTTCCCTCAACGACAACCGAGAATGTGACTGTATCCTTTTCTATTTTGGTCTTGTCGCCGGGAATCTTGTAGTCGTTCCCGGTGAACGAAATTGAAGATGAGTGCCTGTTGTCAGCGAATGTGAATTCAATAGTTCCGGTGGTAAATCCTTCCGGGGCATAGGGAGCTTCAAATTTCCATCTGCCGAGGGCAGTGTCTTTTTTCGCAGTGTTCTGGGCCGACAGTGCAACCGACAGGAATAAAAATAGAACCGAGATCGTGAGTATTCTGCTTTTCATAATTTATATTTTAGTTCAGGTAAATATAGAAATCATTTATTAAACCGCAAAGTGAAGGAAGTTTGTGCAAAGGATGCCGGGAAGATTACGGGAGAGCGAGGGGGGGTGACGTGTCGTAAAAAGGGTTGACAGTAAGAATTCCCCCCAAAATCCGGGGACGACTACAGAGAATGATCACAGAATATACGGCAGAAACATCTTCGTCTCCCTGATATATTCCCTGTAAGGCTCACCGAACTTTTCGATCATCTCCTTCTCTTCAATGCGGGCCGTAAAAAAGACCGCGACGGCATTTACGACTCCGAGGATTATCTCATATTTCCCCGGGTTTTTCATCATAACACCTGAACCCAGACAAAACAGCGACAGGTAAAGAGGATGCCTGATCACAGAATAGATCCCTGATTTCACCAGAAAGGACGTATTCTCGAAATTTCCGCCAGGCTTCCCTTTGATTTTCAAGGTAATGAACCCGGCAATCCCTGCATATGCCGAAACCAGGAGAAGGATCCACGAAATTGTCTGGTACCATGAAAAAGGATTATGAAACCATACTTTAATGCAAAGCAAAACCAGAAGAAAGATGCTCTCGAATGAAAAAAACCTTGGTATTGCATGATACCTCCCGTGCTTTATGGAAAAGAACCAGGAGAATAAAATTATAGCAACCGTGCCCGTTATTAAAGTATAAATATTCATTGCATTCTATTTATCACTGCACTTTGCATTTATCTTCCTAAAATAATTATAAACTTCCATCTGCGAGTGAACCGGGTCCTTTCCTGTCTTCACCATTTTGTTCGAGAGAGACAGATCGAGTCTTCTGGCTTTTACATTATCGGCCCACTGTATTTCAAATATCCGTTTCAGTTCGCTTTTAATGTTTTTGTCAAAAACCGGGCATGTGACTTCAATCCGGTGCTCAATATTCCTTGTCATAAGGTCGGCAGATGAAATGTAACACTCCTCGTTTCCGTCATTGCAGAAGATCATGAACCTCGTATGCTCGAGGAACCTGTCGACTATACCTATGGCTTCAATATTTTCACTCAGTCCGCTGACTCCTGTCACAAGCGAGAACATGCCTCTGACTATCATCCTGATTTTGACTCCTGCCTGACTGGCTTCATATAGAAGGTTAATTATTTCAACATCACTTATGTTATTTAGTTTCAGATATATATATGCCTTCTTCCCTTCTTTGGCATTCTTTATCTCATTTTCTATAAGAAGGTTCATCTTGTTTCTCATGAAAAAGGGAGAGAGAATAAGATGATAATAATTGTCCTTCCGGTAATTGACATTGAAAAAGTTGAAGGTCTTGAAAACCTCATTAGTGATCTTTTTGTTTGAAGTCAGAAGAAGATGATCAGTGTACACCCTTGCAGTATCTTCGTTGAAGTTTCCTGTACCTACGGCTGCATATCTTTGAATGATCTCGTTCCTGGAACGTGTTATAAGACATAGTTTTGCATGAACTTTTAAACCGGGGACACCATAAATCACCTTAACTCCCTCTTCCATCAGCTTGTTGCCCCACAGGATGTTGGCTTCCTCATCAAAGCGGGCCTGCAGTTCCACGACAGTAGTCACCTTCTTGCCGTTCCTTACAGCATTCATAAGAGCGTTTATGACACTTGAATTGGCTGCCAGACGGTAAAGTGTTATCTGTATTGACGTCACATACGGGTCTATTGATGCTTCCCTAAGAAGGTCGATAAAATGATCAAAAGGATGATATGGGAAAAAAAGCATTATGTCCTTCTTTTTTATGGCCGACAGGATGCTTTTGCCCGGCTGTATATCCTTGTGATCGACTGGAACAAGAGGCTCATAGTAATACTTTTTCTTTCCAAGATGCGGGAAACGCATGAAGTCCTTGAAATTATGATACCTGTCGCCCGGAATTATCACATCATCAGGACCAAAGTTCAGCATTTTTGTAAGCATCCTGAGCATATCGGAAGGCATTTCCCTGTCATAGATGAAACGCACCGGGTTGCCATGCCTTCTCTGCTGGAGGCTTCGTGAAATCTTTTCGATGTAGCTCTCCGAGATATCGTCAATAAGCTCGAACTCAGCGTCCTTTGTCAGCTTAATAGTGTAAGCCCTTATATCGTCAAAATCAAAAATAAAAAAGATGTCCCTGAGTCCGAACCTTATTATGTCATCCAGAAAAATGACATACCTGCCGTCATCTTTTTCCGGAAGCACTATGAAGCGTGGAAGAATGTCAGTTGGTATTTCAAGAAGGGCATAGCGTTTCTTCTGGTCACCTTTTTTTGAAAGATAAATAGCAAAGTAAATTGCGTCATCAGTAAGGTTCGGAAGCTCACTGGCCTTCCCGATCAGAAAGGGCATCAGCCTGTTACGGACCTCCTTAAGGAAGTAGTTCCTTACGAAATCAGCCTGGGCCTTGTTAAGTTGCTTTTCGTTGACAATATGTACTTTATGTTTTGCAAGCTCGCCAAGAAGATTTGTAAATATCTTCTCAAACCGTACGTTCTGTTCAAGGACTATCTCATGGATCTTCTTAAGTGTTGCCTTTGCACTGTATCCGAGTATGTCGTTTGATTTCTGTCCCAGCTGCGACAATCTCCTTAGGGTGGCAACCCTTACCCTGAAGTATTCATCAAGGTTATTCGAATAAATACCAAGGAATTTAAAACGTTCCATCAGCGGAACATCCTTGTTCTCCGCTTCCTGCAAAACCCGTTCATTGAAGGAAAGCCAGCTTATCTCTTTTGGTATATATGTTCTTCCCATCAGTGTTTCTCGGGTTTCAGGAAATATTCAACGCTTCCCCTTTCGCGGACAATGCCATTCCACGTGTCTGTCCTGAATGCAAGGCATACAATTCCGGCCTTTGGAAGGAAGTCACAGCCATTCTTTGAGAGCCTGTCGGCCAGTTCGGTAAATGAAGGATTATGACCAAAGAGGACCACCGTATCAACTGCATCATCCACTTCGGAAAGCATATCACCAAGAGCATTCAGGTTGGGATCTGTGTAAAGCGCATTTTTCAGGACGACATTTTCAGGCTTATACTTCAGGACCCTCGCAAAAACAAGCGCTGTCTCATAAGCCCTGAAGGCGGGACTTGTAATGAACACCATTGGTTCCTTCACCTTTTCCCTGAATTTGTCTGCCATCTTCTCAGATGTTATCTTTCCGTTTGATGTAAGCGACCTTTCGAAATCGGGAAATGATCCTGAATCATCTTCGGCTCTTGCATGGCGAACGAAAATTAAGTGTTTCATGTTGAACAGATCTGATAATTATTCATTCATGTTTTAAAAAGGCATCTGGTGTCAGGCATCCGGTGTGCGGTCAGTCGCCGAAGCTGGTTCCCATGTTTTTGGCTTTAATTACCAAAGGGTTGGCAGGATCAACAAACTTCAGCCTGCCTGCCACTTCCGATAATGGCACTGAAGTTATCTCATTGTTCCTGAGTGCAACCATTTTGCCATACTCTTTAGCTGCTATAAGATCAGCGGCAGCAGCGCCATAACGTGTGGCAAGCACCCTGTCCATAGGCGAAGGAGTTCCTCCGCGCTGGATATACCCCAGTACCGTCTCGCGTGTCTCGATGCCTGTCAGTTCAGCTATCCTGCGACTAAGATATCTTGCTGCCGGCTCTTCCTTCACAGGGGTTTTTATTCCCTCGGCAACGACCATTATAGAATATGCCTTGTTTTCCCTGAACCTCGAAACAAGGTATTCGGCAATAATCTTTTCGTTGTATTGTATTTCCGGGATCAGTATCACATCCCCTCCCCCGGCTATGCCGGAATAAAGAGCTATCCATCCGGCATTGTGCCCCATCAGCTCGATTACCATTATTCTCTTGTGGGAGTTGGCCGTCGAATGAAGTCTGTCAATGGCCTCGGTGGCAATGTTTACAGCAGAATCAAAACCAAAAGTAAGGTC
This sequence comes from Bacteroidales bacterium, assembly GCA_035390825.1. Classification (GTDB taxonomy): domain Bacteria; phylum Bacteroidota; class Bacteroidia; order Bacteroidales; family VadinHA17; genus LD21. Next base: position 14,348 of record DAOOUQ010000016.1, on the reverse strand, counting down.
AGTGCCCCATACATCATTGTCGATAGTCTTTGGAATGCCGACCACATTCAGTCCTTCCTGGGCAAGAAGGTTGGCCGTTTTGAGGGTCCCGTTACCCCCGATGCAGACGAGGCAGTCAAGTTCCATCTGCTCGTAATGTTCCTTTATCAGGACAGGCTTACGGAGGTCATTGCGGCCTTTCCTGTCGTTCTTGAAAGGCTTTTCGCGCGACGTCCCAAGTATTGTCCCCCCAAGTGTAAGTATGCCTGAAAGGTCATGTTCGTTAAGCTCCCTGTATTCCTTGTTGATAAGTCCGGTAAAACCGTCGCTTATACCAATGACCTTCATGCCGTATTTCACTATGGCAGTTTTTCCCACTCCGCGTATAGCTGCATTTATTCCGGGGCAATCGCCGCCGGCTGTCAATATTCCTATTCGCTGCCCTTTGTATGTCTTTCCCATCACATCCGTTTTTGTTCCATAAACAAAATTAGTTTTTTGGCGCTATTATTCATATGAAATCTTCTGTTATTCCGTAATTTCCCTAATGATTATTTTGTTAAATTTACGGAGCTGTTAACACACGGTATCAAATGGATACTGCCCATCCCAGACTGACGGATATCAAACCTGTTCTTTGCGGTTACATAAGGGAGGCTCGGTATATGCTCGATCCTTCAAAGGTTCCTGGTGAGGATGCCGTCCATGATATCAGGGTTCTCATGAAGAAATCGAGGGCAGCATTAAAATTGCTTAAAATAACCACAGGCGAAGAAATATTCAGGCGCGAATATGGTTCACTCCGTGAAGCCGGCAGGATAATGAGCTCATGGCGCGAGACTTCCGTGCTGAGAAAACTGCTTAAGGATCTTAAAAAAAAACATCCGACTGTTTTTTCCGGATTGTCCGGAAATGAAAAGATAGCTGCACTCATGAAAAGGCCCGATCAGGAAATTCTGCCTGACGAAGGTATCAGAAAGGATATTGAAAGCATTGTCAGCCTTCTCCAAAAATCGGAATACAGACTAAGGTTCTTGGCCATGAATTCTGAAGATCCGAGTATTCTCCTGAAATCGCTTGCCTTATCATGGGACCTTGCTTCATCAGCTTATCTTAAAGCCCGAAACTACCTTAAGGATAAAAACATACATGAACTCAGAAAAAAGATAAAAGACCTTATGTTCCAACTGTTTTTCTTCAGACCTCTGAATCCGGGTCCTGTAAAAAGACTGGAAAAGAAACTTGATACCCTCGGACAATATCTTGGGAAATATAATGATCTGTCGGTTCTGGTCAAAACACTGGGTTATAAATACAGGCCGTCAGTGACTCCCGGACCTGTCGATGAACTGGTTTTGGCCATAAGAGCGGAACAGGACAGGTATATGAAAAAAATATGGCCAGCGGCCGGAATACTGTTTTATCCGGGTAAGAGGATTGAAGATTTCCTGGACCTGAAATCGGGCTGAATAAAAGACATGAACCAGTGAATATGTTCAGAGTTTATGATATTTGACACAATCAATAATTTGGAATGAATATAAATAAAAACTATTTGTCAGATTGTTAATTTATTAACAATAAACTGTAATGCCCGGTTTGAGGGCATTAAATATATATTGAACTATATAGATATTATCAGATTTATTTTTTATTAGTTTTACAGACTGTTTACGCTTACATGGTATGACAAACAGGAGAGAGTTCATTAAAATTTCACTCCTTGGCGCCGGAGCCCTGGCCGCCGGAGCAGGAGGATACAGTTTTTTCAGGCAGTCCTCATCAGTTCCCGATAGCGGGATATTGCCTACCGATCTCAAGCGTACCCCAACCTATTGCGAAGTATGTTTCTGGAAATGTGCCGGATGGGTATATAAGACCCCGGAAGGCAGGATCTGGAAAATAACAGGAAACGATGAAGACCAGCACTGCAATGGACGATTCTGTCCGAGGGGGACAGGGGGAGTAGGAATGTATTACGACACCGATCGTCTTAAAACACCTCTAATAAGGGTTGAAGAACGTGGCAGGCAGGTATTCCGGGAGGCCTCATGGGACGAGGCCCTCGACCATATAGCCTCAAAGATGAAGGCTATTGCCTCGCAGTATGGCCCGGAGAGTATGGCTCTTTTTACTCATGGATCGGGAAGCAGCAATTTCACAAATCTCATGAATGCATACGGCACTGCAAACATTGCCGAACCTTCATATGCCCAGTGCCGCGGCCCGCGCGACGAAGCGTTTTTTGCCACTTTCGGCGAAGAAGTATATTCACCTGAAATTACAGATATAAGGGACACCAGATGCCTTGTGCTCATCGGTTCACACATAGGTGAAAACATGCATAACGGGCAGATCCAGGAAATGTCGGATGCCATCGACAAGGGAGCATCAATAATAACCGTCGATCCAAGGTTCAGCACCGCGGCCGGTAAATCAAAGTACTGGCTGCCCATAAAGCCGTCGACTGATATCGCTTTGCTGCTTGCCTGGATGAATGAAATAATCAGTAAAGAATACTACGATAAAAAATATGTCGAAAAATATTGCTATGGTTTTGAACAGCTTAGGAACCATGTAAAAGATTTTACTCCCGAGTGGGCTTATGGAATTACCACAATCGCACCTGATCTTATAAGGAAAACAGCGAAGGAAATGGCAAATGCATCTCCTGCAGTGCTAATTCATCCCGGACGCCACGTGACCTGGTATGGCGATGACACGCAGCGCATCAGGGCAATCGCCATCCTGAACGCCCTCATGGGATCGTGGGGAAGAAGGGGCGGCTTCTACAGACCTGCCAGGATATCTGTAGCCGGCGCCAGGATCCCTCCATACAAAGAACCTTCAAAAACATGGCAGGATCTGTTCCCCGGAAAATATCCCGTCGCAGGTTCTGTGCCAACAAATATTTTAATAGACGCGTCAATACCTGAAAACAATCCTGGTTATCCTGTCAAAGGCTGGATTATAAACGGGACCAATCTGCTGTCGACAATTCCCGATATAAACACAACGACAAAGGCAATACAGAACCTCGATCTGATAGTAGCCATCGACACAATGCCAATGGAGTACACAGGATGGGCCGATGTGGTCCTTCCCGAATGCACATATCTCGAAAGATACGATATCATTCGGACCAGTCCTCACAGAAAACCACAGATCGCACTCCGTATGCCTGCAGCAGAGCCAATGTATAATACAAAGCCGGGATACTGGATAGCACGCGAGCTGTCAAAAAAGCTCGGGCTCGAAGCATATTTCCCTTATGAAAAGCAGGAAGACCTGCTCGACTGGCAGCTAAAACAACTTGGAACATCACTCTCCGAGATGAAAAACATTGGAGTAAAGACATTTGAAAGGGAGTACGACGATCTGTATTTTGCTCCCGATGAGCAGGCGGAGTTTGCAACCGACTCGGGAAAAATAGAACTCTATTCCTCATACCTTGAACAGTATGGTTTTGACCCTATGCCCTCATATGTTCCTCATGAAGAACCACCCGAAGGTTTCTACAGGCTAATCTACGGAAGGGCCCCGATGCATACTTTCGGACGCACCTCAAATAATCCCAACCTGACAGAACTGATGGATGAGAACAAGGTCTGGATCAATCCAAAAGTGGCCAGAGAATGGGGACTCAGGAATGACCAGGAGATATGGCTCAGGAACCAGGACGGGCATGTATCCGACTTTCCGATAAAGGTAAGAATAACAGAAAGGATACGATGGGATTCTGTATATATGGTCCATGGTTTCGGACATACGCAAAAGCAGATGACAAGATGTTACGGGAAAGGCGCCAGCGACACGGGACTCATAACAAAAGTTCTTGTCGATCCGATAATGGGAGGAACGGGGATGAGAAGCAATTTTGTTACATTTCTGACTGAAAAAGAAGAACAGGAGGCAGCATTATGAGGTATGCAATGGCTGTTGACACCAGGAAATGTGTCGGATGCAGCGACTGTGTTGTTGCATGTCAGACAGAAAACAATGTGCCTCATGGCTTCTGCCGCGACTGGGTCGTTGAAGTAATGGATGGCACATATCCTCAGCTCGAGATGGAGATAAGGTCTGAGAGATGCAACCATTGCGTCAATGCTCCCTGCGTAAGATGCTGCCCAACCGGCGCAAGCCATTTTGCTGAAGGAGGAATAGTGCTTGTGAAAAAGACTGAATGCATTGGCTGTGGAGCATGTATCGCGTCATGTCCATACGATGCCCGCTATCCACATCCCGACGGCTATGTGGATAAATGTACATTCTGCGAACACCGTATACTTAAAGGGATGAAGCCTGCCTGCGTTGAGGTCTGCCCGACAAAATGCATGTATTTCGGCGATCTCGACGACCCAAACAGCGATGTTTCGGTGGTACTGAAGAAAAGAAAATACAAGACCCTTATCCCCGAGGCTGGTACAAATCCACAGTTATATTTCCTGATTTAATTTCATAAACCTTTATTATCCATGAAAGAAGAATTGTTTGTCAGCGGCAGAATGAACAACATGATTGACCCCACTCTTCATATATGGCACTGGCAGATCCCGCTGTACCTGTTCCTGGGAGGAATGGCTGCCGGTATCCTCTGCCTGGCTGCACTATATTACATAAGGGGAGAAGGCAAAGCATATTATACTGCCGTGAGGATAACCCCATTTCTCACACCATTCCTCCTTGTCATAGGACTGCTGGCTCTTTTCATCGACCTTCGCCATAAGCTGTTTTTCTGGCAACTCTATACCAACATAAAACTGCAGTCACCGATGTCGTGGGGTGCATGGACATTAATGGTCATAACCCCTGTCGCTTTCATTTGGTGTGCCCTGCATATAAGAGACATCTTTCCGGAATGGAACTGGAAGTACAAATGGCTCAGGGAACTGGAGAGATTTTTCAATAAATACAAGCTGACGCTAGCATGGATAATGCTTATCTATGGACTGATACTCGGGATTTACACCGGCATCCTTCTCTCAGCCTTCAACGCACGACCACTGTGGAACACTTCCATACTCGGCCCTCTGTTTCTGGCATCAGGTTTGTCAGCAGGGGCAGCCGCAACTCTCATTTTGTCGAAGAACCCCGATGAGAGAAAACATTTTGCAAAAATCGACCTTGTGATCATCGGCATTGAACTGTTCCTGATAATCCATATGTTCATGGGATATCTGGCCGGCACTCAGGTGCAGATCGAAGCTGCAAATATGTTCCTGGGAGGACCTTATACAATGTCATTCTGGATATTTGTTGTGATACTAGGATTGCTCATCCCTGCATTCCTTGAAATACTTGAATTGAGAAAATATCATATACCGGCACTCATTCCCCCGGTCCTTGTGATCTTCGGAAGCCTGATGCTGAGATTCATTATTGTATATGCCGGACAGGTGAGCAGGTGGCTGTATTGAGGGCGTCCGGCATCAGGCATCAGGCGTGCGGCGGGCCGCATGAAAAAGGAAGCAGAAAGCAGGAAGCAGGTAGTAAAACACCGGATGCCGGACGCCTGACACCGCACAATAACTTAAATAATATATTACTAGCATAAAACCAAAAGAAATGTCAGAACCAAAAGAATCAGGAAAAACCAGGTACCTGAACCCATACGTTGGAGGGGTGCTGCTCGGATTGGTGCTTTTAGCAGCCAATTTTATTTCAGGACGCGGCCTGGGGGCAAGCGGTGCGGTCAAAAGCGTTGTTGCCACCTCAATACAGGCTGTCGGACGAGAGGGTGGAAAAAACATGCCTTTCATGGCCGAATATGCCCAAAGTCACGGCGGTAATCCGATGAAATCGTGGCTTGTATTTGAAATGCTCGGAGTGATTGTCGGCGGATTTCTCTCAGGGGCACTCGCGGGAAGATTAAAGCTGAAAGTCGAACATTCCCCGAAAATCACATCGAAACGAAGACTTGTCTTTGCTCTTGCAGGAGGAATACTCTTTGGCTTCGGATCGCAGCTCGGAAGAGGATGCACAAGCGGTTCCGCTCTAAGCGGAATGGCCGTGCTTTCACTGGGCGGATTCATAACCATGATGGGAATCTTCGGGACGGCTTTCGCACTTGCCTACTTTTTCAGACGAAACTGGATATGAAAAGGCGCAGGGCACAGGGCGAAGGGCTGATGGGTAAGAAATGAGGAGCGATGAGTGAGGTGTCAGAAATAAAACTTTGAACCTTGAACCTTGAACTTTGAACCCAATATCCGGTAACCATCACACATCACCCGGCAACACGGAACAACAAAATTTTCAACTTTTAAACTTTTAAACAAATAAACATGGGACCTTTAGCACCAAATGAAATAATATCCGAAAACACCAATTTCCTTCTGGCATTCTTCATAGGAATCGCATTTGGATGGGTGCTTGAAAGCAGCGGATTCTCGTCAAGCAGAAAACTCGCGGGGATATTTTACGGTTACGATGCCGTTGTCCTTAAAGTCTTCTTCACTGGAGCGATAACCGCTATGCTCGGACTTCTGTTCATGAGCCTCTTCGGGTGGATCGACCTCGACCTTGTATACGTCAACCCCACTTACCTTACGTCCGCAATCATCGGCGGTGTGATAATGGGCGCCGGATTCATTATGGGCGGATTTTGCCCGGGAACAAGCTTCTGCGGCGCTGCCATCGGTAAGATAGATGCTATGGTATTCATAGGCGGACTATTCATCGGAGTCTATGGCTTCGCCTTTACATATCCATGGTGGGAGAAAATGTATATGGCGAAATATCTCGGTGAACCGAAGATAAGCACCACTCTCGGAATGTCAGATGGCATGTTCGGACTGTTACTCATTATTGCAGCCCTGGGAATGTTCTTCGTCGCAGAATGGGCCGAGAAAAAGTTCCCGAGGGAAGCATACTGATTATTAATGAAATATATTAATTTTGAACAAATAAATGACATGAAGCCGTTAAAATTACTTGCGATGTTCTTAATTCCGATGGGACTCATTATTGCAGCTGTCCCCCAGAACAAGACAAATCCATATAAGCTGACCGCGGATGAGCTCCTTAACGAAGTCAACACGCGCAACCAGTTTCTGGCTCCGGATGCCGTGGCAGACATGTTAGTAAAAAAAGATCCGTCGCTCCGCCTCATTGATGTCAGGAGTCAGGAAGAATTTGAAAAGTACAGTCTCCCGGGAGCAATCAACATTCCTATTGCAAACCTCCTGTCGCCGGATTATACGGATATTCTGAACCAGGAAACAAAGATGAATGTCTTTTATTCAAACGGCACCCTGACCGCAAATGAGGCCTGGATGATAACCCGCCAGCTCGGGTATAACAATAACTATGTGCTGGAAGGCGGGCTCAATTACTGGTTCGAAAACATCCTGAACCCCAGACAGCCTTCATCAACAAGTCCCGATGAGGAATTTGCAAAATATGATTTCAGAAAGAGCGCGGGCCAGGCACTCGGAGGTGGAGGATTATCGGCACAGCAGGCATCTGACAACCAGGCTGGCGCAGCTGCAAAACCTTCTGTAAAACCTGCAGCCAAAAAGAAAAAGGCTGCCGGCGGCTGCTGATCAGTTTCTGCAATCTTCCCTGTGAAAAACAGGATCTCGGGAGTCGTACTTGCTGGCGGATCAGCCAGACGTCTGGGAGGCACCAGCAAGACAAATATCATAATCGGCGGAAGGTCAATATTGGAAAGGATAACTGACGTCATTGGAGATATCTTTGATGAGCTTATCATTGTTACCAACAATCCCGGTGAATTCATCACTTACCCGCAGTACATGATCACGAAAGACAAATTTCCGGGGCTTGGCCCTATAGCAGGAATCCATTCCGGTTTGCTTTCTTGTTCAGGAAATGCTGTTTTTGTCTTTGCAGGCGACATGCCGTTCCTAAATAAGATGCTGATCCTGGAGATGATCTCATATTTTGAAACCGTCCATGGCGATATCCTGGTCCCCAAAATCGGGACGAACATTGAACCTCTCCATGCTATATATGGAAAAAGAGCCCTGGTAAATCTCGAAAAATTCATTGCTTCGGGGAAAAGCATGGCTATAAGGGATTTCATCCTAAGCCGGAAGTATTCAGCTTTTAATGTTGAAGATACGCCCGATAACAGGATTGCATTCACGAATATCAATTCCCCGCAGGATCTTAATAGTCTGAGCGCAAGATTTTAGAATACCTCTGTTTCTCAGTGCATTCTGTGTAAGTTCTTAATTATCACCCTAAGCCCCACGGAAGTTAATTTTATCCCCCCGGCTCTCCTTGAAGTTTGTTTTACCCCCCTGCCCTCCTGAAGATTGTTTTGCCCCCCTGCCCTCCTGAAGGGGGGTTAAGAAGAACTCAAATTGGTGCATTAAGTTATTCGGAAGACCAAAGAGAAAATATTTCTTAACTCTATGTTTGTCTGTGAATTTTCTGTGCTCTCAGTGTAAGTTCTTTAAAACCTCCTGAACAAAATCCCTTGGAATCTGTTATTAGGGAAACATAAAAACATAAACCCAATGACACGAAGAGATTTAATTCAAAAGGTTCTTATCGGAGGAACCACATTCCTGGTCATACCTTCGGTTATGGCCAGCTGTTCAAAAGACAATTCAGGTGACCCCGGCACCGGAGGTAATGGCAATGGCAATAAGCTTACCCTCGATCTTACGGATGCAAAATATGCGGCTCTTAATAATTCAGGCGGTTTCGTGAATGTCCAGGGAATCATTGTGGCAAACACAACGGCAGGCTATGTGGCTCTCGACAATACCTGCACGCATCAGGGTTGCGGCATAGCATACAGCGCCGCATCCAACAATTTCCCATGCCCATGCCACGGATCGGTCTTTTCGACCACCGGCAGTGTAATAAACGGTCCCGCCACTGTCGCACTGAAATCCTATTCCGTTTCCAAATCCGGCAACACACTGACTATAACTCTTTAAGAAACTGCAAGGGCTAATGGATAAATTCGAAAGATTCTGATTCAGGTCATCTTTTACCCCCTTTCTTATTTCCCCCAAAGGTCAAAGGATACCTTATTGCCTGAATAAGCTTTAATCGTAATGATAAAGCCTCATCGAAGATCTCCTTCACCCCTGGCGAATCCCGAAATTTCGGGAGGGAAGGGCGTAATTTTTCCCTGAATTTCAACTCCTGTCAAATTTCGATATTTGCAATCCAATTTCAGAGCACCCGGTATTGCGCCACATTAACAAGACACCTTTCAAATTAAAAAGCCCCTTCGGATAAGATCCTCAGGGGCTTATAAACATAAACCCAATCAAAAACAAGATCTTTATCTGGCCGATAACCATTTCAGTGATTTTTCCGATTCAGGTTTTTCTTTGGAATACATAACATCAACAAGTTTTCCGTTCTCGTCAATCAGGTATTTCTGAAAATTCCATTTCACCTCTGAATCCATAACCCCGTTTAGCGATTTTGAAGTGAGCCATTTGTAAAGAGGATGCATATCATCACCTTTCACTGATATTTTCTCCATCAACGGGAAAGTGACTCCATAGTTTGCCGAACAGAACCGGCGAATCTCCGCGGCTGTCCCCGGCTCCTGCCCTGCAAAGTTATTTGCAGGAAATCCTATTATCACAAGATCTCCCTGGTATTTTTTATACATCTCCTCGAGGTCCTTGTATTGTGGTGTAAAACCGCATTTTGATGCAACATTGACAATCATAACTTTTTTTCCTTTAAGCGAAGCAAAGTCAAAATCAGCACCTTCAAGTGTTTTTACCTTAAAATCATGGAAGCTTGTCTGTGATACTGCAGCCATAGGCAATGTAATTATCAAAACCGTTAACAATGTATGGTGTTTCATTCCTGAGTGTTTTGACAAATAAACAACCGGTATCGGATAAAGTTCAGTGAAGGGTTGCAGTTTTACGCCAAAATTGTAAAGCACGGCGTGCGGCATCAGGTGTCGGGGTTGTACCCTGCGGTCCGGTCATCAAACCCGACACCCGAGCCCGACGCCTCACTTCCCAACGCACTCCGACTTCATATCAACGGTAATGGGCATATTCATTCCCATAGAGGGAAGCTCGAGATTGCCCTTTATCAGCGTTGCCGAAGTCATCTTAACGAAATATCCTTCTTTGACTGCAAAAAAACATTCCGACGTTCCGGTATAGGGGCCTTTTATATAAACATCCATGCCCTGTGACTGAATCGCCATCGAAATGGTCCCTGAATGGGTTGACACAATCTTTGCACAATCCATTCCGTCGAATTTCTCAAATCCCTCGACTTTATTCCCGGCATTATCGATTGTCGTAATTTTCATTGATGCAGAATTAGAAGTGACTGAATCCTGATAGGTCCATGTATCTCCTGCATTCACCGCTTTTCCGGGCACCCGCGGGAAGAAATCGCTGAGGGTCTGACCCAGATTTGATTCTCCGCTACCTTCAAGATTATAAACAAAAGCTTCAGCGCCGGAGATATCAACAACCTTCCCGTCGGGAGCTATAACGATATTGCATGATTTTCCCTTTATCCCCTGGACAGGGCCTCCCGATCCGCCCATTGGTGAACTGGTGATTTGTCCGATGGTGTCCACGGTTATCTCAAGGATAAGGTCTCCGTTCCGGCTTCCTGCAGATTTAACAGCGCATCCGAATGCTGAGCTGACATCAGTCTGCATGGTCTGACCCTGCATATCCATTGTCTGGGCCATGGTCGATGTAAGCTTGTATTTCACCACCTTGCCGGCAGGAAAATTGTACGAGATGTTTATTCCCTGGGCGTTCACAAAAGAACTTATCCCGGATAATAAAATGATCAATAGGGCTCCATTTAAGGAGATTGGCAGATTCTTTTTCATCTTTTGAGGAATTATTGAATGAATGTCTGAAAAATTAGATTAGTCTGATAATTTAGCATTTATTCTTTAATTTTAAGGAATGAAAAGGAAAAAATTATCAATAGCGGTGCTGCTTCTCACCGGCAGTCTTGCATATGCAGGTATAAGACCTGCGAAACTCACCTGTGAATATATTAACAATCCACAGGTCGTCGATATTCAGAATCCACGGCTGTCGTGGATCAATATTACTGATCCTGCTGAACGCGGACAGTACCAGACTGCCTGGGAAATACGGGTGGCAGGAACGAAGGAAAAACTTTTATCCGGTAACCCGGATCTCTGGAGCACGGGAAAAACAATCTCTTCAGAATCGGTGAACGTGGTTTATGGAGGGAAAAGACTTGCCTCGAGGCAGGAATGCTGGTGGCAGGTCAGGGTATGGGATCGCAGCGGAAAGGTGTCAGGGTGGAGCGAACCTGGATTCTGGTGCATGGGGATCCTCGACCCCTCTGAATGGAAAGCCCAATGGATCGGAGCCCCGTGGCAGGGAGAAGAGGCTTTGCCGCGACCGGCATCTCCCCGACCTGCCTCACCTGATTTCAAGCCTGCGGTGCTGCCCCCTCCTGCCCCTTTGCTTAGAAAGAGCTTCATGATCAATAAGGATGTGGCTTCGGCACGTGCATTTGTAACCGGACTCGGTTATTTCGAATTCTACGCGAATGGAGAAAAAGTCGGCAATGATGTACTCGTTCCCAACATAACACTTTACGGGAGACGCGATGACATCGGGTCTATAGGCATCATGACCGGCAACAATTTCAGCGAATACAGGGTGATGTACATGTCGTATGATATTACCCGGCATCTGAGGAAGGGTGAAAATGTTCTGGGAGCATTTCTTGGAAACGGTTTTTACAATCCGGCAAGCTACTGGTGCCAGGGATACGGGAGCCCGCGGTTTCTCGGACAGATTTATATCAGATATACCGACGGCACTGAAGATATAATCGCCAGCAATAACAGCTGGAAGGCTGAAAAGGGACCTGTCACCATGGATCTGGTTTACGACGGCGAACATTATGATGCCAGGCTCGAACAGCCTGGATGGAACAATGCAGGATTCGATGATTCCAGATGGCAGAATGCCGCTGTCAGAAAAGCGCCGGAAGGTTATCTTAAGGCACATATGTCGCCTGCCGACAAAGTGATGGAAGTACTTCCACCCGTAAAAACCCGGAAGCTTGGTGAAGGACATTACAAACTCGATTTCGGGCAGGAGATATCAGGGTGGATCCATCTGAGGAATGTTTCCGGTGAAGCGGGAAGGAAAATTGAAATAAAATACATATGCGAATCGGCGATGGGCGCCAATTCATACATAATGAAGGGAGGCGGATCCGAATCCTATTCTGCAAGATTCACATGGTTTGTGTTCAGGGAAGTCGAGATCATTAACTGGCCTGGGGAACTCAACCCCGGACAGATAACCGCGGAAGCGGTATACACCGATGTTGAAACCACAGGAAGGTTCGAATGCTCCAACGAGCTTTTCAACACAATAAACAGGATATGGTGGCGGAGCCAGACCGATAACATGCACGGAGGCGTTGCAAGCGATTGCCCCCACAGGGAACGATCACCGTATACTGGCGACGGTCAGGTGGCATGTGTGACAGTTATGCATAATTTTGATGCACGTCCCTTCTATACCAAATGGATAAGGGATATTTACGGCTCCAGAAACAAAGATAACGGGTATGTACCCAACGGTGCACCATGGCAGCCCGGATGCGGTGGAGGCGTTGCATGGGGAGCGGCAATGATCATTATGCCATGGGAATTCTACCTGCATTACGGCGACAGAAACATGCTTGAGGAGAATTATGACGGTATGACCGGTTATATCAAGTATATGCTCACCTGGACAAACGATGAGGGGATAATGTACTCACAGGCTCCCGACAGGAAAAAGCCTGACAGGTGGATCAACCTGGGCGATTGGGTTGCCCCCGGGAAGCTTCCTCCTGATGATATGGTGCATACATTTTATCTCTGGAGATGTGCCGACCTGACCGCAAAGGCTGCAAAGGTTATTGGGAAAAATCAGGATGCACAGTATTACAGCGAACTGGCAGAAAAGACCAGGAAAGCATTTCAGAAGAAATTCTATGATCCTGAGAAAGGAACCTACGGTCAATATGGAGGAAACATTTTCGCCTTGAAGATGGGGGTTCCGGATGATCAGAGAAAGAAGGTTGTGGCTGCCCTGGAGGCGGATATCCATGCAGCGGGCGATCATCTCGATACAGGGATTTTCGGAACCCAGTTTTTCTTCGAGGTGCTTTCGGAAAATGGTCTTCATGATCTGGCAGCGAAAGTAATGAGTCAGCGCACACAGCCATCGTACGGATGGTGGATCGGCCAGGGAGCAACGACGACATGGGAGCAGTGGGACGGCACTAATTCACGCAATCATCCGATGTTCGGAGGAGGGATATCCTGGTTTTACAGGAAGCTGGCAGGCATGAATGCCGATCCTGATTATCCCGGTTACAAGAACATAATTTTCAGGCCGCAGCCTGCAGAAGACATCGATAATGCATCATATTCAAACCTCACACCGTACGGTACTGCCTCAATAAACTGGAAAAAGGAACAGGGAAAATTCATGATGGAGATTGAAGTTCCGGTTGGTGCGACGGCAACGGTATATGTGCCTTCATCGGATTCAGGCAGCGTCAGGGAAAGCGGAAAGAAGATCAGAAAGTCGAAGGGAATTGTTTTACGGGGAATGGAAGACGGGTATGCAGTGTATGCAGTGAATTCGGGGAGATACAGATTCGACAGTGAGTTTTGATGGAGGGCGTCGGGCGTCAGTCGTCCGGGGTGTTTTTTGCCTCACCGCAAGCCCCTCTCCCGGGGGCGAGGGGCCACAGTAATTCAAGCCGGGTTTACTGTTTTCCGCATGCCCGTCGCAGGATGGCTATTTTAAAGTAATCTTCAGCACCCCGTTTGCCCCCATGGAGCCGTAGAGTGTTGAGCCTACATCGTCAATGAACTCAATGGATTTTACATCGGCGGGAATGATGTAGGATATATCGGGAACAATCTTATCGTTGACTACAAGCAGCACCTCGGGGGTCCTGTCGAAGGATCTGAGTTTTGTATTGACTATTGTGTTGCCGTTAATCCTGACGTTATAGATCTCGCTGGAGATAAGGTCATAAATGGATTTATATTTTGTATAATCTTTTTCATTCTTTTTAGACTCAAGGGCCAGGGCACTTTTCAGTGCGGATTCGGAAATATGTCCGTGGCTGACTGCATCATTGAAGTTACTGACATTATCCTCATATTTAAGGTCAACTGCATATAAGTTCTCCTTTCCTGTCCTGACTTTTCTGCTGTTAAATCCGGCCGCCGATATAAAAAGGATGTCTTTATCCATTATCTGAACCGAGAATCTGCCGGCCGAGTCGGTATTTACAATCTGGCCCGACTTGTCGGCAAACACCCTTACATTGTTTAACGGTATTGTGCCGAACGAGGTTATGATGCCTGAGACGGTTCTTGT
>DAOOUQ010000015.1:0-95441 GCA_035390825.1 Bacteroidales bacterium | reverse complement strand
CCTCGACAGGCTTTGTGTGGAGCTTGAAAGGAAATATGACGTTACCATCATTTTCCGGGAAGAGGAAATAAAGAAATTCAGATTTACGGGAGTGCTTCTGGATGAAACGCTTGAACAGGTGCTTAATGTGATAAAACTTACTGCCCCGATAAGCTATTCACTTGAAGGTAAAACAGTATATATGAGCTCAGATCCGCGTTCGATCAATGATTTTTCAAAATATATTAAATAAGATAACCATGTTAAATAACCTAAACCTTTTGCCTATGACAAATCAGAAAGCATAAAAAAGGGAAAAGCAGTTCGCGGCTGCTTTTCCCACGCATCAAGTCCATGTTGATTACAGTTATGGCCGAAAATGCTTGAAGGCCACTCATGTTTAACTTAACACAATTCAAAATTATGAACAAATTTTTGATTTTCAATTCTTCGTCCCGAAGATTTCACAAAACACTTCTATATATGAAATTGACAATTGTTCTGATGCTTGTATTTACCTTGAATCTTTCGGCAACCGGATTCGGGCAGATCTCATTTGAGGCCAAAAATAAGTCAATCAGGGATGTTTTTGGGATCCTGGAAAAAGAAACTAATTACCGCTTCTTTTTTAATGACGATCTTATATCTGTTGATAAAATTGTCGATATGGATGTATCTGACGAGGATATTAACCAGATACTTGAAAAACTGCTTGAATCTACCGGTCTGGGATACAAGGTATTGGAAAATAATCTGATTGTTGTGACTCCCAGGAATGACTCCCAGCAAAACATAATTACCGGAAAAGTGACAGATGCCTCAAACGGTGAGGGGATGCCGGGAGTAAGCATAGTAGTCAGGGGAACCGCTATCGGGGTGAATACCGATATAAATGGCAACTATTCAATTTCTGTTACCGCCCCGGATGCAATACTTACATATTCCTTTATAGGATATATTACACAGGAAATACCTGTAGGCGGCAGAAAAAAAATTGATGTAAGTCTTGCCGTTGATGTAACAGCACTCGATGAAGTAGTAGTGGTCGGCTATGGAACCCAGAAGAAAAGTGATATCACTGGCTCCGTTGCTTCAATTCCAAAGGAAAGACTTGAAAATGCACCAAACCAGAATATTGCTCAGGCCATTCAGGGATCTATTCCTGGAGTAATGATACAGACTTCATCGGCAGGAGCCTCCCCTGATGAGGTAATTATGATCAGAGGCCGTAATTCAATACTGGCTGATAATTCTCCCCTTATCGTAGTTGATGGCATACCTTACAGCGGATCTGTTTCTGATCTGAATCCAAATGATATTCAGTCAATTGAGATTCTTAAGGATGCATCATCCGCGGCAATTTATGGATCCAGAGGTTCCAACGGAGTGATCCTGGTTTCAACCAAAGAAGGTACAGAAGGCCAGGTAAGGATATCGTATGATGGCTATTATTCCCTGCAAAGATTTGCATTTCTGCCTGATTATATGGACGGTGCGGAATTCTATGATTTTAAGATGAAACGCTTTCCTGGAGCAATGACAAAATCGGAACGCGATATTTACGAATCAGGTACCTGGACTGACTGGATCAGGACCGGATTGCGTAACGGAGCAACAAATCAGCATACACTTTCAGTTTCAGGCGGGAGCAGCACTACGAAGTTCTTTGTTTCGGGAAACTATCTTGATATTAAAGGGCTGGCATTAAACGACAATTTCAGACGACTTACATCAAGGATAAACCTCGATACCAAAGTCATGAAATGGCTTACATTAGGTTCTCGTTCACAGTTTTCCTATGACGATAAAAGCGGACTTGAACCGGATATGTCGGATCTGTTTCAGACAAACCCGCTTACAAAAGCATTCGAATCAGACGGTTCCCAGGCAATCTATATATGGGAAGATGACCATTATTTTGGCAATCCTTTGCAAATGACTTTATATGATAATATTGACAAATCTTATCAGATCATTGCGAATAATTATGCGATTATAGATTTTCCATTCATAAAGGGATTAACGTATCGGCTGAATTCAGGTATTACCGCAAGATTCTACGATGAAGCTACTTATATGGGCAGAAATACCAAAATAGGCCTTGAAGCAAAAGGCAGGGCCGAGACTTTACGTTCGCGAAGTAATAATACTGTTATTGAAAATATCCTTTCATATACAAAAGAGTTTGGAAAGAGCAAGATTTTCGGTACTGCCGTCTATAGCTATGAGAAAAACAATAGTTCCAGTAACTCGTTGGAGGCAAATGGATTCCCGCATGATTTTCTTGAATGGTATTCATCGGCACAGGCAACCCAGATAGTCCCTGATTATTCATTCAGTCAAAGCGTTCTGATGTCTCAGATGTTGCGTTTCAATTATGTTTATGATAACCGCTATCTTATCACTCTTACAGGCCGCAGGGATGGTTTCTCAGGTTTCGGCTCAAATTCAAAATGGGGTTTATTTCCGTCTGTAGCTCTTGGATGGAACCTTCATAATGAGAAATTCTTTCCTCTTAAGGACTTATTCAATGAATTTAAAGTCAGAGTGTCATACGGTCTCAATGGCAATCAGGCGGTGGGCCCTTATGAATCCATTTCAAGGCTTGGAGAATTCAATATGATTTCCAATAAACAGACACAGGCCGGATATGTCCCAAGTCGTCTTGGACAGGAAAACCTTGGATGGGAATCATCGAAAACGCTTAATTTCGGTATTGATTTTGGAATTTTCAAAAGTCGTATATCGGGTAATATCAACATATTTAAGACTAATACCACAGATCTTCTTCTCAACAGAAGTATTTCAGCTGTACACGGAATCAATTCAATAACGCAGAATATAGGGGAGACTCAAAACACAGGCGTAGAGCTTGAATTGCATTCGAGAAATATAATTACTTCCGACTTCACGTGGTCTACTTCTGCTAATCTTGCTTATACCCATAACGAGATTGTATCGCTTTACGGAGAGCTTGATGAGAACGGGAAGGAGATAGATGATGTCGCAAACGCCTGGTTCATCGGAAAACCTATCAGGGTTAATTACGATTTTGTCTGGGAAGGCACCTGGCAACTTGATGAAGCTGAAGAGGCACAAAAATGGGGAACAAAACCCGGATTCGTAAAACTTAAGGATTTCCAGGGTGACGGGATATTAAATGCGGATGACAAGCGTATTATTGGCCAGCAGGATCCTAAGGTAATCTGGGGCCTGTCGAACACCTTTGGATACAAGGGCTTTAAGCTCGACGTTTTTATTCATGGAGTGCACGGCGTAACAAAGGAGAATTCATTGATGACAGATGAGACCTGGGCAGATGTCAGAAGAAATACAATCACTAAAAACTGGTGGACACCTGATAATCCGACAAATGAATGGGTCGTTAATGAACTGTATGCTGAAAGAATGTCGGGGATACTTGGTGTAATCTATGAAAATGCAAGTTTCGTAAGGATTAAAGATGTATCACTCTCTTATACATTCCCTAAAACCTTACTTGGCAGGTATTCGTTAAACAATCTGAGAATATTTGTTACCGGCCGCAATCTGGCAACATTCACTAAATGGAGGGGATTAGATCCGGAGTTGGACAGCCAGCACCAGATCCCTCTTCAGAAGGAGTATGTTTTCGGATTGAATCTTGAATTTTAACCATAAATAATAGTTGTAAAAATGAAAAATTCAATTTATAAAATCACACTGATATTGTTATTTATAACATTTGGATCGGCATGTACAAAGGATTTGCTTGATGAAAAGCCGCCTCACCTTATTACTTCTGAGACCCTGTTCACAAATCTTGCCGGATTTGAAGCCGGATTGAATGGCCTTTATGCACAGGTCAGGAGGGAAAAAGAGGAAGCTTATGGAAGCCATTCAATGATGGGAAGCATGTTTATGTTCGGAACTGATAATTCCACGGTGAACCATCAGGATATCGGCTATATTATGACGGCAATGCTCTGGAAAAACAACAACAACTCTCTCAACGAGGAAAATGAAATCGTTTTTAACTGGTTATATAGTGTTGTGAATTCAGCCAATACTATTATTAATCAGGCAGAAAACAGAGATGATGTTGATTGGTCGGGAGGAAGCCAGAGTGAATCTGAAACCAGGGACCGGGTAATTGCTGAAGCCAAAGCAATCAGGGCTTGGGCATACCGGCATTTGGCTTATGGATGGGGTGATGTTCCTCTTACTCTTGAACAATCTTCCGGTGCTACAATCAGAACCGATTGGGAAAGAACACCGAAAAGCCAGGTAATGGAACAGATAATAAAGGATCTTCTGGAAGCCGAACCACATATGGGTGTTGAGCCCTCTTTAAGGGGCAGGATCACAAAAGGTGCTGTTCAGCATTATCTTTCCGAAATGTACCTCGCAACCGGTCACCCCGACAAAGCTCTGGAATGGGCTGACAAGGTGATCAATACTCCCGAATACAAACTTGTTACCCAAAGGTACGGCGTAAGGAGCAGCAGACCCGGTGTCCCTTTCATGGATATGTTCTGGGAAGGCAACACAAACAGGGAGGAAGGTAATACTGAAGCTTTGTGGGTGTTTCAATTTGGCCTCAAGGTGACCGGAGGCGGTGAATGCATGGTACGTCGTATCCATTTAAGCCGTTTCTGGAATATAAATATAAACGGGGTCAGGCCGCTTGTCCATACCTATGAACGGGGCGGACTTGGATATTCCAGATTTACATTCACAAAATGGGCTCTTGATATTTATGAACCGCAGGATGACCGTTTCTCATACCATGCGATAAGAAAGTTCTATGTGCTGGGTGATGCCGCAACAAATGCTCCATACCCTGCAGATAAGCTTCCTGACGGTTATAATTATGGGGATACGATATGGTGCAAATGGAATCCCGATATTACCTACACCTCCAGGGCAAGATTTGACTGGCCGTTTTCCAGAAAAGCGGAAGGAGTCGATCCTGAAAACATGAATGAACCATATATGAATACAGACCAGATATACCTTCGCCTTGCAGATACCTATCTTCTGAAGGCTGAAGCTGAATACAGGCTCGGTCATCCGCAGGATGCAGCCAATACCCTGAATATCATACGAAGAAGATCCAATGCTTCTGAAATAACTGCCGACCAGGTCAATATAGATTTCATTCTTGATGAAAGATCACGCGAATTGTTCCTTGAGGAACACCGCCGTTGGACACTCCTCAGGACACATAAATACCTCGAGCGTACAATGGCACATAACATGAATGGCGGGCAGAATCTTTCACCAAGGGATACACTCTATCCAATACCTCAGTCAGTTATTGATGCTAACCTGACAAAACCAATGCCTCAGAATCCGGGGTTTAATTGATTTCAACCCGAATCTGAAATTTCTTGATATCGCCCACCTCTGCGTTATTTGCACGCAGAGGTGGGTTTTACTAAAAAACGTTAAATACTGTCAATCCGGAGAAAATTGTGATAATATAGCAAACAGTAAGATTTATTATTAAATGTTTAACAAATATTCATATTTATTCATGAAAAGATCTTCTTATATCCTGACATTCATGTTAGCAGGCTGGATATGTTCGGTATCGGCACAAAACCCCGGACCCGTATTCAAAGAATCAACTTACCGGAACGCATCATTCTATGACGTCAGTACCGTAAACCGTAAATCCTTCCGTAAGAAACCAAAAAACATCATCCTTCTGATTGGCGACGGCATGAGCATTCCCCAGATATATGCCGGGATGACCGCTAACAAAGGCAACCTTTACCTGAAGAATTTCAAGAACGTGGGATTCTCGCTTACCTATTCAGCAAACCGCTATGTGACCGATTCGGGAGCCGGAGGAACAGCAATTGCAACCGGACATAAAACCCATAACTCAGCCATAGGAGTCGACAGTGACGACAGACCGTTGCCTTCAATACTTGAAATAGCTCAGTCGAACGGACTGGCAACCGGAATTGTGGTTACAACAAGCATTCTTGATGCTACCCCTGCTGCCTTTGTGGCCCATGTTCCCAACCGAAATATGATGGCCGACATAGCCGTCGATTTTGCCGAAACAGGACCCGATGTTTTCATAGGTGGCGGAATCGAATATTTTAAAAACCGCAAAGATGGTCGCAATCTTATTTCTGAACTTTCCTCAAAGGGCTACCAGGTCTGCGACACAATAACCGAACTTTTAAAAATAAGAAGCGGGAAACTGGCCGGATTTCTTACCGAGAACAGGGTCAGCAAACGCGGTGACCAGCTGCCTCTTACCACAGAAGTTGCACTCGACATACTCAATGATCATAAAAAAGGGTTTTTTCTTATGGTCGAAGGCTCCGAGATCGACGGAGGTGGCCATAATAATGATATTGCATATACAGTCGAGGAGATGCTCGATTTTGACCGTGCCGTCGGTAAAGCCCTCGAATTTGCTGCAAAAGATGGAAAAACACTCGTTGTTGTGACAGCCGACCATGAAACAGGCGGCCTTACACTTGTCGATGGCGATATGTCGGCGGGTAAAATAACCGGACGCTTTTCAACATCCGGACATACGGGACTTATGGTACCTGTCTTTGCATATGGCCCTGGTGCCGAAGTTTTTCGGGGGATAGATGAGAACACTTCATTTTTTAATAAATTTATAAGATTATTGAAACTGAAACAATAAGCTTAAATCCATAATCATGAGACCAATCCTTGTAAACCATGTTTTAAAAACGGCATCGTTTTTATTTTTCTTCTTAACCATTCTGTCATGTTCCGGTAAAAAGGATTTATCATCTGTTCTTCTGCTGGATAAGGACTGGATGATACAATCTTCACAGAAGACAAGTATGAAAGGCGAGGAACTTTCAATGACTTCTGATAATATCAGCGGTTGGTATTCAGCCGAAGTGCCTTCGACAGTCTTTGGCTGTCTTGTAAAACAAGGGGTTTACAAGGATGTTTTTTTCGGGAAAAACCTTGAAAAGATCGATCCGGCAGAGTTCCAGTGCTCATGGTGGTACAGAAAGAGTTTTGCTGTGACAAATAATGAGAGCACTGCTTACTATCTCGATTTTGACGGGATCATTTATCGCGCAAATATTTGGCTGAACGGAAGGCAGATCGCTTCGGCCGACACCTTGAAGGGAACATTCAGGCAGTTTTCAATCAATGTAAGCGATCTTATCAGGAAAGATGGCGAAAACATCCTTGCAGTGGAAGTCTTTCCTCCCCGGCCGGGAGACCTCACAGTGGGATTTGTCGACTGGAACCCAGAACCCCCCGACCGCGGAATGGGGATCTGGAGGGAAGTGAGACTCCGCTCGTCAGGCGATGTCTCAATGAGATATCCTTTTGTTGTTTCAAAACTTGATACAGCGTCGCTTAAGATTGCCTCACTTACGGTCAGCTGTGAATTAATTAACAACAGCAACATGAAGAAATCGGGTGAGGTGATGGTTAATATCGGCAATGAGCTGAACCTTAAGAAGAAAGTACTGCTTGCTCCCGGTGAGAAAAGACTTGTCACATTTACACCCGGTGATTTCAGTGAGCTGAATATGGAAAATCCAAGGGTCTGGTGGACTCACGACCTTGGAACACCCGAAATGTATGACCTGAAAATCAGTTTTATACAGGCAAATGCTTTAAGCGATAAGGTAGAAACCAGATTCGGGATAAGAGATATTTCGACTTATACATATAAGAAATACGGCAGGGAACACAAGGGATTTAAACTTAACGGAAGGAAGATCCTCGTGAAGGGAGGGGGATGGGTCGACCAGCTTTTCCTGATGCCCGATTCGATAAAACTGGAACGTCAGATTGAATATGTAAAGCATATGAATCTGAATGCTATAAGACCTGAGGGATTCTGGGGCAACAACCACGACCTTTACGATATTTGCGACCGGGAAGGGGTGCTTATTATGACAGGATGGAGCTGCCAGTGGGAGTGGCCCGAATACTGCGGTAAAAAGGAATGTGATGAGCTTTACGGTTGCGTTCAGACTCCTGAAGAAGTTGATCTTGTTGCAAGATCTTGGAAAGACATGATAAAATGGCTCAGAAACCATCCTTCAATTTTCATGTGGATGACTGGAAGCGACATGCTTCCTCTTCCCGAACTTGAAAAAAAATATATTGATATTCTTGCCTCCGACGATCCTACGCGGCCCATGATAACCTCTGCGGCCATGAAAAAAAGTACAATTTCGGGCTGGTCGGGGATGAAAATGGAAGGTCCCTATGAATATGTTCCGCCAATATACTGGTATACAGACACTGTTTATGGCGGAGCATACGGCTTTAATACCGAGACTGGTCCGGGAGCCCAGGTCCCACCTGTTGAATCGATACGTGAGATGATCCCGGCAGAATCCCTGTGGCCTATAAACGATACATGGGAATACCACTGCGGAAGAAATGAATTCCAGACCCTCAACCGCTATAATACCGCTATGAATGAAAGATTCGGGAAACCGGCCACACTCGATGAATACTGTACAAAGGCACAGCTTCTGAACTATGAATCGATAAGGCCGATGTTCGAGGCCTTCCAGGCAAACCGCTATGACGCAACGGGTATTATACAGTGGATGCTGAATTCTTCATGGCCCAAACTTATCTGGCAGCTTTACGGTTTTGACCTGCTTCCTAACGGCGCCTTTTACGGCACAAAAAAGGCTTTGGCACCCCTTCAGGCTATTTATGACTATGGTACGAATGAGATTGTTGTGTCAAACTCTTCACTCTTAAACTTTGAAGGACTGAAGCTTGGAATAAGGGTATTCAACCTTGATATGAAGGAGCTTCTGAAAGAGGAGGTTGCATTTGGATTGAATGAAGATGACAGGAAGGTTGTATTTAAGCTTCCTGACATTATCAAAGGTCTCGATCCGACTTATTTCCTCGATCTGAGGATCTTTTCGGGAGTAAATGAAACACTTGCTGTAAATCAGTACCTGCTTACAACAACAAAACATGAATTCGACTGGGATAAAACATATTTTGTTCACACACCCACAAAGAAGCATCAGAACCTTCGTCAGATCAACGAACTGCCTGCCGTATCGCTTATATCTAATCTGAAATATGCTCAGGCTGATAAGAAAATGGAACTGGAAATCGATGTTGAAAACCCTTCAGACAATCTTGCCCTGTCGATAGAACTTATGCTTCTTGATGCCGGAACTGGACGTTTTGTTGCTCCTGTTTACCTCGACGACAACTATTTTTCACTTCTTCCGGGGGAAAAGAGAACGGTTAGCGGGTATTGTTATCTTTCTGACCTCGAAAGCACCTCATTGAAGCTCAAAGTAAGCGGATTGAATATCGAATAACAGGAACTCAAAATTGTTTGATATTAAGTCCCCTTCAGGGGATTCAGGGGTAAAATAACAGAGGTTGCATCAAAATTAACCGCAGAATTAAAGGAATAATTAACCGCAAAGAACACAGAGTTTTAGCAAAGTTCGCAAAAGATTATTTGATCACATCTTTGAGTTCTTTGCAATATCTCAGCGCTCTTTGCGGTTTAAAAATTCTCTGACATTACAGGCTCCAGCCACTTCTGTATTCGTAATGGAACTTGTCGTTTGCTTCGGGAAGATTTGTGATCTTCATATTCACAGGATCATATTCGAGAGTAACATTGTCCCTCTGATGAAGCACTGCAATATTTGTCAGAAGCATTATCTCCGTCAGTTTTGATGATATGGAGAAATCATTGCATGATTTCTTGCCATTCTTTATGGCATCAATCCAGTCTTCAAAGATATTCCCTGTTCTTGGCAGCCAGGGGTCTGGTCCCTTGAAGTCGGCATTTGCCGGGATAAGTTCAGGCATTGCTCCATGGCTTGCATGTGTTATAATACCCTTATCGCCATAATATGTTGCATCCTTCATTGCCCTTCCGGCTTCGAGTTGTTCAGGACGAGGAGGCCTCAGACCGCCGTCGCACCAGGTTACCTTGACCGGAGGCATGTAGCCGCGTGCCGGAAAATCATATGTGACCATTTCGCAAAGAGGCATGTAATCGGTGCTGTATGGAGAACTGGTAGCCTGGATCTTTGTTGGCATCCCGAGGTTGAGAGCCCAGATCGGTGCATCGAAGATATGAGCACCCATGTCACCCATAGCTCCTGTGCCATAATCCCATAATCCTCTCCAGTAGAAATGCAACGTGTCGGGGTTATAGGGTTTATTTGGAGCCGGACCGAGCCATACGTCATAGTTCAGGTGCTTTGGAGGGGTTACTCCGGCCGGACGTTTCATGTCGCCCTGGGGCCAAAAACCCATCGGACGGTTTGTTGAAAGCTGGACTTCCCTTACAAGTCCTATGACCCCCGACTGTATCCATTCAACCGTTTTCCTGGTTCCTTCAGTTGCATGCCCCTGGTTACCCATCTGTGTCACAACACCTGTTTCTGCAGCAAGCTGTGCAAGCTTTCTGCACTCAACAATTGTCTTGGCCATCGGTTTTTCAAGATAAACATGCTTTTTTGCCCTCATGAATGCTGCTGCAATTGTAGCATGATTATGGTCCGGCGTTCCTATTACAACTGCATCGATCGACTTTTCCTTATCGAGCATCTCACGCCAGTCGGTATAAAGTTTTGCTTTCGGATATCCTTTTATTATATGTCCGGCATATTCATGATCCACATCACATAGTGCATAAATGTTGGCAAGTTTTATCACACGTCCGGCGCCTGCATCACCCATCTGTACGATTGCATTCGGATCGGGTTGCCTTCCTGCTCCTGCAGGCCGCTGGCCAGCCTGACCTCCCGGGCCTGGTGCACCGCCCTGTTCCCCTCTCTGTTTCATCATGGCGGCCATTCTTGCCTGCCTTTCGGCGATCTGTTCCTTTGTCAATGGTGTACCGTTTGAATTCCTTTGCGGACGGACAATGGGAACATCTGGCGAACAAATCTGCTGTATGTCGCCACCCCCCTGGCTTCCTATGCCAATACCTGCTACGTTTATGAGATCACTGGGTGCCGTGTATCCCTTTCCACCCATGACCGATCGCGGGATGATTGTAAATGCAGCTGCTGCTGTTGCAGTAGTGCCCAGAAAACTCCTTCTTGAGAGTTTCTTGTTCTCAGAGTCTTTTTTGTTAAGGTTTTCCTGATTCATATTTTTGGGTTTGTTTTAAAGTTAATTTTATTAGACATTATATAAGATTGGTTTATTCCCGGGAATAATGGTTTTTTGTTGCATGCTGCCGGCTTTCGCTTAACCCTTCGCCTAAGAAACACTTCGTGGCTGAATTCGGCCTCACCACCTACTGTCCCCCTCTCCCGGGGGAGATGGAGATGATAACTGCCCGATATAATTTTTAAATCCAGGTAATAATTTTATCAATGTTATTAACATTCACATTCTTAAGCCCCTCGCCCTTTGGAGAGGGGTAGAGGTGAGGCCGGTGCAAAGTGTTCGGGAACCACCCTTGGCTACTTTATTGAGTCATACACCGCCTGCAATATTTCCGTCCTTATATTAAGATCCGACAATAATGTGTTGTTGCGTGTCGGATACACCCTGTTGGAGAAAAATACATAACTGATCTCAAAAACAGGATCGACCCAAACAAAAGTTCCGGTATATCCTGAATGACCAAAACTTTCAGGTGTCGCACCGTGTGTCGGATATGATTTGTCATGGCTTAGTTCACTGTTGTTGAGATAGGGTTTGTCAAATCCCAGGCCTCTCCTGTTGTTGTTTTCGGGGAATTGTACTTTCGTATATCTTTCTAGTACCGACCTGTCAATAATCTGTTCACCTCCGTATTCCCCCATCCTCCTGTAAAGCTCCAACAGTTTCATTAAGTCGTTGGCTGTTGCGAAAAGCCCTGCATGCCCCGAAATACCTCCAAGCATGGCAGCACCTTCGTCATGAACAGTGCCGTGAAGAAGCTGGCGCCTGAAAAGCGAATCATATTCAGTTGGGACTATCCTTTCTATCGAATATTTTTTGTAAGGATTGAACCCTATGTCAAATGCCCCTATCCTGTGGTATATATTTTCTGTCACGAAGTCATACCATTTTTCTCCGGTAAGCTTTTCGATTATTCCTGGTGCAATAATGAAGGTGAGGTCTGAATAGACATATTTTTTTTCGCCAAGCGGACTTCTGGCAATCTCCCTGAATATTTCTTTTCTGTAGTTCCTGTTTATATACAGGTTATTTGCAACAAGTAAAGGGTATTTATCCGAATATTCATGCCTGAAAATATTCCTTTTAAATGTTGAATCTGGCCTGACAGTCTCTTTCCAGAAAGGGATCCAGTCTTTGAGGCCCGACTGGTGTGCCAGCATATCCTTCATAATCAGATTCTCCTTGTTTGTGTGCCTGAATTCAGGCAGGTAATCGCCGAGTCTCTTTTCGGGCGAGAATTTTCCCTGCGAATCGAGAAGCATCAGTCCGGCAAGTGTTGACGAGACCTTCGTAACGGAGGCAAGGTCGAAAAGGTCACCATTCCTCACTGGATTGCGGTTCTCATACGTATGAAAACCGTAGGCTTTATGAAAAACAACAATGCCTTTCCGTGCCACCATAACTTCGCATCCCGGATAGGCTTTGGCATTTATACCTTCACATGCAATCGAATCGATCTTATGGCTAAGATATTCTGAAGACATACCTGCATTTTCAGGAAAGCCATAGCTGATCCTGATATTGCCTTGTGTTTCAATTCCGTAGCCTGAGGGCCAATCCTTGTTTATGGTTACAGGAAGCTTCCCCCTGGCGCCAATGCCTCCAAAGATCAACTGGGCTGCCAGATCTTCAGTATAATCATTCTCCTGGTAAGCAAGGACAATGCCATCAGCTTTTTTCAGGGCATCGATCTTTCCAAGTGCATAAGGATTTCCAAAATATGTGATTATTGTTTTGCTGGTTGTGACCAGTTTGTCGATGAATCCTGCCAGGGCCGGTTTTATCCCGAAATTCATTCCCGGTCTCTGGTCCGTACTGAAAATTCCGGCAATCACAAGATCATAGCCTTTTAGCTTTTCGGTAAATTCCCCGCTTTTCTTTACGTCTCCGGGGTCGATGCAAAAAGTATCGGCAGGAAAGTAATCCAGTATCCTTGTCAGATAGAGTGAAGACTTATTTCTGTTTATTGAGACGGCAGCAACCTTTATGTCCTTCAGGTTCCTGACAGGTATTATCTCATTCCTGTTGGAAATAACTGTCAGTGCACCTGCATAAAGGTCACGGATAAGAGCTTTGTTGCCGGGCGATGAAAGATCTTCAGAGATATTGTCGGTTTTAACCGGCCTGAAAGATGCAAGACCCGACCAGTACTTCAGAGCCAGTATTTTACGGCATTTCATGTCGATATCTGCATCAGTGAGTTTTTTCTCTGCAATCATTTTTTTTACTGCTTTAACTGCAGCCTCAATATCGGTGACGAATTCAGCCACATCGTTTCCGGCGCGAATAGCCTCTGCCTCTGCCTCGCCGGGATTAAAATACTTTGTAACGCCTTTCATGTTCATGGCGTCAGTGATAACGAGACCTTTGAATCCCATTTCATTTTTTAGAAGGCCGGTTATAATGGCCGGTGAAAGAGTTGAAGGGCGGTTTGTTGCCGGATCGAGTGAAGGCAGGTTGAGATGTGCCGTCATCACTGCACCTGCCCCCTCTTTGATGAGGTTCAGGAACGGGAAAAGCTCTATGCTGTCGAGCCTTGTACGGTTGTGGGTAATGACAGGCAGATCGAGATGTGAATCGGTATTCGTATCGCCATGCCCCGGAAAATGCTTCAAAGTGGCAAGAACGCCGTTATCCTGCATGCCTTTCATGTACATCATTGCCCCTGCAGTGACCCTTTCCCTGTTTTCGCCAAACGATCTGTAATTAATAACAGGATTTGATGCATTATTATTGATGTCTGACACAGGTGCGAAATTTACCTGTACCCCTAACCTTCTGCACTGCCGGGCCACCGCTTTGCCCATCCTGTAAATAAGGGAATCATCCTGAATGGCTCCGAGAGTCATCTGATAAGGGAATTTTTCAACGTTCTGGAGCCTCATACCGGGGCCCCATTCAGCATCCATGGAAATGATCAACGGGACCTGAGATATTTGTTGATAATAATTTGTAAGCTCAGCCTGCTTCCCGGGAGTCCCCTGGAAAAAGATAAGTCCTCCCGGGCCGAACTTCCGGATAAGGTCTGATATCTCCACCTCATGGGCAATATCCCTGTTTGAATAGGCTGCCACCCACATGCACTGCGCAATACGCTGGTCGCGGCTTAGTGATTTCATCACCGAATCAACCCAGGGGTGGTTCAGATATTTTATGAACGGCGGATCGGAAAACTGCGAAAATGCCTGACATAAGCCTGAAAAGAAAAGTGAAATGATAAGACTGAAAAAGGAATTCCGGAGTGATTTCATTGAATTATTGTATTAAATGTTTTTTAACTATCATACTGTGGCTGGCCTTATCAAAAGTAATAAAATTTTCCCGGGGATGTCTGCATCATCAATTGTCAGACCGGAGGGAGCAAATAATTGCTATTTTTACGGGCTTATTCACGATCCCATGGCAAAAAACGGAAGGCTGGTTTCACTCGATATCTTCAGAGGCATGACTGTTGCCTTTATGCTAATAGTGAATACTCCCGGAAGCTGGCAATATGTTTATCCTCCGCTGCAACATGCAAAATGGCACGGATGCACCCCGACCGACCTTGTATTCCCTTTCTTTCTTTTTATAATGGGAGTATCAATGTGGTTCTCATTTGGAAAATATGGCCATGAACTTAATGGCGGTTCTTTGCTAAGGATAACCAGGAGGGTGCTGTCTGTTTTTGCACTCGGTCTTTTCCTGAACATTTTCCCGTATTTCGACAGGAATTATTCAACATTAAGGATAATGGGTGTTTTGCAAAGGATAGCACTTGCATATGGAATCGCTGCATTAATATGCCTGACTGTCGATCGCAGCTACCTATGGATAGTGACGGCCGCTATCCTGCTCTTGTACTGGGCAGCCCTCGCTTTTGGCGGAGGTAACGATCCGTACAGCCTTGAAGGCAACCTAGCCCTGAAGGTTGACCAGGCAATCCTTGGCAAAAAACATCTTTATACGGGATTTGGAAAACCCTTCGAACCGGAAGGTCTGCTTAGTACGTTACCGGCTATATGCACCGTAATAACAGGATATTATACAGGTGAAGTTCTCGGAAAGGGGAAAGGGATAAAAGGAGTGTTCAAAACAGTTGTAATTGGGGCAGGACTTGCCGGACTGGGATTGCTGTGGAATAAATTTCTGCCCTTTAACAAGCCATTATGGACAAGCTCATATGTTCTTTATTCGGCCGGAATTGCAATGGTTTGTCTCAGTTTCGTCTACTGGCTGGCCGATGTGGTTAAATTTCAGATCTGGGGCAGGTTCTTTCTGATTTTTGGCACTAATGCTCTCTTTTCCTTTTTCATGGCAGGTATATGGACTAAAATCCTTCTGTTTATAAGAATAACTTCAGGCGGTGAGAAAATGACCCTTTATTCTTTTTTATACGAAAATTTATTCGCAAAGGTTGCAGGAAATATGATCGGAAGCCTGCTCTTTGCGGTTACCCAGATGCTTCTAATTTGGAGTATTGGCTTATTTTTGTATAGAAAGAAAGTATTTATCAGACTCTGAACAGAACCAGCAACCATTAATTATGAACGATCCTCAGATAATAAAGCTTATATCATCGGGCTACAGGAAACTTTTCGGGAACAGGGAAATAGATATTGCGCCGTTGCCTCGGTCGGGTTCCGACAGGAGATACTACAGGATGTGGAACGGAAATGGAAGTATCATCGCCGCATTTAACAGTAATTTCGAGGAAAATGAGGCATTTATAGGATTCACAAGGCATTTCAGGAACAAATCCCTTCCAGTGCCGGAGATTTTCGGTTATCTTCCCGAAAAATCAGTTTATTATCTTCAGGATCTTGGCGATGATAATCTTTATACATGGCTTCATAAAAAAACTGTGATATCGCCTTTCGACACTGAAAGCAATGCACTTTACAGGAAGATATTGGAGATACTGGTCGATTTCCAGACAAGAGGCATTGAGGGATTAAATCTCGACCTTTGTTATCCTCACAGGAGTTTTGACAGGCAGTCGATGATGTGGGATATGAATTATTTTAAATACATGCTTCTCAAGCTTCTTGCTGTGCCCTTCAATGAACGGCGCCTTGAGCAGGATTTTAATTCTCTTGCCGACTATCTGCTTGAGGCTGGCCAGGATTATTTCCTTTACAGGGATTTTCAGACGGCAAATGTAATGGTAATAGGTGATGCCCCGTGGTTTATAGATTACCAGGGCGGGAGGAAAGGAGCTCCTCAGTATGATGTGGCTTCAATGCTCTACGACGCAAAGATACCTATGCACGATAACGACAGGGAACATCTGCTTGATCATTATATTGAATGTTTCTGTTCTGTGACAGGAGAGGACCGTCACAAATTCAGGGGATATTATTCCGGTTTCAGCATGATAAGGGTAATGCAGGCTCTCGGGGCTTTCGGCTTCAGGGGCTTGTATGAACAAAAGCCTACCTTCACTGAAAGCATAGTTCCCGGTGTTGTGCTTCTTAACAAAATAATCGACCGGGCAGAGAATCATATTAAACTTACAGAACTTTACACAACAGCAAGGGCAATTCCCGCAACCCCCATTTATGCGAAACTCTCAAAGAAAAAGCGTTCCTGAACACTGAAATATGAAGGCAATGATAATGGCTGCCGGTAAAGGCACCAGACTGGGGGAAATCACCCGATCCGTACCTAAGGCCCTTGTAAATATCAACGGGAAAAGCGTTCTGCAAAGAGCCGTTGAAAAATGCACTCTCCATGGATTCGATGATATTATAGTAAATGTGCATCATTTTGCAGGTCAGGTAATTGAGGAAATTGACAGGCTTAATCGTCTTGGCTTTAAACTGACGATTTCAGATGAATCGGATATGCTTCTTGAAACAGGCGGTGGTCTGTTCAAGGCGCGTCATTTCTTCAATAAATCACCATTTATCCTTTACAATGCCGATATAATCACTGATCTCGATCTTGGGCTTTTATTAAAGTATCATACCGGGAAAAAAGGAATTGCAACGCTTGCGGTCAGAAACAGGAAAGGAAACAGGTATTTTCTTGCCGACAAAGAAGGGATCCTTTCAGGATGGTGCAACAAGGCCACGGGAGAAAGAATAATCAAAATTCGCCGTGATGACCTTTCAGAAGTGGCATTTTCAGGGATTCATATAATCGATCCCGAAATTTTCAGTTACATGACAGAGGGAATTTATTCAATGACTTCAGTATACCTCGACCTTGCCGCTGATCATAAGATATATGTCTTCAGATGCGATGACGGTTACTGGTTCGACATAGGTACTCCTGAAAACCTTGAAAGTGCCCGCGACTTCTTAAAATGAAATATCTGATTCCTTAACACCGATGATTGTCCCGGCATCACAGTTTCCAGAATGATTTTGAGAACAGGATGAAAAATGTATATATCTCAAGCCTGCCTATTATCATCAGGAAAATGAAAATGATCTTGCTCATCCCCGGCATATGTGAATAATTGTACATGGGTCCTATTGATCCAAGCCCGGGACCTGTATTCCCAAGTGATGTTCCGACTGCGCTTGCTGCCGTAACAGGATCAGTTCCCAACATAACAATCAACACTGTGCCGGCAAGAAAGATGACAAGAAACAAAATGACAAAGGTAATTATGGAAACATTCATCCTGTCACTAAGAGGCTTGTTGTTGAGCTTAATCTGGGTAATGATGTTGGGATGGACAAGTTTCCTGAAAGCATTTTGTATATTTTTCAGAATTACAAGATGCCTTACCATCTTAATTCCTCCTGTAGTCGATCCCGTACTGGCACCCGCGAATAAAAGCATGAAAATCAGAATGAGCCCGGCTGTTGGCCAGAAAAGGTAATCTGCAGAAACATAACCGGTTGTGGTAATAATGGAGATGACCTGGAAAAATCCCTCCCTTAAAGCCCTTTCGGGGCTCATGGATGTGTTTGTCAATAAAATGCTTGTGGCAATGGCCCCAAAGAACACAGTCGTTCCAAAGTAAAACCATAATTCATCATTGTGTTTGACCTTCCTGAAATTAAGCTTTACAATGTAGTAGTAAACAACGAAGCTCACCCCCGACAGGAACATGAATATCATTATAATGTACTGACTGTATGCTGAATAACCCGAGATGCTGTCGTTTTTAACAGAGAATCCGCCAGTGGCTACGGTCCCGAAAGTATGACAAATACTTTCAAAGAGATCCATTTCGCCCAG
Organism: Bacteroidales bacterium; assembly: GCA_035390825.1. Taxonomy (GTDB): domain Bacteria; phylum Bacteroidota; class Bacteroidia; order Bacteroidales; family VadinHA17; genus LD21. The sequence continues at coordinate 77,147 of DAOOUQ010000015.1, read as the reverse complement.
ATTAAGCAGGATAATCTCAATAATGGTGAGCCCGAGATATGCATACAGAAGCCTTATCCCTACAGCCTTTGTTTTTGGATGGATTTTTTCCTTAAGAGACGATTCGAGGGGAAGCAACTGATTTGCAGTCATCCCGATACTTGGAAGGATAATTATAACAAGGACGATTATTCCGAGACCCCCGATCCAGTGTGTGAAACTTCTCCAGAACAAAATTGACCTTGGCAATGACTCAACGTCATTAAGAATGGAGGATCCGGTAGTTGTAAAACCTGAGGTGGATTCAAAGAAGGCATTTATGAACGACGGGATTGTATCGCTGAAAATGAAAGGCAATGACCCCGCCAGGGAAAGGATGATCCATCCCAATGATACTGACATAAATCCTTCCCTGTTTGTAATTGTCCTTTTTGCCGCTTTATTTGAAATCAAATAAAATATCACGGAAGCTGAGACTGTTACCAAAGCCGACCACAGAAACGGATCGGCCGACTCGTTGTATATTATTGCCACGGGAAGGCAAAAGAGAAAAGAGACCGCTTCGAGAAATAGTATTGTACTCAGAATGTACACTATAACAAGCGGATTTATCAGCTTCATTTCTATCACCAGATTATCCTCCAAATATAACCAGAATTAATATTCTCCATTCTTCATGTCTCAGACATCTGAAAAGTTTTGGCATCAGTTTACGGAGACCTTAAAAAGCCTTATATTTGGAAATCACTAAAAAATGTTTGTTGAAATGGGAAAAGTACTGGTAATAGGTGCCGGAGGTGTAAGCACCGTGGTAGTCCATAAAATGGCCTCACTTCCTGATGTTTTCACCGAGGTCCTTCTGGCAAGCCGGACAAAATCAAAATGTGATGCCATTGCCTCGAGGATTGGAAAGGATAATATTAAAACTGCTCAGATAGATGCTGACAATGTGCCTGAACTCAGGAAGCTTATAAACAATTTCAGGCCAGACCTGGTCGTTAACGTTGCACTTCCTTACCAGGATCTTCACATTATGGATGCCTGCCTTGCTGAAAAAGTTTCTTATCTCGATACAGCCAACTACGAGCCTCCTGAAGAAGCAAAATTCGAATACAGCTGGCAATGGGCGTATGACGACAGATACAGGGATGCAGGCATCACTGCAATCCTGGGATGCGGGTTCGATCCCGGGGTGACTTCCATTTTCACTGCATATGCCGCAAAACATCATTTCGACGAAATACATTATCTCGACATCGTTGACTGCAATGCAGGCGACCATGGGAAACCTTTTGCCACAAATTTCAATCCCGAAATAAATATAAGGGAAGTGACACAGAAGGGAAAATACTGGGAAAAAGGCGAATGGATATATACCGCACCTCACGAAATACATAAACCGCTGAACTATCCTGAAATCGGGCCCAAAGAGTCGTATCTTATCTATCATGAAGAGCTTGAATCACTTGTGAAGAATTTTCCCACAATAAAGAGGGCACGTTTCTGGATGACATTCGGACAGGAGTATCTCACACACCTGAGGGTGATTCAGAATATTGGCATGGCTGGTATTGAACCCATAATGTTCGAAGGACGCGAAATAGTTCCGATAAAATTCCTCAAAGCTGTCCTTCCCGATCCCGGCGAACTTGGAGAAAACTATAAAGGACAGACAAGTATCGGATGCCGCATCAGGGGTATTAAGGACGGAAAGGAAAAAACATATTACATCTATAACAACTGCAGCCACGAGGCAGCTTACAAAGAAACCGGCGCCCAGGGTGTAAGTTATACAACCGGTGTTCCTGCAGCAATAGGAGCTATGCTGTATCTTAAAGGAATTTGGAAAAAACCAGGGGTGTTCAATGTTGAGGAATTTGATCCCGATCCTTTTATGGAGCAGCTCAACAAGCTTGGCTTGCCGTGGGTCGAACTTCATGATGTTGATCTGGAACTTTAATCTTTTACAAGAAGTACCTTAATGCCAATAGATTATAACCGGGTTCCCTCTCCATGCTATGTTATTGATGAAGAGAGGTTCAGGGAAAACCTCCGGCTTATCCGGCAGGTTTCATCAGAGTCAGGCGCCGAGATAATCCTCGCCTTCAAGGGGTTTGCAATGTGGGGAGTGTTTCCGATTCTCCGGGAATATATAAACGGAGCTTCAGCCAGTTCGCTGAACGAGGCAAGGCTCTGTTTCGAGGAAATTGGCAGCCCTGCCCATACCTATTCTCCGGTATACAGGGAAAGTGAATTCAGGCAAATCATGCAGTTCAGCTCACATGTCACCTTTAATTCACTGGCTCAATATGATAAGTACTCAAAGATTGTTGCCGACAGCCAACGGAAGGTCTCGATGGGAGTAAGGATTAACCCTGAATTTTCTGAGATCGGACATGATATCTACAATCCCTGCTCACCAGGATCCAGGCTTGGAATAACTGCTGAGGACCTGCTGTCTCACGGTCTCCCCGAAGATTTGGAAGGGTTCCATTTCCATGTCCTTTTCGAATCAGATTCATATGCTCTTGAAAAGGTTCTTGGAGTAATTGAGAAAAAGTTTGGAGTTTTTTTTCCAAAACTTAAATGGATAAATATGGGCGGCGGGCACCTGATGACCCGCAAGGGATACGATACTGCCCACCTGATTAAAATTCTCAGGGAGTTCAGGCAAAGAAGCGGCCTCCATGTAATTCTTGAACCAGGAAGCGCGTTTGCATGGGAAACTGGTGAACTTGTTGCCACTGTCGAGGATGTTGTGGTTAACCAGGGTATAAGAACAGCCATCCTGGATGTCTCATTCACAGCGCATATGCCTGATTGTCTCGAGATGCCCTATAAACCGAAGATCCTCGGTGCCACTGATGCCGGAAATGGAAGCATCGGTTACCGCCTTGGCGGCAATTCATGCCTTTCAGGGGATTTCATGGGCGAATGGTCATTCGGGAGAGAATTAAAACCCGGTGACAGAATTATCTTTCTCGATATGATCCATTATACAATGGTGAAGACGACAACATTCAACGGTGTTCGGCATCCTTCTATAGGAATATGGACGGCTGACAGTGAATTCAGGCTGCTGAAGGAATTCGGATATGAAGATTACAAGGACAGGCTGTCCTGATCGCAGATCATCTTTCTATTACACCCGAACCGATAAGTTCATCACCTGAGTACCATGCAGCAAACTGGCCCGGAGCAATGCTTCGCTGGAGCTTGTTGAAAACAATGTAAAGTCCTTTTCTTTTCCTGTAAAGCCTGGCTTTCTGAAGGGGCTGGCGGTACCTGATCCTTACTTCATAATCCCTGACTTCATCCAGTCGCATTTCAAGATCTTTTCTGATCCAGTGGATCTCTTCTTCCCTGATGAAAAGACCTTTTCTGTATAACCCTGGATGTGATTGTCCTTCACCAACATAAAGAATATTTTTTTCAATATCGGTACCGATTACAAACAAAGGTTCCCTGTATCCCCCTATATTTATTCCCTTCCTTTGTCCCATGGTAAAAAAATGAGCGCCGTTATGCTCTCCGACTATTTTGCCATATGATTTACCGAAATTGTATGGTTCAGAGGCCATGATAAGGTCATTTTCGTCAACATTGCCATCAACATATCCCAAGTGCCATTCTGCATGGTCAAATGACGGGGGTATCTCTATAACAGGTCCTTTCTTCGCTTTCAGTTTCTGCTGCAGGAACGTGGGAAGATGTACTTTCCCGACAAAACAGATACCCTGTGAATCTTTCCTGTGGGCAGTTGCAAGTCCCAGCTTTTCAGCAATGGCCCTGACTTCGGGTTTTGTAAGGCCTCCGACAGGAAAAAGAGAACAGGCAAGCTGTTCCTGGCTGACCTGGCATAAGAAATAGCTCTGGTCCTTGTTGTTGTCCTTTCCTGCCAGCAGCCGGAAAACAGTCGCATCACCCTCTGAGATTGATTCCTTCCGGCAATAGTGGCCCGTGGCAACAAAATCCCCGCCAAGCTTTTTTGCTTCTTCTGCAAAGGAATCAAATTTGATCTCCCTGTTGCAAAGTACATCGGGATTAGGGGTCCGGCCTTTTTCATATTCCGAGAACATATAATCGACGACTCTTTGCCTGTACGGGCCGCTCAGGTCAACTGAATGAAACGGGATCTGAAGCTTCCTGGCCACCATTCCGGCGAACATGATGTCATCCTCCCAGTGACATTCGCCCTGAAGAAGACCTGTCGTGTCGTGCCAGTTCTTCATAAAAAGTCCTGTAACTTCGTACCCGCTCTCTTTCAGGAGCCAGGCCGCAACACTCGAGTCAACCCCCCCGGATAATCCGACTACTACCTTCTTTTTCACGGCACAAAGTTAATTAAAATGGCTAACTTTACCCATCTATGGGCGAAGGAACATTGACTATCTACAGCGCTTCGGCAGGTTCCGGCAAAACACATAAGCTTGCCGGGATCTATCTTGAAAAACTTTTCAGGTCGCGCCTGCATTACAGGAGAATTCTTGCTGTGACATTTACCCACAAGGCCACCGCTGAAATGAAAAGCCGCATACTGGATGAACTTCACAGGCTCGCCGGAGGGGAGGGGTCGAAATACCTTGATGACCTGATAAAGGCAACAGGCAAAAGCGAGAGTATTATCCGCTCCGAAGCCGGCGACATTCTTTATTCGATAATTCACGATTATTCAAGATTCTCGGTAAGTACCATCGACAGCTTTTATCAGAAGATCATCCGGGCATTCGCACGTGATATCGGACTACATTCAGGATTCAGCATCGAAATAGACCATGCAAGGATACTGTCATCCGCAATAAGCAATGTAATTGAGTCGGCTGACTCCGATCAGCTTGTCAGAAACTGGCTGACAATGTTTGCCAGGACAAATATTGATGAGGGAAAAAGCTGGGATCTGAAAAAAAGCATCACAGTATTGTCGGGTGAGTTGTTCAATGAGAAATTCAGGCTCCTTCCCGAAGAAGAGAAGAAAAAGATCAGCAACAAGGAATTTCTTGTTTCCTATATCAGGGATATCAGGGAAATAAGATCAGAATTCCGCCGTAAAATGAAAGATTATGGTATGGAATGCCTGGCATATTTCGACAGGTTCAGCCTTAATGATGATATGTTTTATCAAAAGGGCAGGGGAGTGCCTGCTTTTGTAAGGTCAGCCGCCGGCGGCATGACAAAACCTCCCAACAGCTATGCGAGGGCGGTTAATGAAAACCCTCCCCGATGGTCATCGGGAACACAACATTCAGCTCTGGGCGAGGCTTTGAAAGCCGGGCTTGAAAAGACTGTAAAAGAGGCTCTGAAATTCTACGATGACAATGTTGTCTTTTATAATTCTGCAGAACATATACTTTCAAACATATACATCCTGGGAATCCTGTCTGACATTCTTTATCATGTTCATCTTATCACGAGGGACGAAAACACTTTTCTGTTATCAGATGCCGGCGAACTCATTTACCTTATCGTTTCGCAGGACCAGGCGCCATTTATTTATGAGAGAACGGGAAACACCTACAGCAATTTCATGATCGATGAGTTTCAGGATACATCAGTAATACAGTGGCTGAACTTCAGGCATCTTATCGATAACAGCATGGCGCAGGGTTCCGATAATCTTGTTGTTGGCGACATAAAGCAGTCGATATACAGGTGGCGCAACAGCGACTGGCAGACACTGAATAACCTGAAACAATCATCGGATGGTAAACGTTTCATTTCACTTCCGTTGGATACCAATTACAGGAGTTGCTCAAATATTATCAGGTTCAACAATGCTCTCTTCTCTGTTATCCCTTACCTGCTTGATCAGGAGACTGCCGGCCACAGGCCTGCAACAAGTTTCAGCGAGCTTTACGGAGAGGCGGTCCAGAAAGATCCCGGGAGGAAATCGGGAGGATATGTAAAACTGGAGTTCATTGAAAATGAAAATGAAACGGATTGGAGGGAGAGCGTTCTTCAACGTCTGCCTTCTGTGGTTGAGATGTTCCAGGATAATGGCTACCGGGCATCTGATATAGGAATACTTGTCAGGGATAACATCGAGGGTTCGACAGTGCTAAAGGCAATGATCGCCTACAGTATGGAATGCCCGGCAGAAAAAAAAGCGAAATATAATTACAACATAGTATCGGGAGAATCGCTGTTACTCTCAAATTCTCCGGTTGTGGGTTTTCTGGTTGCACTCCTGAGGGTTCTGGATAACAGGGAAGATATGATAAGCAGGGCGGCCATGATAAGGAACTATCTTCTTGCCACCGGCAAAACCGGTGTTGAGCAGGCAGATATTGACAAGGCTTACCTTGATACAGCTTCTTCATTGGTTTTCCCGGAAGGCTCCGGGGATTTCATCGATTCGGTCAGATACTGTACCCTGTGGGAGATTACCGAGAATGCAATCAACTTCTTCGGCCTTGGCAGCCATTCATTCAACGTTCCGTATCTGAATGCCTTCCAGGATCTTGTGATGAACCATTGCATGTCGGGGTACCCTGGCATCGCTTCTTTCCTTGACTGGTGGGAAACAGAAGGTGTAAAAAAGTCGATTCTTCTTCCCGAAAACCAGGATTCCATTAAAGTACTTACAATACACAAATCGAAAGGCCTTGAATTCAAAGCGGTAATTCTGCCTTTCATCTCATGGAACCTCGATCATAAACCGTTTCATTCAAACATTCTTTGGCTAAACCCTGACATTCATCCGTTTAATGCTCTGGGAATTGTCCCTGTGAAATATAAAAGCGACCTTGAGAATTCAATATTTTCGGAAAGCTATTTCCAGGAAAAATATTCAGCTTATATCGACAACTTAAACCTTTTATATGTAGCCTTTACAAGGGCCGTCAATGTCCTGACGGGATTTGCGCCTTCAAAGTCGGGAGCTTCAGGCAGGATAGCCGGGATTTTAAAAGAAGCTCTTGCCTTCACCGGCAGTCAGGATAAGCTTTCAGATCCTGTCCTTCCCGATAATTTCAAACGGCAGGACGGGATTTTTGAATTCGGATCAATTCCCAAACCGGAAAGCGGAGCAGGCATTTCGGAGGAGCTTAAGGCCGTTGATTATGCTGTTAGTGATAATTCATCCTCACTGAAACTTAAACTTCACTGGGAAGACTATTTTGAGAATTCGGTTTCGGAAAAGCGTGAACGGATCAACTACGGAAAGGTAATGCACGAAATATTCGGAGAGATACTGTCAGCGGAAGATGCCGGCGGATCAGTAAGAAAAAGAGTGCTTGAAGGCAAGATACCTGAATCCGAAGCGCCTTTCCTTATTGGGAAAATTGAGAGGCTTCTTAATGATCCCGAGGTTGGAAAATGGTTCGCAAAGGATCTTGAAGTCTATAATGAGACTTCTTTTCTGATGCCCGACTCACAGTTGAAACGACCTGACAGGATCATTTTAAAGGATGGAAGAGTAACAATAATTGATTTTAAATTCGGAGAAGAAAACAACAGCCACACCAGGCAGATAAGGCAGTATGCCTCAATACTCGAAAGCATGGGCTATGTAGTTGAAAAGGCCTGCCTGTGGTATGTGGATGCCGGTATAATAGTAAGCGTCTGAATGAATAATGATAAAACAGTAAGGAACTTTCCCTGGGGACACGGCAGACGGTTCAATGCATTTCCCGACTATTTCCGCATGAGATACGGGACGCGAATGCAGAAAGTGTCGGTTGATGCAGGTTTTACCTGCCCAAACCGCGATGGTACCAAAGGAATTGGGGGATGCACATACTGCAACAACAAGGCATTCAATCCTTCCTATTGCCTCCCCTCAAAATCTGTAACTCAACAGATAGATGAGGGTATTGAATTCCATCTTAAACGGTACAGGAAGGCCGCATATTATCTTGCTTATTTTCAGGCTTATTCAAATACGTACGCTTCACCTGCCAAACTGGAAGAGCTTTATAATGAAGCACTTGCCCACGACAAAATAAAGGGACTCGTTATCGGAACGAGGCCCGATTGTATCGATGGAGCCATCCTTGATCTTCTCGAGGATTTTTCAGGGAGATGTATGCTGACTGTCGAGCTGGGCATAGAATCGTGCTACGACAAAACACTTTCCAGAATTAACAGGGGACACACCTTCAATGATGCAGTCATGGCTGTCAGGTCACTTGCTTCGCGGGGAATTGCCACAGGAGCGCATTTTATCTTCGGACTTCCGGGCGAGTCGGTCGAGGAAATGCTGGACGAAGCCGGGATTATCTCCGGTCTTCCGCTTACCAGTGTTAAATTCCATCAGCTACAGATAATAAAGGGAACTGTTATGGAAGATGAATTTAAAAATGATCCTTCAGATTTCGAGTGCTTTACATGGGACAGATATCTCGATTTCATAATAAGGTTTCTTGAACTACTTAACCCGGCTATTGTTGTAGAGAGGTTTACCGGCGAGGCACCGCCACGGTTTCTTGAGAGAACCGTCTGGGGTAAAAAAAGGACCGACCAGATTGTCAGCCTCATTGAGAAACGACTTGAGGAACTTGATACATGGCAGGGCAGGCTATATAAAATTTAAGCAGGATATGATTTTTTTTCTTGAAAGGATAGCCAGGCTTCTTCATGAACAATCAGGCAGCGACCTGAGGGATCACTGCCTTGTCTTTCCCAGCCGGCGCGCAGGCCTCTATTTCCTCAAATATTATTCAGCCCTTCTCGATAAGCCTGCCTGGACCCCATCAATAATGACTATTGGCGAATTCTTCTCCTCATTTTCAAACCTTGCCATAGCCGACAACGAGATTCTTCTCTTCGAACTGTATAAGGTATACAGGAAGCTTAACCCTTCAGCTGAAAGCTTTGATGAGTTCTATTTCTGGGGAGATATGCTGATAAATGATTTCGATGATGTCGACAAATATCTTGCAAACGCCCGGGCTTTATTCCGCAATGTGACCGATTTCAGAGATATCGACCGACAGTTTGAGGATATCACTCCCGAACAGGCGGAAATAATAAAGAGGTTCTGGCTGAACTTTGAACCTGACAAATTTACAAAGGAAAAGGAGGGCTTTAAATCAATCTGGTCTGTCCTGGCAGATTTGTACACTAATTACCGGCATGCTCTGCGGAAGTCGGGCATTGCCTATGAGGGAATGCTATATCGGGATGTTGCTGAGGCTGTGATGTCAGGAAGCCTGCCTTCCGTAAAGTGGAAAAACATTCATTTTGTCGGGTTCAATGCGCTGAACAAATGTGAGCTTGCTGTTATGCGGCACCTCTCTGGTAAGGGAACCGCAAGGTTCTACTGGGACTATGACAATTCATACGTGAAAAACAGCAAAGTGAATTCCGCGGGTTATTTCCTTCGACAGAACCTCGAAATCTTTGGAAATGATATGCCTGCCGACTGGAACTATGACACAAATCTCTCTGCCCCCGGAAATGAAACAAAATGGGATATTATAGAAACAACATCCGACATTTCACAGGTGAAACTTATACCATGCCTTATTGGGAGGCTAAAGGAAATGTCGCCCGGGGATGCACATCATACGGCAGTCATACTCGCTGATGAGAAACTGATAGTGCCTGTGCTTACAAGCCTTCCGGCCGGAACAGGCGATATTAACATAACAATGGGTTATCCGCTTGCAATGACAGGTGTTTACAGCCTGATAAAGCATCTTATTGAATTGCAGCGAAGTTCTGTATCTGAGAACGGTTCGGTTAGTTACCATTACCGTTATGTGATCGAAATCCTCAGGCATCAGCTTATTGTTAATAAATTAACAGATGAGGAAAAAGATCTGCAGAATGAGATATTGAAAAGAAAACAGATCCTTGTTCCATCCGGATTTCTTAACAGGTCGGATACAACTTCTGCTTTGTTCGCCAGACCCGGCAACCCTGCTGAATTTTCAGATTACCTGAGAAAGATTATGATGATTGTCTCGGCAGGAAATGGGACGGAGAACCATGATAACATGCAGGTTAAGCTCAGAAATGAATTTGTTTACACCGTATTGCTGACCATTAACAGACTTGAAAAGATAGTGAAGTCTCAGGAAGTGAGATTCAGCAACGAGACTTATGTCCGCATCCTCGATAAGGTGTTAAGAACCTGTTCCGTGCCTTTCTCCGGAGAGCCGGTATCAGGGATCCAGATAATGGGATTTCTAGAGACGCGGTCACTCGATTTCAGAAATATAATCATGCTTTCGGTTAATGAGGGCATTCTTCCGTCGGCTGCCATGGGATCTTCTTTCATTCCTTACAGCTTAAGGGAAGCATTCGGCCTCCCAGCCATTAACCACCAGGAATCCATTTTTGCATATCATTTCTACCGCCTTCTCCACAGGGCTGAAAATGTGACTTTCGTTTATAATTCTGATTCGACAGGCTTGAGGACTGGCGAAATGAGCCGGTTTCTGATACAGATGAAATATGAGCAGAGCCTTAAACCTAAGCTGGTGAATCTCTCTTTCGACATACGGTCGGCAGCATCAATTTCACACCTCCTTGAAAAAAATGATCATCATCTTCAACGGCTTTACTCAATGTATGCTGATAACGGTAACGGGGTCATCCTTTCACCGACCGCCATAAATACCTGGCTTGGCTGCAGGATGAGATTCTTTTACAGATATGTGAACAGGCTGAAGGAACCAGTGATACTCACAGAGGAGATTGATCATGCTGTTTTTGGCGAGGTCCTGCATAAGGTAATGAAGTCAGTCTATGCCGGCTTCATGAACAGGGAAGTTACTCCCGGAGATATAGATGCCATATTGAAAGATGAAAACAGACTGGAAAATCTGGTGGAAAATCTTCTTAACGGTGGCAGTGAACCGGATGCGCCCGGTTATCACAGGGGGAAAGACATCATAATGAGGGATATTCTTCTGACCTATCTTATCAAGATTTTGCTGACCGACCGCACCCTGGCCCCGTTCAATATTGAAGGACTTGAAAAACCTGTGCTTTTCATGCTTTCAATCAATGATGGAAGCCGTGAAATCAGCCTGAGAACCGGAGGGAATATTGACAGGATCGACAAGAAGAATGGTGAGACGAGGATCGTTGACTACAAGACAGGCGGCATTGCAGAAAAGATAGCTTCGGTCAGTGAACTTTTTGAGGATGATCGGAAGAAGGAGACTGACGGATGGCTCCAGACACTTGTTTATTGCGAGGCGTTACTGGCTGAGAACACCTCTGCAACCATCAGACCGTCAGTGTACAATATTAAAGAACTATCTGCCGACAAGTTTTCTGACGTGCTTAAAATAAAGGCCGGGAAGAATGATGAATCAGTCATTTATGATTATAAGACGATAAGGAATGAGTTTCTTGATGGCCTTGCCGTAACTGTAACGAAAATCTTCAGCCGCGATGAGCCTTTCAGGATGACAGAAAGCCTGTCGAAATGCAATTATTGTCCTTACAGGGGATTATGCCGGAGATAGGTGGTCATTATTCCATTTCACGCTGAAGCGCTGCCATCTTTATCGCTGTAATTGCAGCCTCATCACCCTTGTTGCCATGTTTCCCTCCTGACCGTTCAAGAGCCTGCTCCATGTTAAGCGTTGTAAGAACTCCGAAAATGAACGGGATATTATACTCAAGGTTCAGCTGGGTAATGCCATATGTTACTCCCTGACAGATATATGTGAAATGAGGTGTCTCTCCCTGAATTACACAGCCCAGGCATATTATTGCATCCAGGTCGTCGTATTCGGCAAGAAACTGTGCACCCAAAGTGAGCTCGAAGCTCCCGGGAACATGTTTCACCACTATGTTATTGTCGGTGGCGCCATGCTTCTTCAGGGTGTTCACGGCTCCCCTGAGAAGTGATCCGGTAACCTGACTGTTCCAGTCGGAAACCACAATGCCAAACCTCATCCGCCCTGCATCAGGAACGGATGAAGGATCATATTCCGAAAGATCGGCGGTGCTCATTTATTTCGAAAGAAGTAAGGCCCTTGCAATATACTTGTCGATGGTGACACCTTCGGTGCTTGAAGGATAATTGTCTTTTATCCTCTGATAAAGCTTAAGAGCTTCTGCATATTTGCCCGACATCTCGTAAAGCTCAGCAGCTTTCATAAGGTACAGCGGAGTATTGAACTGGTTGTCTGCATAATCGGCAGCTTCAAGATATTTCGCAATGCCCTTTTCGGTATCTCCGAGCTCCACATAGGCATCACCGGTTGCTCCAATCGCGATTGAACCTATCACCTTGTCCTTTTTTGAATACTTGTCAAGGTATTTGATTGCTTCCTTGTAATTACCGAGGTGGAGGTTGCAGATGCCGGCGCTGTATCTTGCAAGATTGCCGGCTTTGGTGAATTTGTATTCATTGGCAATGTCTGCAAAACCCAGGTAGTTGCCGTCACCGTTGAGAGCAAGATTGAGAGAATCCATTTCAAGGTATTTTTGTGCCTGAAACATCTGTGACTGAGCTTCATCATTTTTCTTTGAAAGATACATTCTTCCAAGCCATACGGCTCCGACAAGCACTACCAGAACAGCCAGGCCGATCAGCAAAGGTTTATAGTTTTCTTCAAGTAATTGTTCTGTCCTTGTTAATGTTTCTTCGACATTTTTAAGTCCCTGAGGATTTTCTTCTTTCTTAGCTTTTGCCATAACAGTTTCTGGTTAAAACACTTAAAAATTAACTCCGCAAAAGTAGTTCTTTTAAAATAAATTTGAAACAATTGGATAAAAAAATGGGTGTTGTGATATTTTATTGTAACGACTTGTATCATAATATTATAAACTTATTGTTTCCGTCGATGTCTCTTTTTTGTAATTTTGCCTTTATTACTGTGAAGCACCGTTGTGACCTCTATATTTAAAATTAATCCGACTGATGTACCTTAAAAAGATATCGCTTACAAATTTCAAGAACTACGGCCAGGCCGACATGGTGTTTTCTCCCAGGATAAACTGTATAGTGGGGAATAACGGAGTGGGCAAGACAAATATCCTTGATGCCATTCATTATCTTTCCCTTACAAAGAGCTTTTTCAATGCCATCGATAGTGTTAATATAAAACATGATGAGGATTTCTTCATTATTCAGGGCTTTTTTTCAGACGGGGATGAGGAAGACAACATTTTCTGCTCATTCCACCGGCAGAAACAGAAGGTTTTTAAAAGAAATGGTAAGATCTATGAAAGGTTATCGGAACATGTAGGGAAGTATCCGGTTGTGATGATATCACCTTCCGACAGTGCCATGATAACCGAAGGCAGTGAGGAACGGCGAAAATTCATGAACAGGATAATAAGCCAGTACGATGCGAATTATCTTGATGCGGCCCTGAATTACAACAGGGCGCTTCAGCAACGAAACAGGCTGCTAAGGGATTTCAGGGCGACAGGACGATTTGACCCCGAGATGCTTGCCGTTTGGGATGCACAGCTTGTCAGATATGGCAGCATTGTTCACCATGAACGCCAAACCCTGATAAATGAACTTATCCCTGTATTCCGGGAATACTATTCCCTTGTCTCAAATCAAAAGGAAAAGGTGAGGCTTAATTACAGGTCCCATCTGAATGATGGCAATTTTGAGGAACAGATAAGGAATTCAACAGAAAAGGACAGGTCGCTTGAATATACCACAGTAGGTATCCATAAAGACGACCTGCTCTTCGAGATGGACGGTCATTCTGTAAAATCACTCGGGTCACAGGGCCAGCAGAAATCATATCTGGTTGCCCTTAAACTTGCTAAATTCGACTATATAAAAAGGAAAGCAGGTTTTTCTCCCATCCTGCTTCTTGATGATATATTCGACAAATTCGATGCTGAAAGGGTGGCCCAGATCATACGGCTTGTCGGAAACCACAGGTTTGGACAGATTTTTATTACTGATACACATAAGGAAAGGTTACAGGATATCCTTGACACTATCGACACCGACTACAGACTTTTCAAAATAACGGATACCGGAGTCGGAGAGATTGTACATAACGGCAACGCAAAAAATGAGAAGAAGTAAAACAATATCGCTTGCCGAGGCGATGAAGGATTATTTAAAAGAGATGAATCTTGAGGGAAAGCTTCTCGAGGTCAATATACTGAATTCCTGGGAGGAAGTAGTCGGCAAAGCTATTTCGTCAAGGACATCAAAGGTTTATATCAAGGACCAGATACTTTATGTAAAGCTCAGTTCGTCAGTGGCCAGAAATGAGCTTTTAATGCTGAGGGAGGCACTCAGGGAAAAGCTTAACGAGAAAGCGGGCCGCGAAGTGATAAAAGAAATTGTATTACGCTAGATCGGAAGATTCATATCCTTCCTGACCGATCCTTATGATTTTCCTGAGTGATTTTGAGGATTTAAAGTAATAAATGTCCCCATCACATAGCATCTTAACCATCTCCCTGTCAATTTCCATTCTTATTTGAGCAGCAGGATTTTTCCTGACAATCACATCCGCCAGGAGAAAAGCCTTTTCTATCCCGTCTCCCCTGCGGAAATTCCATACCTCATCCGGCTGTGCAAGCCGTCCGGATCCGTAAATTGATTCATCAGGCAGGGTGAGAATACGTTCGTATACTTCCTTTACTGATTTACCGTTCAGATCATTAAAACAAATCGGATTCCTTTCAATGGCTGCTTTAATAAAGGGGATCCAGTTTATTCTTTCCATATCCCGGTAAATATACAGGGCAAGGTCTGCAGTCTCCGTCCTTTCAGAAAGCGAACAGATGGTTTCGATGATTTCTTCACGCGACTGGCTGACGGATATTTCCGGAATAACATTCGGAATATAATTTTTATTACCGGAAGGGATCCTGGGATCTGTATGAATAAAGTTCTGAAGATCCTTGAACATCTCTTCGATCACGTTTCTGTCGGCCTCACCTGATAATCTGGTGAATTCCTCCCTGAATTCCTCCAGTTTCCTTCCTTTCCGGCCTGTAAAAATGTTTTCTATGTCGTTCAAGAGTATTTTGTCTGGAAGCGGGCTAAGGTGGAATTCATCTCCTTCTATTTCATTTACAAGTAGTTCTCTTGTTTCCATTGAAACATTGTACTTGCTCGAATGTTCGTATTCGAACATCTTCTCGAGGGTGATGAACCTTTGTTTCCCTGAACATTCACACCTGTACTGAAAAAGTGACTTGTATTTCGACTTGAAGCGAAGAAAGTTAATAAATATCAGATCGGTAAGATCGGTGGTAAGGAACTCCCTGAGCTTTGTTGAGAAGCGATTATAGGCATCTTTGTCAATTGTTGCATCTTCATACAGGGTGTGGATATATCCTGAAATGTGCGAAACGATTGTAACCCGTTCATTTTCAAGTGCACGCCTTGCCTTTTCCGAAAGAGAAGTCCCGTTAAACCACATGTTCTTGGTTACGATACGCCTGTTGTTCGTAATAAGTCCTTCCTTTTCCATAATGAAATTCTGGGAATGAAGAGGCGTGGCAATCAAAAAAATCTTTTCGAGTGGTATTCTTCCCACAATGAACATTGCTGCAGCGTAAAGAGCGCTTAATGAGACACATTCCCCCGCGCCTGTTGAGAAGTTCTCCTTGAACCTGAAAGCAGTCATGGCCTCAACAGTCTCGGTTTTCCAGTAAGGAATCACATCGGTCGTATACTTGTCCAGGCCAAAATGCTTCCTTATATCTATATCGAAATAGTATTTATCTCCTTCATATCCGAACAATGCATTGGATTGTTTAAGAAGTTCAATATCGAAAAAATCCCTGAACCTGTCCAGCTCCCTGCCCTTTGTTGTCAGCCCCCATGTGGCAAGGTCGAGATTAAAAACGTAATTCTGGATAATGAACTGTTTTATCCTGTTCACCTTATAGGTAAAACTCTTTTTTTCAATATCGGCAAACCATGGATCATCCCGCCAGCCCCATATTATTGGCGACATTATATTGGCAAGCACGAGGGGATAAAAGAGCTCGGGAAATATAAAAATTTCCATGTCGGAAAGGGTAAAAGCCGATGAATACTTCTCAAGGCTTTTCTTATCTGATAAATCAACATTAAATCCGGGAGCCATTTTCTTTGCTAAAATTCCGCAAATTTAACAAATTAATGTTCCCTGAACCAGATGGCAGGATTATCTTATTTTCGGGTGAGGGCAACAGTGGGAGAGAAGTATGAATGTCACGATCTTTCAATTTCAGAGAAAAAGAAACCAGCTTCTCTGACTGCATTCTCGTCGCTGTCGGATCCGTGAACTGCATTCATTTTAACCGAAACGCCGAATGTCTTCCTGATAGTACCCTGGTCAGCCTTTTCAGGATCGGTTGAACCCATAAGGCGGCGGTATTCCTCAACTGCATTCTCATGCCTGAGAATCATTACGACAACGGGCCCGCTAGTCATGAATTCAACAAGATCGTCATAAAATGATTTGCCTTTATGAATGCTGTAGAACGACCCGGCCTGCTGCATGGTGAGCTGAACCATTTTCAATGCTGAGATCCTGAAACCGCTTTCATTTATCATTGCCAGGATCGGCCCTGTTTTCCCTGTTCTTACTGCATTAGGCTTTATTATCGAAAATGTGAAGTCTCCTTTCATCACTGACCTGATTTTTATGATATAAAACAATAAAATCCTGCTTTACAGGTTTTTTTCTATCTTTAACCACTTGATTTAATAGTAGTAAAAGTGTTTGATCTTGTCAAATATACAAAAGAATTATCGGAACTCTTAGAATCATCTGATAATATATTGCTCATCAGTCATATCAACCCCGACGGCGATGCAATAGGCTCCCAGCTTGCTCTTTACCATTACCTGAGATACAAGGGTAAATCTGTTTCGATGATGTGCCCCAACAACCTTCAGGAGTTCCTGAAATGGATGGACGGTTCTGAAAAGATAAACGTTTTCATTCGTCACAGGAAAAGAAGTATAAAGCTTATTGAAGAGGCAAAGCTCATAATAATGGTCGATTTCAATCAGCCAGGCAGGCTTGGGGAGGCTGAGAAAGCAGTGACCTTTTCACATGCACCAAAAGTCATTATTGACCATCATCTTGAACCTCATCACTTTGCTGATTTGCTCATTTCTGATCCTTCGATGTGCTCAACCGCGGAGCTTGTTTATGAAATTATTTCGGTCCTCGGGAACGGACCTTTCTTGAACAGATCCTTTCTGGAATCCGTTTACGTAGGGATCATTACTGATACCGGAAATTTTGAACATGGCTCATATACAGGAAGAACCATGAGGATAATAGCTGACATTATCGATTCGGGCATAGATAAGTCCGGGATCCTGAATGCGGTTTACAATAATTTCTCTGCCGACAGGATGCGGTTGCTTGGACTGGCTCTGAACCAGAGGATGACTGTACTCAGGGATTACAATACAGCATATATCTATCTCACGAAACAGGACCTTGCCGATTTCAACCATGCCAAGGGCGATACCGAAGGATTTGTCAATATGCCGCTTTCAATAAAAGGCATAAATTTTTCAGTTCTGTTTGTTGAAAAAGATAATTTTGTGAAGCTGTCATTCCGTTCAAAAGGCAGTTTCGCGGTAAATCAGTTTGCATCAATGTATTTCTCCGGAGGCGGACACATGAACGCTTCAGGAGGCGAATATTATGATACTCTCGAAAATACCATAAAATACTTCATTAAAGTGCTGGAAGAGACCGGACATCAACTGAAAGATGAACTCCCTGATGAAAAAAACTGATCTTCTGCTTTTGGTTTCTGTCGTTTTTCTGGCCGTTTCGTGCCACAGGGGAGGGGATGACCTTAAACGGGCTCCAAAACCCGGGGGGAAGGATATGGAAGAGGTTAACAGATACCTTCTGCGTAAAGACAGGGAAGTTATCCTTAACTATATAGAACGCAAAAAGCTGACAATGACTGAGTCACCAACCGGGCTGTGGTATATGATACAAAAACCTGGCACCGGGGAATACCTGAAAGACAATGACCGTGTGATTATAAATTTTGAATGTTACCTGCTCGACGGAACGCCTTGCTATTCTTCATCCGAGCAGGGCCCGAAAGACATAATAATAGGAAGAACCGGGCTTGAACCCGGTATGAACGAAGGATTAAAGCTTCTTAAACGCGGCTCTGAGGCAATATTCATAATTCCCCCATTCCTTGCATACGGACTGGTAGGCGACGGGAAGAAAATTCCCCCGCGTTCGACAATTGTCTATAATGTGAGGATTGCTCAATAAAAGTATTTGGAATGATTATTGTGGGAATATTAGAACCATTTTAACCTGAATAATCAGAATAAAAATTACTGAAATGAATAGAAGCTTATCTGTGAAAAATCCTTCCACTTTTATTGCGCTTGCACTGGCAGTTCTCATGTCTTCATGCAGGCTTTCCACAAAATCTGATGAATACGCTGAGGAAGAAAGGCAGATGATACAGGCCTATATCGCTGATCATGATACAATCGCTTTTCAACTGAAGAACAGCGGGTTGTATTATGCCGAGTTAAAGCCCGGAACCGGTGCCCAGGTCGACCTTTATGATACCCTGAGCCTTGTTTATACAGGCAGATTCCTGAGCGGCGCAAAATTCGATACCTGTGTCGGCATCGACACCCTGCAATATATAATAAATGAATACTATTCAGTACCCGGCTTCCATGAAGGACTCCTTTATATGAAGGAAGGCGGAAAGTCGTTGTTCCTTATCCCGTCAGGTCTGGCATTTGGTTCATCCGGGACACAATATACAGGATTTCAGGGAGTAGTTACTATCCCTGGATTTACACCGATCCTGTTTGAGGTCGATCTGATCAAGGTCGACCAGTATTCAACGTTAAAATAATCTACTGAAGGATAAAGACAACCAGATGGTCGTTAATGGATGGAATGTTTTTCCTCCATTCCGATATTGTCATTGTGCTTATGCATTCTCCCGGAAGAGTTATGTCTGCTGCAATGCAAAGCTTTGTTTCGCTGCTGCACGACTGAAGTATTGATTCAAGCATTTTCTGGTTGCGGTAGGGTGTCTCCATGAATATCTGGGCATATCCTTCACGGGCCTTTCTTTCCAGATCCCGGAGCCTGGCGGTCCTTTCGGCTGGCTTGACGGGAAGATATCCGTTGAAAGTGAAATTCTGACCATTCAGCCCGGAGGAGATGAGAGCAAGAACAATTGAAGAAGGCCCTGTAAGAGGAACCACCTTCAGTCTTTCCCTGTGGGCAGCCGCAACGAGCTTTGCACCGGGATCTGCAAGCCCGGGCAGACCGGCTTCACTCAATATGCCAATATCCGATCCGTCGATGGCATGATCGAGATAATGTATGATCTCCTCATCTGCAGTATGCTCGTTGAGTTCGAGAAAAACAGAATCATCGATAGGAAAATTCCTGTCGATCAACCTCAGGTATCTTCTGGCACTCCGCACGTCCTCCACGGCAAATACCCTTAACGACCTTGTTAACGATAAGACTGGCCCGGGTATCACCTGACTGTAATCCTCATTTCCGAGTGTCACAGGAACAAGATATATCTTCCCTTTTTTCATAGCTTCTGAAGAGGTGTAAATTTAACAAATCCCCTGTTACATGCCTCAAAATGACAATACCATATTGTCAGTTTACGAATTTTAAATTAGGTTTGCCATGAAAATAAATGTTTTGTGAAGATTACTTTTCTTGGAACCGGAACATCTCAGGGAGTTCCTGTTATTGCATGTGAGTGTGGAACCTGCCTCTCAGGTGACGAACATGACAAACGACTCAGGTCCTCTCTTCTTGTTGAGAAGGGCGACACTGTAATTGTCATTGATGCAGGGCCCGATTTTCGTCAGCAGATGCTCAGGGAACACGTCAGAAAGCTTGACGGCATCCTTATCACACATGAGCATAAGGACCACATCGCAGGGATGGATGATGTAAGGGCTTTTAATTATAAAAGCCAGGATGCAATCGACATATTCGCTGAGGAAAGGGTGCAGAAAGCAATAAAAAGGGAATACTCATATGTTTTCGCTGAATATCAGTATCCGGGTATTCCGAAAATGCGGCTGAACACAATCACCGATTACCCGTTTGCTGTTAATGGATTAACAATCATGCCTTTAAGGGTTTTTCACTACAGGCTCCCGGTCTACGGATTCAGGATCGGCGACTTTGCCTATATAACTGATGCCAACTATGTTCCTGAAGAAACAAAAGAAAAACTTGCTGGGGTTAAGTATTTTGTAATAAATGCCTTGAGAAAGGAAAAGCATATCTCACATTTCTGTCTGCGCGAAGCTGTTGATCTTGTCAGGGAAATTTCACCGCGAAAGGCTTTCTTCACTCATATAAGTCACCAGATGGGACTTCACAGTGAGGTAATGGCCGAACTGCCACAACCTGTCGCCCTTGCATATGATGGCCTGTCATTCACCTGCGATGACTGATACATACCGGCATTATTTCCGTCTGTAACTTTTTGCCAGTTTTTTCTGATAGGTGCTGGAGAAATAATACTTGTTTCTTCCAAGCTGCCTGGTGTTGCTCTTTGACGCCTGTACCCTCTTCTGATAGTAGGGATTCTTCCTTGTTCCGGAACATGCAGATGATAAAGCAATAACCACCAGAAACAAAAGACATAGCCTTGGTAATTTTCTCAGGAAAGACATGATTCCATATTTTTTCTGGCGATGCATAAAATTCGTCCTCTGAATTTTTCTTAAGTCTTAAATTCCAAGTATTTTTAGCTCCTTATTATCGGCGTTAAATGTTCAATATTAAAAATACTCTCAGGATATTCCTGCCAACCGTATTATTATCCTTCTCGTATAACTCATATTCCCAGTCACTTGCCGGAATTTATCTGTCAGGGTCAGATGGACTTAAAACCGACAGTGTATATTTATCCGACAATACAGTTATACTTTTAAAACGTGAAAAACCGCTTTTAAGTTTTTTACTCGGCGAAAAATTATGGACAACAGGTGATGTGGAGGTGACAAAAACGGAAGATGCCTGCAGGATGGTGTTCGACAAAAAGGTAAGTCTTGTTATCAGGAGGATTCTGACTCCGTTTGCTGTCGGGGATGAATATTCAGCCGAATTTGAGAATATTTCCCCTGATACAGTTTCAATAAGCAATGTTGTCCCATTTGTTCAGGATATTGAAACGGTGAGCATCACCGGGAAGGGACCTTCTGATCTTGCAAGAGCCTGGCTTTTCCGGCCGGGATATGGCCCGGTCAGGGTAATTCTTCCGGATAATGCATGGGAGCTGGGCTATGCTTCTTTTGAAACTGCCGGCCGGTATTCGTTATGTTCTGTTGCCCGGCGCAGGAGCATTGACGGAGGGATAAGGCAGAGATACCAGACTATACTTCCGCCGAAGTCCAGAGTCAGCTACTCCGTTAATACATCAGTGTTCCGGGGTGAATGGCAGAACGGCCTGCGCCTGATGTTCAGGGATAAATACATCTATGACCTCGACAAATTTGATAATTCCCTTTATGCCCGTGCAGATCTTTCCTGGATAAAGGAAAGCTATCTTATTGTTCTTCAGATGGCATGGGACAGGGAGTTTTTTGACCGGGCAACGGGCAAATACACCTTCCCCGATCTTTTAAAACGGAGTGCCACTCAGTTCGGCTATATTGATGTCTATGGGATATGGCCCACCTGGCCACGTCTTGGCCTCGATCAGCGAAATCAATGGGATATGTACAGGGATCTTCCGGGCGGAACTGCCCAACTCCGGAATTTCAGCAGGTTGTCGCGACAAAACAATACAAGATTCTTCATCGCATATAATCCGTGGGATAACAGCACCAGGAAGGAGGATCATTTTAAAGGTCTGGCGCGGCTTATAAGTGAAGTTGAAGCTGACGGAGTTGTTCTCGATACCAGGGGGAGTTCAAGCTACGAACTCCAGGCCGCGGCCGACAGTGTCAGAAAAGGAGTCGTGATGTTTTCCGAGGGAATGGCTGTTCCGAAAGACATGCCCGGAATTATCTCAGGAAGAGTGCATAATGCCATATTCCTGAGCCCTGAACTGAACCTTAACAAGCTTATTAAACCCGACTTCTCAATTTTCAGGGTTTGTGATGTCGGCGAAGATCTTATCCACCGTGAAATTGCCATCTCATTCTTTAACGGATACGGGACGGAGCTGAACATGTTCCGCCCTGGCGGAAGGGACGATGACTACAGGAACGACATGGACTTTCTTGCAAAGACCACTTTCCTCCTCCGGCAGAACAATGATGCATTCCTTGATCAGGACTGGACTCCTCTGCTCGAGACAGCCAAAGATAAGGTTTACGTGAACAGATGGTCGGCGGGAAGAAAGGTTGTATACACAGTCCTCAATATGAGGTCAGAAGGTATCGAAGGAAAACTCTTCAGGGCTGAAAGCGATACGGGTCTCCATTATGTGTCATTATGGGACCACGAAAATGTCAGTCCTGTAAAGGAAAACGGTACTGAATTTATTCCGGTGACTGCTTCCGGGTGGCCGGCATCATGGAACGGCACCAGAAGGGAAGGATCAGTCGGATGCATTGCTGGTCTTCCTGTGTTGCTCAATAGCTTTATTAGGGGCGACAGCCTCTTTGTAAAATCCCCCGGCTGCAATAATGTACTGATCTGGAAAGGAAACCCTTCTTATAAGACAGAATATAAGGAATTTAATTCAGTAAAAGATACTGTGGTAAGGATTAGGGATCTTTTTGGCTATTACGAGGGCAAGATTGTAATACAGATGACCGACAGTAAACACCTGCTCGATGAGAACATACTTGAATTCAAAGCAGGATTGCCATGGCTCGTAAGCAAAACAGCCACAACAGTAAGATCAACAGGAATTGCTCCCGATATGGTGCTTGTTCCTGGTGCAGAGTTTTCATACGAGGTATCTGCTTCCGACGAGTTCATCCCATACCCCGGGATCAGTAACCTCACTGTCAGAGTCGACAGCTTCCTTATCGATAAGTATCCTGTTACAAACGCCCAGTATTATGAGTTTCTGCAGAGCTCGGGATATATGCCTTCCGATACGACACGATACCTGCGTCATTGGGAAAGGGGCATCTACAGGCAGGGGCAGGAACGATATCCGGTTGTCTATATCAGTTATGAAGATGCAAAAGCCTATGCAAAATGGGCCGGCAAACGCCTTCCCACACACGACGAATGGCAGCTGGCAGCCCAGGGCACGGATAAACGAAAATGGCCGTGGGGCAACGAATTTCATGGTACGCTATGCAACAATGCCTTCGACAAGCCAACTCCGGTGGATGCGTTCCCAAAGGGAGCAAGTCCCTGCGGAGCCCTTGATATGGTGGGCAATGTCTGGCAAATGACAAATGACTTGTACTTCAACGGATCCAATTATTTCATATTGATAAGGGGCGGAAGCTACTATAAGCCCGAATCGAGCTGGTGGTACATACAGGGTGGCCCTCAGCCTCTCGACAAGACACAGATGATGCTGCTTGTTGCTCCCGGATTCGACCGGAACGCGACCGTCGGGTTCAGATGCGTCAGGGATATTGAAAGCTCGGGATTCAGGAGTAAAAAATAAATCCCTCAGAGTAAAATGTATCACCCTGAATTGAAACAGGCAAAGTGAGAAAGCGAACTCAGATTTATATCATACCTTGAGCTTCTTCTCTATCTCATTTATCTGGTTCCTGAAATGTTTGTCAGTATCGATGAGATTGTTGACTGTCTTGCAGGCATGAAGTACCGTTGCATGATCCTTTCCTCCAATATGCGAACCAATGCTTGCAAGTGAAGCTTTTGTAAGGTTCTTTGAGAAGTACATAGATACCTGTCGTGCCTGAACGATCTCCCTCTTCCTTGTCTTTCCCTGAATCTGTTCGATTGGGATCTTGTAATAATCGCAAACGATCTTCTGGATGTATTCGATAGTGATCTCGCGCCTTGTGGTTGTGACCAGCTTTTCCACCATCTGCCGTGCAAGATCGAGCGTTATCTCTTTTCTGTTCAGTGTCGACTGTGCGTAAAGCGATATGAGAACAGCTTCAAGCTCCCTTATGTTGTTGGAGATGTTGGCAGCCAGATATTCAAATATTTCATCAGCAAGCTCGATACCGTCGTTATAGGCTTTCTTCTTAAGAATGGCAAGGCGTGTCTCATAGTCGGGCCTCTGAAGGTCAGCCTGCAATCCCCACTTAAACCTTGAAAGCAGCCTTTGCTCCATCCCCTGAAGCTCCACCGGAGGCCTGTCGCAGGTAAGAATCAATTGCTTGCCTGACTGATGGATATGGTTGAAAATATGGAAAAAAGTATCCTGTGTCTTTTCCTTACCGGCAAATTCATGAACATCGTCAAGTATCAGGACATCGATCATCTGATAAAAGTGCAGAAAGTCATTCTTGTTGTTATTGCGCACCGACTCAACGAACTGAGTCTGGAATTTATTCGCATTTACATAAAGAACAACCTTGTCGGGATGCTTTTCCTTGACAAGTATTCCAATAGCCTGGGCAAGGTGGGTCTTTCCCAGGCCCGAGTCGCCATATATCATAAGCGGATTGAATGCCGTGCCTCCGGGGTTGTTGCCTACGGCAATCCCGGCCGATCTGGCAAGCCTGTTGCATTCACCCTCAACGTAATTATTGAAGTTGTAATCCGGATTAAGCTTGGGATCAAAATGCACTTTCTTGATTCCGGGGATCACAAACGGATTTTTTATCGAAGGCTGGGTAACATCAAAAGGAACCTGCAGAGGTTTGTTGTTGAGATCTGTCTTGTTTCTTGAGGGGTATCTTACCGTATAAGGCTTTCCATCAGAATAATTTGCATTTTCAAGCACCACATTGTATTCAAGCTTTGCATCAGTGCCGATCTCGCGGCGCAGGGTCTTCCTCAATATATCTATATACTGCTCTTCCAGGTATTCATAGAAAAACGGACTCGGAACCTGAATAGTCAGAACGTTATTCTCAAGTTTAAGAGGTATTATTGGTTCAAACCAAGTTTTAAAACTGACGGATGGAATAATGTCTTTGATAATTTGAAGACAACTGTTCCAGACATCAATGTGCGATCTGTTCATGAATTATTCTTGTTATTGGTTCTAAGGTTATCTTTCAAGCTGATTCATGAAGCAATATTTGTAAAAAAAAAGGTTAAAAAAAAAATTTTTTTCGCTTGGTTTTTTCAAAAATAGTATATGGTTTTAACCATCAGTTACTTATAGGA
Organism: Bacteroidales bacterium; assembly: GCA_035390825.1. Classification (GTDB taxonomy): domain Bacteria; phylum Bacteroidota; class Bacteroidia; order Bacteroidales; family VadinHA17; genus LD21. The sequence goes on along the minus strand of DAOOUQ010000015.1, from coordinate 52,050 downwards.
AGAAATATTTTTTGTGCATTTAATTAGCTTAATATCAGTAAGTTAAGTATGTTTTTCCGGATTTGTCTGTGTGCAGCAATTTATTACGGATTATTGATACTTTTTGAACAAAAATGGGAAAAAACTACGACTATTTTGCCATCGTTTTTTAATTCATTTTTAAGATTAAGATAATCTGATTTTTATATGAAACCTATTGTGCCGCGACGTTTTTCCTGCCAAAAACAGAAAAATGTACATACCTTTTGGGATTCGCTTTGAAATCGATCAGAAGCTTGTTTAGGCTTTCAAGACTGTTTGACAGATTATGATAAAGCGAATCATTTGTCATTAACTGTCCGGCCGTTCCCTTCCCTTCATTTATATTATCAAGCAGGGAAGAAGCCTTTTCAAGGCTTGATTTAAGGTTGTTTATGGAACTGTAAATGTCTGCTGCCGCCAGAGTATCGGCAATGCTCTCAAGACTGTTGAAAGTTGAAGTCATTTTAGCTGAATTTTCGGCAAGCGCGCCTGTGAACTTGTTTACATTGAGAAGCGTCTCCTTAAGTTCTGATTCACTGATGCCTTTTGCGGTTTTGGAGAGGTCAGCTACTCCCGATTTCAGATCCTTCCTGAACTGAGGATCCATAACATCATTTAATGAAACTATAACAGAGTCGATTGAAGTCAGAAGGCCCGATATCTTTTCCTTCAGGGGCAAAAGTTCATTTTCAACTCTTGTGATTATTGATTCAGCCAGCCTCCCCGGAATGGTATCCCCGCTTGAATAAAAACCGGATCCGTTACCATACACAAGCTGTACCTTCATCCCCGCGATTAGAGTGGCTGTTGTTATTTCGGCAACCGTGTTAACGGGCAGGCTGAAATCCTTTCTGACATTAAGTGTCACAAGAAGCCTGCCGCTTTTTGAGTCAAGAAACTTAATCGACTGAACCACACCCACTTTGTAACCATTTACTTCAACAGGGCTCGATTCGGCAAGTCCGCTTACCTTGTCGTATATTACATAGTAATTCGCTGTACTGCTGAACAGATTCTTACCTCTCAGAAAATTGAACAGCCATATAAAAACAACAATGGTAATTAATGCAGTGATCCCGATCTTTACTTCGTGCGAGATTTTTTTCATCTTTTAAATTGTTATTTGGTTTTTGTTAAATCCAGGGCTTCCTGAAGCGGGATAATTTTATTCTCCCTCACAGCAATAATAAACGCATCGGGGTATAATCCAAGTATCTGCTTGCGGTATTCCACTGCGTCATTATAACTGATAAAATTTCCGGCAGCATATCTGAACCTGTCATCTGACCTGAATTCCGTTACATCGGCGATTCCCCTGAAATTCTCTGCTTTGATCTCCTTCCTGTATGCTGATGTTGTTATCTGAACCATGAATCTCAAACCAGCCTCCGCAGGAGCATCACTTTCGATAACAGTATCTTCCCTGACCTGCTGCACAGGATCAGCTGAGGAACGTATCACGCTTTTTTTGTCTATTTCACTTATATAATCACGGGCAGCCCTGAAGATTGCAGAGGCAATGTATTCCTGCCCATCTTTCGACATAAGGTATTTCTCCTCATCGGGATTGGTAATAAAACCTGTTTCAACCAGAATGCTGGGCATTGAGGTCATGTATAATACAAGCAGTCCGGCCTGCTTGACTCCCCTGTCAATCCTGCCGGCCCTTGTCCTGAACTGATTCTGGACTCCTGAAGCAAGCTGAGTGCTCTGCTCCTTGAAGATATTCTGCATCAGGGTGAACATTATATACGACTCAGGAGATTTCGGATCAAATCCCTCATACCTTGTCGAAAAATCATCCTCGAGCTGGATCACTTCATTCTCTTTCATCGCAACCTCAAGATTCTGCTCGTCCTTTGAAAGACCCATGATAAATGTTTCAGTGCCTCTTATCGACTTGGAGGCTGCCCAGTTGGCATGTATTGAAATAAAAAGGTCGGCCTTGTTCCTGTTTGCAAAATCAGCCCTTTCCTTAAGTCCGATGAAAACATCATCGTCTCTTGTGAAAAGCACTTTTACGTTGCCCAGGTTCTTTTTTATGTATTCTCCGGTTTTTAATGCAATGGCCAGATTGATGTTCTTTTCCCTGCTTGACGAGCCAATGGCACCAGGATCCTTTCCTCCATGACCGGCATCAATGACCACCACCCATGTTTTTTCCTGAACTTCAGCTGCGGCAATTCCGCTGCATACTGAAACCAGTAAAAGAGCAACAAGCGATTTCCTTAGATATATATTAATGGTATGTTCTTTGCCGTTTTTAATATCTGAACCCATGTTTCAGTTCACCTTTTTTAATTAGTTTTGCGCCAGACAAACCGGACGTCACATAAAAACTGTACAAAAATAGTATTTAAGTTGTATTTTTTTAATTATAAGCGGTTACTCGTAATGTTCCTTGTGATGGCCCAGTATCTTTCACTGTTGTCACAGGAAAACAAACAGGTTTCCGATACTAATATAATAATACGGGATACACTGCGGATCGACACTCTTTCAACAACTTTAAGAAAGATATCACCGGATGCAATCGACAAACAGGTGACATACAGGTCGAAGGGTAAAAAGATTAATGATCTGGTGAATAAGAAATCAATTCTGGTCGATGAAGCCGAGGTCACTTACGGCGACATGCAGATAAAGGCCGATTCGATAGTGTTCGACATGATGGCAAACACCGTCTTCGCTGCAGGACGACCTGATTCCACAGGTAAAACAAAAGGAACACCGGTTTTTAAACAGGGTTCACAGGAGATAGAGGCGGATTCGCTTTTTTACAATTTTTTCACGCGAAAGGCTATTGCTTATAAGATAGTGACCAGGCAGGAAGACGGTTTACTGCGGAGCAACCTGACAAAACTCCTTGAGGACGGGACATCAAATATTTCGCGAAGCACCTATTCCACCTGCGATGCCGAGCACCCTCATTTCTATATAAACCTTCCCAAAGCAAAAATATATCCGGGCAAAAAGATCATTTCAGGTCCCGGTAACCTTGTCCTTGAAGGAATCCCGCTTCCCGTAGCACTTCCTTTCGGATTTTTCCCCATCCAGACAAAGAGGGCCGCATCAGGAATTATCATCCCGCGTATCGGACAGGAGCAGCAAAGGGGATACAGCCTCACCGAAGGCGGCTATTATTTCGCTATAAGCGATTATCTTGACCTTGCAGTTAAGGGTAACCTGTACACTAACGGGACATGGATGCTGACAGTGCAGTCGAACTATTCAAAAAGATATAAATATGACGGGCAGTTCCTGTTCAGCTATGCAAACAATATTTCCGGACACAAGGGACTGCAGGATTACAGCAAAACCACTAACTACAAAATAGGCTGGACATTCAGCCAGAACCCGAAGGCAGCTCCCGGTTCAAGGTTTTCAGCCAACGTGAACATGAGTTCCAGCGGTTATGACAAGACCAACAGCTACAATGTGGCTGAGCATGTTACCACACAACGGCAGTCGAGTGTAAGCTATTCAAAAACCTGGGAAGGAACTCCCTTTAACCTGTCGGCAAGCATGAACCACAGCCAGAATGTCAAGAACAAAACAGTGGCCCTCAACCTTCCGAAGGTGAACTTCAATATAAGCAGAATCTATCCTTTCAAAAGCAGGAACAGCACCGGCAAGGCTAAATGGTATCAGGAGCTTCAGTTCCAGTACTCGGCCTCGCTCGATAACCAGATAAACACCTACGACAGCCTTCTGTTTACAAGGGAGATATGGAAAAACATGCGTAACGGGTTCAAGCACGAAATACCCGTAAGCATCCAGTTCAGACCTTTCAGGAATTTTTCCATCTCCCCACAGCTGACATATAACGGAGTACTTTATACAGAGAAATATCAAAAAAGATGGGATCCTGCATTTTTTGATCCTGAAAAAAATCAGACAGTGCAGAAAGAAGTTACCGACACCATCAGAGGTACATTCTATGGCCATGCCTTCAATCCTTCCATTAACGCCGGTTTCAACCCGCAGATTTACGGGATCTTTAATTTCAAACCCGATTCAAGGGTACAGGCCATAAGACATGTTATAAAACCATCGGTAAGCTTCAGCTATATACCTTCACTCCCGGGGCTGAACACCAACTTCTACAGGACTGTTCAGCGGGACACTCTGGGAAACACCAGGGAATATTCAATCTTCGAAGGAAGTATCTATGGTACTCCCAGCCTTGGCAAACGGAGCGGAATCGTTTCATTCAACATTACGAACATCCTCGAGGCAAAGGTCTTTGCAAAAAACGATACGGCCTCCAAACCGAAAAAGGTAAAGATCATTGATAACCTTGGTATATCAACATCCTACAACATTTTCAAGGACTCTCTCAAGTGGGCTCCAGTAACAATGGGCTTGCGTACAACATTGTTCAATAATGTTGGCATTTCGGCCGGAAGCAACTTTTCCCTGTACGGCGTTGATAAAAACGGCAGGGAGATCAATACGTTTGCATTTAAGCAGGACCATAAGCTCATGCGACTGACAAACTTTTCGGTCAGCCTCGATTTCGATCTTGGCCAGCTTCTGAGGGGCAATAAGGGCAAAACCGAGACCGGATCAGTCTCTCAGCCCGGCGGTTCCATGGCACCATTTCAGAATCAGCCTGCCGGATTTAATGCAAACACTGAACAGAATCCTGCCAATTCGTTGTTCGATGAATACGGATACTACAGGTTCGATGTGCCATGGACAATGAGGGTAAGCTATGTATTCCACTATTCAAAGCCCGGCTTGAATTCAACTCTGACACAGTCACTTTCAGTTACCGGCAACGTTACACTTACAAAGAAAATGGGGATAACCTATACAAGCGGCTACGATTTTACAAAAAATGAAATTACAATGACTCAGATAGGAATATCCCGCGATCTCCATTGCTGGGATATGAGTGTAAACTGGGTACCTAACGGCTCGATGAAAATGTGGAACTTCACTATACGTGTAAAAGCAGCTGTACTTTCCGACCTGAAGTATGAGCGCAGAAAGGACTTCCACGACCAGTACTGATAAAAAAAAGTGCCCTTGTTCAGGACACTTTTTAAAGCAACACAGTTAAATTATTCTGCAACAATTTCAAATTCAACCTCAACCTTAACCTCTCTGTGCAGTTTAATAACAGCTTTGTATTTTCCCACTTCCTTGATCTGGTCTTCCGGAAGCGTGATGCTCTTGCGGTCGATATCAAATCCTTTTTCCTTGAGAGCTTCGGCAATCTGGATAGTGTTGACAGAACCGAAAATCTTTCCTGAGGAACTTGTTTTTGCTCCTACCACCAGGGATACACCTTCAAGTTTAGATGCTATTTCCTGTGCATCGATCCTGATCTTTTCTTCTTTGTGAGCCCTCTGCTTCAGATTCTCTGCATGCATCTTCTTTGCCGACTCAGATGCTGCTATTGCATATCCCTTGGGAATAAGATAATTGGTTCCGTACCCGTTCTTGACATGAACAATGTCGTCTTTCTGTCCCAGCTTGTTAACGTCCTGTAATAATATGATTTCCATAGTATATCCTCCTTATTTTAATAAGTCAGTAACATAAGGAAGAAGAGCTATATGGCGGGCTCTTTTAACTGCTTTTGCCACCTTCCTCTGATATTTCAGCGATGTTCCGGTAAGCCTGCGGGGAAGAATCTTTCCCTGATCATTCAGGAATTTCTTAAGGAATTCAGGATCCTTGTAATCGATATATTTGATCCTGTTTTTCTTGAACCTGCAGTATTTCTTTTTCTTGACCTCAACGGTCGGCGGAGTCAAGTATCTGATTTCTGATTCATTCTGTGCCATATCTTATTCCTCCTTCAATTTACCTGATTCTTTTTGTTTTCTCTTTTTCTCCGCATATTCGATGGCATGCTTTTCCATCCTGAATGTCAGGAACCTGATGATCCTTTCATCCCTTCTGTACTGTACTTCCAGCTTTTCGATGAGATCACCTGCACCTTTGAATTCAATGAGATAATAGAAGCCTGTCGACTTCTTCTGAATAGGATAGGCCAGCTTTTTCAGGCCCCAGTTCTCTTCATGAACGATCTCACCTTCATTCTCGGTGATGACCTTCTTGAACTTCTGTACCGCTTCCTTCATCTGGTTCTCAGACAAAACGGGAGTTGCAATGAAAACGGTTTCGTAGTGGTTTAACATAATAATTACCTGTTAATAAAATTAAATGATTTCGGCTCGCAAAAGTACAATAATTTTTATTAAAGAAAAACAAATCTGTAAAAATTAAAACCATTCGCGGTGAAGTCGGACCATGTTGAACTTCAGCAATATTCCTCCGATAAGAACAGGACTTTTGTTACCAATGGTTTTTAACTATATTTGTACTCCGGCATTTATGGCCGGAGAAAAGTCGGAAAATTTATGGAGAACTTCATCGTATCGGCACGAAAATACCGCCCGGCAACATTCGACATGGTTGTCGGACAGGACTCAATAACAAATACTCTTAAAGCTGCCATAAAAAGCAGGCACCTGACACAGGCATATCTGTTCTGCGGACCCCGCGGCGTAGGCAAAACCACATGTGCCAGGATCTTTGCAAAGACAATAAACTGCAGCAATATCAGTGATAATGGTGAGGCATGCAATGAATGTGAATCATGCCTTTCATTCAATACCCTCAGATCATTCAATATCCATGAACTTGATGCTGCCTCAAACAACAAGGTTGACGACATCAGGAACCTGACCGACCAGGTAAGGATACCTCCCCAGGTTGGAAAATACAGCATATATATAATCGATGAGGTCCATATGCTTACTTCATCTGCCTTCAATGCCTTTCTTAAAACACTTGAAGAGCCTCCGGCCCATGCAATATTCATTCTTGCTACCACTGAAAAACATAAGATAATCCCGACTATCCTGTCGAGATGCCAGATATTCGATTTCAACAGGATAAGGATCGAGGATATTGTTCGCAGGTTATTGTATGTGGCCGGCAAAGAAAATGTTACTGCAGAGGAAGAGGCCCTTCATATTATTGCCCAGAAAGCCGACGGGGCCATGAGGGACGCGTTGTCGATATTCGACCAGATTGTCAGCCTCAGCGGCAAAATGATTACATACAAGGATGTGATCGAAAACCTCAACGTTCTCGATTTTGAATACTATTTCCGTACCATTGACGGGGCTATGCGAGGCGACGTCTCATCGGTATTGCTTACTTTCAATGAGATACTCGAAAAAGGATTCGACGGCCACAACTTTGTCTCAGGGCTTTGCAGCCATCTTCGTGATTTGCTTGTGGCAAAGGATGAGATCACACTTAAACTTCTTGAGGCAACTCCGTCTGTAAAGCAAAGATATCTCCAGCAGACCAGGGCATGCACTGAAGAATTCATCTTTAAGGCACTGGAACATGGCAATAATTGCGATGTAAATTATAAGACAAGCAAGAACCAGAGACTCCATGTTGAGCTCTTCCTGATCCGCCTCTGCCGGTTAAATGAGGCTGCTCTCCGTGACAACGAAAAAAAAAAGCCTTCAGTAGAGGATAATAATCCGATCGACCTTCCGCTTCCATCAAAATCGGGAATTATCCGGGAAAACACTGAAACGCATGTTGTACAGCGGCCAAATGTGGAAGAGCCGCCACGGAAACATGCTCCCGTTGTTGAAAAACATCCGAAGTCGTTCTCGATCAAGGATCTGATCTCCGGGGAAAAGAAAAACACTGTGGCCGAAAATCCGGCGGAAACAAAACCAGAGGAGAAGGATCTTGAAAGACCCCTGGAGGATCTTAACGGTCAGACTTTTAGCCTTGCATGGAATGAATTCACAGATCAGCTGAAAGGTGATGGACCACGTATCCTCAGCATGTTCAAGTCAGTAACTACCGAGGTCGAGAATGACCGGATCACGCTTCACCTGAGCAATGCAGCTCAGAAAGATATTTTTGTCCTGAATTACAAACAAAGGCTGATATCATTCCTGAATTCTAGATTTAAACAGCAGAATGTTGATATTGAGACGACTGTGGACCTTTCGGATAATAATGAGATATTGTATTCAGATGAACAGAAATATAATTACCTGGTGAATAAATATCCTGATCTTAAAGAATTTAAAAAGTCCTTTAACCTTGATATCCAGTAAACATATTCCAAAGTGAGCAGGTATTCGTCGTTGAGTAAAAAAGGCCGCCTCAATAAATCAAATGAAAATCCGGAAAATTCTGACAGGCCGGCTGATATCGCCTTGCAGGCTGCAGGACTGGCACATGACCTGAACAATGTCCTCGCGACGATTTCAGGATACGCCGAGCTGATAAGGGAGGGCCTTCCAGCCGGTTCGCCGCTGAAAGATGACACAAATAAGATCATTTCAGGGATCTTCAGGGCAAGGCTTCTTACCGAAGAATTACTGACACTCGGAAAATATTCAGATAATGGAGTCAGGGAAAATGATGTTGGGTCAATCCTGACGGAGACCATCGATTTTCTGACTTCGGTCCTTCCTGACAATATCATTGTCGAAAAAGAAATTCCAGGTATCCGTGTAATTGTAAGGTGTGAGCCTGTAAAACTGTTCAGGATCTTTCTTAATATTATCAGGAATGCTATTCAGGCCATGGAAATAAGTGGCGGAAAACTGTCTGCCGGGCTGTATCTTCCTTCTCATGAACAGCTTGACAATATGCTGTATAATATAAAAAACGGAAAAGGCCTCCGTGAAAATATGTTTTATAACATATCGGGAAACAGAAGGTATGCAGTGATTTATTTCAGGGATACGGGTCAGGGAATTGACAAATCTGTTATTGACAGGATCTATGACCCGTATTTTACAAGGCGCAATAAACAGGGAGGGACAGGTCTTGGATTGTCAGTTGTACGAAACATTGTAACTGAACTGAATGGCGATATCATTGTTGAAAGCCGACCCGGTGAGGGAACCAGTTTTGAGATACTCCTTCCTCTGGTCGGCTAGGTGCCCTCCCTGTCTTCCCATTTCTGACATTTGTTGTCTGAATGCCTTGTTAAAAAAAACAGGGGCTTCTTAACAACAAAAGCCATACAATGACTGAAGATTTACTAAATTAGCCTGCTAAAAGTTCTTAAGATGTCTGTAATACTGATAATCGAGGATGATAAGGATCTGCGTGACATGCTTAAAACAGCGCTTCGGAGAAAGGATCATGTTGTTCTGGAAGCTGAAAACGGCAAGGAGGCTCTTATTCATTTCAAGCCCGGTGTGACCGATCTTATAATAACAGACCTTCTTATGCCCGAGGAAGACGGGCTGAAAGTCATTATGAAGATGCGCGAGATAAGGCATGACATTAAGTTAATTGCAATTTCAGGCGGCGGAAGCGGTGGCCCCGGAAGTTACCTCGACCTTGCAAGGGCTCTCGGGGCAGATGCTGTGTATTCAAAACCTTTCCCGGTAAACGAACTGCTGGCGAAAATTGATGACCTGCTTAAAGTTGAACAATAGAATATTGAAACTGTTTTAGAACTGAATAATCAAAAACTGATAATTATGCTTACAAAAAAAATTGAAGATATCTGCAACAGGCAGATAGAACGAGAAGGTTACTCATCAAATCTGTACCTTTCAATGGCTTCATGGGCCGAAACGAACGGTTTTGCCGGCGTTGCCTCATGGCTTTATGCCCAGGCTGATGAAGAAAGAATGCATATGTTGAAATTCATCAAGTATGTTAATGAAAGGGGAGGAGCGGCCGTCGTTCCCGCCTTGAAAAAGCCTGCGTCAGAATTCAAGGGAGTGGAAGAACTGTTCAGGGAAGTACTGAAACACGAGGAATTTATAACTGCAAGCATCAATGAGATTGTCGCCCTTACTCTTGAAGATAAGGATTTCAATACATACAACTTTCTTCAGTGGTTCGTCAGCGAACAGGTCGAGGAAGAAGCTTCGGTCAGGACAATCCTCGACAAGGTGAAACTTGTTGGTAATAATAATATGTATCAGTTCGACAGGGATATAATGAGTCTCAGAACACCTTCGGCCGGTACACAGGCAGCAGTATGACCAAGGCTATCTTACTGGTTCTGTCTTTGTTTTTTGCAGCTTCCCGCACTGCACTTATTGCCCAGGAGCTGATTCCCAACAGGTCAGTTACAGGGGTCTGTTATGCCGGGACCAGAGTGAATAAAATATTCATTCCTCCTCCAAAGGAAGCCAGTCAAAGAGCTGGTTCAAAAGGAGGAGGAACTATAAATGTTTCTTATACCGGATTCTCATCAGAAGCCAGAACCGCGGTTGAATATGCTGTGAATATCATGGAATCCGTTTTGCCTGAGGATGTGAAAATAAATATAAAGGCATCATGGACAAGAATATCCGCATCGGGAGTACTTGGTAATTCTTCGATAACAGGCTTTGCTGCAGGATGGGGAATAGATGCAATTCAACCCATGGCATTCTACCCGGTTACCGTAGCCGAGAAAATTGCGGGTAAAGACCTTAATGAGGACTGGGAGGCCGACGTTGAACTCGTCCTTAACAGCACTGCTAAATGGTATTTTGGAACTGACGGAAATACGCCCGTTACCAAATACGATCTTGTCACGGTTGTCATTCACGAATTGTGTCACGGCTTAGGCTTTTTTGACAGCATGAACGCCGAAAACCCGGAAGGATCCTACGGGCTCGGCTCAATGCCTGTTATTTACGATACTTTTGTTTCTGATCTTTCAGGGAATAAGCTTACCGATACAACTGTGTATCCCCGGGGATCAAAAAAGCTGTATGATGCCCTTACGGGCGGCCAGCTGTATTTTGATGGTCCTCTTACCCGTAACTACCTGAATGGAGGAAGGGCCCGCCTTTACGCCCCTTCAACCTGGGATGCCGGATCCAGTGTCTCTCATCTTGACGAACTCAGGACTCTTGCCGCCGACGGACTTATGACTCCATATATCGATTTTGGTGAAGCTATTCATGATCCCGGGAAGCTCACTGTTTCAATTTTGGGTGATGTGGGCTGGATTAATACCAGGATAATTCATGCGGAATTGAAGGATACCGAAGATCATCTCGACCAGGTTACTATACGGACGAAAATATTATCCGACTCTTCTTACAACAGAAACAGTGTAAGAATGTATTATTCGTTCAACGGTTTTGCGACATCCGGTTATATAGACATGTCGCCCGAAACTGATCCCGATACATATGTCGGGCTTATTCAGGTTCCTTCGTACAACACAAAGATGGATTACTATTTTTCAGTCATCGACGGCTTTTCAAGAATCTTCAGATCCCCGTCGAGGGCCGAAAAAGCTCCTTACACATTTTATATCGGAATCGATACTGTAAAACCTGTTATAAAGCATACACCTGCGGAATACTTCTTCGAAAAAACTGATACAATTCATTTAAAGGCAAATGTGACCGACAATGTTGGGATTGATACAGTATATGTGGAATACATGATAAATTCCGGCACATCTAGGTTCATCGGGATGACTGCCGGAATCAACGATGAATATACGGCCGGTATCGCACTTGAAAACGAACATCTGTCTGGCGGAGACATATTTAATTACAGGATTGTTGCCGTCGACAGGGCATCGGCAGCCAACACGGGGCTTTATCCGTCATCAGGATATAATAAGATCAATATCGAAACTCTTCTGCCTGTAGTTAGGGGCTATTCAACTGATTTTTCCGGAGCCGGACCAGAGTTCCTCAATTCAGGATTCGAAATTTCACGACCCGCCGGATTTGCAAATTACGGACTTCATTCCGAACATCCTTATAAAAGTCCTGATGAAGACTACAAAAGCCTTGAATTCAGTTCGGTACTTCGGCATCCTGTCATATTTGATCAGTCAGGGATGATAATTGCCTTCAGGGAAGTTGTCCTTGTTGAGCCCGGAGCAGAGGGATCGGTTTTTGGGTTTTCTGATTTTTACGATTATGTTATCATTGAAGCATCAAAGGATTACGGCAAAACATGGTTCAGCCTTGCCGACGGCTACGACAGCAGATTTGTTCCCTCGTGGGAAACTGCATATAACAGCATTACGGACGGCCAGAACTCTACTTACCAGGGCACTGAATCGATGATGGTTGAACATGCCTTCTACCCGAGGATATCAGATAAAATAAGTGCGGGGGACTCTATTCTGATACGATTCAGGCTTTTCTCGGATCCATACGCCAACGGATGGGGATGGGCTATAGAAGATCTGAGGATTACTCCCCTGGTCGATGAAATTGAGGAACCTGCACTTGACGGGATTAAGCTATTTCCAAATCCCGGAGAAGGACGACCAAAAATTTTATTTGGCAGTGCCTATAACGGGGAGCCCGTGAGAATAAGAGTGATTAACCTCCATGGTTCCGGTATCATCGACGAAATTGTTTCTTCAGGCGATCAGGCAACGATCGATCTTTCAGGTAAACCCTCAGGCATTTACCTGATCCTCGTTTATCACAAAGGGAAAGTCGACGTTCTTAAGTATAATCTTGTGAAATAAAAACCTAAACAGGGTTTCCTGAATACTCAATCTGAAAAAACACTAATTTTGCAGAGAATTTTAAAACTGTAAAACAGCATTAAATGGATATTGTAAATAAAGTACTTGGACTGTTCCTTGGAAATAAGTATGAACGCGACATTAAGGAGATCACTCCCTATGTCCAGGCAACAATCAGGGAATATGAAAAGTTGAAGGATATTTCAAATGATGAATTAAGGGATCTGACTCTGCAGCTCAAAAAGGAGATTCATGATGAAATTGAGCCTGATGAAAATGCAATAAAACAGCTAAAGGAAAAGGCAGAGACCGAAGAGGATGTCAATAAAAAGGAAGATTATTATAACCAGATCGACAAAGAAGAAAAACTGATCGACGATAAACTGGAGAAGGTCCTTGACAGGCTTCTGCCGCGTGCTTTTGCCATAGTCAAGGAAACAGCCAGGCGTTTTAAGGAGAATGAGGAGCTTGAAGTGACAGCCCGCCAGTATGACAGGGATCTTGCGGCAACACGTGAAAGTGTTATTATTAAGGGCGACAAAGCTGTATGGAAAAACAGGTGGATCGCAGGCGGAAACGAGATTCTGTGGGATATGATACATTATGATGTGCAGCTTATAGGCGGTGTGGCACTTCATAAAGGGAAGATCGCGGAAATGGCTACAGGTGAAGGCAAGACAGTCGTGGCAACACTTCCCGTTTTTCTCAACGCACTGGCTGGCAAAGGCGTCCATATTGTCACTGTTAACGACTACCTTTCAAAACGTGACTCGGAATGGATGGGGCCTATTTATGAGTTCCACGGACTAACTGTCGACTGCATAGATAAACACCAGCCCAATTCAGCCGACAGGCGCAAGGCATATAATGCCGACATTACCTTCGGTACAAACAATGAATTCGGTTTTGATTACCTGAGAGATAACATGGCCATCAATCCTGAGGACCTTGTCCAGCGAAAACACCATTATGCCATCGTCGACGAGGTCGACTCTGTACTTATTGATGATGCCCGGACGCCTCTTATTATTTCAGGCCCTACCGCGAAAAGCGACACACAGCAGTTCGATGAGCTTAAGCCCAAGGTTGATAAGCTCGTTAATGCTCAGAAAAAGCTTGTCACACAGATCCTTGCCGATGCAAAACGGTTAATAGCAGAGGGAAAGAACGAGGAGGGAGGCAAACTCCTGTTAAGGGCATTCAAGGGCCTGCCAAAAAACAGCGCTCTTATTAAATTCCTTAGCGAAGAAGGTAACAAGACACTTCTTCAGAAGACCGAAAACTTCTACATGCAGAACAACAGCAAGGAGATGCCCAAGGTTACCGATGAACTCTATTTCATAATTGACGAAAAGGCAAACACTATTGAGCTTACTGAAAAAGGACTCGACCTTATCTCCACTTCAGTGGAAGACGCAAGTTTCTTTGTTCTTCCCGACGTCGGATCCAAGATTGCAGATCTTGAAAGGGCAGGACTTAGCGAAAGAGAAAAACTGAAAAAGAAAGATGAACTGCTTCAGGATTATGCTGTAAAATCGGAACGTGTTCATACTATGACCCAGCTCCTTAAAGCATGGACGCTCTTCGAGAGGGATGTGGAATATGTCGTTATTGACAACAAGGTCAAGATCGTCGACGAACAGACGGGACGTATACTTGAGGGCAGACGTTACTCCGACGGACTTCACCAGGCAATAGAAGCAAAGGAAAATGTTAAGGTGGAAGAGGCTACTCAGACTTATGCTACAATAACCCTTCAGAACTATTTCAGGATGTACCATAAACTGGCCGGCATGACGGGTACAGCCGAAACTGAAGCCGGTGAGTTCTGGAACATATACAAGCTGGATGTTGTGGTCATCCCGACAAACCGTCCGGTTATCAGAACTGATCGCGAGGACATTGTCTACAAAACAAAGCGGGAAAAATACAATGCGGTGATTGATGAGATCGTTCAACTGAACAGGAAAGGCCGTCCGGTCCTTGTAGGAACAACATCAGTTGAAATCTCCGAACTTCTCAGCAGGATGCTCAAGATGAAAGGACTAAAGCATAACGTGCTGAACGCAAAACTTCACCAGCGTGAGGCTGAGATAGTGGCCGAGGCAGGAAAAACCGGAACAATTACCATCGCCACAAACATGGCCGGTAGGGGAACCGATATAAAGCTTACTCCAGAGGTTCGCGAGGCCGGAGGTCTTGCCATTATAGGGACTGAAAGGCATGAATCACGACGTGTCGACCGTCAGCTAAGAGGTCGTTCCGGCCGCCAGGGCGATCCGGGATCTTCCCAGTTCTTCGTTTCACTCGAAGATGAGCTGATGAGACTTTTCGGATCGGAAAGGATTGCAGGTATAATGGATAAGCTTGGCCTTAAGGATGGTGAGATGATCCAGCATCCGATGATCACAAAGTCAATTGAACGCGCTCAGAAAAAAGTGGAGGAGAATAACTTCGGTATCCGCAAAAGGCTTCTCGAATATGATGACGTCATGAATTCACAACGAGAGGTCATTTATAAGAAGAGAAGGCACGCCCTTCTCGGCGAACGTCTGTCGGTCGATGTGGCAAATATGATGTACGATGTTACAGAAACTCTTGTAAATACTTACCATAAGGACGGTGATTTCGAGAATTTCGATTTTGATCTTATACGTTCTTTCTCGATGGATTCGCCTGTATCTCAGCAGGACTTCCTTAAACAGGGCTCACAGGAGGTAATCGATGCTGTTTATGACAGGGTACTCGACACCTATAAAAGAAAGGTAGAGGCCATTTCAGCTCAGGCTTATCCTGTACTGAAGGATGTGTATGAAAGGATGTCGCACGTTTATGAGAATGTAGTCGTTCCCATATCCGATGGTGTAAAGGTATTCCAGGTGATAACAAATCTTAAGGCTACCGCTGAATCGGAAGGCAGGGAACTAGCAAAATCGTATGAGAAGACTGTGGTTCTTGCCACAATTGATGAAGCATGGAAAGAGCATCTTAGAGAAATGGACGAACTTAAGCAATCGGTGCAGAATGCTACATATGAGCAGAAGGATCCGTTGCTTGTATACAAGTTCGAGTCTTTTGAGCTCTTTAAGTCGATGATCACAAAAGTTAACAAGGATGTTGTAAGCACCCTTATGAAAGGACATATCCCCACACAGGATCCCGATCAGGTAAAGGAAGCCCAGAGAAGAAGACACGTGGATATGAGCAGATACCGCACCTCAAAGAGCGATTTTTCTCAGTACAGCTCAACAGGAGGCGGAGGTGGTGGATCCGAAAAGAATCAGAAGGCAGAACCTGTAAGAGTCGAGAAGAAAGTAGGGCGAAATGATCCATGCCCCTGCGGAAGCGGGAAAAAATATAAGAATTGCCATGGAATGAGCCAGCCCGGAGCAGGCGCCGGAGCAGGTGCATGAGCATCAGCCTTTCATGACCTCCTCGACTGCTTTCTGAATCCTTGTAAGCGTCGACCTGCTCACAGGAACAAGCGGAAGCCTAAGTATATTCTGGCATTTGTTGAGTATGGCAAGCATCGCCTTGACACCGGCAGGATTGCCTTCAGTGAAAAGCAATTCAATTATTTCAAGATATTTAAACTGGATCTCCCTTGCTGCCTTAATATTGCTTTTAAGTGCATTGTTTACAAGCTCTGAAGTCGCAGCAGGAAAAGCATTTGCGAGGACAGAAATAACACCGGCGCCTCCTGCGGCAATAACAGGCAATGTAAGCATATCATCCCCTGAAATGACGTTGAAATTTTCGGGTTTTCCCTTTATGATCTTCATTATCTGGCTGAGGTCTCCTGAAGCCTCCTTAACACCGACAATATTCTCGCATTCTTTTGCCAGTTCCAGACAGGTGTCTGCAGTCATATTACATCCTGTTCTGCCGGGTATGTTGTACATGATAACCGGTACCGGGCAACAGGCTGCAATCGATTTGAAATGTTGTATAAGTCCTCTCTGGGTCGGTTTGTTGTAATATGGTGCCACGGATAATATTCCGTCGATGCCTGTAAAATCGATGTGACGAATCGTATTTATTACTTCCTGGGTATTGTTACCGCCTATCCCGGCAACAATCGGAATCCTTCCGCTTACAGCTTCTATCACATAAGAGATAACAGCCTTTTTTTCATCTTTTGTAAGGGTAGCCGATTCACCTGTTGTTCCCAGTACAACAATATAGTTAACGCCACCCTGAACAATATATTCAACAACACGGCCAAGTGCCGAAAAATCAATGCTTGAATCACTTTTGAAAGGGGTCACAATGGCTACGCCTGACCCTTTGAACTTCTTCATCATTTAAATTTATACTGCTTTTTTTATTGTTTCCGAGTTAATCATTTCAAGGTAATAAAGAACCTGCTCAAGATATTTTTCAACGCCAGGGGGATTTCTGAATGAAATCATCAGGTCGAAGGGAGCGGATACGGGGTCAGCTCCTGCAAGCCCCACCTTCAGAGATGCCTGTGATAAAACCGTGATATATTCAAGCGTAAACTGTTTGCTGAAGTTGATATCTATAAGCACATCAAGTTTTTCCTTGATAAAGGAGTTGGCTTCGGGAGTGGCCGGACGATAGAAAAAATCAACCTCTTTTCTCTTAAGGCAGGTTATTATCCTGTTTGCAATGAACTGATCAGGCAGTGATTTCCCCGGATAATAAC
This sequence comes from Bacteroidales bacterium, assembly GCA_035390825.1. Lineage (GTDB taxonomy): Bacteria > Bacteroidota > Bacteroidia > Bacteroidales > VadinHA17 > LD21. Next base: position 34,891 of record DAOOUQ010000015.1, on the reverse strand, counting down.
CAAAAATCCTGACCTGCTTGCCAAGTTCAGTCATTTTCTGGGAGAACCTGGCGAGTGCATTGAAATCTTCCGGCTTTGATGCATCCCATACAATACCAATTGTCCTGATATTGTAAAAACCGGTATAATGCGGTTTGTGCACAATCTTCGACAGCCTGCCGTTAAGCATTGACCTTCCGGCCCTGATCCTCAGATTCCTGAATAATTCCATGGTGCAAACCTAACAGTTTTTTACAAAAACAATATAAAATAACAACTAATCTTCACCGATAATTTTAAGAAATTCTTCCTCACTCAGCAGTGGTATTCCCAGTTCTGCAGCTTTTTCTCTTTTTGACGGACCCATATTTTCACCTGCAAGGATGAAGGATGTGTTTCCGGATATTGATGAGGAGTTCTTTCCTCCGTTGCTTTCGATTATCTCTTTGTATTCATCTCTTGAGTGCCGGCTGAATACACCCGAGATGACTATTGTTTTGCCTTCAAGGCTGTTCCCGGCGGTTCTATCCTTTCCGGCCTCCCCTGCGAGTCTTATGCCTGCTTCCCGCAAACGTCGGATTATGTCAATGTTCTCATCGTCGCTGAAGTAATTTACTATGCTTGCAGCTATTTTCGGACCTATCTCTCTGACCATTGTGAGATCTTCCTCTTTCGAAGACATGAGATCATCAATTGAACGAAAACGGGAAGCCAGTGTTTTTGCAACAGTCTCACCCACATGTCTTATCCCCAGGGCAAACAAAACCCTGTGATATGGTACATTTACAGAATCCCTGATGCTCCTGATAATATTTCCGGCCGATTTCTCGCCCATGCGCTCAAGCGGCACAAGCTGTTCAGCATTCAGGTCGTAAAGGTCGGCTATATTCCTGATGAGTCCCCTGCTGAACAGAAGGTCGATTGTCTCTTCACCCAGTCCTTCGATATTCATAGCCTTCCTGCCAATAAAATGTTCTATCCTTCCTTTTATCTGGGGCGGACAATGCAGATAGTTCGGGCAGAAATGACTGGCCTCACCCTCATTTCTTACAAGCTGTGTACCACATTCAGGACAGGATTCAATAAATCTTACTGCTTCGCTTTTTTCTTCCCTTGATGACAGGTCAACCCCGACTATTTTCGGGATTATCTCACCGCCCTTTTCAACATATACCATGTCATGAAGATGAAGGTCAAGGAGAAAGATTTGATCGGCATTGTGAAGTGAGGCCCTTTTTACTGTTGTCCCTGCAAGAAATACAGGTTCCAGGTTTGCAACAGGCGTAACAGTGCCGGTACGGCCAACCTGAAACGATACCGAATTCAGCCTTGTAAGGGCCTGTTCTGCTTTATATTTATATGCTATGGCCCAGCGGGGCGATTTGGCGGTAAAACCAAGCTCCTGCTGCTGAGATATCGAGTTTACCTTGATAACTACTCCGTCAGTATCATAAGGAAGAGAATCCCTTTTGTGCTCCCAGGAATCAATGTATTCCTTTACTTCTTCAATATTTTTACATACCCTTATGCTGTCGGCTACAGTGAATCCCCATTCTGCAGCCTTCATAAGATTCCCATAATGTGTATTATGTGGAAGCTCCTCTCCCAGAAGGAAATAGAACATACAAACAAGTTTCCGCGATTCTACCACCGCACGATCAAGTGTCTTTAAAGTACCGGATGCTGCATTACGCGGGTTGGCAAACAGATTGAGGCCTTCCTTTTGCCTCTGCTTATTCAGGCTTTTAAAGACATCCCTGGGCATGAGTATCTCGCCCCTCATTATAAATTCATCCGGAACCGAAAGATTGCTTACATTGACCGGAATGTTTTTTATCGTCATTACATTGTCGATGACGTCATCACCCCTGGTGCCGTCGCCTCTGGTCAGAGCCCTTGTTATTATCCCTTTGTTATATGTGATGCTTATTGATGCACCGTCAAATTTGAGTTCACATACGTATTCTACCGGTCCGCCTATTAACTTGCGGGTTCTCTGGTCAAAATCATCAAGCTCTTCAAAATTATAAGTGTTCCCGAGTGAGAGCATCGGATATTTGTGCTCGTACTGGCGGAATTCTCTCGTTAAATCACTTCCCACATGACGTGTCGGTGAACTTTCAGATGCAAATTCAGGATACTTTCCTTCAAGGGCGGCAAGTTCATTTATCAGGAGATCATATTCAAAATCTGATATCACAGGTTGATTTAAAACATAATATCTCTGATTGTGATATTCTATTTCCTTGCGCAGCTTTTCAATGCGTTCCCTTGCTTCTGAATTGTTCATGATCAGTAAAATATTCCGGATTAAATCATATGCATTTCTTAACTCCAAACACCATCTGTTGATCTGCCGCATTTTGGGCACCGGCCGTCATTCAGCCTGTTTTCAGCCACCCTGAATCCCTGACGCACAATCAGAACTGTTTTGCACACGGGACATTTCGTATCAGATATCTCACGGCCGGGGACATTTCCGGTATAAACATAGTTCAATCCTTCGGATGATGCAATCTGGGCGGCCTTATTAAGAATATCTACAGGGGTGGGGGGGAGTTGTTCGAGCTTATACGTAGGGTAAAACCTGCTGAAATGAACAGGCACATTTTTAAATCCGTTTTCGCTCAGCCATTTACACATTTTATATATCTCATCCGATTTGTCAGTCCAGGTCGGGACCACAAGGTTTGTAATCTCAAGCCAGACTCCTGAGTCGAGATAGATTTTCAGTGCGTCAAGGACAGGTTGGAATTTACCCCCTGAAAGCTTCAGATACGTTCCTTCGTTAAAGGCTTTAAGGTCAATGTTGGCGGCATCAATTACGGTGCAAAGCCTTTTTAACGGCTCGGGGTAAATATACCCGTTTGATTTGAAGACATTCTTTATTCCCGCTTTTTTTGCCAGCACTGCGGTATCGTAGGCATATTCATAAAACGTAACCGGTTCTGAATATGTGTATGCTATTGATTTGCAATTCTTTGCTTCGGCTTCCGAAACCACTTTCCCGGGCGGGAGGCTATAGTTTCTTGTTTTATCAGGACTGGTCTGCGAAATTGTCCAGTTCTGACAGTTAAGACACGCGAGGTTGCATCCGGCAGTGGCAATTGAATATGCCCTCGATCCGGGCAAAAAATGATAAAGGGGCTTTTTTTCGATTGGATCAACATTAACTGAGCAGGGGTTGCCATAAGCAATGGTATACAGTTTCGACCTGATCACCTTCCTGTTGTTGCATTTGCTCAGTTCACCTTCCTTTAACACGCATTCGTTCGGGCAAATCCTGCACATAATGCCTCTTGCCGTCTCCTCCTGGAACATGGCTTCCTTCATCCCTGAAGCCTGCTCTTCAGCAAGTTCTTCGATTCCATACAGGGTCTTGGGAATAACAATTGTACCGGCCGAAAAGGCGGCACATCTCTTAATAAACTCCCTCTTGGTCATTTCTTTTTTAAAGCTTTCCATTTCTGATCTGAGGTTACTCAAAAATACAAAAAGCCTTACTATTTCCTTATTAACAGGAGAAGAAAACCTGTACCGGCCAGAACAGGCAGAATCATAAGCGATATTCCAATCCCCGCGAGCGGTATCGCCAGCCCTGAAAAAACAAGAAACCCGATGGCCGATCCTGAAAGATCAGCACTGTACACACCCGAAACGTGCATTGAAGCGGGCCGACCTGATGTTAGTCCCCTGAATATGCTGCCCGTGACCAATGCGGGAAAGAATCCGGCCATTACTATCAGGAAGGCCGAAATGGTATGATTGCCTGACCCTATTGTTTCCTTTACCGTCAGCCCTGCAATTATATACAGCGATATAAGCACCATAGCTTTAAATCCTGTTCCTTTGTTCCTGAAAAATCGGATATCTATGCCCGAACCTGCTGCCAGCCCTGCCATCAGGCCCGCAAGTATAATTCCGGTGATCTGGTACATGTTCCCAATGGCAAGCTGAAGGACAAGTAGGAGTGTGATTTCATAACCCGCCAGGGCTAAAGCGCTGAAATACATTATTCCGTTGGAGCCCTTCAGGCTCATGAGAGACAATGCGAAGACAAGCAGAAGGATAATGACCGAAGGCAGCTTCGAACCGTAATTCTTGCTCAGATTGAAGCTCTGGTAATAGAAGCACGCAATAGGCCTGTCGTAGGTATTGGCTGGTACCGAATTATCAATGACTGAAATTATTTCTCCTGTCTTTTGTTCAATAAGGTCATCGGAAAGATAATCGGGACCCACATAGGCGTTTTCGATGTTTCTTTCTTCGGCAAGGCGGCACACAGAGGCCGTGAGCTCCTTATCTGAAGCAATAAAATAAATCAGATTGCCTGCTATCGGCACGACGTTCCTGAATACTGATTTCAGGCTTTTATATACTGAAGAATACAGGCTGACGGCCTCTTTGTTGAAATAATCGGGATTTATGCCGGGGGAGCACGAAAAAATGCCGTCCTTGTCCATTCTTCCCTTTGCCATTGCAAAAAATTCCTTCGTATAATAACGGTTAAGCGACAACGAAGAAGGAGGTGGAAGCAAAAGAAGAACCACATCAAACTTTTCATTCGTTTTCCTTAAATATGTTATGGCATCGGCATTTTCTATGTAAACTGCTCCTGATCCGGAGTCCCCAGGTTCCGACATCTTTGCCAGTGCAGGATCCCTTTCAACACATATGGTTTTAGTGACTTTGTATTTCTTTATCTCATTCAGCCGTGAAGGAATGCATCCCGAAATCAGCAGCACAGTTTCCGGATTATCGGCCTGAAGCATGGCATAATGTATGTCTTCCTCGCTTTCAATAACATCACTGCTGAATGAAAGCAGCCTCTGATCGTAGTATATGCTCGTTTCATCATTGTAAATGCCCCTGGTGATGTTACCATAAGGTGTGTCAGTCGACTCTGTAACAGTTATTCCCCCCAGCAGTACCTGTCTGAAAAGAATGTCGGGAGAAAAGATAAAAACAGGCAGGATCATCAACAATGTAATTACCTTGAAAATAAATTTGTTACGGTAACCGGTCAGAAAGTAGGTGAGCATCGTGTAGGCAAAACCAAGCACTATTATCAGTAAAAGACTCTGGTAAGTGTTAAGAAGGCCGCTGCTGAGGACCGAGATAAGTATGCCCGCAGCCATACCTCCTGTGGTCTCGGCTGAAAAAGATTTTCCCGGCTGGCTGCCTGATTCCTGGGCGGCTGCAACAAGTTTGATGAATGCAAAACCTGAAATCAGGCAAAAGGGGAGGAGAACAATGAATGTAAAAACAGCTCCGGCAAGAAATGATGGTGTTTCTCCGGATTTAAGGAACAGCCTCGACAGTAAAAGCATCAGGAACAGAGAAATCAGGGGCCCTGATGAGAACCAGAGATTTATCTTTTTCAAATCCATTGGCGGCGCGGTCCGGGCAAGAGATGAACCGGCAGCAGAACCCAAAAGCCAGGAACAAAGGAATGTTCCTGATACAAGTTCATACCCCCCTGCAATGTTCATGATTTCCTTTAGAAGAAGAAGCTGCACTGAGGAACTGATAAGACCTGTAACAAAAAGATTTATTGATATTTCAGTTTTTCCCGGGCCGGCTTTGACCGGAGGCTTAACATCCATTGGTGGCAACTTCTTAAATATCCCGGTGAAATATGAAAAATGCCAGATAAGATGAAGGAGCCCTGTTAACGCCAGAACAATACCGATCTCAACATGCCATTTAAGGATGGCCCTGGCTGCCGGAACATTCCATTTATAAGTAATCTGCAGGGCAAGCAGAAATCCTGCCAAAGCTGTAAATAAAAATGTGACAGCAAGAAGGATATTCCAGAACTTTCTGTGGCAATGAAGGGTGTAAAACCCGTTCCTGTATAAAAAGTAGCTGAGAGTGTATAGGATTATGATTGTCAATCCTGTTCCTGCCGCATGATACATGGTTATCTTTTGGATTCCTCAAGCACAATTCCTTCGTAAATGTATATCTCGGCATTTTTCCATCCGTCCCAGCCAATACCTGCCTTGTCGCGCGAAGTGTACCCAAGGAATTCCTCAACTGTCCAGTGATTTTCAGTTGCAACCTGAGGGAGCATTGTTCCGGATCTGAAATCTTTCTTTATGTAAATTCCATGCCTGCCCAGAATAATTTCATCTATGCTGCTAATTTTCTTTAACGGGCCGAGAACGGTAATTTCGACCTCTGTTTTCTGATACTCCTCCTTAGTCAGAGGCATAAACCTGGGATCTTCAAATGCCGAGGATTTCGACGATTCGAGAACTACCTGATAAAGCGGCTCGGATGACATGAACCTTCCGATGCATCCCCTCAGGTTGCCATTGATTTTTAGAGTGACAAAAGCCCCAAGGTTCTTTTTGAACACTTCAGGAAGCGATTTCTCGTCAACCACTATCTTTTTCCTGTCGTAAAGAAAAGACCTGATGTTATCACGTGCCAGTGCGATAAGCTGGTTCTTTTCCTTTTCAGTGAATTTTATCTCTCCGGTAATGCTTCCCTTATCATTGTCGGCCCTGTTTCTCCTGACCAGGGCAATGGCATTGTAACCAACAACTTCATCTTTTGTTCCATACCTTGAATCGCCTGAATTACAGTAGTCTATTTTTCTGAATTCGAGATCAGCATTGCCCTGGGCAAGGTACAGAAGCAGCAGACCTGAAGTCCATCCACACATGCTTGTGGCCAGTCCGGGATCCTTTATATGGGAATTCTTTTCAAGGGTTGACAGGAACTTTGCAGGATCGCCTTCGACAATCGCATCAGCAGTGGCCCTGTCAACCTGATTAGCAGTAGTGTATGAAGGGTAATGGGAGAAATCGCTGCTTATTACAAAAAGATTTTCTGAGATGAACCATGGTCGAAGTATTTCAGCGATTTTCTGGATATTTTTGGTGTTGTTCGTTCCGAGAATTATTGGAACGATCAATGGTGTGTCCCTGAAGTAATACTGTATCAGGGGCATCTGAACCTCCAGGCTGTGCTCCTGCAGATGAGCATTTACAGGGAAGCTGAAAAGCTTTTCTTCTTTCAGCCTGTTGGCTATTTCCTTGTTGACTGTAAGCTTGCCGAGAGGGGTGACGAAATCACCAATATTGTATACTGAGGCGCCTTCAAAAGCCATTACATGGCTCGATCCGATGATAAAGACATTTTTGTACTTCGCGTTCCTGTCGATCACGGAAAATGACGAGGCCGCAACTTTTCCTGAAAAAATATATCCGGCATGAGGGCTTATTATTGCTCTTACCTCAGTGCTTACCGGTGTTTTGACACATTTTTCAAAAAGGACCGAAATGTCCTTTGTAAGTGTTTCTTTGTCTGCAGGATAAAAACGTCCGGCAGCAACCGGCATCCTGTCAGTTGATCTGGATTGGGAAAATGTCTCCATAACGATAAAAATTGAAAGCAAAACAAGGCATACTTTACGCATGGTGTAATGCAATTAAATTACCGTAATAAAATTAGGTCAAAAAATCAATAAAAAATTATATGGAAAGGTAATATTGAAGAGGTATATTTAAATGAAGATCATGGATTCCTTCAGAATTTTTCCTGTCTCGTCGGTGCCGTAAATCTTTAGTCCGACACTCACGGTTGCACTGCTAATCACATCGATGACGGGGCTTAGATCATCCTTGATATCGTCAATGTCATCGAAATCCTCAATCGGGAAATAAATATGAAGAATAAGTATGCTGTCGGGTTTGTTTATGCCTGCAAGAGCCTTCACAATTTTGGCGAGCCAGATTGATGAAGCCGTATTGAAATACTCGAGGTTGAGCCTTAGGTTTGTCGTTTGTCGCGGATTCCTGGTATATTCGTTGATCCATTCAAGTATGGGTTCAAAAATCCTTGGAGCATTTATCGGGATGGATCTTCCGGAAATAATAAGCTCACCGCTCATAAAATTTAAATCCACAAGCGGTGTCTTATCTGTTTGTTCAAGAAACATATTTTTCAGCTCCTTCATAACAGGCTCAGTTTTTATACCTCATTTGTTAAAACAACATAATCAAAAGTATAACTTCTTTTTATTTGAAATAATACTTTTCATCAAAAAGAATTGGTCAGTAGTCAAATAAAAATGTTTATTAGCATAAAAATAAATGACCGACACAATAAAGTTCACAATGATGCTTACACTGCTGTTGTTTTATACGCCAATATCATTTAAATAGTATATTTGCAGGCAGAATTTTAACAAATAAATGGAGATTATTTTAAAGGATAAGATAAAGGAAGCCATCAGGGTTATTTATAATTGCGAAGTGCCTGACGACCTGATCCAGCTTCAGGAAACAAGGAAAGAGTTCAGGGGCGATTTCACCCTTGTCGTATTCCCACTTCTCAGGTATTCAAAAAATACGCCTGAAAAGACAGGAGAGAGCATTGGCACTTATCTTCTTACATCATTCCCGTCTGTCAGCGGCTTTAACGTAATAAAAGGTTTCCTGAACCTCGAGATCTCTGACAAATGGTGGATTGAATATTTTGCAGGGATGGCGTCCGGCAGGGATCCTCTTGCAAACTGCAAAGTCCAGAACCCTGAGGTTATCCTTGTTGAATACTCCTCTCCGAATACCAATAAACCTCTTCATCTTGGCCACATAAGGAATAACCTCCTGGGCTTCTCACTTTACAGGATACTCTCTGCATGCGGACACAAGGTCATAAAAACAAATATCGTCAACGACAGGGGCATTCACATATGCAAATCAATGCTTGCATGGCAGAAGTACGGAAATGGAGAAACTCCTGAATCCACAGGAATGAAAGGCGACCATCTTGTCGGAAAATACTATGTGAAGTTCGAACAGGAATATAAAGCCCAGATTGAAGAGCTTGTCGCCAAAGGCTTTGGTGAAGCTGAAGCGCGTAATTCAGCCCCGCTTATGCTCGAGGCAAGGGAAATGCTCATTAAGTGGGAAAACGGCGATCCGGATGTCATTGATCTCTGGAAAAAGATGAACTCGTGGGTTTATGCCGGATTTGACGAAACTTACAGGATGCTCGGGGTCGATTTTGACAAGATATATTATGAATCCGATACATATATTACAGGCAGGGAAATAGTGCTTAAAGGCTTAAGAGACAATATACTGTATAAGCATAATGACAATTCAATATGGATCGACCTTACTTCACAGGGCCTCGATCATAAGTTGCTTCTCCGTTCCGATGGCACTGCTGTTTATATGACTCAGGACCTTGGCACCGCCGTTACCCGGCATAATGACTATCATTTCGACAAGACCCTTTATGTTGTGGGAAATGAACAGAACTATCATTTTCAGGTGCTCAGGGCTCTTATGAAAAAGATGGGCTATAAATGGGCCGACGGACTGATTCATTTTTCATACGGAATGGTTGAACTTCCGGAAGGAAGAATGAAATCGCGCGAAGGTACCGTTGTGGATGCTGATGATCTTATAAAGGAGATGAAAGAAACTGCCAGAAGCGTCTCACAGGAGCTCGGCAAGCTCAGCGATTTCACCGGGGAAGAAAAGGAAGAAATATTCAGGAAGATTGGACTTGGTGCCCTGAAGTATTTCATTCTTAAAGTGGATCCTCACAGGAATATGACCTTCAATCCTTCTGAATCCATTGATTTCAATGGCAATACAGGGCCATTCATTCAGTATACATATGCCAGGATTAAATCAGTTTTCCGTAAAGCTGAACAGATGGGAATATTTCCCGATAGCGGTATGATCATGAAGGCAAATCCGGGCTCCAAGGAAATCGCACTAATAAAGATGCTGAGGAAATACTCCGATGTTGTTTCGGAAGCCGGAGCAGCTTACAGCCCTTCATTGATTGCAAATTACTGTTACGAACTTGCAAAGGAATATAATCAGTTTTACCACGATTTTTCCATTCTTGGAGAAGAAGATATGTCACTTCGTAATTTCAGATTGTTCCTTTCAAGAATAACGAGCGTGGTTCTGAGCTCCGGGATGTGGCTGCTTGGAATTGAAATGCCGGAAAGAATGTAGTTTAAAAATTTAAGAATCACATATGTTTGAGAATTTAAGCGACAGGCTCGAAAAATCGTTCAAAATATTAAAGGGACAGGGGAGAATTTCGGAAATAAATATTGCTGAAACCCTTAAAGAGGTGAGGAGGGCTCTTCTCGATGCCGACGTCAACTTTAAGATAGCTAAACAGTTTACAGACACCGTAAAGAGCAAGGCCCTTGGACAGGAAGTGCTTAAGTCTGTGAATCCTTCCCAGATGATGATCAAGATCGTCCACGACGAGCTTGTGAGCCTTATGGGCGGGGATAAATCGGATATTAATATAAAGGTAAATCCTTCGGTAATCCTTATCGCCGGGCTGCAGGGCTCAGGAAAAACAACCTTCAGCGGAAAACTGGCAAAATGGGTAAAAAGCAAAAGGGGTAAGAATCCCATGCTTGTTGCAGGAGATATTTACCGTCCGGCTGCTATCGAACAGCTGAAAGTGATAGGCTCCCAGATTGAGGTTCCGGTTTACACGGAGGACGGAAACAGGAATCCTGTTCAGATCGTGAAAAACTCGATCAGGGAGGCAAAGCTCAAGAGTCATGATGTGGTAATCATAGATACAGCGGGCCGTCTCGCAGTGGATGAGGAAATGATGAATGAAATCGCTGCAATAAAGGAAGCAGTGAACCCTCACGAGATCCTTTTTGTTGTTGACTCAATGACCGGTCAGGATGCTGTAAACACTGCAAAAGAGTTCAACGACAGACTCGATTTTAACGGTGTCGTACTTACAAAACTCGATGGCGATACTAGAGGCGGTGCTGCTTTATCAATAAAATCGGTAGTTAACAAACCGATTAAATTCGTCAGCTCCGGAGAGAAAATGGATGCAATGGATATCTTCTATCCCGCACGTATGGCCGACAGGATACTCGGAATGGGCGACATTGTATCACTTGTTGAAAAAGCCCAGGAGCAATTTGATGCCGAGGAAGCAAGAAAACTTCAGAAAAAGATCGCGAAAGACCAGTTCGATTTCAACGATTTTATCGCCCAGATACAGCAGATCAAGAAGATGGGTAACGTTAAAGATCTGATGGCAATGATACCCGGAGTCGGCAAAGCTGTAAAAGACCTTGATATCGATGATAATGCCTTTAAAAGCATTGAGGCAATAATAAGAAGCATGACACCCGAGGAGCGGTCTAACCCTGTGGTACTTAACGGAAGCCGGCGCAAGAGAATCGCCCTGGGAAGCGGTACATCGGTCCAGGAGGTGAACAAACTTCTCAAGCAGTTCGATGAGACAAGAAGGATGATGAAAATGATGACAAAGAATAGAAATGCTGCCCGCATGATGGGTCATAGAAGATAATTGAAATGTATACTCTTGTTGACGGAAAAAGAACAGCTTCTCTTATTAAAGAGGAAATCGCCGGTGAGGTCAGGGAACGAGCTGCAAAGGGGCTCAAGATACCGCATCTGGCTGCAATACTCGTCGGAGACAACGGCTCGAGCGAAACCTATGTCAACAACAAGGTTAAGGATTGCACCGAGGTCGGATTTAAGTCGACACTCATCAAAATGAAAGCTGAGACAGGGGAAGCTGAACTTCTTGACAAAATAAGAATGCTCAATGAAGACCGTGATGTTGACGGCTTTATCGTTCAACTGCCGCTGCCCCGGCATATTAGCACGACCAGGATAATCGAAGCCATTGATCCTGAAAAAGATGCAGACGGATTTCATCCGGTGAACATTGGAAGGATGGTGACTGGTATCGAAAGCTATCTGCCTGCGACCCCTTATGGAATAGTCGAGCTTCTTAAAAGATATAATATAGAAACATCGGGACGCGAATGTGTTATTATAGGCCGCAGCAACATCGTTGGCAGGCCGTTAAGCATCCTGCTTTCGCTGAAGGGGATGGATGCAACTGTAACGGTTGTCCACAGCCTGACAAAAGACATAAGGGACCATGTTATGAGGGCTGACATTGTTGTAGCCGCAACGGGGTCGCCGCGGTTTGTGACGGCAGACATGATAAAAGAGGGTGCCGTTGTTATTGATGTCGGCACCACCAGGGTACCTGCTCCGGATACCAGATCGGGCTGGAGGCTCGTCGGAGATGTCGATTTTGACAATGTGGCCCTCCGATGCTCTTATATAACTCCTGTTCCGGGAGGTGTCGGTCCCATGACCCGGGTCGCCCTCCTCAGGAATACTCTGATGGCCGTGAAGAAGCGCTGATGGTTAAAAAAGTTGCGCCTTGCCGGTGCTGTTCTTAATTCATATTTATTCCGGCAAAATAAAGGTCAAATCCTCCCTTTCCACCCGGCCGGTTCGACGAAAACACCATGTACATATTCGTAAAATTCTCATCACCTGTAAGCACCGGTCTGTATTCATCAGAAGCTGAATTTATATAAGGGCCCATGTTTACAGGCGCTCCCCAGCGTCCGTTCCTGAATATTGAATAATAAAGGTCATATCCTCCGAAACCTCCGGGACGATCGGAAGCAAATACCATGTACTTTTTGTAGACGTAAGGACATTTGTCGTTATTCTCACTGTTGATTACATCGACTAATAATGGTGATTCGTATTCTGATTTTAGCCATTGGTCGACAGAAACAGAAGGTTCTTTTTTAGTCATGCAGATGTCAAAATCACCATCGGAGTCAGAGCAATAATATGCTGTATCCTGGCTGGTGTTAAAGCAGAAATAGGCATCATCGGAAGGCGAATTCAGCCTGGTTGCCGGGAACGGGCCCGTGACCTCCGGAATTGATGATCCGAAATATGGAAGGTTCTTTGTAAATCTGAAATCAAGGTTCCCCTGATCATTTACAGAAGAGACTATCATATATTCATAACCGTCGACAGAGCTGTACAGGCGGTAAGGCCCGAAATCGTTGCCTGTGGTATTTGTTTTTGTCAGCAGTTGCAACAGAAAAGGATCATCAGTCATCTCAAACTGCAGTATGAATTCCCCTGTGGTCCTATTGAAACTATATGCAAGGCCAGCCTGGACAAGATCAAATTGCCCTCCTGAACTGTTCCTGTTACTCGAGAAAACAACAGGAACAAGATTGCTTAATGTGTTCAGGTCGACATTATAGTCATCAAATTCCGAGTTAATTCCTGAAAGTGCGACAACAGTGTCAGGAAATATGCCATTTTCAAATACTATCGGATTATTGCCTTTTGTACACGACACTGAACCAGTCACGATCAGCACAAGTAAAACTGATTTAAGCATGTATTTCAGGTTTCTTTTCATTTTTGTCATAGGAAAGTGTTTTTATTGTCTAAATGATCTCATTATCCGTAAATTATAACTGCAATCCGCCAAACTAAATGAAAAACCGGGTTTATGCCCGGTTCTTCGAAGGTAGAATTTAGGTTAATTCTAGGGTAAATCAGGTGTATGAGGTTTTAAGTTTTATTTCTATGCCATAGATGAAAAAGTGGCGGCTTTGGTTGCGTCGAATTTAGGAAAAAAATTAAAAATATTTTATATGAAAACATATTATCTTGTGATTCAGATGTTTAAAAAAATGTTAAAATGTTGATAATATTGGAATTGCAAAAAATACAATGTTGAAAATGTTGTTAATTTTGTAGTCACTATTTTTCAGGGGATGGAAGAAGATAAGGCTAATTATTCATACGAGGATGAGCTGAAGGATTCGGTTCAGAAATTTGAGCGCATGAAAAAGAATAATGAGAATTATTTCTTTGATGTGATTGAATTTGAGAACATAATTGATTATTATATCGAGAGCAACAATTCAATAAAGGCATTTGAAGCCGCCATACTTGCATCAGAGCAGCACCCGAATTCAGTTTCTATCCAGCTCAGGAAAGCGAGGGTCCTTCTTGACAGGGGCAGAGCGGTTGATGCCCTTAAAATCCTCAAGAAGCTTGAAAGCATAGAGCCCGGAAATCATGAAATATATGTGGCGAAAGGTACAGCCATGGGTATTATGGGTGATATACAGGGAGCGAAAAAGATGTTCGACTATGCCCTGACCCTCGATTCGGATGACCCCGGGAACATCCTTTTTTCAATAACATCAGTTCTTCAAAACCTGAACTATTATGAGTATATGATCCCCTACATGAAGCGCCTTATAGAACTTGAGCCTGAGTTTTATGCTCATATCTATGATCTGGCTTACGCATATGATAAAACGGGGGATTTAGAAAGTGCGGTCAGCTTTTATCTTAAATACCTCGATAACGAACCTTTTTCCGACAGCGCATGGTATAATCTGGGTATCATATATAATAAGCTTGAGGAGTTTGAAAAGGCACTTGAAGCCTATGATTTTGCCCTTGCAATAAATTCACAGAATACATTTGCCATTTTCAACAAAGGGAATATCCTCTGCAATCTTGACAGATATGCTGAAGCAATCCCGGTTTATCTTGAGTATCTTGAAAATGAGCCTGAAAGCTTTGAAACGCTGACTTATCTCGCTGAATGCTATGAAAAGACCGGGGATTTTGACGTTGCAAGGAAATATTACCATGAAGCTATCGAACTGGCTCCTGATTTTGCTGATCCATGGTTCGGGCTTGGCATAATTGCCCTCGAAACAGGAAATCCTGAAGAGAGCATGATTTTCCTGAGAAAGGCAGTCAGGCTCGACGATGAGAATCCCGAAATTTGGTACATGCTTGGCAAAGCCCATTATGCCAAGGAGGAGAAAAAGGCAGCCCTGCGGTGCTTCAGGGAGGCTTTGAAGATTGATGTATATTACAATGAAGTCTGGACTGATATCGGGAGGATCATCCTTTACGACGGCTTTATTTTAAAAGCCCTGCCGTATCTTGAAAAGGCCTATAAAATAATCGGGGATGTTCCTGGTCTCAATTACCTCCTTGCTTCCTGTTACCTCCACAGCTCAGGCATGGACAAGGCTCAGAAACATCTAGCCCTGGCCCTTGAAGCAGATAAGGAAATGTTCAGGGAATTTCACGATATTTTCCCTCACCATATCTTCAACAGAAAGATAAAAAAGCTTCTCGAAAGCTATAATATCCATTGATCATAAATATATTGTGGTTTTCTGATACCCCTTTAACATTAACCTTATATTCGATGAATACAAACCTTCCATTTATCCCGGAACGTCCTGCCAAACCCAGGACAGAAAGTCTTACAATGGTCATGGACAAAGGTCTTAGCATCCGTGAGGCTGAAGATTTTATGTCGGTCGGAAGCGAATACACCGACTTTGTCAAACTTGGCTTCGGCACTTCCATGATAACTCCGGGTATTGAAACAAAGATCAGAATTTATAAGGATGCCGGATGCATTCCATATTTCGGAGGCACTCTTTTCGAGGCATTTATTATAAGAAACATGTTTAGGGAATTCGTTGAATTACTCGATAAGTATAAAATTGAGATGGTCGAAATTTCTGACGGGTCCTATGAAATTGACCATCACTGTAAACTTGAGTATATTAATACACTGTCACGCAGGGGGACCGTTATTTCCGAGGTTGGTTCAAAGAAAAAAGACGTAATCTATACTCCCGAACAATGGGTCTCGATGATGAGATCAGAACTTGAAGCCGGTTCGTCAAAAGTGATCGCTGAAGCAAGGGAATCGGGAACAGTCGGAATCTACAATGATGACGGATCTGTAAACAAGACTATTATTGAAAGTATTTCTGAACATGTGAAACTTGAGAACGTGATCTGGGAAGCACCCCTTAAGTCCCAGCAGGCATGGTTCATAAAACACTTCGGGGCTCATGTGAACCTGGGAAATATTGCTCCGAACGAAATAATTGCCCTCGAAACACTCAGGCTTGGTCTGAGAGGTGATACATTCTTCCAGTTTCTTCCCGAAAACCTGAAAGGGTAATTGAAGTATATGAGGAAATTCGGGCTCATTGGTTATCCTCTAGGACATTCATTCTCAAAGAAGTATTTTACGGAGAAATTTCTGAAGGAAGGCATAACTGATTGTATGTACGAGAATTATCCCATTGATTCCATCGACAGGCTTCCTTCACTCATAAACACTGAAAAGCCCGATGGACTGAATGTGACAATACCGTATAAGTCTTTGGTTATCAGATTTCTTGATGGAATTGACAGTGAAGCTGCCGTGATAGGGGCAGTTAATGTGATCAGGATTAAAAAGGAAGGGGATAAACATTCATTATATGGCTTTAACAGTGATATAACTGGAATTCTTGATACCCTGAAGCCATTCTCTGGCATTGTGCCAAAATCCGCGCTTGTACTTGGTTCAGGCGGAAGTTCAAGGGCAGTATGCCATGTTTTAAAAAAGATGGGGTTCATATATTCCGTTGTATCAAGAGCGCCCGGGGAGGGCTGTATGTCATACGGCGACCTGACCAGAAGTCTGATTCAGGGAACCGGAATAATCATAAATACCACACCTCTTGGGATGTATCCTGATGTTACGTCAAAACCCCCGTTGGATTATGATCTTCTGACAGACAGACACGTGTTGTTTGACCTTGTATACAACCCTGAAATCACAGCTTTTCTCGGTGAAGGAAAGAAAAGGGGATGCACCGTACTGACAGGCCTGACTATGCTTTACTCACAGGCTGAAAGATCGTGGCAGATCTGGAACGATCGTGAATTATAAGCCGGAGTATATCTTTTCAGAGAGGTGCATTCGATTTGTCAGTGGCCATCACCATTTTTATATTCAGTCTGACACCTACTTCAAGGACATCCACAAGATCCTGAATATTAAGACTTTTGGCAAACCTCAGTACCACAGTGGGGTTTTCAATGCCTCTGACATGCTCCTGGAGTTTTGGCTCAAGCTCGGAAAGAAGCACTTCCTTCTGATCGATGAAATACCTCCTGTCTTCAGTTACTGTAAGATTGACCTGCTGTTTGTCAATTTCCTGTGCCGTTTTTGATTTTGGCAGCAGGACTTTGATGACATTAGGATTGGCAAGGGTCGAAACAATAAGGAAAAACAGAAGCAGGAAGAACATTATGTCGTTCAGCGAAGAGGTGCTGACCTCAGGCTTGAAATGCTTGCTTCTTCTGATGTTCATTTCAAAAAGCCTTTAAAAATTCTATCAACGATTCCTGAAGTCTGATTGTGTACCTGTCTATTCTCATCTGAATATAATGGTATGCCGCGTAAGCGAGTACACCGACAATAAGTCCGGCGCCGCTGCAGATCATCTTCTGGTACAGACCGCCTGCAATAATACCGATACTGATATTGTCGGCCAGCGATATGTTGTAAAAGATCTTGATAACCCCCGAAATGGTCCCGATAAATCCAAGCATGGGCGCAATACCTGCAATGATGCCGAGGTAACCCGTATTCTTTTCCATCTTGGTGATTTCGAGATTGGTGATTGTCTCAAGATTCCTTTCTATCTCAGCCTGAGGTTTTCCTATCTTCTCAAGACCGCTTTCCAGTATCCTTCCTAATGAAGCCTGGTTGTTCCTTGCCCTGAGTACCGCATTAATGCTGTTGCCGTTTTTGATATCGCTCAGAACAGAAGGGATGAGTCCTTTCTCAATGGTTGTTGTCCTTTTTATATAAGCCATCCTCTCTATGAAGATGTAAAATGTAACAAGCGATAACAAAACAATGGGGATCATGATTACTCCCCCCTTCATCATCAGGTCGAGAACTGTTGTGGCCTGATCCGAGTAGGGAACAGCTGCCGAAGGCTCAATAAAAGCAGAAATCATTATCATTTTTGTGTTTTTGGATAATTACTTTACAATTTAGTTACAACGATCAAAGAGTCTAAATATTTCTTATTATACAAATTAAGCAAATATCTCTTCAGGGTATTCAACATCTGCCAGGAACAAACCTCTGGCAGGGGCCGACATTCCTGCCAAACCGCGGTCTTTCGCCTGTATTATCCTTTCAAATTCTACAAGGCTGGTCTTTCCCTTCCCGACGTTTATTATTGTGCCGGTCAAAGCCCTTACCATGTTCCTCAGAAACCTGTCGGCCCTTATTGTGAATATAAGGTTGTCCCCTTCAGTCTCCCACACTGCACTGAAGACTTTGCAGATATTTGTCTTATTTCCTGAATGAAGCCTGCTGAAGCTTGTGAAGTCGGAACAGCCGGTAAGGAGTGCCGAGGCCCTGTTCATCTTATCAACATCAAGAGGGCCATGAATAAACCAGCTTGAATCGAATGTGAACGGATTCTTCGACCTTGAAACAAAATATTTATAGGTTCTGGAAATAGCACTGTATCTGGCATTTGCATCAGTGACGGTCTTCCTTATCCTGCTTACAGAAATGTCGTCCGGTAGAAACCGGTTAAGCCTGAAAATCAGATTCTTCCTGTTGTCAAGATCACCAAATGAACTGTCAAAATGAGCACTGAAGTAAGATGCATGAACGCCGGCATCCGTTCTGCCGGCTCCGGTAGTACATATTTTCTCTGAAAGGATGAGCGAAAGTGCTTCATCAAGCACTTTCTGAACTGTGAGCGTGCCTGGCTGCAACTGCCAGCCATGATACGAAGTGCCTTTGAATGAGATAAATATAAAGTATCTTGTCAATCCGGAATTTTTATGCAAAGATATGTATTAACAAGTATTATGATGTTTCAGGCCCGGAATTAAAAAAAAAATGACGGGTTATAGGAAAATCGATCTTTAAATGTAATTTTACTTCCACTGAAAAAAGCACATACTATTAATAACCTAAATCTCACACTATGACAGAACAAAAAAATACACAAACGGCAGGTATGGCATTCATGGGAATGATCTTTTTCCTGTTCGGTTTCGTTACCACCTTTAACATTACGCTGGCTGACAAGTTCAAGGCCGTATTTGAGCTTTCGAACTTCCAGGCTCAGCTGGTTAACGGAGCTTTCTTCTTTACTTATTTTCTGTTGGCATTCACTGCAGGGGGTATCATTAAGAAAATAGGCTACAAAGGAGGGGTAATTCTTGGTTTGCTCCTGGTTGCCATCGGAAGCTTTCTTTTCTTCCCGGCTGCCAAAATGCTTTCTTTCCCATTCTTCCTTTTTGCCATCTTTATCATGGCAGGAGGTGTTGTATTCCTCCAGACAGCTGCAAACCCTTATGTTACGGCCCTGGGTCCGTCGGAATCTGCATCAGGACGTCTGAACCTGACGCAGGCGCTTAACTCAATAGCAACCTATATTGCTCCTCTGGTTGCCGGATTGTTCATATTCAAATCAGCAGCTGAAGCCGCCCTGAATACCGCCGAAAACGTTCCTACAACACCGTTCATAATCATTGGCAGTGTGGTGATTCTTATCGCAATAGCGATTTATTTTCTCAAACTCCCCGAAATTTCGACCCAGGGCGTCGAGAGAAAAAGTGTTTGGAAATATCCGCACGTTGTTCTCGGTGCGTTTGGCATTTTCTTTTATGTCGGCGCTGAAGTAGGTACAGCTGCAATGCTTCAGAGATATTTCCAGGAAGCTCTTGGAATAGCCAGCACAGAGGCCGCAATGATGATAGCCCTTTACTGGGGAGGTGCAATGGTAGGACGTTTCTATGGTTCATTCATGCTCTCCGATGTAAAGGAATCAAAGAAATATATTTACACTGTCCTGGTTCTTCTGCTCGCACTTTTTGTCGGATGGTTCGTCCGCAAGCAGATTACCGACGGACTTATTTTTGCAGGAATTGCATTTGTAAATTACCTGGCCATGAGGCTCGGAAGAGGCAATGCCAGCAGATCACTGGCAGTGTTCGGGCTTATAGCCGCTCTTCTCCTTGTAGTCGTTATGTTTGCCGGAGGTCCGGTTATTTTGTGGCTTGGACTTTCAGTGGGTTTCTTCAACTCAATAATGTTCCCAAATATCTTTACTCTCGGTGTTGAAGGCCTCGATAAAGGAGAACTCAGCATGGCATCGGGACTTATCAACACTCTTATTGTTGGCGGTGCAGTAATACCGGTACTTATGGGCCTTATCGCTGACAGCATGGGAGTCAGGTTCGCGTTCATACTGCCTATACTCTGTTACCTTTACATAGTTTTCTTCGCACTCGTCGGAAGCAAGAAGAGGTAAATACCAGTAATAATTCTATAGTTTAATGCCGGAGCCGTTCCAAATTGTTTGGGGCGGCTTCGTTTTATTTTTCCTTACAATTGCTATATTTACATTCTTTCGTCAATAATTAAACCTACTATCCATGACAACAGATAATCTGATCCTTAAAATCAACAACGGGGATAATAAGGCATTTCACGAACTTTATGGTACCGATCCTTCAGAACTTGAGAGGAACGGGAAGAGATATGCCGGATTGATAAAAAAATTCGAAGATTCATTCGGGAAAAAGGATGCTGACTTTTTTACATCACCCGGGCGCACCGAGATCGGCGGAAATCATACTGATCATAACTACGGAAGGGTTCTTGCAGGGGCAGTCAACCTCGATAACGTTTGCATTGCCGGACGAAATGAAACAAACTTCATCCGGATCCAGTCGGAAGGATATCCTGAATTCAAGGTTGATCTTTCTTCACTCGCAGCAGATAAAAGAGAACTTTACAGTTCGGCCGCCCTTGTAAGAGGCATTTGCGCGCGTTTTAAGGAACTTGGCCATAAGATCGGTGGATTCGATGCCTGTATCGACGGAGGCGTTCCCAAGGGCTCAGGATTGAGTTCTTCGGCATCTTTTGAGGTCCTGATTGGTGCAATACTAAGTGAACTGTTCAACGACGGGAGCATCGATCCAATAGAAAATGCAATAATAGGACAGTTTTCGGAAAACAATTACTTCGGAAAACCATGCGGCCTAATGGATCAGACTGCATGTGCAATGGGAGGGCTGATTACTATCGATTTTAAGGATCCATCAAAACCAGTTGTCAATAGGGTGAATTTTGACTTCGTTGCAACAGGCTATTCACTTGTTATTACCGACACGGGAGGAAGCCATGCCGACCTGAATGATGAGTATGCATCATTGCCCGCCGATATGAAGGCAGTAGCCGCTGAGCTCGGAGCAAAGGTACTTCGCCAGGTTACTCTTGAACAGGTAATAGACATCATACCGAAGATTCGTGAAAAAGTGGGAGACAGAGCGATCCTGAGAGCTATCCATTTCCAGGGTGATAACCAGCGCGTTGTTGACCAGGTGGCTGCCCTGGAGAGGAATGATTTCAACGCATTTCTTCGAATGGTGGTGGAATCGGGCTACAGCTCCTACATGTACAATCAGAACATTTATCCCGTTTCAAATGCCCGTGAACAGAATATATCCCTTGCCCTAGCTCTCAGTGAACTTGTTCTTAAAGGACAGGGTGCATGGAGAGTTCACGGGGGTGGATTTGCCGGAACAATACAGGCTTTCGTGCCTGCCGGCCTTCTTGATAAATATACTGAGACACTCGAACATGTGTTTGGAAAGGGCTCCTGCCATAAACTGTTTATAAGGCCGCAGGGCGCCGGAAAAGTAGCATTCTGATAGTATGTTTTTAATTTAAGGTTTTAAAAGTATCATCGTGGAAGAATCATTCAAAAGCATTCACAATGGTAAACCCACCGGGCTTTATACCCTGAAAAACCATAATGGGGTGGCTGTACGTATTACCAATTACGGTGCAATAATTGTCAGTATCGTTGTTCCCGACCGGAAAGGGAATTTTGCCGACATTGTTCAGGGCTATGACACGATCAGGGAATATATTGAAGGGAACAGTCCATACATGGGTGCGATTTGCGGAAGATGCGCAAACAGGATTGCAGGAGGCAGATTTGAACTTAATGGAAAACAATATTCCCTGGCCGTCAACAATGGTCCCAATCATTTGCATGGGGGCATTACAGGCTTCAGCAAGGTTGTCTGGGACGTTCTTAATGCAAACTCATCGCAGGTGCAGCTCGAATACGTTTCAAAGGACGGTGAGGAAAATTATCCCGGAAATCTCAGGGTTTCGGTGACCTACACTCTGACAGAAGATGATGAACTAAGGATAGGTTACAGGGCTGTGACAGACAAACCCACAGTGGTCAACCTCGCCGGGCATTCCTATTTTAATCTTGCAGGTGAGGGATCGGGCAGCATATATGATCAGGAATTAATGATAAACGCGCGCTTTTTTACCCCAATCGATGAGACATCTGTACCCACAGGTGAAATACTGAGTGTTAAGGGTACACCTATGGATTTTACCTCTCCGAAGAAAATAGGAGCGGAGATTGACAGTGATTATGAACAGCTTCGTTTCGGTGCAGGCTATGATCATAACTTTGTTCTTGATCACCCGACAGGGGTAACAGGGCTTGCTGCGGCAGCCTTTGATCCTGCCTCAGGAAGAGTCCTCGAGGTTTATACCACACAGCCCGGGCTTCAGCTCTATACAGCAAACTGGATAGATAATGAAAAAGGCAAAGGGGGAAAGAGGTATGGCCGCAGATGGGCATTCTGCCTCGAGACCCAGCATTTTGCCGATGCCGTCAACAAGCCTCATTTCCCATCAGCCATACTTAATCCGGGAGAAGAATACAGGCACAACTGCATATATAAATTCAGTACCCGCTGATTGTTAATTAAATAACAGTCTTAACCGGCAACATGCATGATTCAAAAAACAAACCACTCAACCCATAAAACCTACTGAAATGCAAAACGAAAAAAACAACTTCACGTTCCCGCTTATCGTGATGGCCTCTCTTTTCTTCCTTTTCGGCTTTATCACCACGATGAACAATTCCCTTATCGATTATCTTAAGTCAGCCTTCAACCTTAATGAAGTCCAGAAACAACTGCCCAACACCTTTTTTTATGGCGCCTATATCCTTTCCATTCCTGTAGGATATCTGCTTAACAGGATAGGATATAAGATGGGTGTTCTGGCCGGGCTCGGTCTCGTGAGCCTTGGTTTCTTCCTATGTATCCCGGGTGTAGCGGCAGGATACTACGGATTCCTGAGCGCAGTATCCGTATTTGCCATAGGCGTTGTTCTCCTTCAGGTTGCTGCCAATCCTTATGTTAATGCTCTTGGAAGTCCCGAGACCGCGGCCAGCCGTCTTACGCTTACAAATGCCCTCAACTCGCTTGCAACCGTTATCGCTCCTATTTTTGTTTCGATGCTTATAGTTTCATCAAAGGAGGGCGGGGCATCAGATCCCAAAGCAGTGCAGGGACCATTCGCAGGAATAGGCATTGTTACTCTGATAATAGTTGTGATAATGTTTTTCCTTCATCTCCCCGAGATAAAGGAAGGAGAAGCCGCTGAAGGAACCGGGAAGAAATACAAGGACAGTGCATACAAGTACATTCATCTGTGGCTCGGTTCACTCGCAATATTCTTCTATATGGGCGTTGAGATTGGAATCCCGAGCTTTTTCGCAGATTATTCTGCCCAATTGGGATTCAGTTTTGACGGCGAGATGAGGACCAGACTTCTTGCCTATTACTGGGCAGGGCTTATGGTTGGCCGTATAGCAGGGATCTTCATTCTCAGGAAATATTCTGCTGGAAGAATACTGAGCTTTAATGCAGTAATAGGTGCGGTGATGCTCCTGATGTCGCTTGTACTTGGCGGAATGGGAATGGCCTGGGCAGGCCTTGTCCTCTTCCTTGGCACAGGTCTTATGCATTCAATTATGTGGCCCTGTATCTACAATCTTGCCCTCGAAGATCTCGGACCAAATACAAAGGTTGGCTCCGGTGTAATATCCACTTCGGTTATTGGAGCAGCCATCCTGCCGATTATAATGGGAGGCATACAGAAGGGCATAGGACTTATAGTGGCAATTTGCTGCCTCTTCATTTATTACGCTTATATAACATTTTTTGCAGTCAGAGGGTCGAAAATCCGATAGCAAATACTGAATGTCATGAACCGCAGGAAATTTCTTGAAACCTCCGGTGCAGCCGCCGGAGCTGCAATGCTTGGTAATGTAAATATCAGACAGTCAGAATACTCCTCGTCAACTGTTCAGAAACCAGGCGTTCCTGGTAAAATAAAGATCGGACTCTATTCCATCACATATGGCGGAATATGGTACGAAGGACCTGCACTCACATTTGATGAACTTTGCAAAAGGGCAAAGGAAACCGGATTCGATGGTGTGGAGCTTGATAACAAACGGCCTATGGGTAATCCTATGGACCTTGACCAGCGGAAGCGGAATGAGATGAAAAACTCTTTATCCAGATACGGCCTTGAAATTCCCTGTGTTGCTGCAAACAATGATTTTTCAAGTCCTGTGCCGGAACACCGTGAATGCCAATTGCTTATGGTAAGGGAAACAGCAAGGCTTGCAAAGGACCTGGGAGCGAAATTCGTAAGGCTGTTTGCAGCATGGCCGGGGGTTCCTAT
Organism: Bacteroidales bacterium; assembly: GCA_035390825.1. Classification (GTDB taxonomy): domain Bacteria; phylum Bacteroidota; class Bacteroidia; order Bacteroidales; family VadinHA17; genus LD21. Next base: position 10,633 of record DAOOUQ010000015.1, on the reverse strand, counting down.
TCATGAAGGAGTCGGAACTTATGATCTTACAAGAGGCACTGAGTTTTACACCTTCCAGCGCCAGTACCCTTATTGTACAAGGCTCGACAGATATAATTTTGTTAAGGAATGCCTGAAAGAAACTGCGAAAATGGGAGAGGAGTTCGGTATTGTGATGGCTCTTCAGAATCATGCTCCACTTATCAGGGGATGGAAGGATACTTATGACCTGGTAAGAGAGGTTAATTCCCCATGGCTTAGAATCTGCCTCGACCTGCCTATTTTCGAGAATCTCGATAAGGATTATGTGGCAAATGCTGTGCGCACTGTCGGAAGTCTTCAGGTTCATTCCCACTTTGGAGGCGAATACTACCGTGATTCGAATGGTGTTATAAAACCTGTCGTTCTTGATTACTATGCTGGTGGTAAAATACCTGATTACGAACATTATATAGGCCTTATGAATGAGATAGGCTATAGTGGATATTTCACTTTTGAGTTGTGCCATCCTGTACTTAACGAGGACCACACCCGCGGCGGAATTGAGTATGTTCATAACCAGGTTGAGCTTGCCCGTGAGTATATGTGGAAAATTGTGGGCTCAAAAGCCTGATATGTTTTATTTGGGATATGGAAGTCAACAGAAGAGGATTTGCAAGCGATAATAATGCAGGGGTTCATCCTGAGATACTTAAAGAGATTGAGTCTTCAAATGCCGGCCATGCGCTGGGTTATGGATCAGATTCATACACCAGAACGGCAGAGGGACTCTTCAGGGAATATCTGGGCTTTGATACGGAGGTATTCTTCGTATTCACAGGCACAGCAGCAAACGTTTTGGGCTTAAGCAGCATTCTTCATTCATGGAATTCTGTTATAACTGCATTCACGGCGCACATAGAACAGGATGAATGCGGTGCACCTGAAAAATTCACAGGATGCAAAGTGCTTACGGTTGATACCCCTGACGGAAAGATTAATCCGGGCATGCTTGAAAAACATGTCCATGGTTTTGGGTTTGAGCATCATTCACAGCCAAAGGTGATTTCGATAACCCAGGCTACTGAAATGGGGACTGTCTATACGCCGGATGAGATAAAGAAACTGGCCTCTTATGCCCATGAAAGAGGGATGCTGCTTCATATGGACGGAGCCAGGATTGCAAATGCTGCCGTATTCCTAAATCTCCCATTCAGGGAGTTCACTACCTTTGCAGGGGTTGACGTACTTTCTTTTGGAGGCACAAAGAACGGGATGATGTTTGGAGAAGCGATCTGTTTCCTGAAGCCTGGCCTGGCAGAAGGATTCAAATATATCAGGAAGCAGGGCATGCAGCTTGCATCAAAGATGAGATTCATTTCGGCACAGTATATTGCATATTTCAGGAATGATCTCTGGAAAAGGAATGCCGAACACTCTAACAGGATGGCTCAGATGCTTGCCGAAAGGATTGACTGCATCCCCGGATTAAAGATCACCCAGCCTGTGCAATCGAACGGTGTATTTGTTGTAATGCCGGGTGAGGTGGCGGAAAAAGTAAGCAGGGCATATTTCTTTTATCCCTGGAATGAAATGATCTCTGAGTACAGGCTGATGACAAGCTGGGATACCACGCCGGATGATATCGATAAATTTGCCGTGATTCTTGAAAATGAAATGAAACAGTAGCATTTTTCAGGGGAAAAAAAAGGGGCATGCCGCGCGGCATGCCCCTTTTTTATAATTGAATCCTATCTATTTAAGAGTAAAGTTTATTGGTACCATGTACCAAACAGGAACAGGTTTTCCACCCTGTTTACCTGGTTTAAACGCAGGAAGTGTCTGGACAACTCTGATGGCTTCCTTATCGAGTTCAGGATCTACTCCTTTGAGGATAGATACCTTGTCGACGCCACCCTTTGATGTGACACAGAATCTAACAATGACTTTTCCCTGAACGTTGTTTTCCTTGGCAACTTCCGGGTACTGGGTATGTTCGGCGATGTATTGCAAAAGTGCAGTTTCACCGCCCGGGAACATTGGCATTTCCTCTACCACAACGAATGGTTCGGCTTCTGGCTCCTCTTTTTCCTGAACCTCTTCGGCTACAACTGCAACTTCTTCAACTACTTCTGTGTTCTGGACTTCCACAACAGCCTGGTCGGCAGTCATAAGCTGTACTGCTTCTTCAGGTTTTACTGAGTCAACAACTACCGGAGGCACATATCTTGCCTGTTGAACCACATCCTGAGGAGGTGGAGGAGGCGGAGGGGGCGGAGCCACAGTTTCAGTTGGCTGGTCGAGGTTTTCCATCTTGATTTCAACCTGGCGCTCAGTCCTCTTGGTCCTGTTTTCCAAAGCTTTTGCATTCAGATATGGTGTAATTACGGCTGTGCCGATAATCACTACTCCTATTATCAATGCAATAAGTACGTTACGGTTGTACTTTTTACGCAGTGCATAAGCTCCGTACTCCTTGTTCCTATGTTCAAATACAATATCATCAAAGGCTGGTGCCGTGATTTTTTCTTTTGCCATATCTCTAAAGGTTTACGGGTTAATTGGATGAGGAAGATGTGGCTGAAGCAGTAGGAGTTAATCCTGCAGCCATCTCAACCATTCTGTTCTCATACCAGGCTATTTTCACGAACGTGTAACGTGCTATTCCGCAGATATTCATCTCATCGAGAATATCCACAAAATTGCCATACGTAGCTTTTTTATAAGCTTTTATAAGTACAATCGGACCTGTATCGTCATCACTTTTCAATTTACTGATAGCGTTCTTTGCAGAATCCTGAGAGATTTTGAGCTTCCCTGAAATGACCTGGCCATTGAAATCGTTGATCTTTCTGAACAATGCTTTGTTCCTTTCAAGAAGCAATTTACGGATACCTTCTGCACTGAAATCTGTTTCCGTTAACGGAGGCAGAATTGGCGGATTGGCACTGTAATCCTCTGGTTTCACTGTTCCCGGGTATACATAAACCTTATCATTGGGACCCAGAATAATATTCAAAGTACGGCTTGCCGAAATTTTCGGAGCTTCCTGTTTTGTCGGATCCTTGATTTTTTCCGGAAGAATGATTTCCATGATCTTGGCCTTGCTGAAAGCAGTGGTCAACATAAAGAATGTGATCAGCAGACACATAAGGTCTACCATTGGGGTCATATCTATCCTTGGCGGATGTTTCTTGGCTTTCTTCTTGCCTTTACCTTTTTCCTCAACAACTACTTCTGCCATATCACTGCTGTATTTCTTCTAGGTTAATTTTGGCTGCTTCGAGACTTGTGATCAGAGAAAACCTGTTAACATTCTTATCCTGAAGAATATCAAGGACTTTTTCCACAGTTTCGAATCCGGTCTTTGAATCACCCTTGATGACAGCCTGGATATTAGGGTTGACCTGGCGGGCATAGAGAATCCACATTGACAGCTGGTTGTCGGCTGAATCAAGAGGTATTCCCTTCTGGAATTCCTTTCTGGTCGAATTATCCTTGGCATCAAGGAATGCTTTCATATCTGACATCGCGACTCCCATCGAGGACGGATATTTCTCAAATTCCCTCAGTTCCTTTTCATTGAACTCAATACCGTATCGTTTCCCCATTTCTGCCAGGATCTTTGGCCTGTACTTCAGAAGGGTGTCCGGTCCGTTGTCAAAATTCATGAAAACTTTGCCATCGTTCGACAGGAGAAAAGTCATTGTGTTAAAATCAGGAGTTGGTGTCTCTGATATTGAAAAAGGAGTATCGACAGTAGCTGGCTCAGGTTGTCTCATTGTAGTGGTGAGCATAAGGAATGTCAGAACCACACAAAATGTGTCAACCATCGGCGTCATGTCGATGTGAGGCGACTTGGTTGGTAATTTAATCTTTGGCATCTCTTTACTTTTTACTGATTTATAACCAAAAGATTTACTACTACTTGTCTTTCAAAGAAGCAGCGAAGTTCTGTGTCAGACTGAAACCTGCTTCATCAATTTTAAATGTATAAGCGTCAATGTTGGTGGAGAAATAGTTGAACGCAAGAATTGAAAGGGTTGAGCCTGTGATACCGAAAGCGGTATTAACAAGAGCTTCAGAAATACCTTGTGAAAGAGCAAGAGCATCAGGAGCGCCAGACTGAGCAAGAGCTGCGAATGCACGGATCATACCGAGAACTGTTCCGATAAGACCGATAAGCACTGATATTGAAGCAAGGGTTGAGAAAATAACCATGTTCTTTGAAAGCATCGGCAGTTCAAGAGCTGTGGCTTCTTCAAAAGATTTCTGTATTGAAAGGATCTTCTGGTCTTTTTCAAGCTCCTTGTCTTTCTGAAGGTCGCGGTAACGTGACAGACCCGCTTTCATGACGTTTGCAAGTGAACCTTTCTGCTTGTCGCATGCATCAATAGCTTCCTCGATCTTGTCATTTGCAAGGAGATTCTGAAGCTGGCGGACAAATACATTCAGTTTGCCTTTTCCCTTTGCCCTTGAAAGTGTGATTGTTCTTTCAAAAATGAAAATGATCAGTGTAAGCACGCAGGTCATAAGAATAGGAACAATAAAGCCCCCTTTGTAAATAATACCCAGGTAGTTTCCCTCAAGAGCATGCCCTTTGGGGTTGCCACCTTCGAAGTTAACCGGATTTCCCATTACCTTGGTGAAAAGGAAATAGGAAATCACGAAAGCAATTAAAATTACGCTTACTGCAAAAATGTTCTGCAGTGTGTCTTTGAACGAACTTCCTTGTTTACTCATTTTTATCGATTTTGGTTAGGTTAAAATTTTTAATGATCTGCAAATATATATTTTCAATTGTTTTTATACAATACCTAAAAAAAATATTGCTCTAATTTAAAATAGTTTAAAATAGTTTATGATCCTTTAACAAAGGTTAAATTAAGCCTGTTCCATTTGTAAAAGACCTTCATAAAGAACCATACCCTGTCAAAAAACTGATTTATTTTTTAGAAAATAATTTCATTTGATAATACTGCGGTAACCGCAAAGGGCACAAAGGCTTCAAAAAGGGACGAATACTTTTCTGAATGAACCGATTCTTTATGCCCTTTACGACTTTCCTTAGTGCCCTTCGTGTCAAATGTATTCACTTTATATGCTATTGTTCAAGCTTTACATTGTAAACTCTCGATTTTGTTATGGCAACCTCAAGTGTTTTGTAACCCTTGGCGCTTATGACAAGAAATTCTGATTCCTGGGGTATTTCGAATTTAAATTCTCCCTTTCCATTGGTCAGGTTTTCTGCAGCTGTATCCTTAACTCTTACAGAAGCATATGCGATTGGCTGCCCTGCCATGTTGGTGACAACGCCCTTAATCTCATTCGGGTTAATACCCTTTTTAACTGATGCCTGGTAATCCTGAACCCATTTCAGGTTGCTTTTTGCAGAAGTATTTGCAGGATCGAGTTCAAGTATTTTCTGGTAGGCTTCTGCTGATCTGGAAAGGTAGCCAAGCTTGCCTTCAAGGGTTTTCTCCTGTCCGGCAGCCCTTGTTTCAAGACTTCCGAGACCGTTGTAACCCCTTATCTTGTTTTCCTTGTTCTGCGGATCCAGCGATATCATCCTGCTGTAGATTTCCTTGGCAAGGGTATAATTGCCGTTTTCCATATTATAATATCCGAGATAGGTCAATGCTTCAATCATTTCGTTCTGGTTTTTCAGACTGTCTTTTGCAGCAACACTAAGCATCTTTTCAAACTTCGGCTTTGCAAGGCCAAGCTTCGTATCAGGATCCATCCTTGAATATGTACGTGCTATGTAAACCTGTGCAGGGAGGTAATCGGGCGATTTCTTAATTACAATATTAAATACGGAGTCGGCTGATTTGTATTTTTCACCGTTATAGAAGGCTCTGCCAACCTGCATATAGTCTGACAAATTGTCTTCTTTGGCAGGATCAATAAGCTTTGCCCATGTTTTGGCCGCACTCTCATACCTCCTGAACGAATAGTAGTTAACTGCAATCTCATTGAGAAGTGATCTCTCCTGAGATGTCAAGGGTGCATTTGGGTCAGTCCTCTTGAAATTGAATGCTTTGTTGTATTCTGCAAATGCTCTGTCGATTTCCTTGTTTGCCTGGTCAATTGATTTTTCAAGATTTGAAATCTTCCCTGTGAGTTCATCGACGCTGGCCTGAAATTTAGGCTTATTGGGCGCTGTTGCTGTGGCAAGCCTCGATTTTTCTCTTTCCAGTTGTGGTTTCAGGCTGTTCAGTTCTTCAACCAGCTTTGTATAGTTCTGGTTTTTCTTCAGGAGTATCCTTGCCATATAATGGTGGTCTTTCTGAATGATAAGGCTTGGATCGACTGTTTTGAAGAGTGTCTCCATGTAGGTGAGCGCCTTTTCGTAGTCGGGATTATCCTTTTCAAAATATGAATAACCGGCCAGACGGTTCATATAGCCCCTTGATTTGTCGACAGCAAGAATGTCTTCAACGTTTTTTATAACCTCATCATAATCGCCGGCATAGAAAAGTGAGTTCACATACCTGGTCTTGGCAGGGATATTGCCAGCAGTGAGGTCAAGATATTTCTTGAAATTTTCCTTCGATTGTTCAAGACGTCCGGCGCGCCAGTAAAGCTGGCCAAGTTCACGGTATGCAGGAGCATAATTCGGATTGAGCCTGATGGCTTCCTCAAAGTTTGGTATTGCCTGCTGCAATGCACGTCCCTTGACATACACGTACCCGATTTTCATAGCAGCGGTGGGCGACTGGGGATCGGCAAACTGGGCAAGATTATAGTTCTTTATAGCATTTGATCCGTCGTTTACCATCATATAAAGGTCGCCGGCTATCAGATATATCTCCGCGTTTTTAGTGTCGATCTTAAGAGCCTGCCTGATAAGAGGAAGAGCAAGTGATGTGTCTACCACTCCGTCCTTTGCATATGACTCGGCAATTTTTGCCAGTGTTAAGGCGTAGTCTTTTGCCGGAGGATTTATCTTCTTGAGGTTCTTATAAGGCAGAAGAAAACTCTTTGCCTTGGCTCTCATTTCATCAGCTTTTGCATTATCCCCGAGATAATAGGCAACTTTTGCAAGCCCGACATAGTTGAGTGGATCATTTGGATTTGCACTTACACCTTTATCGTACATCTCTTTGGCAGATTTGGTTGCAGTTGCCAAAGAATTGGAAATAGTATCTGAAAAATATTCCAGAAGATAATTTTCTCCATAATAAAAATAATTCTTGCTGTTACCCGGTTCTTTCTGTATCAGGGCCTTATACATGTCTGCAGCTTTGTCGTACGATTCACTTTTGGTCAGTTGGATCGCACTGTTCAGATCCTGAGCCTGAAGACTGAATGCCGCCAGAACCGAGCAGGCTCCTGTCAGCAAAACGCCCCTTTTTAACATCGAAATTTTCATAGCTTTTTGTTTTGTAGTCAGTTATTGTTACTTGTTTTGTTGCTTTTCTGTTCTTGTTTCCCTATTCATCAGGGATACCTTATTTATAAAAATCTATATTTCAAACAATACCTTATTCCTTCTTAATCTGTACAAGCCTTATCGGCATTGTTGCAGGCACAAGTCCCGATTTGAGAACAATGCGCTGACCCTGCTCTCCGGTGGCCCATTGAATAAAACCTGATCCAAGGCCCGAGAATGTCTCCCTCGAGATAAGGTAGACCTCCCTGACAAACGGATAAGTCCTGTCGTATATTGATGCCTGGTACGGGCGGTAATAAGTACCATCATTTATAAAAGGCTGAGATATCGCCAGTACGTTTACCTTCTTTATAAAACTCAGGCTGAGCGAATCATCCTTGTCGCTGATCCAGTTTGCACTGATTATTCCGAGCGCGTCGGGGTTCCTTGAAACAAAATCAATTACTTCGGCATTGTTGCTTACGGCAAAGAAATTCTTTCCAAGGGTGTCCTTGAGCTCAAAATGTTCCCTGAAATACCTTATGTTTCCTGATTTGTTATTGTCGAAAATGATCCTTATCTCACCCAGCCTCGATTTGGGATTTACCTCATTCCAGTTTGAGATTTTACCGGTAAAGATATCCCTCACGGTTTCATAGTTAATAAGTGTATCCTTGTTTTCCCTGTTTGTGATAAGAGCCAGGGCATCGTATGCAAAGGTGATGGTCCGGGCCACTACCAGTGTATCGCGAAGGTACTGAACCTGATCATCAGTAAGCTTCCTGCTGGTAACCATGACCTTTACCGAATCATTCATGAAATCATTCACCACATCATATTCCGGCTTGTATTCGGGAGTAACCTTTGCCCTTGTATATAATGAAGTAAATGTGAAAACTTCGGTATCAATAAGCGGTTGAAATGATTCATCCACAGCAATTTTAATGTTCCCGCTTGTCGGCGTTTCGCGAGGTTCTTTCGTCCCTCCTTTGTTACATGAACTGATCAGAAATATCATCCCTGCAACCAGAACATGAATTCCTGATTTCGAAAAAAAGTGTTGTATCATTCTCAATATCTTATTGGTCTGTGATAAAAAAGACCCGAACGCAATAATAATAAATTTTTGATTAAATCCCGTAATCATTTTTTCTCTGAAATATTTAGCATGAATTAATTATTTCCCGCTTAACATACCGCAAAGTATATGCCAACCCTTAAAATGATAATTAAAAGACCTTGTCAGTCAGCATCCTCTCCATCCTTTCTGAAGAAGAGGTTAACTATGCTTACATAGGCCCTGTAGGCCCTGTAAATTCCATAGAATATCAGAACCGAACCGAAAATAACCAGGGCTGACCTGTCCATGATAGTGTTCTTGAAAAAGAATATCATGTAAACCCCGACCCCTAAATAAAAAAAGACCATAAAAACACTGAAAATAGCAGTTATCTGCTGCATCATTTTATTTTCATTCATGCCGAATCTTTTAGTTAACAAATTAACAACTATTTAAGCTACAATCAAAAAAAACAAATCGAATTTTTATCTTTATTATTGAAATTTTACAAAATTAATATTTATTCCTGCAGGTGGAACAGAAAAGAGCTGTCTCCGTAACTTAAAAATCTGAACCCGTTGTTAAGTGCATAATTATAGATATTCTTCCAGTCATTTCCGGTCCATGCAGCGATAAGCAGCAAAAGGGTGCTCCTCGGCTGGTGGAAATTTGTGATTATCCCGTTTGTCATCCTGAACCTGTATCCGGGAACTATAATTATCTGTGTAGATGCGGTTATGGTTTTACAGCCTTTCTTTTTCATCACTTCCGAAAGTGCTTTCAGTGCCATGGCTGAACTAATTTCCCTGTTTCTGTTATATGGTTCCCATTGTCCGACCTTAAGATTTTCGATATTGATGTCAGGATCTTCTATCACCTTTCTTCCAAGCCAGTATATGCTTTCTATTGTCCTGACTGATGTGGTTCCGACTGCGATTATTTTTCCCTCATTCTCTATGAGCTTTGAAATTGTATCATCTGTTACAAAAAAGTGTTCAGTATGCATATTATGTCCGGAAATGTTTCCGCACCTTACGGGCTGGAAAGTGCCGGCGCCGACGTGAAGAGTAACAAAGGCTTTGTCTATTCCTTTTCCCGAAAGACTGTTCAAAACATCTTCAGTGAAATGTAGTCCGGCAGTTGGTGCAGCCACTGATCCTTTGACAGCAGAATAAACTGTCTGGTATCTGTCGTTGTCCTCTTTTACATCTTCCCTCGATATATAAGGAGGCAGAGGAATATGTCCGGCAGCCTCGATCACTTCGCTGAAATTTAAGCCGGTGCAATCCCATGAAAACTTTATTATCCGTGCATCTCCGGCCTCTGCGACATTTTCAGCTTTAAGGTTGTATTCGTCACCCTCGGAACGGAACTTCATTGTGACGGCCCCTGTTTTCCATTTTTTCAGATTGCCGACAATGCATTTCCATTCAACAGGGCCTGACGATGAGAACGATGTTTCATAACCTGGCGGTTCAACGGGTTCAAGACAGAATATTTCAACACGGGCACCTGATTTCTTGTGAAAAACCAGCCTGGCCCTTATAACACGCGTGTCGTTGAAAACAAGAAGCGATCCCTTGCTTAAATGATTCCCGATGTTCCTGAACGTGTCCGAAGTTATATTGTGCCCGTCGTAGAGAAGTAGCCTGGAGCCATCCCTTTCCGGCGCGGGATACTGTGCAATTCTGTCTTCCGGCAGTTCATAATCGAAATCGCCTATATTGATATCTGTCATCGGGGGCCGAAAAAAAATACTGGCCGTAAAAGTAATATTTTTATTGGTACCATCTTTTTTGTATCTTTGTTCTGCAGCAGGCCGTTCCATCGTCCCGGGAATCCGGGAAGGAAAGTCCGGACAACGCAGAGCGCCATGCTTCCTAACCGGAAGATACCCGCGAGGGTATAGTAGTGTAACAGAAAATAACCGTCGCGCCAGTTGCGTGACAAGGGTGAAAAGGCGAGGTAAGAGCTCACCGGTCCTGATGGCGATTTCAGGAGCCGTACACCTCATGGGTTGCAAGACCATGTATACCGGCAATAAGGGTTGCTCGTCCGATGCCGGGGGGTAGGTCGCTGGATCCTGTCAGTGATGACAGGACAAGATAAATGATGGAAAACATTTCAGATATCTCTTGCAGATGAATGAAACGTCACAGAATCCGGCTTACAGGCCGGCTGCAACAAAAAGAGGCCGTCTCATAACATAAATTGAGACGGCTTTTTTATTGGATTTTTTT
>DAOOUQ010000014.1:0-96101 GCA_035390825.1 Bacteroidales bacterium | reverse complement strand
CTTCTCAGCGATCAACGCACCTGTTGCTTGAGGATACTGACGATCTGAGATCCGGCAAAACGGTTCTGTTTCATATTCGGTTATAAAATTAAATGGTTTGCTCATTCGCCGCACCCTCTCGGGCTTGGCTATCATCTAATTTTAATCGGACGAATATCGGGTAAGCTTACACTGGTTTTATAACGATTCTGCTGAGGTCATTACATATCAGAACACCTTATCCCAAATGTTTTCATTACCTTACCCTCCTGGCCTGATGTATTTACTTTCTTTCTGCCGTTTGCAAAACTGATGTATTTTCAGACATTGATTCACAAAAAAGTGCGGAACTTTTAGTAATTTGTGGAGAACAAAATACCACAAAAAACTTCAGACTCAGTTTTTCCGATAACCAAAAACCAAATCATATGAAATGCCTTAAATACTTCTTACTCTGCGTGATTATTGCAAGTCTGGTCGATATAAAACTGGCAGCTCAGCAACCTGCTGTGATAAAAATTGATTTCGACCGGCAGATTGGTATGATTGACCCAAACATATACAGTGCATTTGTTGAACCGATAAGAACTACGGTCTACGGAAGCATTTATGACCCGAAGTCGCCTTTTGCCGATGAAAACGGTTTTCGAAAAGATTTCATCGATCTTGTTAAAGATCTAAACATACGAAGTGTAAGATGGCCGGGTGGAAATTTCGTGTCAGGTTACAACTGGGAAGATGGCATTGGCCCGAAAGATAAAAGGCCCGCAAAGAGGGATCTGGCCTGGAACCAGATTGAGACCAACCAGATGGGAACAGATGAATATGTAAAATTCTGCGATCTGATTGGCGCGGATAACTTTATATGTTTAAACGCGGGAACCGGAACACTTGACGATGCACGCAACTGGATCGAATATTGCATCGGAGAAAAGGGCACTTACTATGCCGACCTCAGAATCAAATACGGTAACGAGAAACCTTTTAATGTAAAATATGTGGCACTTGGAAATGAAATTGACGGCCCCTGGCAAATGGGACAGAAAAGTGCCGAAGATTACTGCAAATTCGCCTTGGAAGCGGGAAAGCTCATCAGCTTACTGGATAAGAACATCAAGCTGGTTGCATCAGGTGCATCACTGTACAGACCCGGAAATGAGTGGATCGAATGGAATGACTATGTTCTGGAAAAGATGGTGGGAAAAATTGACTTCCTCTCCGTACACCGTTATGCAACAGAAGCTCTGCCTGGCGGCAGAACAAACAGTGTATTTTCCGATCACATGTCATTAGGACTGGATATTGACGAAAAGATTGAGACTACAAAAGCTCTCATTCAAAAAGCAATGGTGAAGTCGGGTTCCAAACGGCCTGTTTATATTTCATTTGATGAATATTCACCTGGGTTCGGAGATTTGCTCAGTTCCCTGATGCTCGGACAGCACCTGAATTCATTTATCCGTCATGCCGACATAGTTAAAATGGCCAATTTAACCATGATTACCAATCTGGTCGGTAATTCGCCTGAAGGTGATTTTAAAAATTCATTGTATTACACATTCATGCTGTATTCGAAAAATGCGCTTGGAACAGCTTTGGATGTAAAAACCATCTGTGAAACATATAACAACTCCATATTCAGCAATATTCCATACCTCGATGTAACAGCTGTTTTAAATACCGAGGCAAAGAAAGTGGTGGTAAATGTTGTCAACAGGCACGAAACCAAGGACATTGAAACAAACCTCGATCTGCAAACAGGGGCCTTTTCAGGAAAAGCAACCATTAACCTTATTAATGCCAAAACCATCGATGCAAGAAATACCAGGACGGAACAACCTGTTAAAATTGTGACAGAACAGGTTAGTTTTAAAGGGAATTCATTTAAGCACGTTTTTCCTGCCCACTCCTTTACTCAGATTGAAATTCCATACAATTAATCTTAAACTGATTCCAATGAAAATCAAACAACACAAAATATCAGTATTAGCTGCATTTTCTATCCTGCTAATGGCTTTTATGCCGGGTGGCGAAAAAACAAAAAGACCAATATACCTGAATCCTTCATATTCATTCAAAGAAAGGGCTGCCGACCTGGTTTCGAGAATGACACCCGAAGAGAAACAAAGCCAGTTGGGAAATACAATGATGCCCATCCCCCGTTTGGGAGTGAATCATTATGATGTATGGGGCGAAGCACTTCATGGAATTATGGGCAGGAACAACAACAGCGGAATGACAGCAACTTCTTTCCCAAACAGTGTGGCAGTTGGCGCCACATGGGACCCTGAGCTGATAAAACGTGAAACAAAAGTAATTTCTGACGAAGCCCGGGGGTTTAATCACGACGTTATTTTTACACTTACCTACTGGTCACCTGTTATTGAACCGGCCCGTGACCCGCGTTGGGGACGGACTGCCGAAACTTTTGGTGAAGACCCTTTTCTTGTTTCTCAAATCGGGAAAGCTTTTATCCAGGGCTTAATGGGCGAAGACCCGACCTACCTTAAAGCTGTTCCATGTGGAAAACATTATTTTGCTAACAATACCGAGTATAACCGACACTCAGGCAGCGCAAATATGGACGCCCGTGATATGCGCGAATTTTATCTTTTCCCTTACAGAACCCTTATCAGGGAAGCTAAACTTCCGGCTATCATGACAGCCTACAGCGCGGTAAACGGAGTACCTGTTTCAGCGAGCAAGTACCTCGTTGACACAATTGCCCGTAAGACTTACGGACTGGAGGGTTATGTAACAGGCGACTGTGGTGCAATTAACGACATTGTAAGAGGCCACCATTATGCTGAAAGTCCTGAAGCAGCAACCGCGATGGGAATTAAAGCCGGTGTTGATACTGATTGCGGAGGTGTATACCAGTCGAGTGCCATGAATGCTTTAAAACAGGGATTACTTTCCCAGGGTGACATTGACAAAGCACTTGTGAATATGTTCACAATAAGAATGAGGATGGGAGAATTTGACCCTCGTGAAATTGTTCCTTATACCGGAATCAAACCAGGCATAATCAATGACCCTTCGCATAATGACCTCGCACTCGAAATAGCAACCAAAACACCGGTGCTGCTTAAAAACAGCCTGGTTACAAAAACAGGCAACAAAGCGTTGCCGATCGATTTAAAGCACGTTAAGAAAATTGCTGTTTTAGGACCACAGGCCGGCAAAGTAGAGCTGGGCGATTATTCAGGACAGATTGAACCTCATTTCAGTATTTCGCCGCTTGAAGGTATTCAAAATTATATTAGAGAACATAACCTGAACACCGAAATTGTTTCTTTGGTAAGCGGAAATACCAATAGAAAAACTGACTTTATAACAGTGAATACATTTTCAATTATCAGTGATGGAGAGGTTCCAAAAGAATATGACGCCACGAAATTTATCTCTTCAGCCCCAGGCATTATTGCAGCTTCAAGGTTTGGACGGGTTTCAATTAGCGGCATCAAGGATGGCGACTGGACCGCCTATGATAATGTTGATATTACAAATGCGGATTCAATCAGGTTCAATCTGAGTTCATCCGCAGAGGGAGGTATTCTTGAAGTGAGGGCAGGCTCGGCTTCAGGCAATATACTGGCATCGGCAACAATCGACGGTGTTCAGCAAAACGATGGATTCCCCGGTTTTGCACGTCCCAGGGTTGTTCCTGTTAAAATTAACACACTGGGCATCACAGGCCCTCAAACCCTTGTCCTTGTATTTCGCGAATCAGCTGAAAGGGAGATAGACTCTGAAACACTTAATCTGGCAGCCAGTTGCGATGTCGCTTTGATATTTACGGGAACCGACCAATCGACAGGAAGAGAGGAATCTGACCGTTTTGCACTAACCTTGCCGGGCAACCAGAATGAACTGATAAAAGCAGTTGCCGCAGTAAATCCCAATACCGTTGTAGTGATGCAAACCATGGGCATGGTTGAAGTAGAGCAATTTAAAAATCTATCCGGCATTACCGGCATTATCTGGACAGGCTACAACGGCCAGGCACAGGGAACAGCAATGGCAAAAATCCTGTTTGGCGAAGTGAATCCCGGCGGAAAGCTTAATGTAACATGGTTTAAATCGCTTAACGACCTGCCTGACTTTGACAATTATGAATTGCGGGGCAATGGCTCAAACGGACGCACTTACTGGTATTTCAACAAAGATGTTTCGTATGAATTTGGATTTGGTTTGTCATACACAACATTTGAATACAGTGATTTTACGATCAGTAAAACCAGCATCACACCAAACGACAGAATAACTGTAAGCGTTGATGTTCAGAATACCGGGACCGTCGACGGAGATGAAGTAGTGCAGGTTTATGTGAAAACGCCCGATAGTCGCGCCTCACTTGAAAGACCGATAAAACGGCTAAAAGGATTCAAAAGGGTGACCATCCCCAAGGGACAGGTTAAAACAGTATCAATCGATATCAACTGCCAGGATCTTTGGTTCTGGGATACGGAGCAGAGAAAAATCACTTTTGATCCGGGCAGGTATGTTTTTGAGATAGGAGCATCTTCAAGAGACATAAGAGGACAGTTGGAAGCTGTAATGAGCGGCAGCTACAAATCAGTATTGACAACGGTTGTGGCAGAATGCGACAAAGTTGTGTTAAGGCCCGGAAATGTTGTGCAAACGAATGTAACGGCAAGTATGTCCGACGACAGCTTCTATGATATAACAAAAGCCGCAATTAAATACAAAAGCAACAACCCGGCGGTTGCAGCTGTTGATGATAAGGGAAAAGTAACAGCCACGGGTGTTGGTGTTGCGTCGATTTTTGCATATGTTACAATAGACGGGACAACCGTTTCAAACAGTTACCCCATCAAGGTCATGCCCGATCTGAATCCCCGGTCAGTTACCGTTAACGGCAAAAAAATACAGGGTTTCGATAAAGATGTAAAGGCTTACAGTTTCCTGCTGAAAAGCAATTCGAAAATACCGGTGGTAAAAGCTGAGGCTTTGACCGGCGGTGTTACGGTTGAAATTGAACAGGCCAAAGGAATACCGGGAACTGCTGTTGTTAATCTTATTGACGATATCACCCTCGAAAAGAACGTTTACTATCTGAATTATGACACAGAATCGGTAAGCGATGAATTCAATGCCGGCATAGTTGACTCCGGGTGGGTCTGGGTCCGTGAAAACAGGGCAAACCAAAGTTTATCCCGAAAAACAGGCTGGCTTACCATAAAAAGTGAACCGGGAGGTGTTCTGGAGGCTACAAACAATGCGAAAAACATGCTGCTGCAAAGTGCCAATAATGATTGGACCATTGAAACCCGGCTGGTCTGCTCCAGAACTCCGTCTCAGCCGGAAAATGCAGGTATCATGGCTTATCAGGATGACGATAACTTTGTGAAACTGATGTTCAGGGCCGTGATTAAAACCACCCGCGCCAGGGGAGTGCAACCCGGTACTATCGACCTGGTTATGGAAGAAAACGGCATTGCAAAATCCATGGCATCCTTTAACCTAAGAAATGAAGTCATCGGCAATAATGCACTGATTCTTAAGCTTGAGAAAAAAGGAAGCATCTACACCGCCTATTATTCGACTGACGGCAAGATTTACGAGTTGCTCGGAACCGCCGATATGCTGCTGAAAGACATCAGGGCCGGCCTGATAGTATGCGATGGAATTGTAACTCAATACATGAAAAGTACCTTCTGGTTCGATTCTGATACCACAAAACCAGACACACCTTTTGAAGTTTCGTTCGACTACTTCCGTATAAAAAACAATGGTTCAAAATAATTATTGATTCGCTAACAACATTTAAAATGAAAAGACAATTTCTGATTTTTTTACTGCCGGTTTTGCTTACAGGAGGAGTATGTTTTGCACAGTCACAGACTAATGTAATTGAAGATTTTAAACCTTCTGTTTTGAATCAACCCGGGAAGGAATATCCGAAGGTAAACTCCGAAGGCCGGGTTCGTGCCCGGATTTCAGCACCTGAAGCTCACAGGGTACAGTTGGACATAAGTGCTGTAAAATACGACCTGGTGAAAGATGACAAAGGTGTATGGACAGGAGAATCAGCACCTCAGGACGAAGGCTTCCACTACTACCAGCTCTGGATTGACGGTGCTGCAGTGCCGGATCCCGGCAGCTTGTATTTTTATGGCGCCAGCCGTTGGGGCAGTGGTGTAGAAATACCGGCAAAAGACCAGGATTTCTATGCAATGAAAAATGTACCCCATGGCCAGGTTAGGGAGTTTCCCTACTTTTCAAAAAGTAACAACACCATGCGTCGTTGTTTCATCTATACACCACCCGAATATGACAGGGATTCCAAAAAACGCTACCCTGTGCTATATCTTCAACACGGTGGCGGTGAAGATGAAACCGGCTGGTCAAAACAGGGATACGCCAATCTGATCATGGACAACCTGATTGCTGAGGGAAAAGCCAAACCCTTTATTATCGTGATGGATAATGGCACCTGGAGCATGCAAGGCCCCCCAAGAGGTGAACGTCCTGCCGGCGAATGGCCTCCCAAAGGATGGGCCGACGGGTTTACGAAAACCTTGCTTGAGGAAATCATCCCAATGATTGATAATAACTTCCGCACACTGGCTAATCAGCAGAACCGCGCTATGGCCGGACTATCAATGGGCGGCATGCAAACCCGCGTTATTACACTGGCAAATCCTGATGTGTTTTCATATGTCGGGATGTTCAGCGGTGGAAGCATAAGTATTGAAGATGTCAACAATGCTCCCGGATTTAAAGAAAAAAACAAACTGCTGTTCATCAGCTATGGCAGTCGTGAACTCGAAAACCCCAGGGCTGGCTTCGGCGGCGACCCGAAAGCAAATACGGATGCCCTGAAAGAAGCTGGTTTTAATACACATTTTTACGTTTCCCCGCAAACGGCACACGAGTGGCAGAGCTGGCGAAGGAGTTTATACCAGTTTGCACAGCTTTTATTCAAATAATAACAACCATAAACCATTTGCCTTTTCCAAGTCAGGCGAACCCGTGATTTGGCAGGGCTTTAAATAATTTTGTCATGAAAAACATACTGATTGCTTTATTAACATCATTGGTATTTACCGGAAGTTTTTGTTTTGCACAAACCAGTCCTTCAGAAGTCAAAGAAGATTTTAAACCCTCGACCCTGAACCAGCCCGGTAAAGAGTATCCCATGGTAAACTCTCAGGGTTATGCCCGTTTCCGTGTTGAGGCTCCCGATGCCCAGAGTGTAACAGTCAGTCTCGGACCTGGCAGCCGTGGAGGAACAAAGCTTACCAAAGGAACTGATTCTGTTTGGGTTGGAACCACGGAAGGACCGATAGATGAAGGCTTTCATTACTATCGCCTGACAGTTGATGGCGGAGTTTTTAACGACCCGGGAACTTTGAATTTTTACGGTTCTACACGATGGGAGAGCGGAATTGAGATTCCGGCCCACGACAAGGATTTTTATGCTTTGAAAAATGTCCCCCATGGTAATGTGATACAGATCCTTTTCCCTTCTCCCAGCACAAATACATCTCGCAGAGCATTTGTTTATACCCCTCCTGCTTACGGAAAAGACCCAAATAAGCGTTACCCTGTTTTGTACCTGCAGCACGGCTGGGGCGAAGATGAAACAGCCTGGAGTAACCAGGGGCATGCCAATCTCATAATGGATAACCTGATTGCAGAAGGTAAAATAAAACCATTCATTATTGTAATGACCTATGGAATGACCAACGAAATTAAGTTTGGCGGACTCAGGAATTTTGACATAAAACCGTTTCAGACGGTCTTAGTTGATGAGCTGATTCCATACATCGATGCCAATTTTAATACAATTGCCGACCAGCAACATCGTGCGATGGCTGGTTTGTCGATGGGTGGTATGGAAACCAAAACAATAACACTGAACAAGCCCGAAGTATTTTCTCATTACGCGTTATTGAGCGGTGGAACATATGCTCCATCCGATATTAAGGACAAATCAAAGGTCAGACTTATTTTTCTGAGTTGCGGAAGCAAAGAAAATCCTGTAGGCGTGAAGAATGCCGCAGATGCGCTAAAAGAAGCAGGATTCAATGCTGTTTCTTATGTTTCTGAAGGAACTGCTCACGAATTTCTGACATGGCGTCGCAGCTTATATCAACTTGCCTTGCTTCTGTTTAATAACTAACTGAATACCAGATCTATACTGGTGGCCATGACGGACACAGCTACCAAAACTGTGTAACCTGTAAGGACTTGTTGCATTACAGGCTCCTTCCGAACCTGTGGAAGGAATAGCCGACTATGTGAAAATTGACTAAATGTTCAGGCCAATAGTAATTTTCAGATTACTGTAAGAAGTGTTTTCTGCAAATCACCGTCACTTGAGGATGAGCCTGTCATAATCTCAAAATCACCGGATTCCACAATGTATTTCATATTTATGTTATGGAAGGCGAGTTTGTCAGGAGTGATTTCAAAGGTAACCTTCTTTGTCTCACCCGGCTTCAGAGAAACCCGTTCAAATCCCTTCAACTCCTTAACGGGGCGGGTAACGCTGCTCACCAAATCGCGAATGTAAAGCTGCACAATCTCGTCACCGTCTGTCTTTCCTGTATTTGTAACATCGACCGTGACCTTTGTGGACTCACCTTTCTTTATGGCGGCTTTCTTCAGAACAGGCTTGCCATAATTAAACTTGGTGTAACTGAGCCCGTAACCGAAATGGAAGAGTGGTTTGACGTCCTGTGACAGGTAATCAATGAACTGGGCGCTGGGTTTGTGGTTGTAGTAAAGCGGCAGTTGTCCGGCCGACTTCGGGAAGGTGATGGTTAGCTTACCGGAGGGATTGACATCTCCGAAGAGAATGTCAGCGGCTGCAACACCGGTTTCCTGTCCCATGTACCATCCCTCAACAATTGCAGGTATTTTCTCAACCAGCTTATTGATTGAGAGGGGTCTGCCGTTCATCAGGTATAGCACGACTGGTTTACCCAGTTCAGTGATGGCATCAGCCAGCTCATTCTGTTCACCGAACAGGTCGAGGGTCATGTTGTCGCCGATATGGTTTTTTGCCCATGCCTCGCGGCAGAGATGCTCGTTTTCACCCAGTGCAAGAATGACCAGGTCAGCTCCGGATGCTACCTCCACGGCCTCCCTGATGAGTTTGAGGTTCTCATCGCGGGAAGCGAATATGATCTCGTCATACTTCCAGTTGAAATAGCTCAAGGTAGTGTTGGTTGTCAGCCTGCAACCCTGTGCAAAGAGCACTTCTGTGCCATCTCCCGCCTTTGCCCTAATACCATCAAGAAGACTCACCTTTTCATATGGTTCACCCGAGTAGCCGCCGAACCAGAGATCCCTGGCACAGGGACCGATAACTGCAATCTTTTTGTACCTGCCCTTCTTCAGAGGAAGAAGGCCGTCGTTCTTAAGCAGAACTATCGACTCATGTGCAGCCTTCAGCGCCACCCTTCTGTGCCTCTGTGATTTGCTTACGGCAGCGGCCTTTTTCTCATCCACATAGGGATTTTCAAAGAGGCCAAGGCTGAATTTAAAGGTCAGTACCTGCTCAACGGCATGGTCAATATCCTCCTTTTTGACTATTCTCCTTCTTGCCAGTTCCGGAAGAATACGGTACATGTTTGCCTGGGGGAACTCAAACTGCACTCCGCAGTTGAACGCTGTAGCGGCTGCATCCATAGCGTCATTACAAACAAAGTGCTTGTTGAACAACTGATCCACCCCGTAGTAATCGGAGACAATCATTCCTTTAAAGCCCCACTGGCAGCGAAGAAGATCCTTCAGCAGCCATTTGTTTGCATGGGAGGGAACGCCGTCTACCTCGTTGTATGAGGGCATTACCGATACCGGTTTAGCATGGTCGATACACATCTTAAAGGGAGGCAAATGGTAATCAAGCAGAACCCGCATCGAATGATTAGCGGGTCCCTGGTTCAGTCCGCCTTCTGATTCACCGTGTCCGGCAAGGTGTTTTAGTGTAGCTGCAACATTGTTTTTTTCAATCATTCCCCTGTCATTTCCCTGCAGGCCCTTTACCGCTGCTATTGAAAGCATCCCGTTGAGGTACGGATCCTCGCCATAGGTTTCTTCGGTGCGTCCCCATCGTGGATCACGGCAGACATCTATCACCGGTGTCAGTGCGTGATGTGTGCCACGGGATCTCATCTCATGTGCAATCACACTGTATACTTTTTCAAAGAGGCCCATGTCCCATGAACATGCCAGCCCTATTGCCTGAGGGAAAACTGTGGCTTCGGGCCTCATCATCCCGTGCTGGCCTTCGTCAACGAAGAGGGCCGGGATGCCGAGACGGGTCTCCTCAACAAGATACTTCTGAATGGCGTTGCGCATCCTGACAGTTTCCTTTATGCGTAAGGGAGCGGGATGGACCGAGTGGCATCCGAGACCGAAGAGCTCCTTCATCTTCGCCGGGTCACTGAAGACCTCAGGCTTGAAATCTTCAACTCCTCCGTTCCATAGGCCCATCAGCTGGGCACATTTTTCCTCAAGGGTCATTCTTCCCATCAGGTCTTTAACTCTTTTCCTGATCGGAAGTGAGGGATCCTTATACGGCACTTTTGCTGTTTTTTTCATTTCTGGATATTTAAATATTCTTCATTTAAGCTTTTCTGCTTCGTGGACGACGGCATGGAAGGCAGGTTTAAGATTGTAGTCACGGTCAAATAAAAGCGGGTAGTTTGTGCGGCCGGGAACGGGCCATCCGTTCTTCCACGAGTAGCCGTCGTGCAATCCCCAAAAGGTGACGCGTGTGACTGCATCGTCATGTTTCAGAAGTATTCTGAAAAGTTCAGCATAGCGGCCAGTCAGCTGTGCTTCAACAGATTTGGGAAGACCTGCGACGTAAGGATCCAGAGAGTCACGGTACTCTGCGATTCCTGAGATCTCTGCCCCGTAGAGCCATGACGGTGTGGGAAGTACGTTTATTTCAAGCTCGGTGATCATCACCTTCACTCCCAATGCAGCATATTCACTTATGCTTTCATCCACAATTGTCATGTCAGGTGAATCGAGGTGCCAGTGCCCCTGGATGCCCACGCCGTCGATGCGGATGCCCTTTGCCTGAAGGCCCTTAATTATGGAGATAACTCCGGAACGTTTGGCTTTTTCCTCGTTGTTATAGTCGTTGTAATATAGCTCCGCACCGGGGTCAGCCTCATGGGCAAAGATGAAAGCCTTTTCGATGTAGTCATCGCCTATTATTTCCAGCCATTTTGTTTTGCGCATTGAACCATCCTCATCTACGGCTTCATTGACCACATCCCACCCAAGCACGCGGCCCCTGTAGTGTCCGACGACAGTCAGGATATGATCGCGCATCCTCTCCAGGAGAGCGTCTCGTGTCAGTGGATTGCCGAGAGAGTCCTGGAAGACCCAGGCGGGTGTCTGTGAGTGCCAAACGAGTACATGGCCGATGACCTTAATGTTGTTTCGCTCCGCGAAGTCAACTATGCTGTCGGCCACGCTGAAATCGTATCTTCCAGGTTCCGGATGAATCCGTTCCCATTTCATGTCATTTTCTGCTGTTACGGAGTTGAAATGCTTAACAATGAAGGGCATGGCCCTTGGGTCAGCCCCGGAGACCTGTATCCTGTTCATGGCTGTTCCAATCAGGAAGTGACCCTCATAGGCCTTTCGAAGGCTGATCTTATCGTTGGCACATGCTGAGAGAAGCATCAATGTGGCTGTAACCGCCGGTATTAGCATCTTTTTCATTTTTGCTTTCATTTATTGTTTATGCTTTGTAAGCTTTGCGTCTCTCGGCCAGCTCATCCTGCATCTGGTACTCAACTTTCTTCCCAATGCCATAGATAAAGAGAGCTATGATGCAGATGATTAATGCAATGACCGGGAAAACGCTCACTGACAGCCTGATGCCCTGAACAGCGGTGGGGGTCTGCACCACGTTGGCCACATACCCGTAAGCGTCGAGGAGCCATCCGGCTACTGCACCACCTATTGCAAGGCCGACCTTCAGCCCCACTACAATTGCAGCGAAGACTATGCCTGTTGCGCGGCGGTTGAATTTCCATTCTGAATAGTCGGCCACGTCAGCCATCATTGCCCAGGGAAGCGGCATTGTCACACCCCATGAAAAGTTGAAGAGTACGGAGAGTATCAGCACGGCCCAGATGCCTGAGGGCGGTACCACAAAAAAGAGCAACGCCATTATGCCTGCAATTCCGAGCCATGTCCTGAAGACATCTCTCTTGCCGAAGCGTTTTGCCAGTGCGTTCCCGACTGCAATCCCGGGGATTGCGCAAAGCTGACCCACAATGTTGATAACGCTGAAGCTGTTGTCGGCATAGTTCGCGCCGGCGCCTGTCAGATTAAGCCATGCGAGGAGCCCGAACAGGCCCTTGTCTATGTTTACGAGGAACTGCCTCATGTTCTCAGGGTCAAGATAATATTTGAAGTAGTACAGAAGAACGCTGTTTCGGAGTGCAAGGAAGGTGAACATGAAGAGGAAAACGATGAACATCATCACCCACTGCTTGTTGTGAAAGAGGTCCGAGAGGTCCTGCTTCAGGGAGGATTTCTGCTGGGGAGGGGGAGCAATTCTTTCTTTGGTGGAAAAGAAGGTTATGAAGAAGAAGAATACCGCAAGCACACTGAATATTCCCATCGTAATCTGGTAACCTCTTGCGGTGTCACCCGCGCCAAAGTGATTGACCATTGGAAGAGTGAATCCCATTATTGCTATTGTTGCCAGTGTCACCACCACGAACCTTATTGAAGAAAGGCTGGTGCGTTCTTTCATGTTGCCGGTGATAACTCCGCTCAGTGCCGAGTAGGGATTGTTGTTTGCAGAGTATATTGTCAGCAGCAGCAGGTATGTGGCATAGGCGTACACTAATTTGCCTGTGTCGCCCAGATCAGGTGTCCTGAAAGCAAGGTAACCCAACACGCCGAATGGTATTGCCGTCCATAATATCCATGGCCGGAACTTACCCCAGCGGGTGCTTGTGCGGTCAGCCAGGGCCCCGAAGATTGGATCACAGACCGCACCCCAGAGCCGGGCGACGAGGAACAAAGTCGCCGCCGCCCCTGCTGAAAGTCCGAATGTGTCTGTATAAAAACTCAGCTGAAGCAACATCATTGTCTGAAAGATGAAGTTGGCTGCACCGTCTCCGAGACTGTATCCCAGCTTCTCCCTGAACGCAAGTTTTTCTGTTTCGGTTTTCATGATAATCTGTTTATTTTAATAAATTCCGGAAAGCTGATCCAAAAATCAGATAGGCTGTGTTACCTCCAATTGTCCCCTCGTTTTGTCCCCACAGGAATGGCCAGTCGTCGTAGTTTTCAAAGTGGTCGGGTCTTCTGAACAATATTCCGGGAGCAACATTGCCCGGAATAAAAGAGAAATCAGCCCTGTTATTACCATAAAAGACCGCTTTTGGACGAGCGGCACCCACCGCCGCCACGAGGGAATAATTGTGGTAGGGATGGCAGCCAAACAGCCAGTTGGTGGTTTTGAAAGCATGACTGGCATCGATAATCTCAGGGAAATACCTGCTGGCAAAACAAATAGTAGTGCCAAAGTTTACGATGGCACCGCTGCCCGCCCAGTTTCCAAGGCCGATCGGAACTCCGTAGGGATTATCTTTTTCAAGACTTTCGAGGTATTCCCTGTACTTTACAATATAAGGCAGGAGCTTTTCCCTGTAAGATTCATCCATGTGGGGGATGGCCAGTAATGCAGTCAAAACATTTCCACTGACGTTGCGGTCAAGAGCGGGCCATATAAGTTGCTGAAATTTATCGGCATATTGTTTCTCCCCGGTTGAGATGTAAAGTTCAAGATTGGTGGCAAAACTTCCTGTTCCAAAGCCCATTAAAGCTCCATCCTGGGACTGGCTGGCAAATAATTCGCCTGCCTCTTTCAGAAGCCTTTTTGACTGTTGCAATGCTCTTGCCGAAAGATCGTCGTTATACCCCTTCAGGGCCCGGCTTGCTGCAGCGAACATTGTTGCTGCCCTGATATCAAGGCCGGGATTACGGCTTGTAAATGCCCACATATCATCCTTAACCCCGCTCGATCGTCCGTCACCGGCCACTTCGTAGGGACCAAGGTTGGGATTATAAGGGAGACCATCTGTTATCGAGGCTGCGTCGCCAAGGTGATGGTAATTATCGAGAACAGAGTTGGAAAGAGCTTGTGCCATATGCCCGATAATCTCTGCCTGAGCCAGAAGCTGCAATGTCCCATGCTCAATAAACTGCAACAAGTCTGGCGTTCCGTCAGGCCGGTGCAAATCGACATAACGTTGCTTCTGATCAATAAAAGTCTGATCGCGCAAGGGTCTGAAGTACTCCCATGTCTGCACCAGGTTCTGCACAACGCCAATGTTAGATCCTGTTTCGATATCAAAATCTCCGGCGTCGAAAAAACCTCCAATGTTTAATCCGGGAATCAATTCCAGAGCTTTATACCTGGTATCGGTTGTTGGTCCTTGTCTGTGGAGGTCGAAATGATCGGTGTTTGGCGGTGCCTGGAGATAGCCTTCCTTAAAAGGCTCACCGTGCCACACCCGGTATGCTTCGTTTACGAACATATGATTCATATGTATCGGGATCCATATATCGCTGGTGGCGTCGGTGATTTTATCGTAAACGTTATTCTCAATTATAAAGTTATTTGTCTTAAACCCGCCATACCGAATATAGTATATGCCAGGAGTGTTAACTGAAGAAAAATCAAATTTTACATAGTGATATTTATAATAGTCGCCCCAGGGTACGATTTTACCACTGAATATTTCAACAGCCTTACCATCTTCGCCTACCCTATATATTGATGCTTTTGCCAGCGGCTTGTCTTTCTTGTCGAGTTCAATGACTGATACTTTTTGTTGCGAAGGGAGGTAGCCCACCTGAGAGAAACCAATATTTGGTTCTCTTATCCAGCCTTTAATTGCATTTGGTTCAACTGTCCACGTCAGAACCTTGCCTGTTTTTCCTGCCGGTAGCAGGCTGCGGACTACGAACCATCCGTTTTGTGCCAGCACACGGCCATCGAAAAGCATGATATCTGCATCGGGTGAGGTGATCTTTACCAGACGCTCGGGATCATCGGGTGCAAGAAGAAACGTACGTCCGGTTTCGAGAGGGAGCGGCTCGATAAACCTGCCGGTCCCCCGGTCATCAGAAGTTACATACCCCTTGAATTGCCTTGGTTTTTCACTGTTAGGCCTTGTAATGGTGTTACCAACCACATAGCGAGGGAAGCGATTGTAACGCCCGTCTGCCAAATAGGTCTTGCCCCAGTATTGGGAGGGAAGAAACTCAAGATTAAATCCTGCACTTCCTTCAAGTGCCGCCGGGACAGGTTCATCAAGGTAAACCGATATCTCAACACCTTTACCTTTGGCCGTAACCACTACCCGGGAGTCAAAGTTGTAATCTGCATACCTTAGCACAGACTCAATGGTTTTCGACCCTTTATCCACCTTCCGTGTTGGTATCTCCGGGACAAGGTCCCACTGTTCCGGAGTGCTTGACAGTCTCACGGCACCTCCCTGGGCTGTCCTGACACCATGGTGTATCAATTCTATTCCGGCGGTCTTCTCATCGTTAAAACCTCCTGTAAACAGGTTACTGTAAACCAGGACGCTGACGCCCTGTGTTTCGAAATACTCAAGATCATTAAGTTTTAATTCCTGCCCCGTGGTATAATTGGATACTGCTGATAGCAGCAATGCATGTGCCAAAAATGTAACTCTGTTCATTTTGATTAAATTATTGCATGGCTTCTTTTATTTCAACTCTGTGTCTATGTCAGATTCAACCAATTTCAATGAATCATTATTGATACCAAAAAGAAAACCAACTTTCCCTGAAGCCAGTTTTATCTTTCTCATTGCGTTTACCTGTCCTCTGACAACAAGCCTGCTTTCTGACGGCTGAATAACCTCGATTCCACCTCTGGCATCCGACTTCAGTACCAGGCCTATGCTTGCGTCATTTCTCGGGGTCTCTGCTTCCGAATCGTATAAATTACCGGCAACAATAAAAGCAGTCATGTTGGTATCCCCTATTTCAGCAATAGTATTAATCGAAGAAAACTGTGCCCGGTTTGGGAGTTTATGCATTTTGAATACCCCGTTCCCTTTGTTTTCAATCCAATGATGGGCAAAAGTATTGACCTTATAATGCAAAGATGCTTTCAGCATTTGTTCCCCATAAATATCCTTAAGTGTTGCCCTTGCAAATTCCTCATAACCTTTGTATCTGAGCCCGATAACCGGAATCTGTCTTGAGGAGGCATCTAAGCCGGCAACCGGATAACCGGCTCCGTTTTCACTGTAGCCAAGGACAATGTCTTTTTGACCGTCAACATCAAAATCATTGGAATATATTTCAAATGGTTCTTTTTCGCTGGTTTTGTATTTGTAATTCAGCCCGAGATTGCCTGCCACATAATCTCTATCACCATCCCTGTCCACATCCAAACTTGCAATACTATACCACCAACCGGCAGTTTCGTTAAATCCAATTGCATCAGAGACATCAATAAATCCATTTGCAGTATTCTTAAAAAAGTGAAGTTTCATCCACTCTCCCACAATGATCAGGTCAACATTACCGTCGTTGTCGAAGTCGTCCCAAATTGCATCAGTAACCAGGCCTGAATTTAAAAGCGCCGGGGCAAAGTCCGGTGTAATGTTTTCAAATTTCAGGTCAGCACCTTTCCTGCCATTATTTTTCAGGATATAACTGTTTGCCGGCATGGGATAATTGCCTGGAACCAGCCGTCCTCCAACGAACAGATCAAGAAATCCATCTTTGTTAAAATCTGCAGCTTTTACACATTTTCCGCTTTGATTCAGGTCGAACGGGAGTGAATTTGAGCTTTTTACAAAGCCTTTCTCTGTGTTGAGATAAAGCCTGTCCTGGTAGAAATCTGCTTTCTTCCTGAGATAATTTCCCCCGCTTACAACGTACAGATCGAGCCTTCCGTCATTGTCGGCATCAAACAGAAGTGCACCTGTATCTTCATAAACTGAATCAGCTATCCATGGACCGGGGATCTCCCTGAAAGTTCCCTCTCCGGTTTGTAAATACATTGCACCGGGGAAGCCCTTTCCATTACCGATAAAAAAATCATCAAGCCCGTCTCCATTAATGTCTCCTACTGCCAAACCAGGTCCCATTCTGGAATACCTGTATGGAAGCAACTTTTCATATTCAAAGTCATTATAATTGTCTTCGTGATGTACAAATGTTATACCGGCCTGATTTGTAATGTCTTTAAAATATCCCCTTTTCGTGATATTGGTATCTGTTAAAACTGCATCTTCGTAACTTATCTTAATTGTCTGGTCTGCAATGATTTTTTTAAGTATTTGTTGTTTCCTGTCAGGCCAGATAACAGTTATTTCGTCAATTGTGTCTTTTTTGCCCAGACCAAAATGAATGGTGGCAGGCATACTCGACTGATAGCCTCTGGTAAGAGTAAAATCCTGTATTTGAGTAACACCTCCTGCCTTTACCTTAACAATGCTTCCCAAACCAAACAGATTTTCTTTCGGACCAGCAAGGTTAATTTTTATAAAATGATTGCCTTTCTGGACTGACCTATTTTCATAAACAGCCGATACAGTATTAACATTGTTAATAACGATATCAAGATCACCATCGTTGTCGAAGTCACCGTATGCCATTCCGTTGGTTAAGGTGGGCTCATCAAAGCCCCATTCATCTGACTTATTAGTGAAAGTGAGGTCTCCATTGTTTTTAAAGGCATAATTCTTTACCGGGGTGCTTGGGAACAGCTCCGGACGGTATTCCTTCATTTGCCGGAAATACACATTGCTATTAGGGTCATCAAGAATATCCCGGTTATTAATGTCCTTCAGAACACCGTTAGCTATAAATATATCCTTAAATCCATCGTTATCCATATCAAGGAAAACACCACCCCAGCTCCAATCAGTATAGGCAACTCCTGAAAATAACGAAATATTGCTAAATACAGGGATGCCGTTGAAGATTCCATTATTAAGCTGCAATGAATTCTGCATGTATTGATAATGCATGCCAAGACCAACACTTAAATCAAACGTTTCCTGGCTCATGGGTATCACGTTAACCATTCTGCGAAAATGATCTTCAGGGGTCATATCAATCTGGTACATATCAATAAGTTCGTCGTTGTTGAAGTCTGCTGCATCCAGGCCCATGCCAAAAATGGAGGTTTGAAAGGTTGCCTCTTTAAGAATATCCCTGAAAGTGCCATTGCCATTATTCAGGTAGAAACGATCGGGTGGATTGAAATCATTTGAAATGTATAAGTCTTTCCATCCGTCATTATTGAAATCCATTGCTACCACTCCTATTGACATACCAAAATTCCTTACGCCGGCTTCATCCGTAACATCTGAAAAAGATCCATTCCCATTGTTTTTATATAAGTGGCCTGATTCTTCGAATTTATTCCCGATCATCTTGTTATGATAAAATTCGGCACCCATGCTGACCAGAATTATTGGGTAATTTGCAACATACAAATCCAGAAAGCCGTCGTTGTTGTAATCGAAAAAAGTGGCCTGAACAGAAGAACTTTGATCGTTTATACCATAAGCTTTTGCACATTCCGTAAAAGTATTGTCCTTGTTATTGATGAAAAGCAAATTATCTGATGGCTGATATTTCCCGGAAACGCAAACATAAATATCCAGCCAGCCATCATTGTTCACATCTGCCATTGTTGAACCTGTAAACCATTGATGATTACCCGTTATACCTGCTTGTGTGGAAATGTCTTCAAATTTCATGTTCCCCTTATTAAGATAGAGTTTATTTGGAACCAGATTGCCGGTGAAAAAAATGTCATCCAGTCCGTCATTATTAATATCGCCCACCGAGACACCTCCACCCATATACATGAATGGGAATTTGGTGTAATTCAAAGTATCATTTTCCACCAATTCATTGAAAAATTTGATACCAGATCTGGAAGAGGGTATTTTTACAAAGGATTCTTTAGAAAGGTTGCTGCATGAAAACATTGAAAGACATATCAGTACTAAACAGAAAGAGAATCTCATAATCTAAAGGTGGTGATATATAGGTCTAATGTATAATACTTACAGGTAATTGAACAGGAAGCATTTATAATTCTTATTTTAATTTGAATATCTGAAGTCTGTCATTATTGTTCCCGACCAGAATTTCCTTGTCGTTGTTGCCGAGGCGTATCAGTGCCAGACTTTTTACATCGCCCGGGGCAAAGAATCCCGACGATCCATAAGGTACAGCCATGAAATTGCCATTCCCGTCCCCTTTCAGGAAAATCCCGATTCCTGCGTCGTTTCTTGGGGTTACCACCTCAACGTTGTATAAATTGCCCGCCGCCAGAATATCCTGGTTCCCATCGCCGTCAAAATCATCGATGATCAAATCATTAACAGATGAGAGCTGGGCCTCATTGGGCAATTTGTGCATGACAAACTCACCATTTCCCGTGTTTTCGAAATAGCAGCTTGCAAAAGTCTCAGCTTGCAGGTGAAGGGATTTATTCAATACTTTTTTGGTATATACATCCGAAACAGTTGCTCTGGCAAAGCTTTTAACTGTTGGAAATCTCAGGGCAAGGCCCGGATTCTGGGTTATGAAACAGGATCTGGTTCTCACCGGATATTGTTTATTCCCCTCGTAATAGCTCAGGGCAATGTCTGATTTCCCATCATGGTCAAAATCTGCAGCATAAACATCAAAAGTCTTGTCGGCACTTGCCTTATATCTGAAATTTACACCAAGGTTGCCTGCAACCAGGTCAAGGTCGCCGTCTTTATCGAGATCGGCACCTTCAATACTGAACCACCAGCCTTTTGTGCCTTCCAATCCGGTCTTGCTGAATTTTCCGTGATCGTTATGGTAACAGCAAACAGGCATCCATTCTCCTACTACGATTAAGTCGGGCCATGAATCATTATCGACATCACCACAGAAGGCATCGGTAACCATGCCTGCTTTAGCCAGTTCCGGAGCCAGCTCCAACGTAACATCCTCAAACTTTACAACACCGTTTGCCGATTTGTTTTCAAGTATGTAGCTTTGAGCCGGGAAGGGATACCGGTGTGGCGCCTGCCTTCCGCCTATGAACAAATCGAGATCACCATCTTTATCAAAGTCAAATGCTTTAACACATGATCCACTGGAGGTGGTTACCGGTAAAGCCTTTTCATCTTTCAGGTAATTTCCGCTGCCAACATTTATGTAAAGCTGGTCCTGATATTCATATGAGCCCTCTGGGAACTCATAGCCACCGCTGACTACGAACAAATCGAGATCACCATCGTTGTCGGCATCAAAAAGCAGCGTGCCCGTTTCCTCATACCGGTTATCGGTTTCCCAGGGGCCCTGTTGTACTTTAAAACTTCCGTCACTGCTCTGAATGAACATCTTACCTGAACTTTGCGACGCGTTGCCGATAAAGAAATCTTCGAGCTTATCACCGTTCACATCTCCTACGCTGATATCCGGGCCGGTCATTGATAATTTGTAAGGGAGAAGGGGCTGAACACTGTAGTCGTTGAAGATGTTTTCTTTATGTATGAATCCGGTTTGAACCTGGTCAGTGATCTCTTTGAACAACTTTTCTTTGACAGCTGGAACTGAAACAGGCATTTTTGCCTCAGCATAATTCAGGGTAAGCTTTTGATTGGCTTTCACATGATTAAGATTCTGAACTTTTCCGTCGGGCCATTTCACACACAGGGAATCGATCGTCTCCTTCCTGGCAAGGCCAAAGTAGAGTATGGGTTCCACTGATGACTGATAACCCCTTGACAGCGTGAGCTCGGCCATCTGCATTTTCCCATCATTCCAAATGGTGACCCTTGAGCCTATTCCCATTTTATTTTTTGGAGTTCCTTCAAATCCGATTTTCAGGTAATTGCCCAAATTTTTTTCCCGGGTAATATTTCTGTATACCAGAGCTTCCCCGTCAACATTATTAACGATAAGTTCGAGGTCTCCATCGTTATCCAGGTCGGCGTATGCAGCGCCGTTTGAATAACTTTCTTCCCTGATGCCCCATTCCCTGCTGCATTTCGAAAAAGTCAGGTCTCCGTTATTCTTATACAGATAATTTACAAGGGGCTTATAGGGCATATCCTGTACCCATTTTAACAATTCACTGTTGTTTACTTCGTCGTCAAAATATGTTGATTCGCTGATTTTGCCGAAATAATCAATGTTGTTGATATCACGGCGGATGCCGTTTGCTATGAACAGATCTTTCCATCCGTCAAGGTTAAAATCGGCAAACAGTGAACCCCAGCTCCAGTCTGTCGATGTTACTCCTGCAATCCATGAAGTGTTGCTGAAGAATGGCAGGCCATTGTCCCTGATACCCCTGTTCATTTGAAGCGTACTATACCTGTACTGATGGTGAAGTCCTTCCTTTATCATTTCCTCAAAATCCTCAGGGTTCATGCTGGTCATATTCTCCTTTGCTCTTTGATTGTCTTCAGGAGCCATATCAATTTGCATGACATCAGGGAGGCCGTCATTATTGTAATCAGCAATATCGTTCCCCATGCCATAAAATGAAGTTTGCCCGACCACTTCTTTTGTCCTGTCGGTAAATGTTCCATCGCCGTTGTTGAAGAAATAGAAGTCGGGGCTGGTGAAATCATTTGATATATAAAGGTCATCAAATCCATCCTGGTTCAGGTCGCTGACCGTTGCGCTTAACGACAAGCCAAAAGTCAACAGGCCTGCTTCAACAGTTACATTTGTGAACGTGCCATCGCCGTTATTTCTGTATAAATGCCCCGATTCTTCCATTTTTGCGTTGTTCATCATTTGCCGGTAAAAATAGGGAGGTGCCTTAAACTGGGTTATGGGGTAATTGGCAACGTACAGGTCGAGGTCACCATCTTTATCATAGTCGAAGAATGTTGTCTGGGAGCTTTTACCGTTGTCATCAATGCCATAATCAGCTGCTTTTTCCTCGAAAACGGGAATTCCTCCGGGGCTGTTTCCTTTGTTTACATATAAAAGGTTTCTGCAATTTCCCTTTAATCCGGAAACGCTCACGTAAATGTCGGGCAGTCCGTCCGCATTTATGTCACAAATGGTCGAACCAAGCATCCAGCGAGTGTCGCCGCCTGTGCCGGATATTTCGGTAACATCTTTGAACTTCAGGTTACCCATATTGAGATACAAGCGGTTGCTGACCATGTTACCTGTAAGATAAATATCTGTCAGGCCGTCGCTGTTGAAGTCTCCAACAGACACACCGCCACCCATATACATGTAGGGGTAAAGAAAATAGTTAAAAGTATCGGTTTCAGTCAGTGTATTCTCGAAAGAAATATTCGTTAACCCGGGAGATAATCTGGTAAATACAGGGTCTTCCCCTGATTTCCCCGGATTGCATGAAGAACAGTTGCAAAGTGTGGCAATCAATGCAACAACGGGAAAAAGTTGTTTAATGAAGACGGGCCCCGGGAGCTTATTCATAATGATGAAATATAGCAAGAAAAGCTGAATGCACATCTTTTAGCCCAAAAAAATGGTCCTGCTAAACAGGACCATTTTTTTGTATCATGTCATTTATTATCTCTTACCACCCCGGATTCTGATCTGACTGATCAATATGAGGGTTGACATCAATCTCCTTCTGAGGGATAGGCCAGAGATAATGTTTGGCCGGGTTGAAAACCAAAGCAGCCTGGTCGGCTTTGGGGCAACTGGGTTTAACTTCGTTAATGAAATCAGCAAGTCTGCCCCATCTGACAAGATCAGCGTAGCGAACCTGTTCGCCGCATAATTCAACTTTGCGTTCGTGTTCCAGAGCCACCATGAATTCAGCCAGATTGGAAACAGGATATTTGGCATTCATTGCGGCTGACCCGTATAAAGGCATATCAACATCAGGCCTTGCCCTTACCTGGTTCATGTAAGCGACAGCGGTAGTAAGGCTTCCTCCCGGGCGGTTGGCTTCAGCCTCGGCCATCATCAGTAATATATCGGCATACCTGATCACCTTCATATTGATGCCTGACTGATTTCCGGCAACGGCACCTTCAGTGGCAGCTTTATAGTAGTTCTGGTATTTTCTCCACCCTCTTCTTTCATAAAAATCAATAACATTACCGTCTTTATCATAAACAGTCATGGGATCGATTTTCATGATCATTGTATTATTGTTATACAAATCGCCGGTCTGGTAGGCGCAGTAACCACGTCTTGGATCAGTTTTTACCCCATTGTCGGCGGCAGTTTCGAATTCGTTCCAAAGATCTTCTGACACGAACACGTTGAACCAGTTTAAGCAACCATATTCCTGTCCCCTGAAAGTAGATTCGTTTTTGCCCTCGTCACTTCTGTCGGAATTCCATTGCTGGGAATAGCCTGCTTCAATGTTAAACTGGACTTCAAAGAGCGATTCCGGACCATTTTCAGTTTCTTCCATGAAGTTTCTGAAATACTCAGGTTCGAGTGAATAACCCGTAACATGATTAAAGGCCTCCAGTGCTCCCTGGTAGTTTTTCTGATACAAGCGTGC
This sequence comes from Bacteroidales bacterium, assembly GCA_035390825.1. Taxonomy (GTDB): domain Bacteria; phylum Bacteroidota; class Bacteroidia; order Bacteroidales; family VadinHA17; genus LD21. The sequence continues at coordinate 72,595 of DAOOUQ010000014.1, read as the reverse complement.
CTTGCCTAACAGCCCCCAGGCGGCTCCCGAAGTAGCCCTTCCGGCCTGTTCAGAAGCTTTGGGAAGACATTTTGCCGCAGCGTCCAAGCAGTCTTCTTCTATCTGTGCCCAGACCTGTGCTGCAGGAGTTCTGGGAAGACCTTCTTTTTCTGCAGGATCGATCCCGAGATATAGGGGAACATCACCATAACGGGTAACCAGGAAGAAATAATACAAGGCCCTCATGAATTTTGCCTCCCCAATATACTTGTCTCGGGTGACCTGGGGCAACATGCTAACAGGGATATTATCGATTATTTTCTGTTCATTATTGATAACAAAATTGGCTTTGTTAATGCCCCTGTAGCAAGAGCTCCAGTAAGCTTCCATCAGACCATGATCCGGACCGAATGAGAAATTAAGCCATTGGCGCTTGTCAGCCTCCTGTTGCGGGTTGCATGTATTTTCATGACTCATGTTTTCACTGCTATACCACATGCAACGGTTGTACATACCTGTTGTTTGCAAACTTCCGTAAATGGCATTTACTGCTGACTGCACCTGTGCCGGAGTTGTAAAATAAGTGTCAGGAGAAAGTTGGTTTGGATTCGTAAGATCCAGTTTATCCGCGTTACAGGAGAAGAACAGAATCAATGCACTGATGATTAGTGCCGGAGTAAAATATGCTATAAATCTTTTCATAATAATTCCGTTTTAAAGGTTAGAAGGTAATTTGAAAACCGCCAATGACTGATTTTGGTATAGGATAATTACCTCTGTCAATTCCATTTTCATAGTTGGCAGAAGTTGTCTCAGGAGAACCAACCAGTCCTAGTCCAAGATTGGCGCGGTAGCTGCCAACTTCAGGATCCAAGCCGGAGTATTTTGTAATGCAAATCATGTTTTGTGCACTGACATAAACCCTTAGCTTTGTTAATTTGTTCTTGGTAATATTTCCGGGTATGTTATAACCCAGTGTTATGTTTTTCAGTTTGGTGTAGGCACCGTCCTCTACAAAACGACTGGAGGCCTGTACATTTGCAGCCACTGCACCGGCCCGGGGAATGGTGTTTGAATGATTCTCCGGTGTCCACCGGTCAAGAACCTCAACACCGGCATTAAATAACCTGGGCATACCCTGCAGGTCGTAAATGTTGGTGTTATAAAGCTTGTTACCATATACACCGCTGATAAAAAGATTCAGGTCAAAACCCTTGTAAGAAGCATTGAAGTCAAGCCCAAGTGTCATCTTGGGAAACGGGTTTCCAATATTGGTCCTGTCGCCTTCATTAATTTTGCCATCGCCATTTGTATCTTTTATGCGGAAATCTCCTGCTGTTGAGGCATTAAAGTCTTTCTGCGAGCCGCCCATATACGAATTAGCTTCTTCAACCGACTGGAAGATGCCATCGAATTTCCATCCATAAAAGAAGAAAGCAGGTTGTCCGACCTGGCATCTGGTAAGATTTTCACCTTCAAAACCAGCTCCGCCGATATAGGTAGCGCCACCCAGGGATTTAACTTCATTCTTGAAGGTACCGAGGTTTAAGTTGGCTGACCATTGAAGATCGCCTTCAAAATCGTTGTACCCCAGCTGCAATTCAAAACCTTTTATATCCATCGACCCTGCATTCTTGCTGATCGTACCCCTGAAATCCCCAAGAGACTCTGGTAACGGCACCTGCATCAGAAGGTCATTGCTCGAGTTTAGATAATATTCAGCCGATAAGGTAAATTTGTTATTTAATAAACCCAGATCCAATCCGATATTGGTCATGGTTGTTTCCTCCCATTTCAGATCAGGATTTGCGGTACCACCCGGAGTTGTTCCGACAACAGGCAAATCATCAATTACATAATACATATTTGAGGTCAGGGAAGAAGAATAGGCGTAATCACCGATCTTGTCATTACCTGCCTTGCCCCAGCTTGCCCTGAGTTTTAAATTGCTTATGGAAGAAACTTTGCTTAAGAACGCTTCTTTGGCAATATTCCAGCCTACCGATACTGAAGGGAAGGTACCCCATCTGTTGTTAGCACCAAACCTTGACGAAGCATCAGTTCTTAATGAAGCTGAAAACAAGTACTTCCCTTCATAATTATAGTTTAATCTTCCAAGGTAGCCAATTCTGTAATAATCGTATGAAGCTGAACTTAATGAAGCATCGGATGTACTCAGTTCCCGGATCTCGTTGGTAATCTTATTGGTTGAACTGGCATTCAGCAATGTTGACCTGACATCGCTGTATTCGGTAAGTGCCAGTACCTCAAAATTATGTTTGTCAGCAAGCGTCAGATTATAATTCAGGCTGTTGGTGAATATCAGTGAAGTATAGTTAGCCTGGTTTTTACTGATGCTGGCAAAAGTTGCCTGGTGAGTGCTCCCGCCAAGATTATCGTCATTGTATGTGGGAGAGAATTGTGAGTCACGAATACTTGAACCGTCAAGGCCGACATTGGTTCTGAATTTCAAACCCTTAATGATATCCAGTTCGCCATAGAGATTACCCAGTATATTTACTGAATTCCGCTTACGGCTGTTCAGTTCCATGATCCTGACGGGATTTTCAGCATCCTGTCCGTCAATGGCGGAAGTCGGACCCTGATATCCTCCCAGATTGTCTTTATTGTATACCGGCAGATAAGGGGCCATCTTAATGGCATGTTCCAACAGGGAACGTCCGCCGTTATCAGCCAGAGGGTCCTGTGTGCCGACAGAAAAGCTGAAGTTCTCTCCTATTTTCAGAATGCCTTTCTTAAAATCACTGTTCGCTCTGAAGCTGTATCTTTCACGACCTGTATAGATAACTATACCCCGTTGGTTCAGGTAACCGGCTGACAATCTGAAAGTGCTGTTCTCATTACCACCGGTGAGAGAAAGGTCATAATTTTGCATAGGGCCTGTCTGGTATATCTCCTCCTGCCAATCGGTTTCTCCTCCCTGCGGCCGGCTTGGGTTTTTACCGGCTAACCTGTCAGCATATATAGGATTTGTATAGACCGGTGGTGTAGTAAATGCTCCTCCTGTGGCATATTCCCGGTATTGCGCAGCATTAAGCAAATCATATCTTTTTGTTGAATACTGAAGTCCGTAATAGCCTTCGAAATCAAGCGTAACCTTACCGGCTCTGCCTTTCTTGGTGGTAACCATAATGACGCCGTTTGATCCCAGTGAACCATAAATAGCGGCCGTGGACGCGTCTTTTAAAACTTCAATACTTTCGATATCTGAAGGATTCAGGTTATTGATAGTGGTCGACACGACACCGTCAACCACAAACAAAGGATTGGCGTCATTAATCGTACTGATACCTCTGATCCTCATCGTAGCTCCGTATCCCGGTGCACCATTGTTGATCACTGTCAAACCTGCGGCACGTCCCTGCAAAGCCTGATCAAGCTGTCCTGCAGGAACCGCGGTAAGTTTTTCAGATGATACCGATGAAATGGCGCCGGTCACTACTGCCCTTCTTTGTGTACCATACCCAACTACCACGACTTCACTCAGTGAGGCAGCCTCCGGCTCAAGAGTGATATTGATAACAGAACTGGCTCCAATAAGCACTTCCTGAGTTTTGTAGCCAACAAAGCTGATAATTAGGGCGTTCCCTGCAGAGGGCACAGTAATTGAATACTTGCCCTGAGCATCGGTTATCACCCCTACCTGGGTCCCCTTAACAAGGACATTCGCACCGGCAACCGGTAACTGATTTTCGTCAATCACAGTTCCTGTCACTGTTCTTTGGGCATAAGCAGAGGCAACACCTGCCATAAAGAATAACAGCAACATAAATACTTTGTGTAATTTTCTCATGATAAATTAATTAGGTTAATAAAGATCATTTATTGAATTTAGGAAAGACATAAGGTTCCATGAGAATTTAGCTTTTAATTTCAACCGGGATCAAACAGGTTACTCTTTCTTTTAGTAAAAATATTAAAAAATATTAAAATTTGTTAATTTTATTAAAAAATAATTAAAATTTTTTTAAAAAATTTATTTTGTTTAAGCCGTCTTAACAACAGGATTGTTGACCTAAACTCCAAACAATTAATTGTCAGGTATTTCTAACTTCTTTTCCGCCCCGGAAAGGAACATAAAAATGATACTCCCTTAATGTGAGTATTGAAAAAGCAGGATTTACAGGAATGAAATATCTCCTTATTACCAGGATCCCTCCCTAGGCATAGAAGATATTGTCTTTCTGTATGCCAGGGAATAGAAATTCCGGCTGATAAATAAGCCAGCCCCCCTCCTGGCCGCCCTCTGCTGATCCTGTCATCATAATCCTTCGGAGGTTCAATCTTTCCATTATAAGGTTCTGGCGGCATCCCCGGAAACTCCGGTGTCGGGCTGTGCCATATTTTCATCAGGCAGGAAATGCTGTCAGAAACCCTGTCCCATCTCACCATCGGTAACTGCGCTCAGCAGACCCCGGTTATGGCAGAATGCCAAAAGCCTCCCAGACCTAAAACTCTTGCCTGATTCAAAGCAATAATTAAAAATAAGTCAGGGGGTAACTCTGACAGCAATTGCCCCGTTCTTCGTGCTTCAGCTTTCCAATGCCGCGTCCCAAGGGGAAATACATCGGAATGCTCTAAAATACCTGCCGGAATAATGAATGGAAAGAAAAAGTAAAAAGGGAAGAAGAAAGCCGGCAATTTAACCGACAGTTATCGTAATTGCACCCGGGCTTTCTTCATGTACAAATATCGCTTATGGGGCAAACGAGGAACAGGATCAAAAAGATGATTATACAAAGAAACCCGGAATCCCCGGCGATATAGAGCTTCCGGATCCCTATAAAAGGACAGGTTCCCTGAATAAGATATCCGCGTGAGGAAGCGAGGTGTGAAATCCCATAAGACTTAAAACACTGTTAAATGATCCAAAACAGCATAAAAATTGCCTCCTCAGGAAGTCTTTTACTATTCCTTATGATCTGACTTTGTACACCATCAAAACATCCCCATGTCTGATATAAAGCTTTCCGTCCTTTATTACCGGGTGAGCCCAGAAAGGCCCATCCCCTTTTGTGACCTGGAATTCGCTGATGATGTTTAGTTTATTCTGTTCCGGTATGGCGAGACCGACATGGCCTGTCCTTTCTTCAAACAAAACAAGCATGTTATCGGCGGAAATCACTGAACCTCTTACATACCATTTCTGAGTCCAAAGGGTTTTTCCGGTGTTCCAATCGAGGCAAATCCATGTGTCGGCAGGGTTCGACTGATGATTGGCCCCATAAACCCTGTTATTTAATAATACCATGCCTCCGTGTTGCGGGTCAAAATTCCTGTTCTCCCATACTTTTTCCACACCGGTGCCATCAGATGAAAGCCTGAGTTTAAGAGCCACCCAGCCATAACCATTTGCAACCAGAATTTCGCCATCCCTGTAAACTGGCGTAACGGCATGATTCTTTCTTATATTACCTTTAGCTCCGTTTGCCTCTGCATAATTAACTTTCCATAACATTTTACCATCCATGGCATTTACGGCAAAGATGTGCGACCCCATGACGGTAACAATCATTTTCTTCCCTGCATATTCGATTAAAAGAGGATTAACATACTGGGGTTCTTCATTAAGCGGTTCTGCCTGCCATACAACATTTCCGTTCTCAATATTGAAAGCCACAAGCGATGCCTTTTTCCCTCCAGGAGAGGCAATAACCTTATTATCCACGACAACAGGGGATTCAGAAATCCCAAACTGTATCGGCCTGCTATCAAACATCCTGTAATGGTTTTTTGACCATTTTATTTTTCCATCCGGGCCTACACATACAAGATCTCCCTCTCCGCTTATGAGAAATATTTTCCCTTTATAATAAGTCGGGGTACACCTTGAACCGGTATGGTTTGCTATCCAGGCTTTACCGTAAACCACTTCCCATTTCTTTTTACCCTGCAGTGTAAGGGCTGTAAGGACGTCAGAACTATCCCTTCTCCCTGTCACATAGATTGCATCATCAGTGACTGTCGGTGAAGAATATCCGTCACCCATCCGGTTTGCCTCCCATAAAAGTGCGGGGCCACCATCGGGCCACTTTTTCAGCAGGCCCTTTTCATTATATAATCCACTCCGATCAGGCCCCCGCCATTCAGAAAGCTGGCACCGGGCAGTATTCCCGTTTAAACCGAAAATGATCAAAACGAATAACAATTTAAAATGGTTTTGTCTCATATTTATTGTATTTAATTGTCAATTAGTAATTTATTTAAAAATAATCATAGCCCCTTCTGGAATTCCTTTTTTAACTTTTCAGGTTGCACCAAGAAAATCAAAAATGCGCTATCCCTTGTGAATATTCAATACAAAAGTCCTGTATCTAATCCTTCCAGAATACTACCGTAAGGAAAATGTGTAAGTGTGTCAAATGTATTTTGGGGGCTCCCATATCAGGCTGAAATAGTCCTGCGCGACAATGCTAAAAACAAAAACAGGTATGAAGAACTTCTTGTATGGACATGAAATATCAGGTTTATTTATGCTCACCATTTTTTCATCGTCTGCAGACTTATTGTTTTTATGTTGCTGCGGGATTTCAAAATCACAATGATCATTGTGGTTCAGGTGTCTGTGCAAATTTTCGCCAATTAGCATTATAGTCTTTCCCTCATCAATAACAATCGAAGAGATAAACAGTAATGCAAGTACTGCCAATAGTTTTCTGACACCTTTTATCATGTAGTGCCAAATATACAAATAAGTTCATTCAGGCCGAAAAGTGACATGCCGATATTTGGCAAATGCCACGAAACAAAAAGAAGCTGCATCAATCCATATAATTCAAAAACCCTGTGAATTCCCTGAGTTCAACCGTAAAGCAGGCAGAATGGCAATTTTGAATAAATTAACCTTTCAGGCTTTTTTCCGGTTTTGCTGACTTTGCGGTTCCTGATTCATATTTATGTCAAATATTAACCAATATGCAACACTATAATACAGTACCTGCATATGATGTCAGGCTGATTTTACGGTTGCAATACCTATCAGGGGACATTCAGTGAAAATCTGACATTTAAGATTTTACCAATAAATGGAGAAATGCTCCTTTTCAGAAAAACAGGACTTTTAACTATATTTGGTTGTATATTTCTTTAACCTGAACCTTAGAGTTACCTATTGTTGTTTGAATATTAACCCGAAATAATCTGTGCCATGACAGAACAAATCTCTGTAAGAAAGCTCATAATACTTCTTTCGGGAGCAATATTATTTATTTCATGCAGAAAAGAGGAGAAGTGGACTAATCTTATTGATAAGAGCCTTTCAAACTGGGATAATTACCTGAGTTACCGGCACCGGTCCGGGTATAACGGATCGGTCCCGAAAGACACCAATGGAATTGAAATAGCGCCAATTGGCTATAACAAACCAGGTTATGATGTCTTTTCGGTTATTGAGGAAAACAATGAACCAGTAATCAGGATAAGCGGAGAAATATATGGCTGTCTTATATCAAAGGAAGAGTATTCAAATTATCATTTAAAACTTAAGGTTAAGTGGGGAGAAAAGAAATGGGATCCCAGGAAACAATTATTGAAGGATTCCGGAATCCTTTATCATTCAATCGGACCAATCGGAGAAGACTACTGGCGCTCATGGATGCTCTCACAGGAGTTCCAGATAATGGAAGGGCATATGGGAGATTTCTGGAGCCAGAAAATGTCGGCAATTGATATACGGGCATATATCCCCGAATCTGTTATGAACGCCGCAGCGGACGAAACCCGGCCCTTTATTCCGTTTGGATACAAGGGGAAGGCTGGTTTCTGCATGAGAAGCGCCAATTATGAAATCCCCGATTCATGGAATGATATAGACCTGATATGTTTCAACGGAAAGAGCCTCCATATTGTAAACGGTCATGTTGTAATGATCCTTCAAAACTCACGTCATTTTGAGAACGGAGGTTTCCTCCCTCTGGTTAAAGGGAAGATTCAGATTCAGAGTGAGGCTGCCGAAGTTTTCTACAAGGATATTAAGATCAGGAAACTTGATAAGTTTCCTGAAAAGTACGAAAAGTATTTCAGACAACTTTAAGTTTTTTACCCGCTCTCCATGAAAACATTAAAAAGAATAGCTTTCGCTTCACTGCTTATTACAGCACTTGTGGCAGCCTGTTTTACTGGCCTCGTTGTATATGCATTGGCTTCAGACTATAAGCCCGGCGATTCGGAGTTGATTTACCGTTCCGAAAATGCTTCGGTACTGAAGGATTCTGCTGATCTGAGCCTTCTTACATGGAATATCGGCTATGCCGGACTTGACAAGGATATGGATTTCTTTTATGACGGCGGCACCAAAGTCAGAACACCAAGGGAAAAATGCCTTGAAAACTTATCTGCGATCAATGATTTTCTGAAGAAAAATGATACAATTGATTTCATCTTCATTCAGGAAATTGACAGGAACAGCAAGAGAAGTTATCATATTGATGAGTATGCAAAAGCATCGGAAGTTTTAAAAGATCATAAGTCTTTTTTTGCAACGAATTATGATGTATTCTTTGTCCCTACCCCGCCCTCTAAGCCAATGGGCAAGGTGAAATCGGGTATTGCCGTGTATTCTGAATTCACTCCGGAATCATCATTCAGATTTTCTCTTCCCGGAGACTTCGGCTTTCCGACACAGTTGTTTTATCTCGACAGATGCTTTATGGTTAACAGGTACAAGGTCGAAAATGGAAGGGAGCTTGTTGTGATAAACACACACAACGAGGCTTTCGATGAGGGCGGCGCCATCCGTAAAGCCCAGATGGAAAGGCTCAGGGAGTTTATCCTGAATGAGTACAATGCCGGCAATTATGTTATTACAGGCGGGGACTGGAACCAATATCCTCCTGATTTTAAGCCCGCATTTACAAAGAACAAGGCATTCACCGGTCAGATAGGTAATTTTGATCTTGTCGGAATAGAACCGGATTTTATGCCCTCTGACTGGCTTTGGATCTTTGATCCTTCCACACCTTCAGTACGGACTCTCATGGCAGCTTATGATCCTGAATCCACCCCCACAAGCACTTGTGATGCCTTTCTGATTTCACCAAATATAAAAAGCATTTCAGTCAACTGCATTCAACTGGAGTTTAAAAATTCTGACCATAATCCTGTGATTATGCAGGTCAGGCTTGAAAACTGAAATACTAAAACACTGGCGCGAAGCCGGCTAAAGGCACAAAAATATCATATCCCTTAAAATAGTGAAAGAACAGATTTCATCCGGATCAGAAAAGGAATAATTATTTTATTACCTTTAATCAGACAAATTATAGGAAGGAGCTTTCAATGGTGGTTCCTATGAATTGATACCTAAATCTAACATCAAATTTTAACCATTTATGAGAAAAAGCAATTTGAACCAGAATGGTTCATCAAACAAAAGCCTTACAAGGAGAGGCTTTTTGAAAACCACCACGGCGGCTGCTGCCGGGATTACAATAATTCCGAGCGTCGCCATGGGTAAAAAACTGGGGTACCAGGCTCCCAGCGATACTCTTAATGTTGCCCTGATCGGTGCCGGCAGCCAGGGATCAGGAGATATCAACAGTGTCTGCAAACCTGAGGTGGTCCAGCCAGGATCAGGAATGATGGGCATGGCCTCAAAACCCGGCACCGAAAAACTTGTCGCAATATGTGATGTCGACTGGGGATATGCTCCTGTTCTAAATACCTTCGACAAATATCCGTCGGCAAAAAGGTACAAGGACTGGAGGGTTATGTTCGATGAGATGGGCAAATCAATTGATGCCGTTCTTGTTGCAACAGCTGACCATAACCATGCAAATCCGACAGCCACTGCCATCACACTCGGAAAACATGTTTACTGCGAGAAACCTCTGACTCACACTATATATGAATCAAGGCTCCTCACAAAACTCGCAAAGAAATATGGTGTCGCAACACAAATGGGGAACCAGGGATCCTCTGGTGATGGTGTACGTCAGGCATGTGCATGGGCATGGGCAGGTGAAATAGGTGAAGTAAAAAAAGTTGACGTATGGTCAAGCCGGCCGATATGGCCCCAGGGGCTGGATACCCCGACTGATATCCAGAAAGTTCCAAAAACTCTTGACTGGAATCTCTGGATAGCACACATGCCTTTCCGCCCCTATAATTCTGCTTATCATCCATGGAATTTCCGCGGATGGTGGGACTTTGGGACCGGTGCCTTCGGCGATATGGCATGCCATAACATGCATCCTGTATTCAAAGTTCTCAAACTTGGTTATCCGATAAAAGTTCAGGGACAATCGACAACACTCAAGAAAGATGCATGCCCTCATGCCCAGATAGTAAAAATGACATTCCCGGCACGTCCGAACCTTCCGAAAATGGCAATGCCCGAGGTGGAAGTCACCTGGTACGACGGCGGGTTCCATGCCATGATACCTGAAGTTCTTCCGGAGGGTAAAACCTGGCAGGGAGAAGGATGCGTTCTCTACGGGACAAAAGACACTCTTGTCCTCGGAAGCCACGGCGCCAACGCTTACCTGCTGTCGGGAAGAACACCCAAATCTCCCGAAGTACTAAGGGTAATCCCCGACAATAACCATTATCTCGACTGGGTCGCAGCATGTAAAAATCCTGACCTCCGCGACAAGACTGCATCTCATTTCGGAGAAGCAGGACCTTTCAACGAAATGGTTCTCATGGGTGTTCTCGCGGTAAGACTTCAGAAACTCAACAGAGTACTCGAGTGGGACGGTGAAAAGATGGAGTTCACAAATATAAACGACACCGAAAAAGTATCTACCTGGTCCGAAACAAGAGATATCGGAAGAATGATGGCAGCAGCTGCAGAGGCAGCCAGGGCTGCAGGAGGAGCTTCACAGCAGAGAGGCGGTGCAGCTCCGGCCGGAAGACCCGGCGGCATGGGTGGATTCGAGGATCCGAGCTCAAAGAATGTTAAGGAGTTTGTATCGGGGCTCATCAGGCATGAATACCTGAATGGATATAAATTGCCTGACATGCCGTTATAAAAATATACACAGAGGACACTGAGAAATCACAGGGATTCAAGGAGTAAATAACATTTTACCTGCGGATCCCTGTGTTTCTCAGTGGATCCCTGTGTAATTTAAAGATTGTTCTAACTGAGGTTCACGGGATTTCTCCCGGATAAAGATTTTAAGATTATGAATTTCAGATTTTGATGCAGACTATTTTCAAAAGAGTATCATGTGCCGACTTTCCTGACAGAAGTTTCCTTCGCTGAAGCCTTTACCCAATGGTCTCCCTTGATGAGATGATACCTCTCATATCTGCGCCTTGTTATAAGCATCCCTTCATTTACTCCCAGGTATACCGCGCTTGAATTTGATTGTATCTCAAATTCATTCTGACAGTAATACTTTGCATAGTATTTTCCGGCATCACCATTCTGGCCCGGCGAATACCTGAAAGCCAGCTCTTCCAGCAAACTTTCGAAATACACAACCTTCCCGGCCATTATTCTTCGCTGAATAACATTGGCACAGAATCTCTTAAGTCTTTTTCTTACAGGCCGGAACTTTACCAGAATTTTTAACACAACATCTGCTGATTAAAGAACTCAAATATAATTTTTAAACGTTGCCAACGACAAAGTTATTGTTAAAAAAACATAAAACAACAGTATGTTTTACAACATGATGCGTGAAAAAGAGCCGGTCCCAAAAGGCTTCCCGGAATTAATAACCATGCCGTCGCCCCTAAGACCTCCAAATGCCGGCCTGATATTTATTTTTCCCTGTTCCGGTAGGATAACGTCAAGCCATGTTCCCTCATAAGATTTCTTTTTTGCGCCTGAAAACTCGACATATCCCCTGGGCCTCCGCTGCCTTTTCATGCAGCTTCCCCTTTTCATGAAATCTCAAAACTAACAATACTATCATCAGCATCCCGAACAATATTCCCATGCTTGTCCGAAATTTCAGCCCTCACAAACAAAAGACCGTTCCTGTCGGCATTGATCTTTGACCTGCCGGTTTACAGACCTATCGATGCAGGTTTTCAGTGGTTTCTATTGTCCGGGAAGTCATTTCATTTACGTTCTCTTTCACTTTCGGACAACAGGTATGAAATTGCCCGGTATTCCGCCTGAGGGATCCTCCCCCGGCACCACCTATTCAGGTTTGTGCGGCCAGGGGTCTCCCTTACCGGCTGGAAGTAAATTTTTTTTAAATCATGTTCTTATTATAAATATTCAGGCATGCATGAAAACAGAATCGTTTCCATGAGAAGAAAGACCCAGGACAAAATGTTTTTAGTTCACCACATTGATTGGCGAACCATTTATGAAAGCTCTTATATTGTTGACCGCGATATCAATAAGCCTTTTTCTCGCTTCAAGAGTTGCCCAGGCGATATGAGGAGTGATCAGACAGTTCCTTGCATTGAAAAGAGGATTATCAGGTGAAGGAGGCTCTACAGACAAAACATCCAGCCCCGCACCACCAATAAGGCCTTCATTAAGGGCGAAGGCAAGGTCCTGCTCGACAACAACAGGCCCTCTGGATGTATTTATCAGAAAAGCCGACGGTTTCATCAGCCTGAGATTGTCAATATTGATCAATCCCCTGGTCTCAGGTGTGAGAGGACAATGGATTGTAACAATATCCGATTGCGAAAGCAGTTCAGCAAGACTGACCCTGTATATATTTTTTTTCGTCGGACGGTTCCTGGCCGAACTTCCGGCAACAATGACATTCATTCCGAATCTGCAACCTATCTGGCCCACCTTTCTTCCGATATTTCCATACCCGATAATTCCCAGAGTCTTTGATGCCAGCTCAATAAGGGGGTATTCACGATAGGAAAAGTCGGGGCAGGACGCCCATCTGCCTGACATAACTGAATCGCTGTGACGCTGTACATGAAGGCATAATTCAAGTATCAGAGCAAATGTCATCTGGGCAACAGAGTCGGTGCTGTAGGCTGGAACATTGGTAACAATAATTCCATGCCGTGTGGCTTCCTCAAGATCTATCACATTATATCCTGTCGCAAGGACTCCTACATATTTCAGATCCGGCAGTTTCTTCAACATATCGCCACCCAGAACAGCTTTGTTTATAAGAAGAATTTCAGCACCCGCCGCTCTCTCATAAACCTGTTCCTGGGCAGTCCTGTCGTAAACAACAAGCTCACCAAGCGCCTTTAACCCGTCCCAGCTCAGATCTCCGGGATTAATCGTATATCCGTCGAGAATGACTATCTTCATTTTACACCTGTATTGTTTTGAAGAGGCAAAATAAACGAAATTAATAAACTATTAATGTATCGTTTACACTTATTGCAGGTTCTCCGGCGATGTGAAGTTTTGTTATTTCAATAACAATATCTTCAGGGTTTTGTATATTCGGCCCTGATTTGTATCCTAATTTACTTCTGATGAAAATCAGTGCATTTATTGAGAAGCATTTCTGGATAGTTCTGCTTGCCGGCATTATACTCGCATTGTGGATCCCAATGCCATTCAGAGTCCCTCATTTCGTTCCCAGGCTGATTCTCGGGATGATGCTTTTTCTTGTTTTCCTGAAAATTGATGCTATTGAGATCCTTGAGAACATGAGGAACTATAAGCTCATGATTTACGTGACTTTCATCTATATGTTCGCCATTCCTCTTTTCTTCTATTTTCTTATGAAGATTTTTGATCCTGAGCTGGCTATAGGGATGCTTCTTCTGACCTCAATGCCCGCCGGAGTTTCGACACCTGCTCTAACGGATATCGTAAAGGGGAACATATCGCTATCAATGAGCCTTGTAATTACAAGCCAGCTGATTGCCCCCCTCACAGTTCCGCTGCTTTTCTGGATCTTTGTGGGTAATTCCCTGGAAATAAATAAATTATTGCTTTTAAAAGATATAGCAATCCTTGTTTTTGTACCTCTAATAACTTCGCAGTTGGCAAAGAAATTCTTCCCGCTTGCCATCAAAAGGACACAGCACCTTTTCACTTCTGCGAATGTATTTCTTCTTTTCTCATTTGTGTATGTGGCAATGTCGTCGCAGCGGGATATTATTATGCAGAATCCTGCAGGACTTATCTGGCAGGTAGCGGTTATATATCTGGTTTTTATAATACTTCATTTCATCGGATATTTTATTTGCTGGAGGGATAAAAAAGAAAACAGGATTGCAGTTGCAATCGGAGCAGCCTATATGAACAACGGAATGGCGATTGTACTTGCCGTTTCTTATTTCAGTCCCGCAATACTTGTTCTTATGGTCCTTTCAGAACTGCCCTGGAACACTCTTCTTGCTCCTTTCAAAAAGGTGACAGAAAGGCTGTAACAACTTAACAGAATAATTTATGGAACACAGTCCTGTTGGAAACACCGGAATCAGTATACCCCGGATAATGTTTGGCACGAGTGCCCTTGGAAACCTTTATTCAGCCCTCAGCGATGAGACTAAAACCGAAATAGTAAGGGAATGCCTCGCTTATGTACCGAGACCTGTTGCATTCGATTCAGCAGGGAAGTATGGCGCCGGGCTTGCACTTGAAAGCCTCGGGAGAATCCTCGAAAACCTTAAGGTAAAGCCTGAGGAAGTTATTATAAGTAATAAGCTGGGCTGGCTCCGGACACCATTGTCTGATGCCGAACCGCAATTTGAAAAAGGTGTCTGGATCAACATTAAAAATGATGCCATTCAGAACATTAGCTATGAAGGCATACTCAAGTGCCGGGAACAGGGGAATGAACTTCTCGGAGGAAAATTTACTCCCGCAATGATCTCGGTCCATGACCCCGACGAGTACCTTGCAAGGGCATGCGACAATACGGAATTTAAAAAGCTTCTCTCAGATATCCTTGAAGCCTACCGGGCTCTGGCAGACCTGAAAACGGAAGGAAAAGCCAGGGCTGTCGGCGTCGGGGCCAAAAACTGGAAGACAATAAAACTGATATCTGAAGAAGTGGATCTTGACTGGGTGATGTTTGCCAACAGCATGACCATATACAGGCATCCAAAAGAACTGCTTGATTTTATGGACAAGCTTAACAGCAGAGGGATCGCAATCATCAACTCGGCAGTTTTTCATGCAGGATTTCTGACAGGCGGCGATTTCTTTGATTATGTACGCATTAAACCAGGTACTGCTGAAGATTCAGCAAAATTCCGCTGGCGCGAGGACTTCTTCGACCTTTGCAGGAAGCATGAAGTATCGCCATCTGCTGCCTGTGTTCAGTTTGCATTGACACCTCCGGGGGTGAAAAGCATTTCGCTTAACACATCCAGACCGGAACGTGTAAAGGAAAATGTAAGTCTTGTTGAGTGTGAAATACCGGAAAGTTTCTGGAAAGAGTTGAAGGGAAAAGGTTTAATTGACAATGAATATCCCTACCTTTGAATAAACAAATAAGATTTTTCAGATTATGAAGAAAATGAATGCCGCAGTCCTGACAGAATATAAAAAAGTTGAATGGAAGAGTGTTGATATTCCGGAAATTTCAGGCAACGAGGTCCTTGTTAAAGTAGGGTATGCCTGCATATGCGGAAGCGACCAGCATGTTTTTCTCGGTGAATTTCATCCTCGTACCAGACTGCCATTGATTCAGGGACATGAATTTGCAGGCACTATCGTCGAAACCGGGCCTGATGTACGATCATTTAAAGAAGGCGACAGGGTGGCAGTCGATCCCATTATCTGGTGCGGTCATTGTCCTGCATGCCTCAGGCATCATTATCCCGCTTGTTCGACCCTTAAACTGGTTGGCATTGATCTCGATGGCGGTTTCAGTGAATACATGAAGGTTCCCGAAACGATGCTTTACAAGGTAACAGATAAAATCAGTGACAGGCATGCAGCACTCGTTGAAGTCCTTTCTATCGGCTTTCATGCCTGCAACAGGGCAAAGGTGTGTGCCGGCGACAGGGTTGTTATCTGGGGTGCGGGCAAAGTCGGGCAAAGCATTCTGCAGGCTCTGAGGACCAAAACTGACAATACTGTCATTATGGTGGACCTGATTGATGAAAGGCTTGATCTGGCCAAACAGGCTTACAACGACATACATATCATAAATGCTTCAGCTGAAAATGCAAATGACAGAATAAAAGAGATCACTGGCGGAGAGGGTGTCGATGTTGCATTTGAGGCTGTTGGCCATGCAAAAGAACTTCCCGGAGTCGTAAATCCTGTGAGAGGGTGTATTCAGGCCATCAGGGGAGCCGGTACCGTATGTGTTCTCGGATTATCTTCCGAACCTTCACCCATTGTGATGAAGGAGCTTATCTGGAAGGAAGGCATCATCATGACCTCGAGAGTATCTCACGGTGAATTTGCAGAGACAATTGAGAACATGAACCTGGGTAAACTGAAGCCAGATGCGCTTGTGACAGACATAATACACCCGTCTCTTACGCAGAAAGCATTTGAAATGCTTGAATATGAGCCACATAAACATTTGAAAATTCAGCTTGATTTCAACCAGTGAGAATTGATGCGCATCAGCATTTCTGGTCATACAACAAGGAAGAATATGGCTGGATAGGTGACCACATGGATCTTCTGAAACGCGATTTCCTACCTCCTGATCTCCTGCCGGAACTTGTCAATTCAGGCTTTGACGGATCGGTCGCGGTGCAGGCAAGACAGAGCATTGAAGAGACCCGGTGGCTGCTGCAGCTTTCAGAGAAGTTCGATTTCATAAAAGGTGTTGTAGGATGGGCCGATCTTCGTTCAGAAGATAATCTCAGAAGGCAACTTGATGAATTCTGCAAATCCCGGAAATTAGTCGGCGTCAGGCATGTTGTCCATGATGAACCTGAGGATAGTTTTATGCTTCAGGATGAATTTCTGAAAGGCATCAGTATCCTGAAGGACTATAATCTCACTTATGACCTTCTCCTTTTCCCTAAGCACCTGCCTGTAGCACAGGTTGTTGTTGAAATGTTCCCTGATCAGAAGTTCGTGATCGACCACATCTCAAAGCCTCTTATCAGGAGTCATATCCTTGATCCATGGAAGGAAGATATAAAGGCAATAGCCGAATTCAGAAACGTATATTGCAAACTGTCGGGAATGATCACGGAAGCCGACTGGGAAAAATGGAAGCAGGAAGACTTCAGGCCTTATCTTGATGTTGTTTTCAATGCATTCGGCACCGACAGAATAATGACAGGAAGTGACTGGCCGGTGTGTCTGGCGGCAGGATCATACAAAGATGTCATTACAGTTGTTGAGAAATATATTGCCGGATTTCCCATGAAAGTTAAGGAACAGATCCTCGGATCAAACTGTTCCGAATTCTATAACCTTAATATAGATCTTTGAGATAAGCAGAATCCTGTTTAATGATCCCTTTTTGTTCTTCAACTGCTGTACGAGGTAAAGGCCAGTAGTCATTTCTCTCCGGATCAAATTTTGATCCCTGCATAAAATACCGGAAAGACTGATCCCTTGCTATGAAATCATTCAGTACCTCATCAGCTGTACCCCATCTCCGGAGGTCAAAAAAACGATGTCCTTCAGTTGCAAATTCGAGCCGGATTTCCATTCTGACGGCTTCCCTGGCCGCCTCTATGTCAGCGAATGCCGGATGTCCTTCAGGATAGGGTTCCACCTTGTAGTTTGCAGCAGGTTTAGTCCAGTCAACAACAGGATCTATGCCGGGATTTTCATATGTTGTGCATAGGCCCATTACCGGCGTACTGTATTTTGCCCTGATCCGTATCCTGTTTACCAGCGACCTGGCAAGTTCAGGATCACCTTCCTCAACCGCAATTTCAGCCCGCCACAGAAGGATATTAGCCAGCCGGTACATCCTGTAATTCTTGCCGTTATAAAATCCCGACCCATAATTATTGAGATTCTGCTCCGACTTCAAGTGCATGTATTTTTTTGTCATATAGGGCCCACCATAATGCTGCTCACGTATCCAATCGTCGCCGGGGTTAATGCCCCAGCCTAAAAAATCAACACCCCTTCGCGCAATTGTCCAGTCGACCCTGGGATCGAGAAGATGATCTGTCGGTATAAATGTTTGAGAGCTTCTCAGGCCCATATCGTTTGCCAGGGGTTCTCTGTTCCTTATATCAAGTACCGGCAGCCCATCGGCTGTAACCTGAAATGCTTCGAAAAGGCATTGTGAAGGCTGGAAAAAGCCCCAGCCTCCGCAGCTTGCAGGACCTTTCTGAAAAAATGCAGCTCCCGCCGGCATAACAGATGAGTAACCTGTTGATGTTGTTGCGGCCTGTATCTCGAAAATTGATTCTTTGTTATTTTCATGGGTCATGTCGTAATTATCATAGAAATTTGGTACAAGTTCAAAAAGGCCGCAGCTTATAATATCATCAAGAAGTGGCCTGGCCTTGCTGAATTCTCTCTTATACATATGGACATGGGCCTTGACAGCTTCAGCGGCATATAAGGTTGCCCTTCCGGGTTCACCCGCCGGATGTGTCGCGGGAAGATGATCTATCGCAAACTGAAGATCTTCCTCAATTGAATTCCATGAAGGATCGGGATTTGGGACCTTTTCGGGCAGAACGGGGTATAGTTCTGCAGCTGTTTTGATATATGGAATATTCTCAAATACCTTATTTGCCTGGAAGTGGAACCATGCCCTGAGAAATTTTGCCTCAGCTTCGATCTGCAAAGCCCTTTGCCCTGGAATTTTATTTTCACTTTTCTGATTTTCAGCAAGAAATTCAATTGTGCAATTTGCCCTGGAAATCCCGTTGTAACAGTCCTGCCAGCGTTGAAGAACGTAAGGGTGGGAAGGAGTGGCTTCATACCTTTCAAAATGAGGATACGTAGGATAGGCTGAACCAATATAACAGTCGTCAGATGTGATGCTTCCATACATCCAGTCGGTGCACAAGGCTCCTCCGAACATGTTCCTTCCTCTTAGAAATGAATATGTTCCGGCAAGAATGGATTCAACTCCTTCGGGAGATGATGCTATAGAACCAGCCATAACCCCGGGTGGTTCTTTTGTAAGAAAATCCCCGGTGCATGAAACAGATAATAAAAGGCTTAAAGAAACAAAAGCCCCCGGTATCATAATCAGATTTCTTTTCATCTTCTTCAGTGGTTAAAAAATCAGACGACCGTCTTTCAAATTTACTGAAAGACGATTAGAATCATCAGAATAAAATGCTGAATTCAGATCTTATTATCAGCACTATTGAATCGAAAAAGTTCAGCCCTGCCTGAACAGCAGAAAAGCAATACCGAGAGTTATAAAAATGTTGAACAGCTGGGCCAGGAGAAATGCCCATGCCGGACGCCCGTCGCCTGTTTTTACAAGGGCTTTAAGGTCGGTCTCAAGACCAATCCCGACGAAAGCAATACCAAAAAAGGCAGTCTGGACTCCTTTCAGATAATCTTTTGTCGCAGCTACATTCTCCGGCGATACTATAAATGAATACATAAGCGATGCCGCGAGAAAACCAAGTACGAATTTTGGAAAACGGTCCCAGATCAATCCGAAATCTACTTTCTCCATTTTACCTTCCTTATTGTTTTTCCTGTTTTTTAAAACCCAGAATACGGAAATTGCCACAGCAGCAAAACCGATCAGAACATTCTGGGAGAACTTCACTATTGTGCTGAACTTCAGTGCTTCTTCGCCAAGAATGGTGCCTGAAGCGACCACTGCTCCGGAAGTATCGATTGTACCTCCGATCCATGCTCCGGCCTGTGCCGGATTCAATCCAAGGAATTTTGCAGCAATGGGAAGAAGTATCAGCATCGGCAGTGCAACTATCAACACAAGACTTACCACGTACGACAACTTTTTACCATCACCCTTTATTGCTCCGGCCGTAGCTATGGCGGCTGAGACACCGCAGATCGAAACAGCGCTTGACAACATTAGAGCCATCTCATCATCGACCTTCAGTTTTTTTGCGATCCAATATGCAAAAAACCATACAGCAAGAACAACAATTACAGCCTGGATCAGACCCAGCAATCCGGCTGATAGTATTTCTCCGAAAATTATACCTGCACCAAGGACTACCAGTCCGGTCTTTATATAGAATTCAGTGTGAAGACTCTCCTCCATCCATTTTGGCAATCCGAAAATGCTCCTGACCAGGATGCCCAATAAGAGAGCAAATATCACGTATTCAAAGCCATAGTATTTTACAGGTCTGAATCCGGAAATAAGCTGGCTTATGATGCTCAGAATGAATATCAGAAGCAATGTCATCAGCAGATTAAATATCTTCTTCTTTCTCAGGAACAAAGTGAATATGCCTGTAAGTATAATTAGCAACAGGGTTCCCGACAGACCCTCAAGGTTGCCGGCAGAGGTAAACAATCCCATAAATGATGATGAATCGGACCATCCGAATTTTACTGAAGGACAATATACTCCGGCCCAGGCTGCAAGCAAAATCGCCAGTCCGGCAAAAAAAGCAAGCCAGTCCTCATTTTTTAATATCTTCCGCATAATCACATCGTTAATAATTAACGGCAAAATAAAGAATCCGGATCATGATTTAACTAATATTAAATACCTATTTTCCCGTTATGTTTGTAAACAAGAAAAGCCAGGGATGTTTTTATTTCATATTTCAGATCAGACAAGATGAAAAAGTCATTTTCAGTCTCGACAATCCTGTTATTTCATTTATGTATCCTCATAAATGGGCAGGACTTGGATGTTCAGGATAAGAAGGCAGTCGCGGGCATCAGAGAGTCGGATTATTTCGGAAACCCCTATACCACTCTAAACGCCCATTCTCATAATGACTATGAAAACACGATACCTTTCCGGCTGGCCTACGACCACCACTTCGGTTCCATTGAAGCAGATATCTGGGCTGTGAACGGAAATCTTTTTGTTTCACATAACAAACAGGATATCACGCCCGAGAGGACTCTCGATGCTCTATACATAGAACCAGTTGTGAAGCTGTTCAGAGCAAACGGGGGCCGGGCATGGAATGACAACAATTCAACTTTTGAGCTTCTGATCGATCTTAAGACGGACGTGGAACCGACGCTATCAATGCTGGTTGAGAAACTTAAAAAATATCCTGATGTTTTTGATCCGGGAATAAACGGAAATGCTGTAAGGATTGTAATAACAGGTAACCGTCCTGATCCTTCCGGATTCAGTCAGTACCCTGATTTCATTTATTTCGACGGGCTTCTGAGCCGGAAATATGATGAGAAACAGTTAAAAAGAGTGGCACTTTTCAGCGAAAACCTTAAAAACATAATTAAATGGAATGGTGATGGAGAGATCGGCAAAGATGAAAGGATCAGGCTTCAGCATGTAATCGATTCAGTTCATTCCCTTGACAAAAAAATCAGGTTCTGGAATGCTCCTGATGATGTTAATTCGTGGAAAACATTTATAAAAATGAGGGTTGACTTTATAAATACCGATCACATAGTCAAACTGGCTGAATTTCTGAATTTAAGCTCCGGCGATAACTGAAAAAACCGGCTGGGCAACAGACAAAAAGCTGTTTTCAAACACTTCTTCAATGGTAACCCGCCATCCTTATTTTTCCCCGGGGGGAAATGGATTACTCGGACCCATGAGAAGAAAGCATTGTTAAATAACCATGAGAGAACGGGCCTTATTCGGGAATCTTCTTCATTGAAACAACCTTCGGGAAAGGAATTGTATATAATAATATTTTTCACTTTTATATCTGCCTGTTTTCATCCATGAAATTATAATATCTTTTTACCTTTATACCGGGATCTAAAAAATTAAGATATGAAATCAGCAGGACTGACAAATGTAGAACTGGCCTTTCAGGAAAGATCAGGAAGAAAAGAATTTACAACGGCCATACCATATATTGTTGTTCAGAACTTCCCAAATCTCGGCTTACTCACCTCGCTGAGATTTCTTGAATGGGCAGCCGGAAATCCTGAAGGTGTGATAAGTTTGCCAACAGGTAAAACCCCCGAATATTTTATCAAGTGGACAAAACGCATACTTAAAGACTGGGACCAGCCGAAGATAAGGAAAATTGTTGAAGAAAACGGGCTTACCCTTACCAGGAAGCCATCCCTGAAAGGTTTGCATTTCGTTCAGATTGATGAATTCTATCCCATTAACCCGAAGCAGCATAACAGCTTTTATGATTATGTTATTAACTATTACATAAAAGGATTTGAACTCGATCCGTCAAGGGCTTTGCTTATAAATTCCGACGAGATAAAGCTTGCCGACGGATTGTCATATACTGAAGTGTTCCCTGACAACAGGATCGATCTGACGCTCAGGAACAGGGAAGCAGTCAGTCAGATGGAAAAAATCCAGCAGGCATCGATTTTCAGAATCGACAACTGGTGTACCGAGTACGAGAATAAAGTAAGGGAACTTGGAGGAATAGGATTCTTTCTGGGAGGGATAGGCCCTGACGGGCACATAGCATTTAACACAAGGGGAAGCGACCATAACAGCACAACACGACTTACAGCCACCAATTTCGAGACCCAGGCAGCCTCGGCCGGAGATCTCGGAGGGATAGAGGTGTCGAGGAACAGGCTTGTAATAACTGTCGGGCTCGGGACCATAACCTACAATCCTGAAGCCGTTGCAGTTATTTTTGCAGCTGGAGAAGCCAAGGCAGGTGTCGTCAAGAATGCACTTGAAAGCAAACCTGACAATTTATATCCTGCAACAGTTCTGAGAAGGTTGAAAAACGCCAGGTTCTATCTCACTGAAGGCGCTGCAGTTCAGCTTGATGACAGCATTGAAAGATATTACAGGCATGGGGAATGGACATTTGAGAAAACAGAAAGGGCTGTATTCGAACTGTGTGAAAACATTAACAAATACGCCCACAAGCTTGAACTGGAAGATCTTAAGAAAGACAAGTACTGCTCCATGATACCAAACCTCAGCATGGACAGGGTGAACGAAGTGATTGAATCAACAAGGAAGAAGATTGAAACCGGACTGAAAAAGGAGACGGACCAGGTCTTTCTTCATACAGGGCCTCATCACGATGATATAATGCTGGGAATTTTCCCCTGCATCATACCGCAGTTGCGTGTGAGTTCCAATAAATTCCATTTCGCAGTTCTTACGTCAGGATTCACAGCTGTTACAAACCATCTTCTTCTGAATCTGCTGGAAGAAACACTTAACCTGATACGTATAGGTAAGATTGAAATGTTAAAATATCCTGATTTCTTTGAAAAAGGCTATAAGTATAAATTTGACAAGGATGTCAGCCACTACCTTAATAAGATCGCTGCTAACGATGAGGCAGGAAAACTGCGCGGTATATGTCACCGTATGACCAGGATGATGGTTGACGAATATAAACTCAAATCAGAAGAAGAGCTTATCTCACAATTGGAGAAAAACATTGATCTGTTAAAATCAAGTTACAGTGGTGAGAAAAATCCTCCCGATATCCAAAAGCTGAAAGGAATGCTCAGGGAATATGAGGAAGAACTTGTTTGGGCCCATTATGGGGTAAAGGTCAAGGATATAGAACACCTGCGGCTCGGATTTTACACAGGCGATATCTTTACCCCACAGCCCGAGAAGAGCAGGGATGTCCTGCCAATCCTTAGAATGCTCCGTGAGGTGCAGCCCACGGTGATCAGCCTCGCCTTTGATCCCGAGGGATCGGGACCCGATACACATTATAAGGTTCTCCAGGCAATTGCCGAAGCTCTGAGGCAATGGAAAAAAGAGAAGGACCTTTCAGAGCTGAGGGTGGTAGGTTACAGGAATGTATGGTTCAAGTTCCATCCTTCCGAAGCCAACGTCTTTACCCCTGTATCCCTTAATTCAATGGCAGTCCTTAACTGGTCATTCAAAAACTGCTACATAAGTCAGGTCAACGCTTCATTTCCAAGCTACGAACTGGACGGTCCGTTCAGCGATCTTTCGCAGAAAGTTTGGGTTGAACAGCTTAAGAAGGTCCAGCTGATCCTCGGCAAAGATTTCTTTTATGAGAACGAAAGTCCGAAAATCAGGGCGACACATGGAATGATTTACCACAAGGAAATGAATATCGATGAATTCCTTACACATGCCCGGTCACTCGAAAAGAGCATGGAGGGCGACGTGCTTTACGATTAGAACCGTTCAGGAAGCCAGATATATTATCCTGTGCAGATTATTTAATTACATTCCGTAATTGTTGATAACTTATTTCCTTTTGTTATTTAATAAAAAGGGATAATAGATTCTATTGCATAAATTTGATATTGCCAGCACTCTATCGCCTTTCCTATTCTGGAATTAGCACAATAAAATACTGATTAACAACTTAACAAACGGAGTGCTGGCTTCTTTTAAAAATCGCCGGGTATCTTGACTTAAATTTTAATGTCTTTTTAATAACAAAACGGAACAAATCTCGTTTAAATGAATGAGCATGTAGTTATGTCTGGAATTTTACAGGAAAAATTGCAGCTATGGAAACAAATTATTCAAACAAGGTAGTCAACGTAAGCGCTTATAAAATAAGCCTTGCAAGACAACTTGAGGAAAACGCGAAGAGGTTGCAGGAACATCAGAAAAAGATAGAGGACCTGCATAAGAAAAATGAAAGCCAGAAACAGGAAATAATGAGCTTCGTCTGCGACTGGCAGTAAGACAAGGATTGTTCGACATCTTTGAAATGCCTTTACCCTGCAACCAGAGTATAAGGCATTTTTGTTTCTCCGCCAGTTACCTTATGGCATATTGTGGTTTAAATAAAGAGATTTTAACAACAAATTGTTAATAACTTTGTAAAATTGTTAATTGCTTGTAAAACATATTAAATTCAGCAATCCTAACTTTGAGATCGGCCAGCACCTATCACACTTTCCTGCTCTGGGAATTATTTTGACTAACATAATTGATTAATGCTGATAAAACGGGTGCTGGCTTTCTTTTTAGCTGTACCGCAACAACATAAATGAAAAGAATAAAGAAATCAGAACCTGAAAGCAATGCCTGCGTTCAGACAGGTCACTGAATATAAATTTGTCTTAACCGCCATTCCCGTGTTGAATACCCGGTTGCCCATTGAAAATGAGGGTTTCCGGGCATTGGCCATTTATAAAAAGATAAAGACAGATGCAATTGTAATAATGATTTTCCTCATCTCAGTCCGACGGATTTATTGCTCAAATTTAATGTTTAGACACCTAAGCGAAAAATGATGAGAACACACCGGAATATCCCGAGCGGCCCGATTAGTCTTTAAGTCATCAGTGCTGAACTTTGTGATCCTTTGTGATTCATCGACTTAACATTAACCACGAAGATACTCAAGGGTTTGCACCAAGGCACTCAAAGTGGCATCGATACAAACTCCGTCGGACAAGTGAAAACGCACCGGATAAACTATCCTAAAACTTCAGTGCGACTCCGATATTAAGATATGCAATTCCGTAGCCAAGTTCAAGCATGGCTGCCAAATTTTCCTTGAAATAATACCTTCCCCCGATGAACCACGACCATTGAAGTCCGCCTGCGGTATATGAATAGTTCCATCCCGGGACAGGATCACCGAATTCCTTCGACGAGGCTATGTTATAGCCGAGAAGCAGCCCGGTGTAGGTGTCGAGCTTTTCAACGAGAGGATAATGAAAATTACCCCTTGCTCCAATGATAATATTTGAATATTTCCATCCCCATCCCTGATATTCATATTTGTATGAAGAATATCCCAGATAGGGGCCAACGCCAATAACCCCCTTTTCAATCACATTATCAACGACACCGAATTCAAGAGAAGCCGATACAGGCGGAACCTGTCCTTTGTAATAGGAACCGGATGTATACAATGTGGAGCCCAGACCCAGTCCGAGGTTAAGTACCTTCTCACCTTTCACAAAGGTAGCTTCCTGTGCAGCCAGTTGTGCAAACGCGAGGCAGATTACAACAGCCGAAAGAATAAACTTTTTCATTGCTTATAGTATTAGAGTTTGACAATACTATAACAACTCCAAAGGTTTATTGTTCGGATTTCAGCTGAATAAAAGAAACATAACTGCAGCGCAGGTTGCTCCAAGTGCAGGGCCGAGGACCGGCACCCATGAATATTTCCAGTCGCTGTCCCTTTTATTAGGTATCGGAAGCAGGAAATGCATTATGCGCGGACCAAGATCCCTTGCCGGGTTGATTGCATAACCGGTCGGCCCTCCAAGTGAAAGGCCAATACCAAGTACAACGATTGCAACCGGCAAAGCGTTCAATGCTCCCAGGCCAACTTCCGGCTCAGCCATATAAAGGACCGCCAGAGCCAGGACATAAGTTCCTATTATCTCTGTCAGCACATTGTACCAGTAGCTCCTTATGTTTGGCATGGTGCTGAAAACGGCCAGTTTTGAGTCTCCGTCTTCAGTTACATCAAAGTGCTTTTTATAGGCCAGCCATACCAGCCCCGACCCGAACATTGCCCCAAGTACCTGGGCAACAATATATACAGGAACTGAACTCCACGAAAACTTATGTGCAACAGCCAGGGCAAGGGTTACGGCCGGGTTCAGATGTGCCCCGCTTACAGGAGCTGAGATAAGAACACCGGTAAATACCCCGACTGCCCAACCGAATGTTATTACTATCCAGCCGCCGTTATTTCCCTTTGTCTTATTAAGGACGACATTCGCCACCACTCCGCCACCGAAAACGAGGATAATGGCTGTGCCGAAAAATTCTGCAAAAAATGGATTCATGATTAGGGTTATTTTTTATGGTTCAAGGTTTAGATGTTTAATGTTTAATGTTTAATGTTTAATGTTTAATGTTTTAAGGTTCAATGTTTAAGGTCAGGTATGTTGGTTGAATGATGCTGTTTGCCTTTAGCTGGTTTTCCCTGAGGTCTGAGCCCTGAGCACTTAATTACCCCGCCCATGCCTCGGCAGCTTTCACAGCCCTGTACCATCCCTTGATGAGCGACTCTGTCTCATTTTCCGGCATAAGCGGAACAAATGTCCTTTCAATCTGCCACTGGGTCCTGATCTCCTCCATGTTCTTCCAGTATTTCACTGCAAGTCCGGCAAGATAGGCAGCTCCCAGTGCAGTTGTTTCTGTTATTTTTGGGCGTATGACGCTGGCCTGCAGAAGGTCTGACTGAAACTGCATGAGTGAGTTATTGACAGTTGCCCCGCCGTCGACACGAAGTTCCCTTATTTCAATTCCTGAATCCTTTTCCATAGCCTGAAGAACTTCATAGGTCTGGTAAGCTATGCTATCGAGTGCAGCCCGGGCAATGTTTGCCGATGTGGTGCCACGTGTTATTCCCACCATTGTTCCACGTGCATGCTGGTTCCAGTGTGGTGCACCAAGCCCTGCAAACGCCGGAACGAAATAAACTCCATCACTCCCTTTTACGGAATTTGAAAGCATCTCCACATCAGACGACTTTGAGATTATTCCCAATCCGTCGCGCAGCCATTGCACCACAGCTCCTGCTATGAAAATGCTTCCTTCAAGGGCATATTTTGTTTCGTTGCCGATCCTCCAAGCCACTGTCGTCAGGAGTTTGCTCTTTGATGCAATAGGTTTGTTCCCGATGTTCATCATCATGAAGCATCCTGTTCCGTAAGTGTTTTTTACCATTCCCGGCTCAATGCACATCTGTCCGAAAAGAGCTGACTGCTGGTCACCGGCTATTCCTGCAACAGGGATGTCGGTTGAAAATTGTCCTGATGTAGTGCCGTAAATATCACTTGATGAACGTACTTCAGGAAGCATGCTTTCGGGTATTCCGAATATCTCCAGAAGGTCCCTGTCCCATTCCATGGTATGGATATTAAAGAGCATCGTCCTTGAAGCATTCGATACATCCGTGATATGAAGCCTGCCCCTTGTGAGGTTCCATACCAGCCATGAATCAACAGTTCCGAACGCGAGGTCTCCTTTTTCAGCCAGAGCCCTGGCACCCTTCACATTATCGAGGATCCACCTTACTTTTGTAGCGGAAAAATATGCATCAACTATCAAACCTGTCTTTTCAAGTATCACCCTGTCGGTTCCAAGTCCTTTAAGCTTATCGCAAAAATCTGAAGTCCGCCTGTCCTGCCAGACAATTGCATTATAAACGGGTTTCCCTGACTTACGATCCCATACAATGGTTGTTTCACGTTGATTGGTTATTCCAATTCCGGCTATATCAGAGCTTTTAAGCCTTGTTTTCGCGAGCACCTCGCCGGCCACACCCGCCTGTGTCGACCATATCTCTTCAGGGTTATGCTCAACCCAGCCGGGTTTTGGATAGATCTGTGTAAACTCTTTCTGAGCAGTTGCAACAGGCTGCCCGAAGTTATCAAATATTATTGCGCGGGAACTTGTTGTACCCTGATCCAATGATAGTATGAATTCACTCATAGCAGGTTTTTGTATTGATAATGTTCTGATTTCTATAATTCAACCGGGAGATCACAAGTACTTCCCGACAAGATTCCGGTAATCATCCAGTTCCTTTTCAATCCAATCATTTCCGGCCCCCGATTCCCTGGCCATTATCGCGGCGACCACAGGAGCTGCATCAAGGCTTGCACGAGCATCCAGGAAAAGTGCCCGTGAACGACGGGCAAGGACATCTTCAAGCTTAACCGGCATCTCATTCCTGCAAATCCAGGTTATTTCAGCCTTTGTGTATGGAAGCCGGCTGTCGATGAGGTCTCCCGTTTCCGGATCTTTATCTATAAGCTTTTCAATCTCAGCAGCCCCCGGGCCGTAGATTTTCAGCCTCTCATCTTTTAGCCTGCAGTGCCCGGAATAAAACCTGAAATCTTTTGTGGCACATGGTTTTCTCCCGAGTATTCCCGATCTGATGGCTTTATCTATTGTTTCTTCGGCCATCCTCCTGTATGATGTCCATTTACCCCCGATTATTGAAAGAAGCCCTGAAGGGGAAAGTGTGATCTTGTGTCTGCGCGACACTTCCTTCGTCGCCTCCGGCTTTTCAGGGTTCGCCGCCAGCGGCCGCAGACCTGCAAAAACACATTTTATGTCCTCCCGTTTAGGGGGCATGGTCAGGTATTTGCCGGCTGTTTTAAGGATGAAGTCAATTTCTTCATCCAGTGCCCTTGGTTCAAGTGTGATATCATTCAGGGGAGTATCAGTGGTTCCGACCACAACTTTGCCATACCATGGGATGGCAAACAATACCCTGCCGTCATCGGTTTTTGGGATCATTATTGCAGACGAGCTCCGGAGAAAGACATTGTCGAGCACAACATGAACGCCCTGGCTCGGCCTGATGGTAGCTTTGGAATCCCTGTGGTCCATCCTGTGTATTTCATCAGCAAAAACACCCGTGGCATTTATTACGAGACGGCTATTAATACGGAATTCCCTTCCTGAAATGACATCCCTGGCATCCACTCCCTTAATTTTGCCTGTTTCATCCTTTAGAAGCCCGTTCACCCTGAAATAATTCAGAACAGTCCCTCCGTTTTCAACACAGGCTGAAGCAAGTGCCACAGCCATTCTTGAATCATCAAACTGACCGTCGTGGTAAACAATGGCTCCTTTGAGTCCTTCTGATTTCAACAGCGGAAGCCTTTCAATGGCTTTCCCGGGGCTGATATAATATGATTTGCCCATGCTGAGCCTTCCGGAAAGCAGATCATAAAATTTAAGGCCAACCGTATATAATATCACATCCCATAACGTATATACAGGTATCACAAATTCCTGATTGGCAGTAAGATGAGGTGCATTTTTCAGGAAGATCCCCCTCTCGTGAAGTGCTTCTTTTACGAGCAGCACATCACCCTGAGACAGATATCTCACCCCTCCATGGACCAGCTTCGTGCTCCTTGAAGAAGTTCCCTTTGAAAAATCCGATTGCTCCAGAAGAAGCGTTTTATAGCCCCTGGTAACGGAATCGAGTGCAACACCAAGTCCAGTTGCACCTCCACCAATAACAATGACATCCCATAATTTTCCCGGTTCATCCAACAAATTCCGGATCAGAGAGTTGCGATTCATAACACTGTTTTATTACCGGGTAATAATGTTACAAAGAATTTCCCTTAATCCAATGAGAAGCCTTTCGAAATTAATCAGCTAAATTTGAACTTAATAAATCCTCAAAATGAAGACAACAATACTCACGGCCGCGTTTGCATTTTCTTCAATAACTATGTTACATGCCCAGAAATCGGATACAGCTCTTCTTCTTATTGATATTCAGGATTTCTATTTTCCCGGTGGCAAAATGGAGCTTGTGAATCCTGAACCTGCCGCCAGAAAAGCCGCATCACTTCTCAATGAATTCCGTAAAGAAGGATTGCCCGTTGTTCATATCAGGCATAATATGGAACCTGGAGGCGAAATAAACAATATCGTGAAACCGCTTCAGGGAGAGAAGGTTATTTCCAAAAATGAGGTAAACAGTTTCCTTGGCACTGATTTGCTTGACTACCTGAAGTCACGAAATGTCAAAACGCTGATTATATGCGGAATGCAGACACATATGTGTGTAGAGGCTGCAACAAGGGCCGGCAGTGATCTGGGTTTTAAATGCATTCTGATTCATGATGCCTGCGCAACCCGGGATCTCAGATTCAATGAGAAAATTATCAAAGCTGAAGATGTCCATTATTCCACGCTCAGCACTCTCAAAAACTACGCCTCAGTGATTTCAGCAGATGAATTCCTGACCAGTTTTAAATAACGCCTCGTATGTGGGGATATTACCCCTGGCAGACTGATCACCATGAACCAGGAGTTAATCAACATCAAAGAATTTCAGACATGCCGGCATCTTTACCCGTGTTGAATCCATGGCTCTCGAAGGCAGTCCGGTTTCTCTGTCAATTTTGAAAACCGAGATATAGTTTGATTTCTGGTTCCCTGCAATGATAAACCGGCCCGTGGGATCAATGACAAAATTTCTTGGCCAGTCGCCCCCGCATGTGGTATGGCCGGCAAGGGTAAGTAACCCGTCGTCACCCACTTTAAATGTTACGATATTGTTTTCCCCCCTGTTTGATCCGTACAGGAATGTACCGTCAGTGCCAAGGTGAACGTCAGCACAATAATTATTCTCAATTGTTTCATCAGATCGTGTTGTAAGAGTCTGCAAAAGCTTCAGGCTTCCGTTGCTGCCGACTTCAAAAACCGCCATTAAAGATCCAAGTTCATTAATAACATACATTTTTGAGCCGTCGCTGTTGAAAGTAAAATGACGGGGGCCCGAACCTTTGGGAAGTTCTGCAATTCCTTCGGGAGTCTGATAAAGTTTCCCCGTGTTTTTGTTAAATTCATAAGTGATAACCCTGTCAAGTCCAAGATCGGTAACATAGACATATTTCCCGGAAGGATCCTGAAGTATCATGTGTGCATGTGACCGGTCGGGCTCTTCCCTGACATAAAGTATCGTATCGGTTATGGTTTCGGGGATTCCCTTTTCATCAAGCCTTACCACTGCCACTGACCCATTCGGATAATTTGCCACGAAGAGAAAACTGCTGTCGGCCGACAATGAAACAAAACATGGTCCGCCGTATGGTATCAGCATTTCATTGAGCTTCTCGAATCTTACTTTTTTATCGTCGTACCTGAATGTTGACAGTCCGCCTCCGAACCGGCCTTTAAATTCCATGACCTCATTCAGGACATAGAATATCTTGTTCTTTTCTGAATAACAGAAATATGAAGGGCTTGGACCAACATCAGCTGATGATATTTCTCTCAGACTGCCATTCCGGCTGTTAAAATTAAAAACCGTCATTGCCTTTTCACCATTATTTCTGGTGAAGCCTCCGACAAAGAGCCTGTAGTTCTTGCCGCAGGATGTTAAAAAAACAACAATGAATATAAAAGCAATGGCTGCCGTGTTTCTCTTCATAATCGGATCTTCAATAAATAATAATATGGTTACTTTTTAAATCTTCCGTCAAGGTCATCCATCTTGAATCTGATGCTTAAAATATATGGTTCTTCATCCTTTTCCCAATGCCCGTAAGTTGTAACGACGAATGTTCCGTCGGGAAGGAGCTCGACACCCGGGTAGCAGCAATCCCATGAATGGATATTATCCCTGAACCTGATCCTGTACTGGCCGGGTTTACCTTTCAAAAGATCATCCCATGTTCCCACCCAGCCGACCCAGTCACCCTCTGTGGGGCTTCCCTGCCCGGACGCTGAAGCAACACTGCTCATGTTGACCTCGTTTTTCTCCCTGGCAATTTTCTCCAGGTCTTTTCTGAAACTGACAGGACTAATATCCCTGAAGACTATCAGCAGCCTGCCGTCGGGAGTATACCTGATTACGTGCCTGTCGCCGTTGAGTTCATTGGGAAGAGGTTTCGGGTCGCTCCAGGTTTCTCCTTCATCTTTTGAGAAAATTATCTGTGAATTTGTCCTTCTGGCGTTCTCGCGCAACAGGGCCGCAAGTGTCTTCCCATCGGGAGATCTTACCACTCCTGGTTCGCAAAGATTCATGTCCCTGCCTGACAATATTGCTTCAGGCGATGTCCAGGTAAGCCCGCCGTCGTAGGAAAAAGTCTTATACAGGGTAAAGAGCACCCGGTCATTTACTTTTCTGTCTTCATTGTATTTTTCCTGTCCGTCTGATGTGAAAAAGCGCATATCATCATGGAACAAAGCCATGTAATGGCCCTTACCGGTTTTCAATGGGGCCAGAGAGGCCATTACGACAACACCGCCCCAGTCACCGGCAGGTTCAAGTTCACTCCATGTAAGCCCGTCATCTTCAGAATGGGCAAGCCTGGCAGGATATAATCCGGAAAAGAGTATAAGGTGCTTTTTCCCCTGAGGGTCTGTTGTCCGGAAAACAGCAGGTACCTCGAGTGATGTCTTCCAGCTTTCGGGTGTCGGCAGCCTGTCGCTCCATGTAAGGCCGCCGTCTGTGCTCCTTTTATAAACTATTGCACCCTTCCCGTGTCCTTTTGGATACACGGCAAGCATGGTCAAGCCATCCTCCAGCAATACCGTTGTCGGGTGCCCGAGATACTGACCATTTTCCCTGTCTACAACAACCTGTCTGAAGGTTTCGTCATTAAGATCAATGACGGGGATTCTCAGATATGGTCTGGCAGACTGCTTCTGGGAAAACGCTGTGAAGCAGGGCATTATCCATAGTAACAGAAAGAATATTTTTCTCATAAATTTAAATTTTCGAGATACCTCCGTGCATTTCAGGCCTCACCCCTGCACCCCCTCTCCCGGGGGCAAGGGGAACGTTGTAATTTAGAACCTGAATCCTTTCTTTGCAGGCAATGAGATCTTTTAATGTACTTACCTTAAGTCCATCTGCCCTGGGAGAGGGATTTATGGTGAGGCCAAACCCATCCCCCGGCAGAGGGGGTGGCAGTGGGTGAGGCTAAATCTCAAAGCTGTCGCATTCACGGTATGCCTGAATCACGCGCAATTCTCCTTCTTTTGTTCCACGCTGGCTTATCCCATGTTCCATGCATATAGTGCCATTGTACTTTTTGCCATAGAGATACTTGAAAATATTCCTGTAATTTATCTCGCCTGTTGTAGGCTCATTTCTTCCGGGATTATCGCCGCAATGGAACGCGGCAATCTCGCTCCAGCATGCTTCAATGTTGGGAATAAGGTTGCCTTCCTGGACCTGCTGATGATAAATATCTTCGACAATTTTGCATGACGGTCTGTTTACCGCCCTGCATATGGCATAAGCCTGAGGCATTTCTGACAGGAACAATCCCGGATGGTTTATATAATGGTTCAGTGGTTCAAGGACTATTGTAACGCCTGCCGGTTCCATTATGTCGCAGCAATATCTCAGATTATCAATTGCATTTGCGGTCTGGAACCCCATATGAAGTTTCATGTCATATCTGCCGAGGACGACAAGTGCCTGTTTTGCGCCTGTTCTTTTGGATACCTCAACACCCTCCTTCATCTGGGCGATAAGCATATCGCGAACCTCCTTCGAGTTAAGAACGAAATCCTGCTTCCCGGAATCGGCGCGAAGCACATAAGGTCCGATATCCATCCCGAGACGGCTGAGCTCATTCATTATTTTCTCCTGAACCGCAGGTTCCCGCTTCATCAGCCCGTTGTCGAATACCGCACGGAAACCCTGGTCGTAACAGAATTTGATGTTATCTATCGGATCCTGCCCTGCAAGTTGGCGGAACATTCCCAGTCCCGGCGCGTATTTCAGTTTGAACGGTTCGACAGCATCGCTGACACGGACTTTCCCTTCAGCTTTTGCCGTGCCTAAAATGGCAGGTGCTGCCAGAAGAGCAGCACCTGTCGAAGCCATTTTTATAAATTCTCTTCTTGAATTATTCATAAGAGAAGTCATTTATTATTAATTTTTTGCAGGCTGTCTTTCGGCTCTTCTTTTAGCCTGTTCTGCAAGCTGTTCCGGTGTTGGAGGGATATAAGCCTCGCCTGCTATCGGAACATCTTTTGGAATATCTACAGGACCGAATGCGAATATTGCCGGACCGAGTTTAAGGTCGGAGTTCATCATTTCCTCATAGGTTGTTTCTTTACCTGTATATGCCGAAATACGGCCCATGATACCGACCATGGTCGAGATGGCTGTATTTTCGAGTTCATTGAAAACCTTTCCTGTGCGAATAGCTGTTACCAGGTCGATGTGTTCCTGAACATACGGGTCGACGCTAACCCTGTTTGTGGGCTTGCCGTCCTTGTCGAGAGGATACTCATATTTCCAGAGCTCCGCTCCTGTAAGATCGAGAATTGTGTTCTGGCAGTTTGTAGCTCCCTTGGTACCCTGCAGTCTTTCAGAAACATTATTTGCACAACCGTTTATCTGGCGGCACATGCTGTGGATATGCATGCCGTTTTCGAATACATAGTCGACACTGAAATTATCATACTGGTCGCCTGTGACACGACGCAGGCGCGAACCGAACCCAACTGCTTTTACAGGATGTTTCCCGAAGAACCAGTTGGCAACATCGAGATTATGTACGTGCTGTTCAACGATATGATCACCGGAGAGCCATGTCCAGTTTACCCAGTTGCGGATCATCCATTCCATTTCGCTCCACGACGGATCATTATCGCGGTGCCACAGTTTACCGCCGTTCCACCATACATTTCCTCCGGTAAGCTCACCTATGAGGCCCTGCTGTACCTGCTGCCAGTTGGCAACATAGTCACGCTGGTGGCGGCGCTGTGTCCCCGTTGCAATGTTCAGGCCAAGACCTTCGGCTTTTTTGGCAGTAGCCATGACCGATCTTGCACCTGTAGGATCGACTGCCACCGGTTTTTCAGCAAAGATATGCTTTTTGGCTGCAACAGCCGCCGCGAGATGTTCGGGACGGAAGAATGGAGGAGTTGCAAGGATAACAATATCGACACCGGAATCAATGACCTTCTGGTAAGCATCAAATCCCACAAAGCAGTTTTCCTTCGGGACCTCCTGATTCTTCTCCTTAAGGATCTTTTCCCTGCAATTATCTACCCTGTCCTGGAAAGTATCGCCAAGTGCCGTGATCTGGAGGTTGGGCCCTGCACTGAGGAAATTTATAGCTGCCCCGGTACCGCGCCCGCCGCAGCCTATAACACCAGCTTTAAGAACCGGCCCGTCGGGAGCCTGATCAAGAAAATTAGGGATTTCAACAACTTTTTTTGATTTGGGTGCACAACTTGTAATTATCGTTGGCGCAACAACACCAGCTACTCCCACAGCTGCTGCCTTACCAAGAAAATTACGTCTTGAGATGCTTGTTTTTTTCATATTCGATCAGATTAGATTTATAAGAACTTAAAATACCTTGTATTCAAGCTGACAGATTGTTATCAAATGTAAATATAGGGATTTTAAAAACCAAAAGTTCATATGTTTTTAAGGTTTTTTAACAATAGAATATGCACTCGCCCCACCCCCCCTCTCTGTTTCGTAACGGGGGGCCCGGCTTTCGTCGCCGGTTTTGCCCGAAATCTCCATTTGGGGGTTCTTCCTCCTCGTTGCGGCAGCAGAAAGGGGGGGGTGGGGGGATGAGTACATGAAAATTTCCGCTTCCTTTTTCAGAACAATACTTTATATGCTACATTTGCTTTTTATCAAAGGATTTATCTTCATGAGAATCTTTTCCAAAAACATATTTCACCTCACTATTATCCTGATCCTCTCCTCCTGTACCGGCCGCCCTGGCGGAAACATTTCAAATGCCGGCAGATTTCCTTCAATGGAACCTGATTATGCCGGAACGACAATCCCTTACAACATCGCTCCTCTGAATTTCAAAATCCATGAACAGGGGACAGAATTTTTTGCAAGGTTGTCTGCACCCAATACTCCTTCAATTGAGATCCGAAGCAGGGAGGGCATAATGGAAATCCCTGAAAAAGAATGGAAGCACATGCTTGCAGAAAACAAAGAAGGTGAAATGAATATCGAAGTCTTTATAAGGAACAAAAGGGATGCCTGGACAAAATTCAACAGTATTGGAATCAAAATATCTGCCGATCCTGCCGATCCTTTCATTACTTACCGCCTCCTTTATCCTGGTTATGAAAGCTGGAAGGAGATCTATATTAAACAACGTGATATCACTTCGTTCAGAGAGAGATCGGTTATTGAGAACAGCCTTACAGACGAAAACTGCATAAACTGTCATTCATTCAACAACACGGGGAAACCCGGGAGATTCATGTTTCACATGAGGGGAAGCCTGGGCGGAACATATATTCTTGAGGGAAATGATTTTAAAAAGGTCAACCTTAAAACAAAAGAGATGAAAAACGGGGCAGTTTATCCGCGATGGCACCCTTCAGGCAAATTTATCGCGTTTTCCTCAAATAAGATAGTCCAGCAATTCCATTCTTCCCTCAACAAGAAAGTAGAAGTAAGTGATCTTGAATCCTCACTTGTACTTTATGACCTTGAAAAGAATGAAATAATGAACGTTAATCTGCCTGATAAGGAAAAATACATGGACACCTACCCGGAATGGTCGCCCGATGGGAAATTTCTATATTTCTGCAGGGCGCCTCAGGCAGGGGAGGTTTTTGCCTACGACAGCATCAGATATGACCTGTTCCGGGTTCCGTTTGATGCTTCGACAAGAAAAACCGGTCGGGCCGAACCTGTTTTCAACGCCTCATCCACAGGGAAAAGTGTTTCATTCCCCAGGATCTCTCCGGATGGTAAATTTCTTGTCATTACCCTTCATAATTACGGATGCTTCCCGATCTGGCACAAGGAAGCTGATCTCATATCAATAGATCTGAGGACCCTGAAAGCATCACCAATGAGCCTTAACAGTGATTTCACCGACAGCTATCATTCGTGGTCGTCAAACAGCAAATGGCTTGTATTCAGCAGTAAAAGAATTGACGGCCTGACTGCAAGATTATTCATTTCGCATATAGATGAAAATGGCAATGCAGAGAAACCATTTCTTCTTCCACAGAAAGATCCGGATTATTATGACAGGCTTCTGAAGAGCTTTAATCTTCCCGAATTTTCAACTCTGGAAGTAAGAGTCGACCCGGGGGCCATCAGGAGGGCCGCGCAAAGAGAAGCTGTTCAGGCTAAATGGAGCGAAAACTGACAATTATGAAGAACAGAATCATCAATTGGCTTCCTGCCGTAATCCTGTTCCTGGGGTCATTCATTTTTTTCACCTTCCTCGCTGATTATGTTGAGTTTTACCAGGAGAAACTCTCGCTTTTTGTTTTTTCGGCCGACTACTTTAAAGAAAGTATTGAAAAGCCCGGTTCACTTCTTGTTTATTCCGGAAAATTCCTCACAACATTCTTTTATTATCCTGCTGCCGGTGCTTTAATAATTTCTGTTATTATCTGCCTTGTTTATTATCTGATGTCGTCGATAATAAAACACCTGACAGGCGAGAAAACAATTCTGTTCCCCTTTATCACAGGCTTACTCCTGTTCGTTTTACAGGCCAACTATAAATATCTTCTTTTCAACAACCTTGGCATATTGCTCCAGCTGGCTTTTTTCCTGCTTGTCATAAAGTACCTTAAAGGCTGGCTGCCTGTGATATTGTTCCCTTTATGGTATCTGTTTACAGGAAGTTTTGCGGCCGGAGCAGCTATAATGTATATCATTGTGCTTTCCAGAAGATCATTGAAAACGGAATGGCCAAAGGTCATGCTTACTCCGCTTGTTCTTTTAGTTACTGTCTGGATTTTAAAGGAATACGTTTTGTTTTATACATTTCCGGAACTAATGATATATCCTGTATCAGATGAAAACACAGGTTCACAGTTATGGCTGTTCCTTGTTACTGCCGGAGTCATTTTTGCCACGCCACTGGTTGGAACAATAAATTTCAGCGGGTTTATATTTAAAAAGCAGGAGGATCATATAAGGAGAGCAATCGGATGCGCCTCGATGCTGGCAGCAATTATTCTCATATCTTTACTAAAATATGATAAAGCATACCGTGAGTTTTTTACCGTCCGGAAACTTTTCTTCAGGGAAAGGTATGAAGATATTACGAAGTACATAGCCGGTCATCCTACTTCAAACAGGCTTACCGTCTATCTTAATAATATTGCATTATCCGAAACAGGCTTACTTAACGACAGGCTATTCTGGTTCCCCCAGAGTCCCGACGGACAGTCGTTGTTTCTCAAATGGGAGATGTATGATGAAGTATTAAAGATTGGAGGATATTTCTACTATGCCACTGGGATGATCAATGAGGCGCACCGGTGGGCTTTCGAAAATATGGTAATACACGGGATTACGCCTGAGGATCTGAA
The DNA here is from genome assembly GCA_035390825.1 of Bacteroidales bacterium. Classification (GTDB taxonomy): domain Bacteria; phylum Bacteroidota; class Bacteroidia; order Bacteroidales; family VadinHA17; genus LD21. Next base: position 34,016 of record DAOOUQ010000014.1, on the reverse strand, counting down.
GATGCTCATCAAGACCGAAATCATAAACGGGAATTACGCCATGGCTGCGAAATATAACTCAAGACTGAAGAAAACATTCTTTTACAGACAGGAGGCGGCCAGATTTGAAAACATTCTTGGTTCGGAAAATCTTATTGACGCTGATCCTGAATTAAGTCTTAAAAGGAAGGAAAAGATAACAAACGATTTTTTCTCAATAACAGATAACCCCTATATCAACATAGAAAAGGCCTTCGCCTGCGATTCCATGAATCGCAGGATCTTTGATTATCGTATGGCCTATCTGATGCTCACAGAAGATTACCCGGCCTTAATCTCGGGCCTCGAGAAACTTCAAATGCTGGGCTTCGGCAGGATCCCGAAGCATCTTGAAGAAGCTGCCCTTGTCTGCAGGATGTCGGACTCCGGAAAGAAAATCGATTTTGGCACTCTGAGAATAAATCCCCAGACAGAAGCAAGATTCGGTCAGTTTCTTCAGATGTTCAGGCAATATGGTAATAACCTTCAAACAGCCCGGCCTTTTCTTCAGCAGAATTTTGGAAATACTTTCTGGTACTGGGCATTTTACCATTGAAAAGCCGGCCCCGGCGGGACCGGCTCCGAAACCAGATTTTACCCTACTTTAACCCTGATTCCGACCAATGCCTCTTTCATGAATGCACTCCTTGAAAGGGGTTGAGCTTTCATGAAGACTTAGATATCTTATAAATTTATTAAATAAATCGGAATAATTCAAAGAATAATTCAAAAAAAAGAAGGTGTCCTGATGCGGGACACCCTCTTTATGAAATCGGCTTTGGAGATTATTTAAAATCCAATCTGATTAAAAATCAATAACCAGGATTCTGCTGAAGCTGCGGTGCTTTGTTCATTTCGTCGCGAGCTATGGGCAGCCAGTAGTATTTATCGCTGGCCCAGGTTCTTGCATCTGCTTTGGCCGTAAGGTCGAGTTTCCATTCGAAATTGCCGTTTGTAAACTCTTTAACCTTCATTTCATATACATCTTCTACCACATTGCCGAATTCCATCCAGCGACGGAGGTCATACCAGCGGTGACCTTCACCGAAGAACTCGATGGCTCTTTCATGACGAAGGAACGCTCTGGCCTCTGCCTGATCGGTTGTTACCCTGTCGGGAAGACCGGCCCGGTTCCTAACCATGTTGAGAGCATCGAGACCCGGCTGCAGATCAGCGCCTCCGAGCTCTATACATGCTTCGGCATAATTCAGCAATATCTCAGCATAACGGAACTCCACCCAGTGGTTTGTATTCCTGTAATACTGGCCGACAGTGGCAGGGTCCATGAACTTTTTGATATAGTAGCCCGTTTTGGTTCCGTTCCATGCCTCAATAAGTCCCTGTCTGGAGTCAACACCCTGAACTTTCAGTGTGCCATCTGGATTGTAGATATGACCTGTCTGGACCCTGTTATAGGGGTCAAAGGCAGCGGCATCGGCCGGACGCGCCTGCCATGGAGCACCATGGTAAAGCACAATTGCATAAAAACGTGGTTCACGGCCATAGTATGGGTTTCTGTAGGGATCGGCCTGAAGTTCTGCAGCAGTTGCTGTGCGCAGATACTGGTCGCCCGGATTGTATTTATCCCATACAAAAGGAGTTCCGTCTGCCATTTCAAAACTTCTTACGGCAGGTTCAGTGGGGTCGTTGTTACCCCAGTTATGATAACCGCAGGGGCCAAACCAGATGTTGGCATTGTTCACGTTGCCGCCTGTCAGAGGATATTGAATGGCCCAAATTGTTTCGCTGTTCCATTTGCCCTTCTGGTTAAAGATGTTGAAATAATTATCGGAATACGCCTGAATCTGGGCCTCTGTAAGAGGCAGCACAGGATCGGCAGTCGAGCCGACAAGTGAGAATGTGCCGTATTTTCCGTCCATCACATCCTTTGCGGCATCCCTCGCAGCCTGGAGAAGAGCGGTCTGGCTTCCTGCCGGGAACGAAACAAGTGGATTTGAAGCTTCATAGCCTCCATTTGTGAGCTTACTGGCACAGAAAAGGAGAACCCTTGATTTCAGTGCGGCAGCTGCAGCTGCAGTTGCGCGGCCCTGCTCCATGTTGTAATCCTTCAGGATGTTGATCGCCTGATCAATATCGGCAAGAACAAAATCCTTTGTCTGGGCAAGTGTGGACCTGGTGACTGTTGAATAATCCTCACCAAGAGCCCAAGGCTCACTCCTGAGCACAACACCCCCGTGTGTCATGAGCAGTGTGGCATATTCATATGCCCTGAGGAAATATGCTTCACCTTTAAGCCTGGTTTTAAGCTGGTTGTCAGGAGCCGTGGTGGTTGGGACAGCATCGATATTTGCAAGAATATTATTAATATTCTGGATGTTGCTGTAGATATGCGGCCAGCGTAAAAATCCGGCATAACCGGTATTGGCAAAATAGCCCAACTGGTCGGGGCTGAGTGTCCCTTTAAGGTTACAATAGTTTGAAGGTCTGTGTATGCAAAGAGTCTGATCAGTGGCTGACGACAGAAGGTCCTCGCGCATGCCAAGGACACCGTTATTGTCACTGGTCATGGTTGTGGCATTCTGGATTCCTCCGAGCCTGTCGTAACATTTTCCAAGATAGGCCTTAACAACATTAATATCGGAAAAAACAACCTCCTGGTTAAAGGAATCAACTGATTGCTGATCCAGAACATCGCTGCACGACGTTGCCACCAAAACAGGCAGCGCCAGTGCAATTATATAACTAAGTACTTTTTTCATATTTTCTTCTTTAAAGTTTTTCAATCAGTTAAAACGTTATATTGGCACCGACTGCAAATGTCTTCATGTTCGGATAATATGCACCCCATGCAGATTCGGGATCGAACTTTTTGGTAGCGGTATAAAGCAGAGCAAGGTTGTTGCCTGAGAAATATACACTGGCTCTTGAGATACCGAGACTCTTATACAATGTCGACGGTATAGTGTATGTAAGTACGAGGTTTTTCAGCCTGCAATAAGCTGTATTGTCGTACCAGTAATCACTCATATTTACTGCATGTCCCCAATAGTAGTCATTCCTGTTGAATGCCCTCGGTATATTGGTATGTATATTTTCAGGAGTCCATCTGTTGTCATAGGTCCATTTGAAATAGTTACCGGCCTCACCCCTTCTTTCATCATAATGATTGAATCTCAGGTATTCCCCCTGTCCCTGTAACTGAACAGAAAGATTGAAGTTTTTATATGTCAGATCGATATTCAGACCATAAAATACTTCCGGTGCATCTGTTTTATCGTACAGGATCTGGTCGTCGCTTGTTATCTTTCCGTCGCCTGATACATCTTCAAAAATAAGATCTCCGGGTTTTGCGTTTGCCCAGTGAGGATAAGCATCTACAGCGGCCTGGTCGGCAAATACTCCAATGCAGTTGTACATCAGGGTTGCACCGTAAGGATGTCCGGTGCGTACCTGCCAGTCAACAACCCTTGCCGGTTCATCATAGAAAACAACCTTGTTACGGCTGAAGCTGTAGTTACCTGTAACATCGAGCCTGAGGTCGGAAGTCAGGTTTTTATGAACTCCTGCCTCGATTTCAAAACCATGGTTATCAACTCTTGCAATATTCTCCTGAGGAAGTGTCAGACCGGTAAAATTAGGCACTGAAGCATCCCTTGCCGTAAGAATATGATCCCTTTTATTGAAGAAATAATCAAAATTAAAGGTGATCAGATCACTGAACCATTTCGAATCGAATCCAATGTTGCGTGTTGTCTGGGTTTCCCATGTGATATTCGGGTTGGCGACAGAAGGCGGACCAACAACCGTCTCGATTGATGAACCCGTGCCAAATACCATACCCGGGCCAAGTCCGAACTTATTCATATACTGGAACGGATCACCCGGGTCCATCCCCATAACTCCATATGATCCCCTGAGTTTGAAATAGTTGATGAACGGAATATTATCCTTCCAGAAACCTTCTTCTGAAGCCCTCCAACCAAGCAGCACACCCGGGAAATTACCCCAGCGCTTGCTCGTCGGGAATTTAAGTGAACCATCACGACGGAATACAAATTCAGCAAGGTATTTCCCTTTGAAGTCATAGGTTGCCCTTCCAATCCATGACTTACGTGCATAAATTGTTGCATAACCTGTTGTGTTCTTGTCCTGGTCGGCACCGGCGTTCATCGTCTGGATAAGGTCGGAAATATAATACTGCCTGAAACCAACAAGCTGGTTATAATCGCTCTGATATTGTTCATAGCCCAAATAAAGCATGACGTTATGACTTCCGAATGTCTTCTGGTACATTGCATTCACAATGGAGGTCTGGTTTATGGTCCTGTCATACCTTTCATTGTTCTGGGGCGACGAAAGGCCTCTCAAAGTAGGAGTCAGAGGCATGCTTGTGATGAAGCCCTGTGAGTTGCGAACAGCCTGGTCCCAGTTGGGATAATAGAGCACCCATGGTTTATAGAAGGCTTTATTGTAATAGTTGGTCAGGTCATAGCTGAATGATCCGGAGAATGATAGTCCTTTAACAAAAGGAACTGTCACGGTAGTATTGAACGTGCTGAGCAGCCTGTAAGTTTTCTGATCGTTCTTTCCGGCATCAAATGTTGATGTTGCAACAGGGTTATCACCATACTCAATATCGGGTCCGTATTCTCCGGTCGGCCAGAATGACCATCTTGTAGGAAGAAGACGTGTCGACTGTCCTACAATGGATTCGGCACTTTTGTATGGGTATACGCGGTTTACAAGGAAACCGGCCAGGTCGACACCGGTTTTAAGCCAGTCGGTAACCGGCATTTCAATTTTTGCACGGATATTGTACTGTTTGTACTTTGTTGATGAAGCTTTATACATGGCATCATCACCCCTCAGGCCGGCTGAAACGAAATAATTCATTCCTTTGGTGCCGCCGTCAATGGTGATTGTGTGCTTGTATGAGCCGCTCCATTTCTTAATAAGGTCACCGTACCAGTCTGTGTTGGGATGTTCCCATGGATCTTCACCTGATGCGAAGAGTTCTATATCCCTGTCGCTGTAGGTGCGTGCCTTCCCGTTCTGTATCTGGTATTCCGAAAGCATGGTAGCATATTCTGCAGCATTGCATACCTTAGGAATAATTGTCGGAGTTGCCATACCCTGGTAAAACTGGTAATTCAGTCTTGGTTTGCCTTCCTGCCCTCTTTTTGTTGTTATAAGAATAACACCATTAGCTGCCGAAGCTCCGTATATTGCTGCAGATGCATCTTTTAGCACTGAGAGGCTTTCGATATCGGCAGGGTCAAGTTCCGACATCGAACGTCCCATCACACCGTCGATAACTACAAGGGGATCTGTTGATCCGGAAGAAGTATTGATCGTAGCACGCCCGCGGACCAGCATTCTCGGAGTCTGCTGCCCGGGTTCGCCACTCTGCTGAATTATTGTCACACCAGGCAGACGTCCCGATATTGCACTGTTGACGGTAGCTGCCGGAATAGCTGCAAGGCCTTCTCCGGAAAGCGAGGTGACTGAACCGACAACGTTTGCACGTTTCTGGGTGGTATATCCCACAACAACAACCTCGTCGAGGTCGGTTACCTCGCCGGCAAGTGCAACATCAATGACAGATCTGCCGCCGACAGCAATTTCCTGGGTCACATAGCCTATAAAAGAAAATACCAGGGTTGCATTGCGTTCGACATTGGTAATAGTATACCTGCCATCAATGTCAGTAATTGCACCAAGAGCGGTGCCTTTAACCTGAATGTTCACACCCGGCATTGCGCCGCCTGTCGAAGCATCGGTTACTGTACCCGTTACTCTTGTTTGTTGCAAATCGTCTGCGGCGGGATTATCCGGGCCTGCTGCCATGGCAGGAGTTATCAGCCCGCAAAACAGAAGAATAACCACAATTTTCACAGACAGCAATAACCTGCGAAAATTCACATTTGGTCCGACCGACCAAAAGCAGTTGGTAGTTTTTTTCATACTGTTACACTGTTAGTTAGTTAATAATTAGTTAGATATTAGGTTAGAATAAAATCCAGGATTTAATCAAAGGAATGAAGCATCCCCTAATTAAGGCCACTTTATATGATATTATGCCATATCATATAAATAAAAAAAGAGTAAGTGTAAAACTTACACTCATTAATCTATTCTTTTACGAATCTGGTTTTTTCTTCGGCAGTAAGAGGTTTTAGGTTAGTAAATAAGGTTAATTAGGTAATAAAGATCTGTTCACATTTTTATTAGGCAATGCAATTTAAAAAACTTGTCGATATAAAACAAGAATGTTTTACAGTTTTTTACTTAAACCTTATTTAAATTCAGAATGTCCTTATTCTGAAGAAGATACATTCCCGGTTTTGCTGTCGAACTCGCAAACCACCCTGAATCCCACATTAAAACAATCGGAATACCACCATATGCTTTTAGGGATCTGAGGATCAGTCCTCAGCCATGCTTCGGTTCTTGTATAATCACGTGCAGCCGACCTGACAAGCCCTGCGGGATTCATGAACGTGCCTCCCCGTATCACATGCTCCTCACCTGTTTCGGGGCCCTTGGGATCCTTCACAGTCCCTGCCGGATAACGAGAATAGGCATCGGGCTGGTACCAGTCTGAACAGAATTCGGCGACGTTGCCCGCCATGTTTTTCAACCCGAACGGATTGGCTTTTACAAAATCGGGGGTTTGTGTCTTGGAGGGACTGTTTTCCTTATATACAATATATGTATTAATCACCGCTGTATCATTTTTGGAGATTTTAGCTCTCAATCCCGTCTTTTCAAATTTTCTGGGATCTCCCGGGAAGAAATACGGCCCTGTCGATCCTGCCCTGCATGCATATTCCCATTCGGCTTCGGTTGGCAGACGGTATGTTTTCCCGGTCACCTGCGAAAGCCATCTGCAATATGTCTCGGCAGCATGATATGAAAATGATATCGCCGGCCTCCGGCCCAGGCCCCATCCCTGGTCGGGCTGGCCATATGGAGGTGTGGCTCCTGAAATAGCATCGACATTTTCAGATTGCATTCCGCTGCGCAGACCTTCGGTATCAGTTGACCGGCCTTCTGCTGATGTCTGTGCATAAAAGGCAAGATACTCGTCCCACGTGACTTCCACTTCAGCCATAAAGAAAGGGCTTATTTCCACATCTCTTACCGGGCCTTCGTCGTCCTTTCGGAAAGGTTCCCCAGCCGGGCTTCCCATTTTGAAGGTGCCCCCGGGTATCGCGATCATATTGAACGAAACAGACGACCTTGGTATTTTTTCAGTGAAATTTTTGAATTCCGTAACCGCTGTCGGTTCAGTAAATATCTCCTTTGGTGCGGATGAAGTGCTGCCGAAAGTCTTATTGCTCCCATGCGTATAGCCTTCAATATAATGCCCGGCATTCAGGTGACAGTTTATACAGTGAAGATCCGGGGTTTTCTTTTGCTGTGTATAATAAAGGTGTGCATCCTCCCCTTCCTTTGTAAGTTTGGCCGGGAACAGATTTTCATGGCATTTTATGCAGCTGCTTTCATATACATGTATCCTGGCATTTTCGAGCCTGCCCTTTTCCTCCCAGTCGAATGATGCTGAATCCTTTGTATAAAACGACCACAGATCCCTAAGCCCGGTTTTACCTTTTGCCCACAAATACCCATGCCCCCTGGGGGGAAGATGGCATTCCACACAGGCAACCCGATAACCCGACTGGGTTTCATAATGGACTGACTTCTTCCATTCGGCATCAGCCATGGGATGGATATGACATGACATGCAATATTCATTCGAAGAAGTATTCGTAATTACTTTGCCGGCAGCAAGCACAATCAATATTCCAAGAGCAAAACCCGGAACAAACCAGATGAGAAATCTTTTCTTCTTCATATATATCAAAATACGGTGGTTAAGATAGAAAATTTAACAATATCAACTATCCTGTAAGTGTTTTTTTAAGGAAACCCGAAAGCTTTACCTGTTGGCCCGAAATGTTAAATTTGCATTTTAAAACCCGAAATGATGAAAAGATTTTTGTTTCTGATCACCCTGCTGCTGGTATCTCTTAATCTCCTGTCCCACCCGTGGAAACCATCCCATTATGTTATTGTCGACACTGACGGAGGTGTTGATGACATAAAGGCAATCTCAATGCTCCTGGCTTCTCCTGATGTAAGGGTCCTGGCTGTCACGGTCTCTCCCGGAGCCCTGCCGGCTGAAAAAGCTTACTTAAAAGTCAAAAGCCTTCTCAATTCATATTATCATGAAGGAATTCCTGTTGGTATAAACAGGATCTGTAAATTCAAATCTCCGGAATTCACGTTGCCGCTTCAAACTCAATGGGGCAGGGAAAACAACATTTCTGTCGAAAGCGCCCCTGATTTCATTGAGGTGATAAATGATATCATCGAAGCAGAAAAGACAAAAATATCTTTTATATGCCTTGCAGGTATGTCAACCGCCGATAATGCCCTGCGAAATATTCCGGGATTCGGGAAACAGATAAAGGATTTTATCTGGAGCGCCGAAGGTACGGAAGACAAGTCGGGATTCAACTATAACATAGATAAAAAATCATCTGTAAATATGCTGCGGCAGGAGATCCCGGTCAAGATCGTCAGGAGTTGCAGCCTTGCCGGGAACGACTTTTATGATGCCGCCACGCTTGAGTCATTGGCTGAGATAAAGAATGTTTACGGGAAAAAGGTTTCATATTTCCTTAATTTGCCTGAAGCAGGAGATCACGGTTTCCCCTTCGCGGCAGTTGACGAGATGTGTGCTGTTTTTCTTCATTATCCCGGGCTTTTCATAAACAGGACACTTGGAAATGTTTCTGACTGCACTCCGTCTGATCTTCCAGGTCTCAGGGAAAGCGTTATAAAGATACTTCGTGGCGAAACTGTATTAAAAAACCAGGTCATAAAGGAATTTCCTGCAGATCCCTCATTTTATTTTGATGATCTTGCCGGCTCCGTCATGGAAATTATGGAAAAATATGGTCCGGATGAATGGGACGCCGGGGTCATTGCCAATGAGCTGCACAGGCATCTTGGCACTTTTGCAATTCTTGGAGTTAAAATGGGGATAAGGGCAAGGGAATATTTCGATACGGGAGTCGACGAATTCAAGGCCACCTCATATGCAGGTTCCGTTCCTCCCGTAAGCTGCTTTAACGATGGCCTCCAGGTAAGCACAGGGGCAACACCGGGACACGGGTTGCTGACTATCATAAACGATTCTATTCCAAGGCCTTCAGCCGAATTTACATACATGAACAGAAAGATAAGGCTTACCCTGAAGCCTGAGATAACCCAAAGAATAACCTCCGAGCTTAAGGAAATCAATTTCGTTTACGGCCTCGACAGCAATACTTACTGGGAACTCGTGAGGAAAAATACAATCAATTACTGGCTAAGCCTCGACAGGCACGAGATATTTGAGATTGAGGAGATAAGGTGACATTCCGGCATTTGGGTCTCACCCCCTCCTGTCCCCCTCTCCCGGAGAAGATGGCTTACACTTTTTTAAGCCCCTCTACCCCGGGAGGGAGGCCTGTAAAAGAATGCATACTCTTTCCGGATTGTTAAATCTCAATCCTCCGCACCTTGTCCCCCTGAATGATTTAGGGGGAAACCTGATCGGGATGGATTTCAGGTCTTGTTGTACTCATCAAAGAAGTCATTCCCCTTGTCGTCAGTGATAATGAAGGCAGGCATATTTTCGACCCGTATCTTTCTGACAGCCTCCATGCCAAGATCTTCAAAATCGACGATCTCAACAGATTTAATATTTTCAGCTGCAATTATCGCTGCAGGGCCGCCGACTGATCCAAGGTAAAAGCCTCCGTATTTTTTACAGGATTCAATAACCTGCCGGCTCCTGTTCCCTTTTGCAACCATTATCAGCGATCCTCCCATGCTCTGGAAGAGATCAACATAAGTATCCATCCTGCCGGCTGTCGTAGGGCCAAAGCTTCCCGAAGGCATCCCTTCAGGTGTTTTTGCGGGGCCGGCATAATAAACGGGGTGATTTTTAAGATATTCCGGCATCGGGTTCCCTTCATCAATCATCTTCTTGATCCGGGCATGAGCAATATCGCGGGCCACGACAAGAGTACCGCTGAGATTCAGCCTTGTCTTTACCGGATATCCTGTAAGAACGGAAAGTACCTCATTCATTGGCCTGTCGAGGTTTATCTCAACAGGCTTCTCAAGTTCGGGTGCCTTTTCAGGCATGAACCGGGCGGGATTCTTTTCAAGCGCCTCAAGGAAGATGCCCTTCTCATCTATCCTTGCCCTGATGTTCCTGTCGGCACTGCAGCTTACTCCAAGTCCGACCGGGCAGGATGCGGCATGCCTTGGCAGCCTTATTACCCTGACATCATGAACGAAATACTTGCCTCCAAACTGTGCCCCTACGCCGTATTCCTGACATATCTTTTCAATTTTTGCCTCCCATTCCAGATCCCGGAAAGCCCTGCCTCCGGAAGATCCTGTCACCGGAAGATGATCAAGATTGCCGGCCGATGCCTCCTTGACCACTTTAAGAGTGGCTTCTGCGGAAGTCCCTCCTATGACAAGAGCCAGATGATAGGGAGGACATGCAGATGTGCCCAGTTCCTTTATCTTTTCCTTAACAAACTTAGCAAGTGATTCCTCATTTAACAGCGATTTGCTTTGCTGATAGAGATAAGTCTTGTTGGCCGATCCGCCTCCCTTTGTTATAAAAAGAAATTCATATTTGTTCCCTTCAGTTGAATAAATATCGATCTGGGCCGGCAGATTTGTCCCTGAATTCTTCTCTTCGAACATGCTTAAGGGAATGACCTGGGAATATCTCAGGTTTTTGTCCCTGAAAGTTTCAAAAATGCCTTTCGACAGAAATAAGGCATCATTAACTCCTGTATATACATTTTCCCCTTTCTTGCCGATCACTATCGCCGTCCCGGTATCCTGGCACCACGGGAGATCCTCACCTGCCGAAATCACACTGTTTCTGAGCATCATATAGGCAACAAACCTGTCGTTGTCGGTTGCTTCAGGGTCGTCAAGGATCTTTTTCAGCTTTTCGAGATGAGATGTCCTGAGATAAAATGAAAGGTCAGATACGGCAGTCTTTGCAAGAAGGACCATCCCTTCAGGATCAATTTTCAAAATTCTCCGTCCATCCGTTTCCACGATGCTTACATACTTATCTGTCAGAAGCCTGTAATTTGTCGGATCCTTTTCGGTCTGGAACGGTAAGTCGTAGATGAATTCAGACATGGCTCGTGTTAATTATTTAACAATAAAAATGATACAGGAACGGGTACGCGTGCGGCGAAAGGCTTGCGGCATTCGACAAGTGGAGTGGTACCGGGCGATGGTTGCATATTATTTTCAGCAATGATGTTATCAAATTTAATAATTTAAGTAGTGAGAACCAAAGGAACGGCTCTCCATATTCATTTAAAGAACTGTATTAAGGACGGGCCGCTCTGCGCTCTATGTAATTTTCCCTGTCGCTTCCGCGTAAGTCCTTTTAGTCTGGTATGAGTTCTTAATATTTTTTTATTGCAGCGAATTCAAACCTTTCTCCGGCCCTAATCCCTTTGGGGGTCATTTCAAGTGTGCAACACTCTGTAAACTCATCGTGCTGGAAAACAAGAATGTAGTTTTTTCTGAGAGCTTCTTCAAGAAGTCGTCCTTTTTCATCGATTGTCTTCAGCGATTCAATGTCATAACTCATGTTCCATAAAAGGGGAATATGGGAAACAGTTGGTATAAGGTCCCCGGCAAACACGAGAGTCTGATCATGGTATTTGACAACCGGTATCATGAGCCCGGGTGTATGTCCAAAACAAAACCTGACTGAAAAGCCTTCAAACAGTTCACAATCCTCTTCAACCAGGTTCAGATGGCCGCTATCCAGAATAGGCAGGATATTCTCCTCAAGGAATGAGTCTTCCTCCCTTGGATTATTCTTTACGGCCCATTCCCACTGAACCCTGCTTACATGAAAAAGCGCATCCGGAAATGCAAGCTCAAATCCCGATCCTTCCCTGCTTTTAACCACTCCTCCTCCGCAATGATCTGCATGAAGATGGGTCAATACAACGTCCGTAATGTCTTTCGGATCATAGCCGCATTTTTTCAGACCCTCTGCCAGTCCATCCCCCCCATGGAGGTTAAGATGCCGGAAGAATTTCTCATCCTGTTTGTCTCCCCAGCCTGTGTCAACAAGAATAACATGTCCGTCGGTCTCAACAACGAGCGACCTTAAGGCAAGGGTTATCAGGTTATTTTCATTTGCCCGGTAAACCCTCGACCACATGGCTTTCGGGATCACTCCGAACATTGCGCCCCCATCTGCACCGAAATTGACGATATTGAACAAATTAATCTTCATGACCTTTATTTAAGGCAATTATAATAAATTTCACCGTTATGGCAGCTGGTTAAAATAACATGATGTCATCTTGTTTTGTTCACCCGGCTTGCAGCATGGTATTTTTTTTTATCTTTCACGACATTTAAAATTTCATAAACAAAACATACCACATCACATGAAAAAAGCATTTCTTATTCTGTTATCGATGACCCTTACGTTATCTGCGGTCAGTCAGAACGGAAAGGTGATGGATAACCTTTCCATGACAAGCAAGATCCTTAAGATGGAAAGGAAATATGCAATTTATCTCCCCCCCGATTATGAAACGTCGCAGAGAAGTTATCCCGTTCTTTATCTTCTTCATGGTGCCGGTGACGACCAGACCGGATGGGTACAGTTCGGCGAGATCCTGAATATTGCCGGCAAGGCGATAAATGAAGGGAAGGCCACTCCCATGATAGTTGTAATGCCTGATGCAAACACAGGGAAAAGAGGATATGTGAATGGCATTAAGGGCGACTGGAGATATGAGGATTTCTTTTTTGAAGAATTCATGCCATTCATCGAAAAGGCTTACAGGATCAAGGGAGAAAAAAGGTATCGTGCCATAGCCGGTCTTTCAATGGGTGGCGAAGGGACATTTATTTATGCACTTCATCATCCTGAGCTGTTCTCAGCAGCATGCCCTCTTAGTGCAGCCACCGGCCCGGCCTCCGTCGACGAAATGAAGAACTACATGCTCTGGCAGGGTACCGAGAATGTTTCCGATGCCGAAAAAAAGGCCTATTTTGAAAAATACAGCGTCCTCAGCCTTATCAATAATATGAAGGATGACCAGAAAAAAGCTGTAAGATGGTATATCGACTGCGGCGACGACGACTTCCTGTATGAAGGCAATTCTCTGGCCCATATTGCGATGCGCAAGAAGGAGATACCACATGAATACAGAACTCGCGATGGCGGCCATACATGGACATACTGGCGCACAGCATTGCCGGCAGTCCTCGAATTCGTATCAATGAGTTTCCATCAGTTCTGATAATTTAAACAACTCAGTTGCTCTTAGGCTGCGGGTATTTGCCTTTCTTTGAAGTCATTTGCGCCATTAACCGCATAAGCAGCCTTATCATCTGATAGGATATCCAGCCTGAGAAGCGGGAAAAAATAGTCCTTCTTCTCAGGTATTCTTCAAAAGTTACCTGGCGGCAATCTCTTTTTATAATATTCAGGAGTGTCTTTTCGAATTTTCCGGTGAATGTCGTATCGAGGATCTCCACATTCATTTCGATGCTTCCATAGTCACTTATGTGGTTCAGATTGTAACTCCCCACCGTACACCATCTTCCGTCGACCGTAGCCACTTTGGCATGAAGGTTCGATGGCAGATATTCATAAATCTTGATATTGTTGCGCAGTATAAATTCATAAAGGAAAGAAGTGGCTCTTTTGAAGATAGGCGCATCTGATTCGGCGGCAAGGACAATCTTTATATCCACGCCCCTGTTGCCTGCAAGCCTCAGAAGTTTTCTTTCAAGACGGCCGGGAAGGAAATAACTTGCAAAAATTATCATATGGTCGTGTGCATGCTTGAAAGCCAACCTGTAAGATCGCAGGATCTCAATTTTGTTCCTGTACCAGTTGTTCTCTATTACCCTCAATGTAATGTTCTCCGGATACTTATTGACATGATGTACAATTTCATTTGATTTTTCTTCCTTCGATATAAAGGTTTTATTCCAGGTTTTGCGGACTATGCTGTTCACATGAATGCATTCCGGGCCTCTTATCAGAACGGCAAAGTCGAGCCATTCCCGTTTCCTTTGAGTGCCATGATACCTGTCTGCTACATTCATTCCGCCTATTATGGCCAGTTCGCCGTCGACAAGAAGGACTTTATGATGCAGCCTGAGGCTCAGCTGAAAGCCCCTTGTTATGAAAACAGGCGAAAAAAACCTGAAAAGGACGCCTGAATCCTCAATTCTTTTTACGAGTTCTCCCGAAAGATACTTGGTGCCGTAAGCGTCGAGCAAGAGATAAGTCCTGACCCCGCGCCTTGCTGCTCTTGAAAGGGCATCAAAAATGCGAAGTCCGGTCTCATCCTCATCGACTATATATGTCTGAAAATGAATATATTGTTTTGCATTGTCAATTGCTTTGATATTTGCCGAAAAGAATTGCTCCCCGCTTTGAAGAAGCTCGACCGAATGCCCGTCTGAATAATCGTGTCTTGAGGAATTCCTCATAATATCCTCCTGAACCATTGACCTATTATGCAAATATAAAACTTTCGGCCGATGAACCCTAAAAAGAGGATTTTTGCTTTACTTTAAACAAATAATAAACAAAAATATCAATGTATGAATAAAGTTGCAGGATCCCTTATGTTCCTGCTTTTCGCAGGTCAGGGAATAATGGCGCAAACCGGTGGCGGTATTCAGGAATTAAAACCTGCTGACCATCCAAGAATACTTCTGCTGCGGGGAGAAGAGGCGGCAATCCGGAACACAATCGCGACTGATGACATCTGGAAAAAAACCGACCTTTTCATTTTAAGCTCATGCGACAGAATGCTGGAGAAACCTCCCGTTGAAAGAGTGCTTATCGGAAGACGGCTCCTCGACAAATCACGTGAAGCTTTGAAAAGGATTTTCTTTCTTTCGTACGCGTGGAGGATGACATCACAGCAGAAGTATTTCGACAGGGCTGTGAAGGAGATGACAGCCGTGTCGTCATTTGCCGACTGGAACCCGTCCCATTTTCTCGACGTTGCCGAGATGACAATGGCTGTATCAATAGGATACGACTGGCTGTATGAAAGGCTCCCGGAGGAGACAAGGGATTTTATCATGAAAGCCATAATTGAGAAAGGCCTCAATCCATCCCTGAAACCTGAAAACTCAGGCTGGGTGAATGTTTCGCATAACTGGAACCAGGTGTGTAACGCGGGCATGACTTACGGAGCGCTCGCGGTATGGGAAAATGAACCTGAACTTGCCGCCCGGATCATCCGGCGCGCCATCAGCTCAATAACTCTTCCAATGAACGACTACGAGCCTGACGGTGCTTATCCCGAAGGCTATGGCTACTGGGGCTATGGCACATCCTTTAACATAATGTTCCTGAGCGCAGTTGAAAAAGCATTCGGACAGGATTTCCTCCCGGAAATCAAACCTGGCTTCTTCAAAACAGCCGGGTATCTTGAGAATATGACCGGGCCCACAGGTATCTGTTTCAATTATTCAGATGCGGGACAGGGAGGTAACATGAATCCTGCAATGTTCTGGTTCGCATCGCGTCTGAAAGATCCGTCATTGCTGTGGTCGGAACGATATCACCTCGAGACGAAAAATCCTCCCGACGACAGGCTTTTGCCGGCAGTTATGATTTGGGGAGCCGGAATTACAATGGACAGGATCACTCCGCCTCTAAAACCAGTGTGGGTCGGTCAGGGAAAGAACCCTGTTGCATTGATGAGAAGTTCCTGGACCGACAAAAACGCAATATACGCCGGACTGAAAGCAGGTTCTCCCTCCGTTAACCATGCACATATGGATGCCGGTTCATTCGTTATGGAGGCAGAAGGTGTCAGATGGGCAATGGATTTCGGGATGCAGGATTATAATTCGCTTGAGGCCGCAGGTGTAAACCTGTGGGGGATGTCTCAGAACTCGCAGAGATGGCAGGTCTTCCGCTATAACAATTTCGTTCATAACACCCTTACAGTCAACAGCCAGCTCCAGAAAGTCGACGGCTACAGCATGATAACTTCCTTTTCGGCTAACCCTCCCATGATAAATGCAGTTACAGATATTTCATCACTGTATTGTGATGATCTGAAAAAGGCCGAAAGAGGCATTGCAATTATCGACAACAAATATGTTATGGTAAGGGACGAGGTCGAAGCTAAAAGCAGAGACGCCGTGGTAAGCTGGAACATGCTGACTTCGGCAAATGTAAGTATTACAGGGAGGAACACGGCAGAGCTTACTGGCGACGGGAAGAAACTTGTGGTGAAGATAATGTCGCCTGCAAATGCTGAGCTTGTAATACGAAGCACTGTTCCTCCGCAGAGTTATGACGCTCCTAACCCCGGTACTGCCATGCTTGGTTTTGAAGTAAATGTTGCTTCAAATTCTAATGCTGATCTTGTAGTCATTTTATTGCCTGAAGGGGCAGTTGAAAATAAAAAATACACAAGTATGAAGCTTTCGGAATGGGCAAGATAGACCTCACCCCAAACCCCTCTCCCGGGGGAGAGGGGCTCAAGAAAGCGGCTGTTAATAAAATATGTAATGGCAAATTTAGGCAAGTCAAAAATCAAGGATATGTACTTTGGGGCAAAGCCAGAGATATTCAGACTTTCTAATTATCATCGCAAGAACCCTACTGAGGCTGAACAGATTTTATGGAACCGCCTGCGAAAATTCCATGCTGAGGGATTCGTGTTCCGAAGGCAACATCCGGTTGTGTTTTTTATTGCTGATTTTTACTGCCATAAATTAAGGCTCGTCATTGAAGCAGACGGTGATTATCATCTGAATAAATCTCAATTCTGCTACGATGAAAACCGTTCAGCCGAGTTGGAAAGATTTGGTATTAAAGTGCTAAGATTTAAAAATGAACAGATCCTAAACAACATTGATGAAGTAGTAACGCATATCAGAAATAATTTCGGGAAGCTATCATCCCCCTCTCCCCAGGGAGAGGGGGACAGGAGGGGGTGAGGCCTATTGTCCCACTTTAAAAAATATTTCCTAATTTTAGAACCACATTATAATCCTGTTACCTATGACACGCAGAAATATGATAGGAGGCATGGCAGGCGCCGCAGTGATCGCTGCAGGAATGCCACTCGGATCGCTGGCCGTGAAAGACCAGAAAGCTTACAAGCTGAAAGGTAATATACACCATTCGGTAAGCCAGTGGTGCTACGGAGACATCCCGCTCGAAGAATTCGCGAAGGCATGTAAAGACCTGGGAATAGAATCCATAGAACTTCTTAACGAAAAGGACTGGGCAGTTGTAAACAAGGCAGGCCTTAAATGCGCTGTCGGATATGCCACCGACTGGGGAATACCAAAAGGATTCAACAGAAAGGAAAACCATGAAAAACTCATAGCCGACTTCGAAGCAATGATACCAAAGGCTGCTGCAGCCGGTGTCCCGAACCTTATCTGTTTCTCAGGCAACCGTGAGGGAATGAACGACAACGAAGGGATGATAAATTGCGCCATTGGGCTCAGGCAGCTTATGCCTTCTGCTGAAAAACACGGAGTTACAATCATAATGGAGCTCCTCAACAGCTACGGGCATAAGGACTACCAGTGCGACAAGACCTCATGGGGCGCCGCTCTTGCTGAAATGGTAGGCTCTGAAAGGTTCAAACTTCTTTACGATATTTACCACATGCAGATTATGGAAGGCAATGTGATAGAGAATATCAGAAAATATATCCGTCACATCGGCCACATACATACCGGAGGAGTTCCTGGCCGCCATGAGCTGGATGAGACACAGGAGCTCTATTACCCTGCCATTATGAAGGCAATTGTTGAAACGGGCTATAAAGGATATGTGGGACAGGAATTTGTCCCGTCCCAAAAGGATAAACTGGCATCCCTGCTTAAGTGTATCCAGATCTGCGACGTTTAGGATGAGAATACATTTTATTGCAATAGGAGGAGCTGTAATGCACAACCTCGCGATAGCCCTCCACCTGAAAGGATATACTGTTACAGGATCGGATGACGAGATTTTTGAACCGTCACGCTCAAGGCTGAACTTGTACGGACTTTTACCGGAAGAAAAAGGCTGGTTCCCCGAAAAAATCACCGCCGACATTGATATTGTCATCCTGGGAATGCATGCCCGTGCAGATAATCCTGAACTTTTAAAAGCTTCGGGATGCGGAATCAGAATAATGTCATTTCCGGAGTTCCTTTATGACCAGACAAAGAACAAAACACGATTGGTAGTGGCCGGAAGTCATGGCAAGACTACCACAACCGCCATGATAATGCACGTCATGAAGGCATCGGGCGTAAAATTCGACTACATGGTCGGATCATCAATTGCAGGCTATGAAACCATGGTGAGCCTGACTGATGATTCGGAATTTGCAATTCTTGAAGGTGATGAATACCTTACTTCGCCAATTGACAGACGACCCAAGTTCCACCTGTATAAGCCCGACATCGCGGTCCTGAACGGGATTGCCTGGGACCATATGAATGTCTTTCCCACATTCGAAAATTATGTTGAACAGTTCAGGATATTTGCTGACCTGATTGAACCCGGCGGTTCACTTGTATATTTTGCCGACGACCCGGAAGTAAGGAAGATAGCCGAAAAGACCAGGGATGATATAAGAAAGATACCATACAGGGTGCATGCACATTTCCAGAACAGAACTGGTTTTTATGCAGCCACTTTAAACAGGACCGTCCCTGTGAGGATCTTTGGCGAACATAATATGCAGAACATGTCGGCCGCGAGGGAGGCCTGCCTTGCCGCGGGCGTCACCGAGGACCAGTTTTACGAGGCAATAAAAAGCTTTGACGGCACAACCGGCAGACTGCAGAAGCTCGATGAGAATGACAGGGGGATCTTCTATTATGATTTTGCACATGCTCCGTCAAAGGTAAAAGCCACAGTTGAAGCAGTTTCATCGAGGTATCCCGGACGGAATATTGTTGCCTGCTTTGAGCTTCATACATTCTCAAGCCTCAACACCGGTTTCATTCCGTTTTACAGAAACACCCTCGGAAAAGCCACACGTGCATACGTTTATTTCAATCCCCGCCAATTTGAAATTAAAAAACTTGAACCACTGTCAAAAGATGATGTGAAACTGGCCTTTGGCGGTGACAACGTTGAGGTGTTTGATAATTCGGCCGAAATGCTGACTGCAATAAGACATGCAAATTTCGACAATCCCGTTTACCTGTTCATGAGCTCAGGTGATTTTAACGGATGTGATCTCAGATCATTGTCAAGGGAATTGCTGGGAATTTCAGTTTAGATGTATCAATCTCACAAACAATGCCATTCAATTGCATTATGTTTTTCATGAAAATATTTTGAAGATAAAAAAAAAGATTGTTTCTTTGCATCCTCATTTTAAAAGTTCTTTAAAGGGTCCATTCGTCTAGTGGTTAGGACGTCAGGTTTTCATCCTGGTAACAGGGGTTCGATTCCCCTATGGACTACAAAATATTAATTTATTAAGCATAATTACAGAATGGCAAATCATAAGTCATCAGAAAAAAGGATCAGGCAGACTGAGACAAAAAAAGAAAGCAACAGGTACTACTCAAAGACGATGCGTAATGCCCTGAAGGATATCCGCAATACAACAAGCAGGGAAGAAGCCGCCGCGAAAGCGCCCAAACTCAATTCCATGCTTGACAAGCTTGCAAAAAAGAATATCATACATGCCAAAAAAGCTTCAAACCTGAAGTCTTCAATCAGCAAACTCGTTAATAACCTGAAATAACAGGATTACAATATATTTGTAAAAGGGCTCTTTCGGGCCCTTTTTTTTTTTTAGACTGTTTCATTTTTACTACCCTGCCAGTTCTTACTTCGTTCCCTTGGGGCACTCGTTGTGTTCCTTTGTGGTTCAATGACTTATGCCTTTCCTTAAAGCTACTCAAAGGCTTTTCGATAAAGCTTCCTTTTTCCCGACCCGGTTTACAAAGAAAAATTTTAACTTTAAGTGTACAATTATCTCTCGCTGTATGTCACTTAAAATTACTGACTGGGCTGTCGAGGACAGGCCCAGGGAAAAACTCATCAGGAAAGGCATATCCGCTCTGAGCGATGCCGAATTGCTTGCCATACTAATAAGCTCAGGGACAAAAAAGAAATCTGCCGTTGACCTTGGAAGGGAACTTCTCGTAATGGTCAACAATAATCTCAACTCGCTCGGGAAGCTTACAGTTGCCGACCTGCTTAAAATCAGGGGCATAGGCCCTGCAAGAGCTGTCACAATATCGGCGGCTCTCGAGCTTGGAAGGAGGCGGAACCTCGCCGAGCTGCCCGATGTTCTTCAGATCAAATGCTCGAAGGATGTAGCCGACATATTTCAACCACTGCTTGCCGATCTTGCACACGAGGAGTTCTGGGTGCTGTTCCTTAACAGATCAAACCGCGTCATCGAAAGGATGAAGCTTAGCCAGGGAGGACTGAGCGGTACCGTGACAGATGTGAGGTTAGTGATGAAAAAGGCCGTCGAATATCTTGCATCAGGAATGATTGTCTGCCATAATCATCCTTCAGGAAATCTGAATCCAAGCGAATCCGACACAAAGATCACAAACAAGATTAAAGATGCCGGAAACCTTATGGATGTCCAGCTTCTCGACCACCTGATAATTTCAGGTAAGGACTACTACAGTTTTGCTGATAACGGGCTTATCTGAAAAATGTTCCGTTTAGACTCCCTGCCGGGGTAATCCTGATGACCTTCCGCTCATCCCTGCATCTAAGCAGAAGATCTTCAAATGTCATGCTCAGGACAGGATGGATCATCTTTGGAGCTATCTCACATAAAGGTACGAGAACGAACTTCCGGTCCTGGATCAATGGATGCGGAATCGTAAGGTCAGGCTTTTCAATTATACGGTTCGCATAGAAAAGTATATCTATATCTATTGTCCGTGAAGCATATTGCTTTGCATTTCGCACTCTTCCAAGTTCATCCTCAATGCCCTGGATCTTTTTCAGAAGATTGCGGGGCTTCAGTTCAGTATGAACCTTGATTACCATATTTAGAAAATTGTTCTCACTCTGAAAACCCCAGGGCTCAGTCTCATAAATCCCCGATTTTTCGCTGATGAATCCTATCGATTTGCCAATAAGGCCGACGGCGTTATTCAGATATAACTCTCTTTCGCCCAGATTCGAACCCAATCCGAGAAAAACATAATTTGTCATAAACCGGACTTTTGCTAAATTTATTAAATCCTCCCGTAATTTCAACCTGTTAAAGTTGTTTTTTATATATTTGAAAGCCATTTTATTAAAGCAGTCTGTCACATGAAAAGCTTTCTCAAATACACACTTGCCACCATCACAGGCATCATAATCACATTTATTCTGTTTTTTATTATCCTTCTTGGAAGCCTGAGCACTATTGCGCTCTCGGGCGACAAGCCTGTCACGATATCAGACAATTCAGTCCTTGTTCTGAAGGCAGGTGTGTCAATCCCCGACCAGGGAAGCAACAATCCGTATGAGGGTCTCGACATAATCAATATGACAGTGACGCCTGCACCCGGCCTGAATGAGATTTTGAGCAACATTAAGAAAGCCGGGTCAGATAACAAGATAAAAGGTATCCTTATCGAAAACGGAGTTATGCAATCAGGATGGGCCACAATCGGTGAAATCAGGAAAGCACTTCAGGAATTCCGCAAGTCGGGGAAATTTGTGATTGCTTATTCCGATTACGTGATGCTTCAGGAAGGCTATTACCTTTCGAGTGCAGCCGACAGGATCTATTTAAATCCATCCTCTACCCTCGATTTCAAAGGACTTAGCGGGGAGGTGATGTTCTACAAGAAGGCACTTGAGAAACTGGGAGTTGAGGTTCAGGTCACGCGGCACGGTAAATTCAAAGGGGCCGTTGAACCATTTATCCTCGACAGGCTCAGCCCCGAAAATGAAGAACAGATAAAAAGTTATGTCGGATCCATCTGGTCACATGTCATCTCTGAGATCTCCAAAGCAAGAGGCATCTCCTCCGACAAGCTGAACCAGCTCGCTGATAACCTTACCGGGTATGTTGCTGACGGAGCCTATGAGAACGGCCTGGTCGACGGACTTGTTTACCGCGATGCCCTTATCGACACGCTGAAAATAAGATCGGGCCTCACAACCGATGATAAGATAATGATGGTCCCCATGCATAAGTACACTAATGTGGCAGGGCCCATAAAAACTGCATCAAAAAACAGGATATCCGTGATCTATGCCTCAGGGACAATAGCAATGGGCAGGGGAAATGAGTCGAACATAGGCGGAAACTCATACAGCGATCTGATAAGAAAAGAAAGAAAGGACTCAACTGTCAAGGCCATTGTGTTGAGGGTTAATTCTCCCGGAGGAAATGCTGTTGCATCAGATATAATCTGGAAAGAGCTTGAACTTGCAGCCAAAGTCAAGCCTGTTGTTGTTTCAATGGGCAATTATGCCGCATCGGGCGGTTATTATATTTCGGCCCCCGGAACAAAAATATTCGCCGACCCGGCCACAATAACCGGTTCAATAGGCGTGTTCGGCCTTATCCCCAACACGGGCAAACTCATGAACCAGAAACTGGGGATAACTACACAGACTGTCAGGACAAATGAGAATTCTGATTTCCCTTCTGTTTACAGGCCCATGAGCATTTACGAGAAGGAAGTGATGCAGAAAAGTATCGAAAAAGTATATAGTGATTTCATCAGGAAAGTGTCGGAAGGAAGAAAAATGCCCGTGGCATCAGTCGACAGCATCGGACAGGGAAGGGTTTGGAGCGGAGCCGATGCAATGAAGATAGGGCTCGTCGACGAGGAAGGCGGCCTCTATGACGCCATTGATGCTGCCGCGAAACTGGCAGGCGTTGAATCTTATTCAATAAGGGAATTGCCTCAGACCCAGGATCCTCTGACAAGAATCATCTCCCAGCTGAGCGGCGACATCAGAATCAGATTCCTGAAGCAGGAGCTTGGAGAATATCAGAGATTCTTCGATGAATTGCAGGAGATAAAGAATCTCTCGGGAATACAGGCAAGGTTGCCATATTTCATCGAGATCCATTGACATGGGTAACAGAAAGCTGCTCCTCCTTTATCCTTTCTCCCTTCTATACGGGCTGATCACCGGCATCCGGAATCTGCTTTATGATCTCAATATACTGCATTCCGGGAAATTTGCCGTCCCGGTAATTTGTGTCGGAAATATAACTGTCGGGGGCACCGGCAAAACCCCTCACACGGAATATCTCGTGAGACTGCTTAAGAGTGAGTTCCGTGTTGCCGTCCTCAGCAGGGGCTATAAAAGAAAATCGAAAGGTTTTTTAATTGCAGACGAGACCTCCCCGGTCAGGGATATCGGTGATGAACCGTTGCAGATATACAGGAAACTTCCCGGGATAATTGTGGCTGTTGATGCTGACAGGAGAAACGGGATAAAAAATATCATGAAAGAATTTCCCGAAACGGATGTTATAATTCTTGATGACGGCTTCCAGCACAGGAGGGTTAAGCCCGGGCTTTCAGTTCTTCTCACTGATTACAGCCGGCTTATAACAAGAGATTTTCTTATGCCCGCCGGCCGTCTCAGGGAAAGCAGTAAAAACAGGAAAAGAGCTGATATCATAATCGTCACAAAAACCGATCCGGCAGTTTCGGATAACGAGCTTGCGGTTATAAGAAAAGAACTTCAGACCTCAGCGGACCAGAAGGTGTTTTTTACAAAAATCAACTATGGTGACCCGGTACCGGTTTTTAACGAAGAAAATGCAGGACGAAATTTGTTTTCGCTTAATGACCCTGCGGGCAAAGTTGCAGTACTTATAACAGGGATTGCGTCGCCAGCCGGATTAATCAAATACCTGGAACAGTTTTTTTCGGAAGTCATACATCTTGGGTTTCCCGATCACCATTATTTCAAAAGCAGGGACCTTGACAGGATTAATGCTGCCTGGCAAAACGCCGGGGCCTGTCAAAAAATCCTGATTACCACCGAAAAGGATGCTGTCAGGTTGCGGGAATTTACTTATATTGCCCCCGAAATAAAAAGCTCCTTTTTTTATTTGCCCGTGGAGGTCAGCTTTTTAAAAGAAAATAAAAACGCGTTTGATTCTCTGATTTTCGATTATGTTGGAAAAAATAAAAGAAACAGCTGAGTTCCTGAAATCAAAAGGGATCATTAACCCTGAAGCAGGAATTATTCTTGGGACGGGACTGGGAGGACTTACATCAAAAATCAATATTGACTCCGAAATTGATTATCACGACATTCCGGGCTTTCCGGTTTCGACTGTTGACGGACATGCCGGGAAGCTCATTTACGGCGATTTCGGGGGTAAAAAGATCGTGGCCATGAAAGGGCGGTTTCATTTTTATGAAGGATATAGTACATCACAGATCGCCTTCCCCATTAGGGTTATGAAACATCTGGGGATTAAATGGCTCTTCCTTTCCAACGCAGCCGGGGGAGTGAATCCCGGGTTCCGTATCGGAGATATAATGATAATAACAGATCATATCAACCTGCTTCCAAACCCGCTTATAGGGAAAAATGACGACAGGATAGGAACACGCTTCCCCGATATGAGCGAGGCATACGACAGATCTCTTATCGACAGGGCCTTTGAGATTGCAGAAAAGAACAATATCCGGATCTGCAAGGGTGTCTATCTTGGAACGACCGGGCCGACTTTTGAGACCCCTGCCGAATACAAATATTTCAGGACAATAGGCGCCGATTCCGTGGGAATGTCGACGGTAACCGAGGTTATTGTGGCACGTCATGTCGGATTGCCATGTTTTGCAGTAAGTATAATCACCGACCTCGGCGTTGAAGGCAAGATTGAATATACTACCCATGAGATTGTTCAGCGTGAAGCCGAAAAAGCGGAAAACCACATGACGGTAATAATGACGGAACTGATATCATCATTGTGATTTCGGATTTCGGAATCGGGATTTCGGAATTGGGATTTCGGATTAAAGAGATTTCGGATTGCGGAATCGGGATTTCGGAATGAGGGATTAATGATTATGGGAAGATGGTTTGGATATGTTTCTTTTATTGCTGATCTTTTCTTTTGTTGTTTTTTCGGCAGCTGTAAAAATTGCAGTTAGTTCATAGGCTTCAGCCATTGCTTTTATAATCAATTCATTCGAAAGAAGCCCTGATTCAGCAATTAGTTCAAGCCAGAAAAGTGATTCATCACATTCTTCCTCAACAATTGTTATTTTAGAAATAGAATCCGCTGAACTTCTTGCCCTGCAGGCTGCTCGATAATTGCTGGCTATTGATGTCCCTGATCTTATCAGTTGATTGCCTATTGCGTTTCCCGCTTTATTGTTGGGAAGGTCATTTATAAGTCTTATAACCATTATGGCAAATTTCTTTGTTCTCTGCTTTAATAACTCCTTGGTCATGTCTTAAATATTTAATATTTTTAACCAAGATGATTGATTAGAATTAATTAATTCGGATTTGGGGATGATGAAAGAGTTAATTGGAATTCTTCCTGATTTCATAAGCCATTTATAGGATTTTAAAAATCCGAAATCACAAATCCAAAATCCGAAATCAGTTCATCTGATAACCGCACAGACCTTTTTCCAACTCCTCGTCTTTCCTTTGTCATCGAAAAGGGTTATCAGAAAAACATAAATACCTGTGTCGGCAAGCCTTTCACCTGCCGCCGTTCCGTCCCAGACGACAGAAGCAGCCGGGCCTGCCAGCATGTTATCTGTTAATTTTTTCACAAATGCACCGGTTTCATCAAACACTGTTACCGAAATGACATTGCCGTTCCCGGCAAGATTGAAGCTGATGGCAAGAAGGTCATCGTTGCCATCGTTATCAGGGGTAATCCTTGTTGAAGAGAAGACCACGGCATCTTGTGCCTCAGAAAAATCAGCCATCACCGAGTTGGGAGCGCCAGGGGTTCCCCAGCCTGAAGCTTCGGATGCCGAATGCCACTGGTTCACATCTTCCGACGGAGCATCATTAATTACCTTTTCAAGAGAAACCCCCTCCTTTCCCGCCAGGAGCGGGAAATGCATTTTCTCGCTGTAACTTACTTCGTCGATTTTAACAAGGCTCCTGTTAAATAGCACCAGATGTCCTTTATCATCAGGCATCGAAGGCATCGACTTTACCCTGAATATATTTTCCGGCACAGATGACGGAAATCTGCCGATAACGCTTTCCCTGTCAGTTGTTATCACAAAATAAGCTCCGGGCATCATGCACCTGTCTTCTTCCGACACACCGGCCACTGAGGAAGTGTCGCCTGTCAAAGTGCTGACAGAGACCAGCAGCAGGGCCGAGGCATTTATAATCCGTGGAGAACGGTTGTAAAACTCAATATAATCAGGTTCTCCCGGGAAAGGATTGAACAGTAATTCATTGAAAGAGACATCTCCCGGCCTGGCCCCTTCAGGAATGCCGAATTCAAATTCATCCTGCTGCATTTGATTTCCTGCAAAGTCGGTCACCTCCTTCCCCGCCGACATGGTGTAAATTTTTCCTGTTTCAAGAGGAGCATCAAGAATGACCGTATAAGTCCTCAGCAACGGGTCTGAAGTAAAAACCGAATCAACCTGATTTCCCTTGACAGTAAGGCATTCTCTCCAGTCTGCAGGCATGGCGACACTTTCCGGGAACCTGACTGAAAGGGTATGATCATCAATGGGAAAAATATTTGCAAATCCTGTAAACAGCACATCCGGGTTTGAGCGTGAAACTGAATTTTTCCTGCCGGGTGTTCCTCCATCATCAGAGATCGATGCTCTCCAGTTTCCCTCCTGGAAGAAAGGATAGTTTTCGTCTGTCATTTCGAGCGACCATCCGCCCCCGTCCTTCATGACGTCGCCATACCAATCAGGGGAGTACTCAACCCCATGAACGAGATTATGTTCCTGGTCGGTTATATAAAGGAGTTTCCCCGCGTCGGTAAGGGCTGGAAACGACTTAACACCCATCGTTTTGCCATATCCCCTGAAAAGGCCTGTATCCTGCACCTGGCAGACTATGAAATAATCGCCGGGGTAAATTATCCTTTCGGGAAAATAACATTTCGCATTCCCGTCGGAAAGCATCCATCCCCTGAGGTTAAAAGGTATCAGCGACCTGTTGTGTATCTCTAAGTATTCCTTCGAAGGAAGGGATACGGCAGGACTGGGATCAGCCATTATTTCGGTGATTATAACGTCACCCGGCCGCGGACCCTTTATTCCGGACCCGGCTTTGGTTTCCCCAATAAGTGAAAGATCACCCCTGAACCCGGGGTATTCCGTGTTCTGGCCCGATGCGAGACAAGGCACCATGAAAGCCAGCAAAATAACTTTCTTCATGCAGCGAGACGAATGGAAAAAAGAGTTATTTTTGACCGCTTTTTATCAATATAAAATTAGTTAATTACATTAATCCTGACAAAAGAAAATGAAAGTTGCTGTTGTAGGGGCAACCGGTATGGTTGGCCGGACTATGATCAAAGTTCTTGAAGAAAGGAACTTTCCTGTAACACAATTAATTCCTGCCGCATCCGAACGTTCGGTAGGAAAAGAAATCACCTTCAACGGGAAACCAGTAAAGGTAGTGAGCGTTGCCGATGCAGTTGCTGCAAAGCCTGTTTTTGCAATTTTTTCAGCCGGGGCTGCCACATCGAAAGACTGGGCTCCTGCATTTGCTGAGAATGGGACAGTTGTCATCGACAACTCATCGGCTTGGAGAATGGAGAAGAATGTTCCGCTCGTGGTTCCCGAAATAAACAGTCATGCCATAAAGAAGGGCGACAGGATAATAGCTAATCCCAACTGCTCGACCATACAGATGGTGATGGCGCTTGCCCCGTTACACAGAAAATACAGGATAAAACGCCTGGTAATAGCTACATACCAGTCAGTGACCGGCACCGGTGTCAAAGCCGTAAAACAGATGGAAAACGAAAGAGCCGGCATCAGGGGTGAAATGGCATATAAATACCAGATCGATATGAACTGCTTCCCTCATGGCGGGACATTCCAGCCCGACGGTTATACAACCGAAGAGCAGAAGCTGATAGATGAAACACGCAAGATCCTTGAAGATCAGACAATAATGGTCACCGCGACAGTCGTCAGGATCCCCGTTGTCGGCGGTCATTCAGAAGCAGTGAACGTCGAGTTTGAAAATGAATTCGACATTGATGAAGTGCGGTCGCTTATCGGCAGTTTCCCGGGAGTGGTTGTATATGATAATCCTGATGAATTCAAATATCCGATGCCGATACTGTCGCACAACAGGGATGAGGTCTTCGTCGGAAGGATAAGAAGGGACCTTTCAAGGGAGAAATGTCTCAATCTGTGGATCGTATCCGACAATATCCGCAAGGGAGCAGCTACAAATGCAGTCCAGATCGCTGAATACATGGCTGATAAGAAACTGTATTGAACCAGGATTTCCGGATTTCTGAAGTTTTTTGCTGCCCTGTTATGTTTACCCCCCCATACCCTCTGAAGGGGGGGGTAAAGAATTCCGGTTTTTTAGTCCCCCTTCAGGGGGGATGGGGGGTAAGACAATAGCAGGACAATTCCCTTATTCTTCCTCGTACAAAAAATCATTGTAAGGGTATCTTGTAACATGTATCTTTTTTACTTCCCCGTAAATAAGTCTCCTGAATTCATCAAGGTTTTCCCTTGTCTTTGCTGAAAAGAATATGGTTTTGGAGTATTTGTCAGAAGCCATCCATGTCTTTTTCAGGTCTGAGAGTGAATAGTTCTCCCTCAGTGCCGGAGTCAGGTCATCCTCATCCCTGGCCACATAGGTGAAAGCATCGATCTTATTGAATACCAGTATTACAGGCTTATCGGCCGACCCCAGATCCCTGAGTGTTTCATCAACGACTTTTATCTGATCCTCGAACCCCGGATGGGAAATATCCACAACATGAAGAAGCAGATCAGATTCCCTTACCTCGTCGAGTGTCGATTTGAATGATTCGACAAGATCATGCGGAAGCTTCCGGATGAACCCCACTGTATCCGAAAGCAGAAACGGAAGATTGCCAATGACAACCTTCCTGACTGTGGCATCAAGGGTCGCAAACAACTTGTTCTCTGCAAAAAGATCCGATTTGCTGAGAAGGTTCATTATCGTCGATTTGCCTACATTGGTATAACCAACAAGGGCCACCCTTACCATTTTTCCGCGGTTCTTCCTCTGGATTGCCATTTGCATGTCTATCTTCTTAAGTTGTTCCTTAAGAGCTGATATCCTGTCCTTTATTATTCTGCGGTCGGTTTCGATCTCGGTCTCGCCCGGTCCCCTGAGCCCGATACCGCCGCGCTGACGCTCGAGGTGAGTCCACATCCTTGTAAGCCGGGGCAGAAGGTATTGATATTGTGCAAGTTCAACCTGTGTCCTGGCGTGAGAGGTTCTTGCTCTCCGGGCAAAGATATCGAGTATGAGATTTGTCCTGTCGAGAACGCGGCAGCCCAGTTTGTTTTCAATATTTCTTATCTGCGAAGCTGAAAGTTCATCATCAAATATTGCGATATTGATTTTGTGTTCCGAAACAAAACCGGCTATTTCTTCAATTTTCCCGGAGCCGACAAATGTCTTCGGATCAGGCACGGGAAGACGTTGTGTGAAAGAATTAACAGTCACAGCGCCGGCAGTTTCGGCAAGAAATGAGAGTTCGGCCAGGTAATCCCTTGCCTGGTTTTCATCCTGTCCCTGACAGATCAATCCTATAAGTATGGCTCGTTCGCTCTTTTTGCCGGTTTCAATCATTTTATGCCAATTGCCTGGTGCCGGTTACCGGATGCCGGGTGGAAAGCCGGCAATGGCGTAACCAGAACGCAATTTACCGGCGCAAATTTAATTAATAAATCGCTTGTTACTCTGAACAGCTCCGTTTATGGCCTTTTTAAGGGCATCGGAACAGCGAACGACCATCTCCATATCCGAAGGGAAAGGCAGCGGCTTGACCTTTGTTTTTTCTATCTGAGCCTGGCTTAATGCCTGAATATCACCAAGTGCGCGTGCTGAAACGTGCTCAAACCCCGATTCGGCTCCAAGTGGATCCTTTTTGAGGATCTTCTCGGGATTGGCCTGAACAACCTCCACATCACCGCTGATCTGGCATACTTTTGATTGTATCGTCTCGATAAGTGCACACTGGAGAGTCTTGTATTTTTTTGTCTTTATATCGTTACCGAGTGAGTCTTTCATCACGTTGCCTTTTTTGTCAAGCTGATAACTGAACCCGTCCTCGACTTCCTTCTTTACCACGGTATCCTTCTGCATTGTCTGGTCGGGGCTGACGGCTATGCTTTTGATTATTACATTGACATAATAGTCATAATTTATGTTTTTGTCAAGGTCGCGTGTGTGATACTCAACCCATTCACTGTTAAGGCGGGGAAGGTCGAGAGCCAGCAGGTCATCCTCAAAATCCCGGTCAAACTTTATTATCGACCTGTTGTCGAGAGTGATCAGCACCCTGCTCATCCCGAGGTATTTTGCATCGTCGATCTTTGCGTCGATGCCTTCATAGTTGCCCACGTATTCCTTTGCCCTTGCGAATTCATAATAAGCCTGCCTGTATGATTCCCTGGTCTTGTTTTTCATGAGCTCATTGCCGTGAGCAAAATAGTAATCGGCCGATTTCCTTTTAGCTGCCACCATTTCGGGCATATAATCAACATAAGGATATTCAAGTGTTTTTCCGTTGAACTCAAGAGGGGTTACGGTTCTCACATATGCCTGCCTGTCGCTCATGCGTTTGCTTATAAGATATATCTCATCCCAGTTCGCGGGCCTGTCCTCCAGTTTAAGGAATCGTATCCTCTCATTGTCCTGCTCATTAAGTGTTTTATACGACCTGTCGAGAATCGCGATCTGCTTTGTATCGCGGGGATCTTTTCTCAGCTGGCGGACCGCCTTGTCGAGAGCGGCTTCATAGTTGCCCTTTTCGAGCTGTCTCTTTGATGATCCGCATCCTGAGAGGATCAGAAGGATTATTGACAGGGCAGAAATTAATCTTCTCATCGGTATGGCTTTTCGGGTTTATTTGCAGAAAATAAATAGTCTGTTCACGGTAAATAAAACTCGGCACGATGCCGATTATTATGTTTTAATATTGAAAAGTTAATGGTATCTGGAATCTTACCCTTACAGGCTGGCCTCTCTGCAGACCGGGTGACCATTTCGGAGAATCAGAAATGGCCTTGACAGCCTCCTCATCAAGAAGGGGATGTACCCCTTTTATAACAGTGACATTACTTACAGAGCCGTCTTTTTCAACAATGAAGGTAAGAAAGACAGTGCCTCGTATCTTGTTTTCCATTGCGGCGGCAGGATAGTTTGTACGTTTTGCCACCCATTCGCGGAATTTTGTAAGGTCGCCGCCTTTGAAAGTGGGCATCACCTCAACGAGGAAAAGAGGCTCTTCCGAACCGGTGCCGTCGCCGCCTGGAATCAGGCTGTCTCCATATCCCGATCCGGTGCCGTCGGGGATCACGCTTTCCTGAGATGCAAGGGCAATGTCGGTGGCAACCTGTGCCGGTTGGGAAGAAAGAACAGTATCAACCACTACCGGAGGTACATACTGGACTGTTTCTGGAACTTTCGATCCTTCGGGAGGAGGCGGGGCTGGCGGCACATATATCTGATCAGGAGGAGTAAGGTTTTCCATTCTGACAGAAACCGAATATCCCCCGCCCCCCGATACTACGCGGTCTTCACGCGGACGGGCAAGGAACGGGATCAGAACGGCAAGAATACCAAGCGATGAAGAAAATATAACACCGCCGAAAAGAACCCTGAAATATTTCCTTCTCAGCTGGTAGGCTCCATATTCCCGGTTCCTGTGCTCAAAGACAAGATCGTCGAAACTATTTATTTCAAACGGTTTTTTTTCAGTTTCTTCTTTAAGCTTAGTATTTTGAATCAACTTTTTCACTTTGCAGAGCCAAACTCAGATCTTTTTTGATAACCACCTGCCGCTTCCACAAGTCAGAAAAGCCCGATACAGCTCTCCTTCCTCTTTGCGGGAATCCCGGAATCCCGGGAGGGGAAGGGGGGTAATAAATTTACATAATCAATCTCCCTGTCCGTTATTCCTGACATTACTTTCAAATAAATATGCGAAGATATTAAAATAGTGTTTCTCATCAAAGTAAAGACGGCTATGATGAAAGAGTGTTTCATAATTATCTTTTTTTTCTTACATTTGCGCAGTTTTCCGGGGGTTTAGCTCAGTTGGCTAGAGCGTTAGACTGGCAGTCTAAAGGTCAGGGGTTCGATTCCCCTAACCTCCACCAGCACACAATGCAGATCAATGCAAAATCCTGTAAACTTAACATTTACAGGATTTTTTGTTTTTCTCTCCTATGCAGAAAAGTCCCTTTTAATGCAATTCCCTGGTGACCTATTCGGGAACAAAAAACAGAATTTGATTCTGTTCCCGATTTAGGACTTATTGCACTGTTATGCAGCTATTTGCACTTTGAACAATATTAAGCTCAGTGTAGTTTTGTAAAACCTTAAAAAAGGAATTATGGAAAGAAGAACATTTTCAATCATGTTTATGATCAGGGGTGCAGGAAGACTTAAAAATCAAGAAGTTCCAATTTATATACGAATTACCGTAGATGGAGAGCGGGCAGAAATTTCTATTAAAAGAAGTGTTAGCCCGGAACATTGGAATGAAATCAAGGGATGCGCTAAATCGGGAACACCATATGCAAAAGAACTTAACTATTTTCTGGAACAGGTTCGGCATAAAGTCTATGAACATCAACAGAATCTGATAAACAGAGAGATACTGCCCGGGTCAATTTGACGAAACAGTACCGTTTTGATATCCATAGCAAACGAACTCCCCGCTTACTATCTCTTTGATGTTATCCACAACTTCGATATTGCTTACTCCGTCTCACTTTGTTGTCGTGATTCCGGGACGTATTCCCTTACGCTTATAAGAAGTCTTGCAATAATAACTGCCTGCCGGGAAGCCAACCCGTTTAAGAAGCTCCCGCTTCCCCGTACGGCTCTGATATTTAGTAACTACAATCATCTTGTCTTCTTTGCTATAGGAGTTTTTCTTTAAAGCTCCGGTTTTACTTCTATTTCCAGGGCTTGTTTGGCGATAATTCTCCACAGACGTTCGTTTTCAAGCTCAGGAGCAAGGAACTCCGGATCTGTCAGCCTGTGCTTGTCTTTTAATCCATGGATGCCTTCCTGCAGGTACTTTTCCCTCCAAAGGTAATACAGCGAAGGTGTTATCTGATACTCCCGGAATGTCTTAGTATGGCCTTCCCGTTCCCCTTCCCGAAGAATCGACAATCGATCTTCAGGCGTAAGTTTCAGTCTTTGTAATGCCATAATTCCCAAATCAATCAGACTGATTTGTATTTCAAATTATGTCCGGCGGCGATTGGGGAGTTGAGACAATTATAAACAGAGATTTTTTCGGATTTTCCTGAATCTGATTTTAATTCTGTCTAACTTGTATAGCTTTTTCCGGTGAAAGTCAGACAAAGAATTTTATGGGATGAATTTGTGTTGCGGGTTCGTTTTTCCAACTGACGGGGCGGGGCTGTAAGCGATCAAGAAATAACCTGCAGTCTGTTAAAGCAAGGAGGCAAACAATAACCATGGAAGAAGTAGTTAATAGGTAAGAGTACATGTACATTAATAGTTAGGGGCAAGCTGAAAAAACGACAATGACAATGGTAAATTTGCTGCGGAAAGACAGAAAAGAAATAAGAAAACCTGCCCACATTCAGGCACATTTGGCTGCCCAACACACAGGCGACCGCTTCGCAGCCAAAAGAGCCTTCATTTTGCCTACGCACCCAAGCCCACCCGCCACCCTTGAAACTCGTTGACAAGAATTATGGATAATAGAAAGATTAACGACCTGAAAACTGTATTTTTGAAACTTAAAATTTAAGGATTTGATATAAATGAAACTATACGAAAC
>DAOOUQ010000013.1:0-107583 GCA_035390825.1 Bacteroidales bacterium | reverse complement strand
TCACTGTGGACCTCTTCAGGGTATATCAGTCTGACAGCAGTACATTTTCATGTATTATGTCGGAAAGTGGTGTTTTGTGACAATGAAAAATGAAGTATTTTATTGAAAATGGCTATTTTAGAATCATTCTAAATATTAATTGCATGTCACAAAAACAGTGACGATCGGGGTGATTTCAGTATATGTACCTGAAAACATGAATTATTGCCATGTTTTTTGAATTGGTCTGCTGGTATAATAACAGTAAAACGCGTCTGGTAAGGCACCCGGCAATCATGTCGGAAAGAAGTGAAAAATCCTTCTGTGACGAATTTTGTAACTTTCTCCCAATTTATCCGTCTTTATGCTGTATATGCTTTTATGACAGTTAAGGAATATAACAGGTCTGTTGAAGAGTTCTCCGATTCGGTTTACCGCTTTATCCGTTCGAACCTGAAGGATGAAGACAGGGCTAACGATATCGTACAGGATAGTTATGAGAAGCTTTGGAGAAATGTGACTGAAATAGAATATCCGGTAGTAAAATCGTGGCTGTTCACAACTGCCTATCATACAATGATCGATACCATAAGAAAAGAAAGCCGACTGTCGGCCCTCGACGACGCAGACCAGACAGGATGGATGGCAGAAACACAATACAGCGACCTCAACGAGATACTTCACCTGGCACTCGACAGGCTGCCGGAAAACCAGAAGTCACTTATACTTCTGAGGGATTATGAAGGATACTCGTATAAGGAAATAGGAGATATAACAGGTCTGACCGAAGCGCAGGTCAAGATCAATATTTACAGGGGACGTGTGGCGCTAAGAAGCTTTATCGGAAAAATCGAAACTGTGATATAAATGAAACCCGACAGGTCAAATTACGAGATATGGTTCATCGACTGGCTCGACGGTAAACTCACAGGACCGGAGGAAGAACTTCTCAAATCCTTCTTTAAAGAAAATCCTGATCTTCAGGACGAACTGAAGGACCTTGAACTTATTTCCCTTGCCTCTCCTGAATCTTATTTCAGCTTAAAGGAAGATCTGTTCAGGTCGGCCGACGACCTGGGCGATTCCCAGTTTGACTATCTGTGCATTTCAAACCTCGAAAATGATATAAGCGCCGGTCAGCTTACTGAACTCGATGAGCTGATCTCCCGGGATGAAGGCAGGAGAATAAGATTTGAGCAATACCAGAAGCTTAGACTTAAACCTTCAACAGAAGTATTCAAAAGAAAAAACGCTGTTAAAAGATTAACAATCGCACAGCGGTATACAAGGATAGCCTTCATCGGATTAAGCGCGGCGGCAGCCATATTGCTTCTTGTGATCTCTGTATTTTCTGCCCGCAGGGAAGGTAACATTCCTGAAAACAGTATCGTGCAAAATGTAACAATTGATACAATTTATCTTCAGTCGCAATCCCCTGTTTTGCGGAACATGGAAACAATCTCTGTGGTCGGACCAAAAGCAAGAAGTGTTGTTGCGGCTGCAGAAAAAATCAGTAGCGGTAATATAGCCTTACAGAAAACGGCAGACTCACTCAATAACCAGGTACAGGTTTCAGCAGTAAATGAACCCGAAAGATATGAACCTCTTGCAACGGTAACTGTTTCCACTCCTTTGGAACTTACAGTTTCAGGCAGTCAAAACAGCTTCCTCATAAGAACTTACAGGCCGAGATATGTCCCCGACTTCCTTGAAGACAACCGGAGTAATGTCGACAGGTTCATTGCCAGGTTTTTCCATAAGCAGATCATGAGGGATACCATTATGCCCGAGAGACCTGTTGAGAGATTTGAACTTGCCTCGGCGGGGATCACCGGAATAAACAAACTTCTGGGATGGGAAATGGCACTGCATAAGAACACCGATGAGAAAGGTGAGGTAAAATCGTATGTTTTCACATCCTCTCTGTTAAAATTCAACGCACCGGTAAAAAGAACCTCAGGATCGTTGTAACTTTTTGGCGAAGCCATCCGTCACAGCATTGAAAACAGAAGAAAACAAAATAAGCCATGAAGAAGATTGTACTTTTTTTGACAGCCGCTGCGATGATGTGTCAGTCATTTGCGCTGCAGTCGAATGACACAACAGCGGTTGAAAAACAGGATACGGCAGTTAAAGACGGAGATGAGGATCTTACCGTAGTTGTTGGTGACGATCTTATCCGTTTTGTTGGGAATGATTCGCTTGTGATTGTAAAAATGGGTAACAGGGCTCTTAATGTCAGGGAAACACCTGAAGGAAGGAAGTTCGATGTTGAAAGATATGAGCCTGAGATAAATTACGAAAGAGACAGATACTGGTATCAGGAAGATAACGAACGTAACAGGGGCGCCCGTAATTTCAGGGGCCACTGGGCCGGTTTCGAAATCGGATTCAACAACTATAATCATGTTAATTCCAACACCCTGCCTCCTGAAATATCATATATGACACTCGATGCAAGCAATTCAAACTGCTTTAACCTGAATTTCACACAGACTAATATCGGATTCGGCCGTCATTCAGGACTTGTGACAGGTCTTGGGCTTAACTGGAATACTTACAGGTTTGAAGGTTCCGGTACTATTGGTGTTGTCGGAGACGGAACCATCGGAGAACTTATCCCGGCCGACATTGAGGCAGTTAAAAAATCAAAATTCGCCATACTTTATCTTAATGTACCGCTCCTTCTTGAGGTGCAGATCCCTGCCGGATACAGCAACAGGCTGAATGTTTCGGCGGGAGTCATTGGCGGACTGAAGATATATGCCAGAACAAAGCTTCTTTATGAAGATGGAGAGAAGGTAAAGACAAGAGGAGACTATAACCTGAATCTTTTGCGCGGGGGTGTTACCGGAAGGATCGGATTCGAAAACCTGACGATATTCGGTACATATTATCTTACTCCCTGGTTCCAGGAGCTGAAAGGTCCGGAAGGACTGAATCTCGAACCATTCGAAATAGGCCTTGCCTTTACCTTCAACGACTAAACCGCTTTCATTCCGTTCTATTTCATGAATACACGCGGGGACGCCATATTTGAGCGTCTCTGCTTTTTTTTTGAAAGGGCGCAGGGCACAGGGCGCAGGGCACAGGGCGCAGGGCACAGGGCGCAGGGCAGGGGGCGCAGGGCAGGGGGCGGAGAGCAGAGGGCAGGGCGGTTGATGGTTGCCGGTTAAATTGTATATTTGTGGATATACAATGATTCGCTGTGGCTGAGAGTATACTTTCAGAACGGGAAATAAGGCAGTACAGCAGGCAGATAATGCTGCCTGAAATCGGTGTCGCAGGGCAGGAGAAACTGAAAAAGGCTTCAGTGCTTGTTGTCGGTGCAGGGGGCCTCGGATGCCCTGTCCTTCAGTATCTGGCAGCTGCCGGCATCGGCAATATAGCTGTTGCAGAATTTGATGCAGTAAGCGAATCCAACCTTCAGCGGCAGGTGCTTTACGGCTCCGAAGATATCGGAAAACTGAAATCGATTATTGCAGCAAAAAGGATTGAACAGCTTAACACCCTGATTAAAACCGAAAGAATAAATGTCAGGATCGACGCTTCCAATGCGCTTAAGATATTAAGCGGTTATGATCTTGTTGTTGATGCAACAGATAATCTGAAAACAAGGTATATAATCAGCGACACCTGCGTAATCCTCGGGAAACCCATGGTTCACGGCGCCATATATAAATACGAAGGACAGGTATCGGTATTTAATTACAGGGGCGGTCCCACATACCGTTGCTTCAATCCGGCCGGGGCCGGAGATGAATACAACAATCCGGAGCCTTCGAAAGTGGGACTGTTTGGAGTGCTTCCCGGATTCACTGGCACAATCATGGCAAACGAAGTCATAAAGATCATTACGGGGATTGGTAATGTATTATCAGGAAAAATGCTGCTTTTCAATATCCTTGATTATTCCTTCAACATCCTCGAAATCCCCGTCATCCCCGAAAACCAGGCTATTAAAAATCTTAAAGACAAATATTAAATCCGAAATCCCAATTCCGAAATCTGAAATCCGAAATCATATGAAACTTTTACTTATCAGCAACTCAACAAATCCAGGGGAACCATACCTTGATTACCCGAAGCATAAAATCAAGGAATTCCTTGGCAGCAAACATACAAAGGCTCTGTTCATTCCGTATGCAGCCGTCACGTTCTCATACGACGACTATGAGCTCAAAGTCAGGGAACGGTTCCGGGAGGTCGGTCATGATATAATATCCATACATCATTATTCCGATCCGGTCGCCGCTGTCGGAAAAGCCGATACAATAGTTGTCGGGGGAGGCAACACATGGATGCTTCTGAAGCTTCTCAGGGATAACAGGCTCATAGAACCTGTACGCAAAAAAGTATTGTCGGGCACTCCGTATATAGGATGGAGCGCCGGATCGAATGTGGCATGCCCCACGATCAGAACGACAAATGACATGCCTGTTGTCAGGCCTTCATCATTCAGGGCATTCAACCTTATCCCCTTCCAGATAAACCCTCATTATCTTGATGCGAATCCCGAGGGGCATGCAGGGGAAACAAGGGAACAGAGGATAGAAGAGTTCATTGAGGCTAATCCTGATCTCTGGGTGGCCGGTCTGCGCGAGGGGACAATGTTCATTGTAAAAGACGGTCTTATTGAACTCTCGGGCCCTCGTAAAGCCAGGATATTCAGGAAGAATAATCCGCCTCTTGAGCTTGGGGAAGGGGACAATTTCAGCTTCCTCCTGAAATAAAAACAGACCGGATCAAATAATATAACTTTGCTGCCCGTTAATTAACATGGTTGAAGGGTATTTACTGAAAATGTAAATGAAAGCGGTGGTAAGGATTCTCAGAACAGTTTCGATAGTTCTCATTTCATTGGTTGTCGTTTTGTTTGTCCTTTCGCTTATCCTCCAGAACAGGGTAGGCGGGATAGTCCTTCACTCCCTTAACAGTACCCTCCAGACAAAGATCGAAACAGAATCTTTCAGGCTCTCGCTTATCAGGAAGTTTCCAAAAGCTACAGTTGAACTTAAAAACATAGCCATTCTCTCCTCCCCCGGTTTTGACAGAAAGGCTTTCAGGGGAATCAATACAGACACACTTCTTAAGGCAAGATCAGCATCAGTTGATTTCAGGATGCCCGATCTTATAAGAGGCGCCTATACATTCACCAGGATAGGCATAAAGGGAGGAGAGCTTAACCTGTTCACTGATGAAGCGGGCAATTACAATTACAGTTTTTCAAAAAGCAGCGGAAACGGCGGCAAAAGCCTGATGCTGAATTTCAACAGGATCAACGTGTCGGACCTGAAATTTTCATATGACGACCGGCGGCCCGGCCTGTTAATAAAGGGGGTGTTCCGTTACGGCCGTTTTAAAAGCCGGATAAGGAACGAGGTGATAGATTTTGAAGGCAGTTCCGAAACGCGTTTCGACCTTTTTGTTCTTAAGGACTTCGCGATCCGGCACAGTATTCCTGCCAGGGTTCAGGTTGGCCTGAACAGGAATGCAAAGGGTGTTTTCTTCAGGAAAAGCAGTATAACAGTGGAAAACTGGGACTTCCTGCTTACCGGATTCGTTGCTGACGACAATTTCATCGATATAGGCATTACAGCCGATAATATTGATATTTCAAAGGCAGTGAATCTTCTTCCGGAAAAGCAGAGAAAAGCTCTGTCGGCATTTGATGCATCGGGCTCCCTGAAGTTCAACTGGAGCATCAAGGGAAGACCGACCCGCTCTGAAGATCCGCATTATGACATTAGATGGTCGCTTAAAAATGCACAGATAAAAAACAGGAGGTCAAACATTAGACTTGAAAAACTGTCGTTCGAAGGAGAATATACAAACGGTACCGGTAATTCTCCCGTTACGAGTTCACTTTCGGTCAGAAATTTCACCTCACGGCTTGGTTCCTCTGATTATTCGGGTTCACTTTCAGTAAGAAATTTCATAAATCCGTCAGCCGAACTTATCTTCAGGGGTAAACTTCTTCCCTCCGAGCTGAGAGAATTCCTTGATCTGAAAAGCATAAGCAGGGCAGCCGGGTCCATTGATCTCAATCTTAAGTTCTCCGGTGCTCCTTCAATTAAAAAGACATTCGGGCTCAGGGATATTTTCACACTTAACTCCAATTCAGAAGTAATTTTCAATTCAGTGGAGCTTAAGGTTGAAAACAGGAATATTGACATTAACAATGCAAACGGAAAAGTGTCACTTATTGGCGAAGAAACAAAATCTGACAATCTCAGCTTTTTCCTTAATGGCCACAAAGTGGTGCTTTCGGGGACAATTAATAATTTCCCCGGCTGGCTTACAGGAAGCCCGGTTACTCTCACCGGCACTGCAAATGTCACCGCAACATGCTTCAGACCCGAGAGTTTTATGAATGCCACTGATGATAAAGAAGTCAGAGATGCCGGAAATGAAAAGAAAACAGCTATTAAGTTCCCAGTTGACGTTATGCTTGATGTAAATTACAGAATCGATACAGTCGAATATAAGACTTTCAGCGCAAGGAATATTGCAGGATCCCTCAGCATCAGTCCCGGATTGCTCAATTTGCGGAATGTGTCATTAAGCTCGCAGAAGGGAAAGATAACAGGGAACGGAGTAGTTGTTCAGAACCGTAATAAATCGTTTATGGGGAGGGGAAGTTTTTCCCTGGCGGGAGTTGATGTAAATGAAGCATTCACCAGTTTCCACAATTTCGGTCAGAATTTCATCAGGGCCGAAAACCTTGCAGGATCTCTTTCAGGTGCGATAACATTACTGCTGCCTGCCGACTCGCTGCTAAACCCCGATGTAAGGTCAATGACCGCGGAAGGCAAATACAGTATCACAAACGGCTCGCTGATTAATTTTGATCCGGTGAAAGCACTTTCAAAATTTATTTCCCTTTCGGAACTTGAAAACATTAAATTCGAAAAGCTTGAAAACGATTTCTTCATAAGGAGCAATGTCTTTTATGTCCCCCAGATGGATATAAAATCGTCGGCTGTCGATCTTTCCGTTAACGGGAAACACAGTTTTGACAATGAATATGAATATCATGTGAAAATGCTCCTTTCGGATATACTAAGCAGGAAAACGCGAAAGACCAGGGTTCGCACCGAAGAGTTTGGCGAGGTTGAGGATGACGGACTTGGAAGAACTTCGATATACCTCATGATGAAAGGCAGGGCAGATAAAGTTGATGTGAGTTACGATATGAAAGCCCAGGGAAATCAGATAAAGCAAAACATCAAAAAAGAAAAAGAAAATCTCAAGACAATATTTAATGAAGAATACGGGTTGTATGACAAGAGTCCGGAACCTTCCGGGAAGCAGGGAACAAAGCCCAGGTTCAGAATAAAGTGGGATGGTTCGTCGGACACAACAGCAACAAAGAAAGAACCTGAAGAAGAAAGAAAAGAGACTTTTTTCGACAGGCTATTTAAAAAGAATTAGTACTTTTTCACCATAAAATTACCGGGCTTGAATATATTTCGCAACAGAAACAACTGGCAGATCTTTTTATTCTTCTTTGCCATACTTATCGGCGTAGGTTCGCTGATATACACACAGTATCTCGTTCGAAGCCTTAAGGCAGAAGAACGTAAAAAAGTCGAGTTGTGGGCCGAGGCCACCAGGCTCATCAATTCAGCTGATTCGACTCAAAACCTCGATTTTCTGGCATCAATAATTGAAAATAACAATACGGTCCCCGTAATTCTTACTGATGGTCACGACAATATCATCGGTGCAAGGAATCTGGGGCAGGATTCAGCGGGTAATCCCGGGCGCATCAGTCTGCGTCTCGACAAAATAAAAGGAGCAAACGAACCCATTATCATTGAGCTTGGGAACGGAACCACAAACAGGATCTATTACAAGGACAGTATTATCTTAAGCCAGCTTATCTACTATCCTTATATCCAGCTTGGATTCATAATACTATTCATCCTGGCTTCATACCTTGCACTGAGCAGTTCAAGGAAAGCCGAACAGAACAGGGTGTGGGTGGGTATGTCGAAGGAGACTGCCCATCAGCTGGGGACCCCCACCACTTCCATGACCGGCTGGATAGAATTGCTTCAGAACAATTACCCCGACATTCCGGTACTAAAGGAACTTGCTCTCGATGTAAAAAGACTTGAAAAGGTTACTGAAAGGTTTTCGGGGATAGGGTCAAAACCATCCCTCACACAGGAAAACGTTATTAGTCTTATACAGAATTCCGTCAATTACCTTAAGACAAGGTCCTCCTCAAAAGTGTTGTTTGTTCTTCCTTTTTCACCTGACGACGTCATAAACATACCGGTAAACCCCGCACTTTTTGAATGGGTAATTGAAAATGTCTGCAAAAACGCCATTGATGCGATGGAGGGTGATGGTTCATTGACTATCAGGGTTGAAAATGACGGCAAGCATGCCATAATTGATGTTTACGATACCGGAAAGGGCCTTCCTAAATCGGCATGGAAGAAAATATTCAACCCGGGCTATACAACAAAGAAAAGAGGCTGGGGACTCGGGCTGTCGCTGGCAAAAAGAATAATCGAAGAGTATCACCACGGCAGGATATTCGTAAAATCATCTGAAATAGGCAAGGGAACA
The DNA here is from genome assembly GCA_035390825.1 of Bacteroidales bacterium. GTDB lineage: Bacteria > Bacteroidota > Bacteroidia > Bacteroidales > VadinHA17 > LD21. The sequence continues at coordinate 99,021 of DAOOUQ010000013.1, read as the reverse complement.
TGCATCAGGATAATCATGAAGAACAGCATTGACTGAAACAATCGTGCAGTATCTTTGTTCCTTTAAAAACCAACAGCCGGATGAACCGGAAAGATATAGAGATAATGGCGCCGGCAGGCTCGTATGAGTCGTTGATGGCAGCCATTCAGGGAGGTGCCGATTCAGTATATTTCGGCGCTGAGGACCTCAATATGAGGGCTGCCTCATCTGTTAATTTCAGCCTTGCCGACCTTCGTCAGATATCAGCAATCTGCAGGGAAAACAATGTTAAAAGTTATCTTACCGTCAACGTTGTTGTTTTTGACAATGAGCTGGAACAGATGCATCGTATAATAGATGCTGCAGTTGAAAGCGGAATATCAGCTGTTATAGCCTCCGACCTGTCGGTAATCAACTATGCTTTCCGGACAGGTATTGAAGTCCATCTTTCGACCCAGCTGAATATTACAAACATTGAGGCACTTAAATTCTATTCACAATGGGCCGACGTTGCTGTCCTTGCCAGGGAACTTAACCTCAGCCAGGTAAAACATATTTCTGAAAGGATTGCAGCAGAAAACATCAAAGGCCCGGGCGGGCTCCCTGTAAGGCTCGAAATGTTCGTACACGGGGCACTTTGCATGGCCACATCAGGGAAATGCTATCTGAGTCTTCATGAAAACAATAAGTCGGCCAACAGGGGAAAATGCTACCAGACCTGCCGCAAAGCATATATAGTAACCGAAAAGGAATCGGGATACGAACTTGAGATTGACAATGAGTATATTATGTCGCCGAAGGATCTTTGCACGATAGGATTCATTGATAAAATTCTTGATGCGGGAGTTACAGTGTTCAAGATCGAGGGACGGGCAAGGTCGCCTGAATATGTGCAAACCGTTGTTTCATGCTATAATGAAGCCGTAAATGCCGTTTTCAGCGGAACATATTCTGAAGAAAGGATTTCAGAATGGAGAAAAAAGCTCTCAACAGTCTTTAACCGGGGCTTCTGGGACGGATATTATCTTGGCCAGAGGCTTGGAGAATGGAACGACAGATATGGTTCACGGGCGACAAGGAAGAAGGTTTACCTTGGGAAAATAACCAACTTTTTTGCCAGGCTGGGTGTCGCCGAGATAAAGCTTGAAAACGGTGATCTTGAAAAAGGAGAATTGCTGCTTATCACAGGCCCTACAACAGGAGTTGTGGAATACACTGCCGATGAGATCAGAGTCGATCTTAAAGTGACTGAAAAGGCTCTTAAGGGGGAATTTTGCTCGGTTAAGGTCCCGGTTGTTCTTAGACGATCGGACAAGGTATATAAATGGATTGAATCTGAATTCGGCGGCGACAATAATTAAAGAGGCCCCGGCCGGCCATCAGAATCATCATTTAAATCTTTCAGCAGCCTCAACGATTTTGCGGGCATTGGTTTCAATGTCGTCAGTATCAGTCTTCACAAATGCCATATCTTTCGACTCCTTTCGTTTCAGCCCGTACAGGTAAGCCTTATCATAATAATGAAGCACTATTTCGATGGCTCTTGCAAAATCGCTGTGCCTAATTGCTTCAATTGCTTCCTGTGCCCTGTCTGCTCCCAGCCGTTTGCTGATCCTCATTACCGAAGCTTCCAACTCATCCCTGTCGTAGAATGAGTATTCCTCAATCAGCCTCGGGAGCCGGGTTTTAATATCCATAAGCAGTACTATGGTTGGGTTAAGCTGCATATTATTGTAAAAGTCATCCGGCATAAACACGGTCCCGATATTGCGGCTTTCATCCTCGAGCCAGACAGGCAGGCCGGGATCGAGGTCCTTCCACCGGCTGTACAGTATGTTTGCAAAATGTTCCGATGAAGGCTGTGGTGCCTGTCCCAGCGATCCGAATGCGGAGCCCTTGTGGTTTGCCATTCCTTCAAGATCAATGACCTGCCTGCCCTGTTCCCTCAGATACTTCAGGATATGGGTTTTTCCGCTGCCCGTGAGGCCTCCCAGGACAAACATTTTCCTGTTAACCGAAAGGCTTTCAAGGACATGATGCCTGTACGATTTGTATCCTCCTTCAAGCAGTGTTGTCTCAATATCTCCGAGCGAAAACAGCCAGGCCATGGCTTCCGATCTCATTCCTCCTCTCCAGCAATGGACAAGAAGTTTACCCCCGGCAGCAATCTGCAGTGCTTTTTCAAGCTTATGGCACATCGACGGGCCAGTAAGCTCCAATCCCCTTAATATTGCATCTGTTCGTCCATTTTGCTTGTACCTGGTTCCAACCTCTTCCCTTTCGGCATCATCAAACAGTGGGATATTGACGGCACCGGGAATATGCCCGTAACTGAATTCGGAAGGGGAACGGACATCTGCCACCGGGCAGGTTTCAGCCAGTCTGAGGAAAGTGACAATGTCGGTACGGGCAAGGTTCTGATATGTCATAATAATCCGGCAACTTTTCTGATACGGAGCAGCAAAAATAAGAAAATCGCGGAAGTTAATTGCTGAAGAAATGCCTTGAAAAGAATTTCTTAAGATCCTCTATCCTAACAGGCTTGGAGATGAATTCCTTTATTCCCGAGAGTTCGGCTTTCCGTTTAGTATCAGGAAGGTTGTCGGCTGTAAAAGCCACAATGAGAAGTGTACTGTCATATTCCAGGATCCTGCGGGCGGCTTCAAAACCATCCATCTGCGGCATAATAAGATCCATGAAGATTACATCATACCGCCTTGTCTTTGCCTGAATGAGTCCGGCAAATCCGTCATCTGCAAAATCAAATGAATATCCAAGGCTCTTGAGCATTGTCCCGATTACCTTCTGATTCATTTTATTATCCTCAACGACAAGTATCCTGAGGTCTTTTGCTACCCTGTCCCTGTCATTTGATAGTACCGTACGGTCGACATAGGGGAAGCTGCTTTTAATGATACTGTAAAGCTCCTTTATATCATAGGGTTTCACGATATAATGGTCAACGCCAAAGGAAGAGCATTTTACAAAATTGCCCCTGATATCATTCGAGCTTATCATTATTATGACGAACTGATCCGACAGGTTGTGTTCATGGATGCGGGCAGCAACATCAAATCCGTTGAATTCACAATCATCAAGGATCACAATGAGATGGTACTTTTTATCGGGGATTGACAGGCTTGCCTTTATCTGACCAACAGTTGATTTCTGGAATGTGGTCACCGTCATTGCAAGTCCGAGTTTATGAATTGTCCCAAGTATTTCCTCATCCCTGTTCTGGGATCCGGTTACAACCAGTGTTCTTATCTGTCCAAATGAAATCAGGGAATCGTTATTAAGGTTCTTTTGAGGCTTCTCGTCCGACCAGATATTGATAGTGAATTCAATTTTAGTGCCGGTTTCTCCTTCGAGGCCTGAAGGGCTCTTAACTTCAAACTCCCCGCCCATGAGTTCTATAAGCTGCCTGGCCAGGGCCAGTCCGAATCCCGAATCATCATTCTCTCTTGCAGCCTTCGAATCCATGCTTACATGGTTGCCGAACATTTTTCTAAGGGTAACCTGATCAATGACCTTACCTGTGTCGGCAATGAGGAATGAGAGCCTTATCTTTCCTTCAATGTTTTCTTTAAGGCTGCATCTAAGGCTTATCTTTCCCTGCTTCGTATTTGCGATTGAATTGTTTAGGAAATTTGTCAGGATCTGTCTTATCCTGAAAGGATCGCCAATGACCTTATCCGGGATATTATCATCTATGCTTACCGAGAGGTCTATTTGCGAGCCATCGGTGTTTGTCCGTGCAAGATCATAGCAATAAACAACCTCCTCCCTGAGGCTGAAGGGAATTTCATCAAGGATCATCTTCCCCGATTTTATCTTTGAAAAGTCGAGGATGTCGTTGATAAGCCCAAGCAGCACTTCGGCAGAACGTCGAAGTATCTTAAGCACAGCGGCACTTTCACCGGAAAGGTCATGCTTTTCGAGAATATCCGCCATACCAATAATGCCATTAAGCGGAGTTCTGAGTTCATAGCTCATCCTGGCCAGGAATTCTGACTTGGCCGAGCTTGCACTTGCCTCCTGTTTTCTTGCAGCCTCAAGGCTGGTAACATCCACAAGCAACTCCATTGTGGCATCATGATCCATAAAACTAACAGGCGATTTTGTCCGGAAAAGGATCATTTCCGAGTCATTCTTTCTTATTATTACAAACTGATCGGGAGTGAAATTACCTCCCATGTACCGTGCAAAATAATTGTTCTCATCGGTAATCGCAGGGTCGGGCAGGATGGCTCCCTGCATCGCCTTTTCTCCCGGAAACGAGTATAGTTCAGCAGCCTTTTTATTTGCTTTAAGGATCTCTCTCTTTTCATTGTAAATCACCATGCCTACAGGAATTTCATTATGAAGCTTCCGCATCTTTTCTTCCGAGGAAAGCAGTCTTTCCGTTTCTGTTCTCAGTGCAGTTATGATCCTGCAGAGAAATCCCGCAACAAACATAAGTGCAATGACCGACACGATAACCAGAATGAGTGAATTACGCAATAGATAAGCGCTGACTTTGCCGACTGGTGATGAAAAGACTATGTTGAAATTTCTGTGAAGAAGCCCGGTTGAATAGAATGATGATATTATTTCCCCGGGATTGCTGCTGCCACCGGCAGAATGGATCAGATTTTCCACTGCCCCTTCATCAAGCCTTCTCATTATCTTTTGAAGCTGTGAATACCGGATGTTTTCCCTGCTGTTTGTGAAGATTATCCCACCTGAGTCGTCAATGACCCATTGCCATTGATAATTCTCCATTTTAAAGGATGAAAACAGTCGTTCAAAATATTTCTGGTAATCGATGGTAACGACAATGTTGCCGACGAGAATATCCTCGTGTTTTAAGGGGATGTAATATTCAAATGTTCTGTTCTGAAGGATAAGGGTGTCATAGGGAAGAATTTCACCCTGAACATGCAATACAAACAACTGTTCGAGCCATGTGTTGCCTGTTTCATCCTTCTTAAGCGTGAATTCATTCTTTTTGTCATCATAGATCCTTATCCCGGTGATAAGGTCTTCATACTTAGAAAAGAACAATTTCATCCTGTCGATGGTCCTGGTTCGCTGGTCGTCATCGCTAATGAAATGTTGTATGTTTTCAGAGTGGAGAATCCGGTTAATATCATTTATGAAACCTTCATCAGTTCCATCGACTGACCCCCCGGCACTTTTGACCTGATTATCAAGAACACGTGCAATATATTTTATCTGATTGCTTTGGATTCCCTTAAAGCAGAAAAAGCTTGCGCCTATAATTACGGCCAGCGCTGCAATTACAATAACAGGAATTCTTTTAATGTTATGGTAGCTATTTCCAGGCAAAGTATACAAACATATACCTGATTAACTCAACTTCACCTGTATTTAGTATTTTCATCATTTAAAATACTTACATAGCTTCTGTATCTCAAGGGATTTATTTCATTATGTTCAACTGCATCCCTTACAGCGCACCCGGGTTCATCAAGGTGAAGGCAGTTGTAGTATCTGCATTTTTCGGATATTCTGAATATTTCAGGGAAGAAATGATAAATTTCATTTCTTTCCATTCCAAAAAGGCCGAAGCCTCTGATGCCGGGGGTATCGATCACATATCCTCCGAAAGGCATCTTGTGCATCTCAGTGAATGTTGTTACATGTTTGCCCTGCTTATGATATCCGGATATTTCTGCAGTTTTCAGCCTGAGGGAGGGGTCGATTGTGTTGAGGAGAGTTGTCTTCCCCACACCCGAGTTTCCGGAGATAAGGCTTATTTTGTCTTTCAGTATTGATTTTATTTCATCAAGTCCGTTGCCCGTGTTTAGTGACAATCTGAAACATCTGTAGCCTATTGCCGAGTACACGGAGATAAGGCTCTCCATTATTTGTGATTCCTTTTCTCCGTAGAGATCTGTCTTGTTGAAGATTAGCCTGGCAGGTATCCTGTAAGCTTCGGCTGTGGCCAGGAATCTGTCGATGAACTCTACCGGTGTCGCTGGAAGGACTATAGTAACCATGAGCAGCACCTGATCGAGGTTTGCAGCAATTATCTGGCATTGTTTTGAAAGGTTGGAGGCTTTGCGGAGTATATAGTTTTTTCTGTCGAGAACCTCATTTATTATGCCGGTCCTGCCAACTTTTTCCTTTTCAATAATCACGTTGTCGCCGACTGCCACAGGATTTGTGGTTTGCACTCCGTGCACCCGAAGCCTGCCTCTCAATACACAGTCGATTGTATCTCCGGAGGAGGTCAGCACCCTGTAGCGGCTTCCCACAGATTTGATGATGGTTCCCTTTTCCAAGCAAGGTCAGGATTTCCGGCAAAAATAGACAAAATTAATCAGATGGATATAAAGGAAAAGGCTGTATCAGAATTTGAAATTCTTTTAACCGCAGAGCCGGCCAGACTTTTTGGTAAAGATCGCAAAATGTTTAGTACCAATGGACCGGGTCTGAGCCTTCAGGGCGGGCCCTGATTGCTTTGCGGCTAAAATTCTGATACAGCCTGTTTTATATTGTTAAACTGTTAACAATAAAATAACCTGATTAATTATCCGATGCCATCAGAAGGAACGGCTTCATCTCAAAGCTGTGATAATAGGGCCTGAGCCTGTCGGTGTTGTAATGCTCTGAAACCTTTACAACTTTCTTGGATGAAGTAACGACATCGATAGGCACATTATCGTATCTTCCGTTTTTAAGGACAACAATTCTTCCATGCATACCTTTGAGGATAAGGTCAAGTGCAAGGTTGCCGTAAGCCATCGGAACAATTGAATCGAGGGCATCGGGATCGCCGCCGCGGACCATATATCCGAGTTTCTGGTTTATAATATTGATAGTCTTGCCGTTGTTGTATGCTGGAGATAATTCTTTCAGCTTTTCGGAAACCAGGTCTCCGATACCACCAAGCTTGGCATGCCCGTATGCATCTCTTTCGCTGCCGGAGAAGATCATCTCTCCGCCTTTGAACATGGCACCTTCCGAAACAAGGACTATGGAATATTTGCTGGGGTTGTGGTTACGGTCATCAATAAGAAGTTCGGCAAGTCGCTCAATTTCAAATTCATATTCAGGAATTACACATCTGTTTGCAGCGCCGGCCATAGTTGGAAGCATTGCGGTGAAACCGGCATATCTTCCGAACACCTCGAGCACCATGAGCCTTTCATGAGAGCCTGCCGATGTCCTGAGTGTATTTATCATCTGGATAGTTCTGGAGACGCATGTGCTGAAGCCGATACAATAATCCGTACCCGGAACATCGTTGTCCATTGTTTTGGGTATCGCGATTACCTTCACTCCCTGCCTGTAAAGGTGAACACCATAGCTGAGTGTATCATCACCGCCTATCGGGATAAGGTAATCGACGCCAAGCCACTCGAGGTTCTTGATAACTTCGGGTGTCAGGTCATTCATATCGGCATTGTAAGTATCTTTCAGATGGTCGGGAACATCCTTTTTGGCCATATGGCTTGGCCTTGTTCTTGAAGTATGGAGGAAAGTGCCTCCTGTACGTCCTGCCCTGTTCACTATATCATCGGTAAGCAATTGATAGTTGTTGCTGTTGTCTGCCTTGCTGTCCCTGATGACTTCAGTAATTCCTGCCCATCCTCTGCGGAGACCTATCACCTGGAATCCTTCCCTGTTTGCCCTGATGGTCACGGCCCTGATAGCCGGATTAAGGCCCGGAACATCGCCTCCTCCGGTCAGGATGGCGATAACTCCTTTTTTAGTATTAATGTTTGCCATGCTTTTCTGCTTTTTATTTGATACCATTTTCTTAAATTTTAAGACCCCTAAAGTATAACTTTTTGGCGAATTGAAAAAAGTTTATTTGCCACCTATCATCATTTCGGCGACACGTATTGTAGGTGCAGCAAATGATCTGTTCATATCGGTGTCATTCCCTGCCATATCGATGGCATTGAAGATGTCGGAAGCCCTGCCTGCTATTGTAACACCTTTTACAGGATGGGCTATTTCGCCGTTCACTATCCACAGCCCGCTTGCGCCCCCGCTGAAGTTGCCGCTTACGGGATCAACTCCGTAACCGGTGACTTCCCTGAGCAGAAGGCCTTTCATTGTTCCTGCTATTATGTCGGCAGGCGATGAATTTCCGGGCTGAATATATGTCTTATGTGTACCTATTGCGGGAAGAGATGTGAATCCTCCTCTTGAAGCGTTTCCGGTGCTTTGAGTGCCGGCTCTTTTTGCAGCTTTTGAATTGTAGATGAAGCTTTTCACAGTTCCGTTTTCAACAAGAACCATTTTGCGTGTAGGAACGCCTTCTCCGTCGAAAGGAGCGCTTCCGGTGCTTCTTGCCAGTGTGGCGTCATCAATGATGGTTATCAGCGATGAGGCAAACTGGCGGTTCAGAAAATCTTTCAGGAAACTTGCACCCTGGAGTACCCGTTCGCCATTCAGCGCCGTAATAACGCCCCCGAACAGTGATCTTACCACATCAGGGTCAAAGATGACAGCTGCACGCTGTGTTCTGATCATCACCGGATCAAGCAGTTCAACGGCCTTTGCAGAAGCAGAGGCTGCTATCTGATCAAGGGGAAGAAGATCAGAGAAGAATACCCGTGAACAATATTCATCACCTGTATTCTTCTGGTCGCCTTTTTCTGCGACAACTGAAACACCAAGGGAACATCCCGACGACTTGTAACTTTTGAGGATGCCGTTGGAGTTGCCGATAAAGATTTCCGATTCACCTTCGCTGTAACCGGCACCGGAACTTTTTGTAATTCCCGGAGCGCCCATTGCCAGGCTCTCCAGTTCGAGGGCCATTTTAATCTTTTTCTCCATGGGTTCCCCTTTTATGGCAGTATCGTAAAGATCGGCAACGGAGGTTATGCCAGTGTCATCCGGCAACACGTTGTTCTCATCAGGAGTGGTCAGTTTAGCAAAGGCAAGAGCCCTTGAAATAGTATCTTCAAGCGATTTGTCGCTGAAGTCATTGCAATGGCTGAAACCCATCCTGCCTCCGGTGTAGACACGGAATCCAACACCCCGGGAAGAGGCTTCCTCAATTGTTTCAATCTCCTTGTTTAAAACATTCACCGACATGTTCCTGCTGGTTTCCAGATAGACCTCGGCGGCATCGGCACCAAGGGTCAGACATTTCCTGACAAGTTTTTCGGTTAAGTCTGTATAATTCATATCCATTTCTTTTGACGTTTTTTTATGCTTTGCTTCCACCCACATTTATCCCCCTTATCCTTACGGTAGGCATCCCTGCCGTAACTTCTGCCGACTGACCTTTGCCGCATATCCCGGGCCCGAAATCAAGATCATTCCCGACGGCATCTATATTTGAAATGACATCCATGCATGACCCGATAAGTGTTGCACCTTTTATAGGGATGGTTTTCCTCCCGTTCTCAATAAGGTATGCCTCACGGCATGTGAAGTTGAAGACTCCTGTTACGGGATTTACGCTTCCTCCGCTCAGGCTTTGGACATAAATTCCTTTTTTTGTTGAGGCAAGTATGTCGGCGGGGTTGTCATTGCCGGTGTCAATAAATGTATTGGTCATTCTCGGGATGGGTATATACCTGAATGATTCCCTTCTGCCGTTTCCCGTACGGGCCATGGAAAGCTGCCTGGCACTGAGAACATCGGTCATGAAACCTTTGAGCACGCCATTTTCTATCAGTACGTTCCTTTTTGCTTCGGTGCCCTCATCGTCGAAGTTTATTGTACCCCTGAAATTTGGTAATGTGCCGTCGTCGACCATTGTAAAGCAGTCGGCTGCTACTTTTTTACCCATCTTGCCTGTGAATGCCCCAATGCCTTTTGCAATATTGTCAGCTTCAAGCGGATGGCCCACAGCCTCATGAACAAGCACGCCGCCCCATCCGTTCTGCATTACAACATCCATAATACCGGCGGGAGCATCTTCTGCATCGAGCATTGCTATTGCTTCCCTGGCAGCATTCCTGGCGACAGTCTCGGGTGTTACCGCTTCAAAAATCTCAAATCCCGAGTGCATGCTCAGCCTTTCGCGCGACATGTGTCTTGCCTTTCCGTTGTCGCTCATAGCCTGCACAATGAAAAACAGCAGAGGAAGCTCATCTTTCAGGTATACACCTTCGCTGTTGGCTATTACCCTGCTCCTGACTTCGTCATTATATTCAACAAGGGCCATCTTAATCCTCTTGTCATAGTCCTTTGCGGCCTGGTCGGCGCGACGAATTATTTCTATTCTTCTTTCATCAGCTATTTCACCAAGAGGCTCCCTGACGGTGACGTATGAAGGCCTGGTAGTTACAGATATCCCTGCCGGAGATGTCATTGAGCCGTTTGCGGCCACAAACGAGGCGATTTCGGCAGCGCGCATGAGCTTCTCTTCAGTTATCTCATCCGTGTAAGCATAGCCGGTCTTGTTACCTGAGATGACCCTTACCCCGGCGCCCTGGCTGATGCCGTACAGGCCGCTTTTAAATACCGATTCTTCCATTACGATCTGGCGGGAGATCCTGTTTTCGAGATAGACGTCGGCGAAATCCCCTCCTTTTTCAAGAGCTTTCGCGATGACCTTCGCCAGTGTCTCCTTGTCCATATCAAGCTGCGAGGATTGTTTCACACCGCTCCTGCAGGAGACAAGCTGCGAAAGGAGTGCCGGCGTCGAAGCCACAAGCAACCCTCCTTTCAGACTCATTTCCAGGAATTTTCTTCGTGGAATATCCCTTACCCTGTATTTTTCCATTTTCATCTACTATTATTTATGATCAATTTTGATATTAAAATTACCCGATTGTTAATTATTTAACAACAAATTCCATGTTTCTGAGAACCCCTCCGCGGGTTGAATACATTGTTGCTTTTCCTTTAAGCTCCTGCCTGTTGTAAAGCCTTATCGTGAAAACAGCTTCGGTGGCTGATCCTCCATCGGTAAAAGGGATATCCCTGGAAATGACTCTCCGCATCCCGGGTCGGTCGGTGTCGCCGAACATGGTTCTTCCCGTCCTCTGAGGTGCCGGTTTCTTCTCCTCTATCACCCTGTAGCCCTGTTTTTCACCTGCCATGGCTGCACTGTCGAATTCAAGCTCCAGCCTGTCGGGCCTGACTATCTTGACCAGATATGCCTGTTTTAGTGCAGTCGGAAGTTTACCCGTGTTCCTGATTCGTATTTTTAACTGGTAATCGGCCGAATCGGCTTTAAAAGTCTTAATCTTTTTTACTTCTGCCTTATCCCATTCAAGTTCAGGCAGATATTTTATCATTTCAACATTGAAAAGTCCTTCATTTCTTATCCAGGGCTCCAGATGCCGTGCCGGAGGATTCTGGGAAAAGAATTTAGTCACGAAACCGCCGGTTTCGATATCTCCGTATACAGGATGCCTGGCCGGTTTCCATTCTATGAATCCTTCTCCGTTGTTTTCGGTATCATCCCAGATCAGCATGTCGAGCTGATCAGTAACACCGTCGTTGTTAAAATCCCTGTAGCGGGCTCCGTTCCAGATCTCATCGCCATACCAGATAGCGCCATAGTACCAGTAGCCGAAGTCGGGCCCGTGACCAAACAACGGGGTTCCGCTTCCGTAATCATCATATACATCACCGGCTTTTTCATATCCTGTCAGCTTTTTGCCAATGGCATCAAAGGTTTTATACCAGGCCAGATCTTCGGGGTACATTCTCTCTGCCGAAGGGGATGTTGACGGAGGGCGCAGATGCATGGGAACGCTGGTGTCCATCGAATTGACAACAGAAATGTTCGGGTGTGTGAGAAGGAACTCAACAACAGCCCTTGTTTCGGTTTCACTGAGAGGATACCCGCCGGATCCGCCCTGGGTATATCCTCTGCCAGTCTTTTCTGTTGAAGGCCTCCAGTTTTCAGGATAGTTCCTGTGAAGGTCGAGGCCCCCTATGCCGTCTTCATTGAGTCTTCCGTCACCATCGTTGTCAATACCCTCGGTTGCAGAAAGGTAAATTCCCTTACCGGCAGGCACTCTTTTCATTATCCTTCCCGTAGAATCCTTCGGATCGGGAATAAGATTCCCCTTTTTCTCATCTTTCCAACGCATTGTCAGGATCATTCCATCACCGTCAATGTCTTCAGGGGCATCCTCATCAAGGAGCCCGTCGCCATCATTGTCCTCGGGCCTGACAGTGCTCCTGTTGGACTGAAGGGTACTGAGGTAGAGGTTGTGCCCGTCGGGATTGTTGACTGGTTTAAGGTATATGGCCCTTGAATCGATAAGGTGGGTGATTTCCGGATCCTTCCCGTAATTTGACAGAAGGTACCGTGCCATCCACATCACGCATTCCGAGCCCGTGACTTCTCCGCTATGACGTCCGCCCTCAAAGAATGCCGCTGGCTTGTCTGTGTCCTTTCCTGTCTTCTTGTTTGTAACAGTCATCTGGAGGATTGGTCGTCCCTCATAGCTAAGCCCCACGTCATAAAGGCTGACCAGATCGGGATATTCTTTTTCCCATTTTTCCAACCATGAATAAATGACATCCAGGCTGTGGTATCTGTTGAATGTAAGTGAATCGCCAGCTTCGTACTGTACTTCACTGAATCTTATTTTCGGGAAAAAGCTCACCCCGTGCCTGAAGCCGGAGACAGTGTAAAACTCTTTTTTTATCACGTTTTCCTGCCGGGGATCGCCCGGCCCGGGTTGTGCTGTCAGTAATTCCGGTAAAACAAGCAGGCTCGTGATCAGGAGGTTTATTTTCATAAAACATAAATTTGCTCCCCATCCCCGGGGAAACTGGAAATAACTGAACCATTTTTACTGATCCCGTGGGGATCCGGGGCAGAAATCATCCTCGTTTTGATATTATCTCAAGCTTGTTGATATCAACAACTTCAATTGTTTTTCCATACACCTTAATTATGCCATCCCTTTTGAAGTCCGACAAAGTCCTTATCACGTTGGCTGAACTCATTCCTATATAATCGGCAATCTCCTTCCGTGAAACAGGAAGATCGAACACCCTTGATTTGTATATGTCGTTGGTGAAATAAAGCAGGACGAAGGCGACGCGGCCCGCCAGGTTCTTCAGCCTTATGTCAAGGGTCTGGGAAATTATCTTGTCAGTTATCTTTGATATCCTTGTCATCAGGCTTATTGCAAACTCTCCGTTTTTCAGGAAAAGTTCCCGGATAAAATCGAGCCTTACTGAACACACTATCGAATCCTCGAGAGCCGAAACAGAATATTTGTATTTGTCCTCGGAAAAAATACTCAGGTTACTGACAAACTCAAATGGCCGGGTTATCGTAATTACCTGTTCTTCGCCGTCTGAAGTTCTGCGAAACAGTTTCACAAGCCCCGATTTGAGGTACTTGAAATCGGTTATTTTTTCACCCTCGTGATTTATTATTTCTCCTTTGCGGTAAGAGTGTTCTTCCTTGAACCTGCAAAGCTCCAAAATCTTATTATCATCGAGAGTAGAAAAAACAACTTCCCTGAATTGGCAGTTTTCGCAATTGCAGGGTTTAAATTCGTTATCCACAGGAGCAGGTTTTTCACAAAGTTATTATTTTACGATTTACTTTATCTCCGCTGATTTGTTTTATTAATAAAATTGAATCTACTTTGAGGCAATGAACATTTATAAATGCACCATATCTGGGAAAAATGATTTACAGGACTGATTATCACGTACATTCAAGGTTCAGTGATGGCAAGGCTGCCCCTGAGGATTATATAACCCCGGCTGTTGAGGCAGGTTTGAAGGAGATAGGATTTTCAGAACATCTGACTCTTTTTCTTAAGGATTCAGACTGGGCCATGAGTGCTGAAGAGGTCGGGCCATACCTCGGACATATAAGGAAACTGAGCCGTAAAACAAAAAACATCAGGGTAAGGACGGGCCTTGAAGTGGATTACCTGCCCGGGCTGGAGAATGAGATTTCTGCCTTTCTCGAAGGTGTCGAACTCGATTATGCCATAGGATCGGTTCATTATCTTGGTGATTTCAGCGTTGATATGGGGCCTGAAACATATGAGGGGAAAAATATAGACAGGCTTTGGGAGAATTATTTTGAAAATGTAATGGCATCTGCCGCCTCCGGGCTGTTCGATATGATAGCCCATTGCGATCTGATAAGGATTTACGGCTTCATGCCGTCATCCGATCCTGAGCCGTTTTACAGAAAGCTGGCGAAGAGTCTCAGCATGCATGATGTGGCCTATGAAATAAATACGAATGGCCGGAACAGGCCCGTGGGGGATTTTTATCCCGACAGGAGGTTTCTAAAGATTTTCAGGGAAGAGAATGTACCTGTCTGCGTCAATTCCGATGGGCATATGCCGTCGAGGGTCGGTCAGTATTTTGATGAGGCATATAAGCTTCTTAAAGATGCCGGTTATACCGAAATGGCCGTGTTTGACAAAAGGGAAAGGTACATGATACCATTCATTTAGCCCAGGAAATGTTCAAGGAATATCTTTAATCCGATCACAATAAGGATCAGTCCGCCGGTTATTTCAACTTTTTTCCCGAGATGCGAACCTGCCGACTTTCCTATCCTTATTGCTGTCATTGATGCAAGGAAAGTCACCGCACCGATAATAATTGAAGAATACCATATCCTTATGCTCAGGAGAGCAAAGCTGATCCCAACGGCAAATGCATCAATGCTTGTCCCGACAGCGGCAGCAAGAAGTTCAGCGGGTCTGGTGAAATCCCTGGGCTCACTGCCTTCCTTTCCTCTTATCCCTTCGGCGATCATCCTTATGCCGAGAAATGAAAGCAGAACGAGGGCAACCCAGTGATCGGCAGCACTTACTATTTCGCTTATAAAGGAACCGAGGAAAAATCCCGCGACCAGCAGTCCGGCCTGAAAAAAGGCGAGCACGAGAGCAATCCTGACTGCCTGTCTGAAAAGGATCTGGTTCCGGACAACGCCGTAAGACAACGATACGGCAAACGTGTCGAAAGAAAGGCCAAGGGCAACTGCAACAATTGTGATGAAATCCATGAAATGAGAAATGATGGGCCAAATATAATATAAAACATCCTTTTGCGGATTTATAAATTGAATGCATATATTTGGTTGCCTCAAATGAAGTCATCATGAGAACGGTTATACAGAGAGTTTCGAGGGCTTCCGTATCGATAGAAGGAAGGATAAAGTCGGAGATCGGGCCAGGTCTTCTTGTCCTTCTCGGCATAGAAGATTCAGATGACAATAACGACATCGAATGGCTCTGTAAAAAGATAGTGCAACTGAGGATATTCAACGACAGGGATGGTATTATGAATTGCTCGATACTGGAAACAGGGGGCAGCATAATGGTGATAAGCCAGTTTACACTTCACGCGAAGACAAAAAAGGGAAACAGGCCCTCCTATATAAAAGCCGCCCGCCCGGAAGTCGCGATACCCCTTTACAACAGCTTTATATACCGGCTTTCAGCCCTTCTTGGCCGTGAAACGGCAACAGGAGAGTTCGGCGCCATGATGCAGGTTGAACTTGTCAACGACGGGCCTGTTACCATAATAATCGATTCAAAGGAAAAAGAGTAATTATCCATATTCAAGGCATTGTCATGGCAGACAACTCCTCATCACGTCCTGACAAGATATTCAAAAGGTCGGTATTGACAGTGACCGCTTTTGCGGCTTATCTGACCCCTTTCCTGGGATCTGCGGTAAATCTGGCACTTCCGGCGATCGGGAAAGACCTTGGCGCAAATGCCATTGGCCTGGGCTGGGTAATGAGCAGCTTTATACTTTCGTCGGCAATATTCCTTCTCCCTTTCGGCCGGCTGGCCGATATTGCAGGGAGGAAAAAGGTTTTTACAGCCGGTATCGCACTGTTCACGATTTCAACACTCGCAATTGTTTTCTCTTTTAGCCTTACTTATCTCATCATTCTCAGAATGGTGCAGGGAATATCGGGCGCCATGATTTTCGGAACAAGCATGGCCATAATAACATCTGTATTTCCTGCAGGGGAAAGGGGAAGAGCCCTCGGTATAAATGTAACTGCAGTTTATCTTGGGCTGTCGACAGGTCCTGTCATCGGGGGACTGCTGACACAGTACTTTGGCTGGCGGAGCATCTTTGCCTTTCTTGTTCCCTTTGGCATTGCGGCATTCATTCTTATCAAAACAAAGATCAAGGCAGAATGGGCCGACTCGAAAGGTGAGAAATTCGATGGATGGGGATCAGTGATCTATGGTGTTACCCTTTTCGGGGTCATGTATGGATTTTCAAAACTTCCGTCGGCCATGGGATGGACCTTTCTGATCTCAGGGGCCATACTGTCGGTCGTGTTCGTTTTGTTTGAAAGGAAATCCGGAAATCCTGTTTTCGATGTAAGGCTGTTTTTCAGGAACAGGGTGTTTGCCTTTTCAGGCATGGCAGCCCTTATCAACTACTCGGCAACAAGCGCCATAGGATTTTTTATCAGCCTTTACCTTCAGTACATAAAGGGATTTGAAGCAAGGGATGCCGGCTTGATTATGATATCGCAGCCTCTTGCAATGGCACTGCTTTCTCCTGTAGCGGGCAGGCTGTCAGATAAATATGATCCGGGGAAAATTGCCTCCCTCGGCATGGCATTCACTGCAGCGGGGTTGCTTGCACTTTGTTTTCTGACTCCTGAAACACCGGCCGGTACAATAGTGTTGCTGTTCATCATCCTCGGAACAGGTTTCGGTCTGTTCTCTTCCCCCAACTCAAATGCGATAATGAGTTCCGTTGAAAAAAGATATCTGGGTGTTGCCTCGGGAGTCGTAGGGACAATGAGGATGGTTGGTCAGATGTTCAGCATGGGGATCGCCATGATGATATTATCGCTGTTTATTGGAAAACAGACAATCGATCCTTCGACCTATCCCGGATTTATAGCCGGAATGAAAACCGGATTTGTGATATTTTCGATCTTGTCGGTGCTTGGAATTTTTGCATCGCTGGCAAGGAACAACAGATCCTGATGGTTTTTCACAGCTGCTTAACCCTGAATTTGGAAGTGCCGTGTGCCGGCATCCGGGCACCGGGAGAAACCTTTATCCTGTATCCTGTAACAATCAGCTTTCATTCATACCCTAATTTCGCCATCCGGAAAAATTTTCTGTTAACAGAATTTAAATTACAAACTGCTTGCATTTTAAAAAAAGCAGTATATTGACTCCGTTCTTTTTCTCCTGTAAAGAAACAAAATGTGCTATAACCAAACTGATCGTTATGACAAAACTATATCAGAAACTCATAAAAAAGGGACCTTCGGAATCTGAGGTAAAAAAAGGTCTTAAAGCTGTTGAATCATTGTCGGCAGAAGTTCCTGACAAACATCTTTTGATGAACCTTCTGAATTCAATCGACCTTACGAGCCTCAACACTGCCGACAACAAAAGCAGCATTCTTCAGCTGACCGGGAGGGTCAACAGCTTCTCGGGAAGATTTTCGAATATCCCGAATGTGGCGGCAATATGCGTTTACCCTAATTTCGTGCAGGTTGTAAAGGAAAAACTCACTGTAAAAAATGTGAAAGTTGCTTCTGTTGCAGGAGCGTTCCCGACATCACAAAGTTTCAGGATTCTCAAGATCTCGGAATGCAAAATGGCAGTTGAGGACGGAGCCGATGAAATTGACATGGTGATCCCTGTCGGTGCATTCATGGGAAAAGATTACGAATCAGTTGCTGAGGAGATAGTTGAAATCAAGGAAGCCATCGGCGACAAAACCCTGAAGGTTATAATAGAATCGGGGCTGCTCGGCGATAACGAGCTGATTTTCCAGGCATCTATGATAGCCATGGATGCAGGAGCTGATTTTATCAAGACTTCCACGGGCAAAACATCTGTTTCGGCTACTCCTGAAGCTGCATTCGTCATGTGCCAGGCAATACTAAACTTCTACTCCGAAACAGGCATCAGGGTGGGGTTCAAGGCGGCCGGAGGTATTGTAAGCACAAAAGATGCATTAATGTATTACAATATCGTAAAGCATTGCCTTGGCGACGAGTGGCTTACCAACAAGCTCTTCAGGATTGGAGCAAGCAGGCTGGCAAATAATGTTCTGGCCGATCTTTCAGGTACCAGGAATGATTATTTCTGATTATTCTGACCATCATCCTTTTATTAATGTGTGCCTAATAATAATTACTTTTGTGGTCAAATCTGCAAAAGGAATATGATAACAGGCTTTGTTACACAGGACACAATAAGACCCGGGCTTGTTATCAGGATTGATCCCGGGAAACTTATTCCTGATTCCGTACTCAGAAGGCTCGACGAGGTTCCCGCACATATCAGAAACGCCGATTCGGCAGGATTAAGGAGAAAAAGGGCCTCTCTTCCCGAAATTGTCATTACTGATACAACATCGGTTTGCTCAAGGAATTTAATTGCCGATTATACATATTCTGATTCGTCATCCTTTGTCAGAAATCCTGTTCCTTACCCGCAGGGACAGTTCCCGTTTCATCTGGTTGATAAAATACAGACAACACGGGGGCAACCTGTTGCAATAATAAAGCCACTGAGGGAGGGAATCAGTCTTCCTGCAAAACCGCTTCATTCCGACTGGATAACGGGATTATTGTTCCTGTCAGCCATATTGTGGCTTCTGGTACGGCTGACCACAAAGGGGCCCCTTCAGGAACTTAAGAGATTCATCTTGTTAAGGCGAATTAATGAGCCGTCATCGCGGGATACAGGATCATTGTTTTATTGGCAGTCGACCGTACTGAATTTCGTGTCATTTCTCGTACTGGCCCTTTTCGCATATTGCGCAGCTGCCTACAATGAGATTACCCCTTCAGGTTTACCCGGGCTTCTGTCACTCCTTGAGATTATGGGAATCGTAATAGCCGCAGTTACATCACGTCATCTTATTTGCCTTACAGCCGGCAATCTGAGCGGACAGAATGAGATGTTCAATGAGTATCTTATCACAATATACCAGTCGTACAGGTATGGTTCCGTTTTTATTTACTGGCTGATAATTCTGATGCTTTATACAGGCTCCACACCCTCAGAGGTGCATTTTATTGCAGGTGCTGCAATTCTGGGCATCTTTTACATCTACAGGGTTCTCAGGCTGCTTTTCATATTTATAAAGCGGAATATTTCAATTTTATATTTGTTTTTATACCTTTGTGCGCTGGAAATTTTACCAGTTCTGATAATAATAAAATACCTGTCGGGTCTTTTTGGAGGTTGACATGGTAGTGTTACTAGGAAAGTAAAACTAAATAAGTATAGCATTGAAAATCAGAAAGATCTTAGTTTCCCAGCCAGAGCCGAACAATCCGAAATCACCATATTATGATCTGGCAAAAAAATATAATCTGAAGATTGATTTCAAACCTTTCAGTCAGGTAGAGGGCGTTTCAGCCAAAGATTTCCGCCAGCAAAAAATCAATATTCTTGATTTTACAGCCGTTATTTTTACGAGCAAAACCGGAATTGATCATTTTTTCAGAATTTGCAACGAACTCAGAATTTGCGTCCCTGATACAATGAAATATTTCTGTATCACTGAGAATGTGGCTTTTTATCTGCAGAAATATATAGTATACAGAAAGCGCAAGATTTTCCATGGAAAAGCAAAGTTCCAGGACCTTATCGATGTTATCATAAAACACAGGGAAGACAATTTCTTTGTGCCTCTTTCAGAACCGCACAATGCAGAGATCCCTGATCTTCTCGATAAAAACGGCATCAAATATTCGATAGGGACCCTGTATAAGACCATTCCAAGCCATTTTTCAAACAATGGTGATTTTGATTACGACATCCTTGTCTTTTACAGCCCTTCAGGCATCAAGTCGCTGAAAGAGAATTTCCCTGACTTTGTTCAGGGGGAGATCAAGATCGCTGCTTTCGGCCCTACTACTGCCGTTGCAGTAGAGCAGGAAGGATTCAGGCTTGATATCAATGCCCCGAATCCGAAAGCTCCCTCGATGACAATGGCCCTGGATGAATACCTTAAGGAGTATAACAGGAATTGCAGGTAGCTCATTTCTTTTAATACACTTCCCCGGCTTCCGGTGTATTGTTTACTTTCATGCCGGAAAAATCGAGACCTGCCATGGATAAGGGTACACAACTGACCTTCAATAAAAAAGAGAGGCTCTGCAGTGCAAAATTGATAGGGGAGATTTTTGAAAGGGGATCTGTAATCAACACTCCACTTTTCAGGGTCGCATGGCTTCAGACATCCGGGCTTCCCTCCCCGGCCCAGGTAGCCTTTGCAGTACCCAAAAAAAGCATCAGGCTTGCCGTTGCCAGGAACCTTATCAGAAGACGGATGAGGGAAGCATACAGGCTGAGAAAGCAAACTCTTTACGATTTCCTCCATGAACGGAATATTCAGGTCGCGTTCGTAGTTATATACCGGCAAAAGTCAGTCGCCGATTACAAGACTGTGGAGAATGCAGTAAATGAGATAATTGCAAAGCTTGCAGAAAAGCTCGGCTCCAGGAATCCAATATGTTAAAGTTGTTTTAAATATTTCAATGCCAGTATAATTGCCGGATATTCTTTTTATTTTCGCACCTCGGAACAAAAAGCATCAGGACATGAGAAAGGTACGTTCAGCAAGATTTATTATAATAGCCGCCATCCTAATAACTGCCGTAACAAGCGCAGCCTTCCTTTCCACCCAGGAAACCAGGGATTTCAGGATAGCAAAGAACCTTGATATCTTTTTTACATTGTTCAGGGAACTGAACACCTTTTATGTCGACGACCTTAACCCCGACAAGCTGGTAAAAACAGGTATCGACAACATGCTTAAGTCGCTCGATCCCTATACAGTCTATTATCCTGAATCGGAAGGCGACGAAGTGGCTTTCATGACCACCGGTAAATACGGCGGTATCGGCTCGCTTGTAAGGGGAAGCGGGGATTATGTCGTTGTTTCACTTGTATACAAGGGATTTCCGGCAGATGTTGCCGGCATCAGGCCCGGAGACATCCTGAAGAAAGCTGACGGGGTGTCTCTGAAAGGATTTCCTACAGAAAAAGTCAGTGAGAAACTTAAAGGAAACCCCGGCACTGTTATTAATTTAACAATTGAAAGGAACGGGGTTGAGATGGAAATACCCGTAAAGCGGGAGAAGATCGCCGTTCCTCCGGTCCCCTATTATGGAATGCTTGACGAGAATACCGGTTATATACGATTTACAAATTTCACACAGGACTGCTCGGAAGATGTAAAGAATGCCCTTGTTGCCCTTAAAGCAAAGAATCCGCGTCAGATAATTCTCGACCTCAGAGGTAATCCCGGAGGCTTGCTCACCGAAGCTGTCGACATTGTAAACCTTTTTGTCGGACCGGGTAACGAGATCGTCAAGACAAAGGGAAAAGTGGAGCAGTTTGATGAGACATTCAAAACAACCCACGCGGCAGTAGATGAGACCATCCCCCTTGCTGTCATCATTAACAGGGGGTCTGCGTCAGCATCGGAAATCGTTGCCGGGGCAATCCAGGATCTCGACAGGGGAATAATCGTGGGACAGAGATCCTACGGAAAGGGCCTCGTCCAGATTACACGTCCCCTGAGCTACAACACCCAGCTCAAGATAACCACTGCAAAATACTATATCCCAAGCGGCAGATGCATACAGGCGCTCGATTTTTCGCATCCCAACGAGGATGGAAGCGTAGGGATCATTCCTGATTCACTTATTTCGGAATTCAGGACAAAAAATGGAAGGATCGTAAAGGATGGCGGCGGCATAAAGCCTGATATCGAGGTCGTACCGGTGCAATTAAGCCAGGTAGCAGCCGAACTGTATCTGCGTAATTATATATTTGATTTTGCCAGCCGATACTACTGGACCCACCCTGCTGTAAAATCACTGTCGCAGTTCTCGTTCACCGACCAGGATTACAATGAGTTCAGGAATTTTCTTGAAAGCCGCAAATTCAGTTACAGGACCAATACCGAGGAATCCCTCTCGGAACTTATAGCAAATGCCAAAAAGGAAAAATACTACGACCTCCACAAGGACCTTTTCACAAGCCTGGAAAAGGAGCTGGACCATACTCTCGATCAGGACCTTGTAACTTTCAGGACCGAGATTACCGATCTCCTGGAGGAAGAGATCATCAGCAGGTATTTTTATGAAGAAGGATCAATAGAATGGTCATTGAAAACAGATGAGCAGGTAATGAAAGCCATAGAGATCCTCAACAACAGGAACAACTATAATTCAATTCTTCAGGGGAAAGCCGGATCGGTACTGATAACAAACGGAAATACTTCTCCTTCGTTGCCCGCGACAGGTTTGGCACGCTTTGCCGGCAGCGACAGTTTTGTTTAGTCGGGATAAATCACTCCTGCTTCCACTTTTCAGAATCATCCTCAAGGATCTCCTTCTTCCAGATTGGAAGTTTTTCCTTAATCAGCTCAACAAGCTTTGCACAGGCTCTGATTGCCTGTTCGCGATGTCCTGAGGTCACCATTACGGCAAGAGATATCTCTCCGGCATTTACAAAACCTTTGGAATGAAGTATTTCAATTGATATTACATCAGTGAATTCCGACATGACAGACTTTAAGATCTTGTTTGCTTCCATCATTACCATCTCTTCGTAAGCGGAATATTCAATTGCCTTTACGGATTTTCCGTCGACCAGGTCTTTCCGTACCTGGCCGAGGAAGAGTGAATGTGCACCCGAATCGGTGTTTGTGCCTCCTCTGAAAATTATTTCAGAAATCGCAGCAGGTGATATCGGTCCTTCAATTAATCTCATTTTAAACTGGTCGGGAATGGTTCCTGAATTCAGTCATCCTCCGGTAAAAGGAGGCATATAAGCAACCTCGTCATTATCATTCAGAACAGGATCTTCATTAACTATCCTGTTGTTAACAGCTATCCTGAAATTATAATTCTCAATCCCCGGAAAATCGTCACGGATCCTGTATTTAAGGTCTGAAAAAGAACTTATGCCGCGATAGTGTTTCCGGTGGGTCCCCGTGACCTCAGTAAGAACTCCAAAAAATAAAACGTTGATACCCATCACAATATTATATACATGCTTTTTATTACTCCTTCGTGGTACAGGCGGCAAATGATATCCGGCAGCTCAATGCGCTTCAAGCCAGTTTTTGCCTGTACCCCAGTCGACTTTCAGGGGGACATCAAGTTTTGCGGCGTTTGTCATTTCATGGATAACAATATCCTTAAGCGTTTCGAGCTCTCCCGGAACAACCTCAAAAATAAGTTCGTCATGCACCTGAAGGATCATTTTGGATGCAAGCCTCTCGGTATTCAGCCTGTCGAAGATCCTTACCATGGCGATCTTTATAATGTCGGCGGCCGTTCCCTGAATAGGCGCATTAATTGCGTTCCTCTCGGCATTGCCTCTTACGACCTGGTTGCGGGAATGAATGTCGCGCAAATATCTCCTGCGTCCGAACATGGTAGTCACATATCCCTGTTCCCTCGCTTTTGCAATGCTTTCATCCATATACTTCTTCACCCCGGGATATGAGCTGAAATATCCGTCGATAAGGTCCTTTGCTTCTTTCCTTCCTATTGTCAGTCTTTCAGAGAGTCCAAAGGATGAGATACCGTAAATGATGCCGAAGTTGGCTGTCTTGGCCCGGCTTCTCATTTCTCTTGTCACATCCTTGATCTCCACCCCGAAAATTTTGGATGCTGTTGCCGCATGGATATCGCTTCCCGAGAGAAAATCGTCGATCATGCTGCGGTCTTTGCTCAGGTGTGCCATCAGCCTCAGTTCAATCTGGGAATAGTCGGCCGACAGAAAGATGTTACCGTCACCGGGGATAAATGCTTTGCGTATCTCCCTGCCCCTTTCATCCCTGACAGGTATATTCTGGAGATTCGGGTTGTTGGAGCTTAGCCTGCCCGTTGAAGCTACAGCCTGGTTAAAGGATGTGTGTATTCTCCCGGTCCTCTTATCGGCAAGCCCTGGCAACGTCTCAACATATGTGGAAAGGAGTTTCTTAAGCCCCCTGTATTCAAGGACCTTTCCTATGATAGGATGCCTCGATGATAATCTCTGAAGTATTTCTTCACTCGTATTGAATTGCCTGGTCTTTGTGACACGCGCCTTGTCGTCAAGCTTAAGCCTGACAAAAAGAATGTCGCCCAGTTGTTTTGGAGAAGAAATATTGAATTCGGCCCCGGCAAGATCGTAGATCTCTTTTTCAAGTGTGATGATATCTTCCCTGAGAGCATCAGCTATGCCCTTCAGATCATCCTTGTTCAGCCTGACCCCTGTCCGTTCCATATCTGCAAGGACCCTGATAAGAGGCATTTCAATATTTTCTGACAGGTTTGCGAGCCCCTCCGACTCTATTTTCGGAAGGAACACTTCCTTAAGCTGGTAAGTGACATCGGCATCCTCGACCGCATATTCACGGATCTGTTCTACTGGGACACTCCTCATGTTTTTCTGGTTTGCCCCTTTTTCACCTATGAGCGATTCTATATGGACCGGGCTGTACGAAAGATATGTCTCCGCGAGCAGATTCATGTTATGCCTCATGTCTGGTTCAAGAAGATAGTGGGCAATCATCGTGTCAAAGAGCGGGCCCTTTACTTCAATTCCGTAATTTCCAAGGACCTGGATATCAAATTTCATGTTCTGCCCGATTTTGGTGATGCCCGGATTTTCAAAAACAGGCTTTAGTATCTCAAGCCTGGCCCTGGTTTCTTTCTCAGAAGCCGGGAAGTGGACAAGACAGCCCGAGGCTTTTTCCCACGAAAAGGCCAGTGCAACAATTTCCGAGTCAAGAGGATTTATGCCGGTGGTTTCCGAGTCGAAGCAGAACTCTTTCATTGTCATAAGCTTCGCTGCGAATTCCCTGAGCTCCTCTTCAGTGTCAATCAATGTATAAACGTGCGGAACACTATCAATTGTTGATATATCAGCGGCCGCAGACTGTGGATTCTCCCCGAACAGTGTTCCCTGAGCTGCCTCTGTTCCGTATGCAGGCATCAGTTCGGGTTCCTGTTTACGCGGCTGTTTTTCTGCAGCCTGTAATATTTCAGTGGCCATTGTACGGAATTCAAGTTCATTGAAAACACTTTTGAGTTTCTCAGTGTCGGGGGCTTCAAGGACAAGGTCTTCCTCGTTTAGATCAACAGGCACATCGAGTTCTATCGTTGCCAGCTTTTTTGACAATTCAATCTGTCCGCGATTATTCTCAATTATCTCCTTAAGCCTGCCCTTAAGCTCGGAAGTGTGTTCAAAAAGTCCTTCTATCGAACCATATTCAGAAATGAGTTTCATTGCAGTTTTCGGGCCAACACCCGGAGCGCCGGGAATATTGTCTGCCGTATCGCCCATAAGGGCAAGTATGTCAATGACCTGCGACGGTTCCTTCACAGAAAATTCCCTTTTTACATCCTCGACTCCCCATTTTACTGATTCATTGCCGCTCCGCGACGGTTTAAGCATGAAAACCCTTTCAGACACAAGCTGTGCAAAATCCTTATCGGGAGTCATCATAAAAGTCAGAAAACCCTTTTCAGAAGCTTTCCTCGACAGGGTACCAATGACATCGTCGGCTTCGAATCCGGGGCAGGATATTATGGGGATCCTGTAAGCCTCAAGAAGTTTATGGATATAGGGAACAGAATTCCTGATATCCTCGGGTGTTTCATCGCGTGTTGCTTTGTATTCCGGGAACATTTCATGCCTGAAAGTGGGTTCTGGCCTGTCAAATACAACCGCGATATGTGTTGGCTTCTGCTTCTGCAGCACTTCCCTCAAAGTCAGCAAAAAGCCGAATATGGCAGAAGTGTTCACACCCTTAGAGGTTACTCTGGGGTTTTTAATGAATGCGTAGTATGCCCTGAAGATCAAGGCATAAGCATCGAGAAGGAAAAGTCTTTTCTCTTGATTTTCTGTCATTTCGGTTTATTCATTATCTGAAGCAACCCATTCGGCATATGAGCTGGCTGTTTCATATAGCTTCAGGCTGCAAAGTTTTACTCTTCCGGGGAGCCTTTTAATTATCCTTCCTGCAAAGTCAGCGACAAGATTTTCACATGTGGGCTGGTAATTCACAACAAGGGTGTTTTCTGACATTTCCCGTAATCTGCCGGGCTTTTCACAGTTATAACAACCTGAAATCACAAATGCATGATCGAACCTGTCAATTACCTCATCCCTGACAATCCTTTTCAGATCCGAAAAGTCGATAACCATGCCGTTCTTTGGGCTGGCAGGGTTGTTTTCAGGAACGCCCGAGACAGTTACAAAAAGCCTGTAGGAATGGCCATGTACATTCCGGCAGGGCCCGTCGTGATTGAAAAGCGCATGAGCCATTTCAAAGCCGAACTCTTTTGTCACCCTGATCACCGAACTCATAATCTTTTGGTTTGCATTCACAAATTTAACCAACTTATGCGGAAAAAGTTTAGCAAAACGGTCAAGTAATTCATGCAATAAAAGAATATTTAACATGTTATTAACAGCGGCAAGGGAAAATAATGCGCATCTTTACAGCCTCTAATCAAAATTAATATCCGCCCCATATGGAAGAAAAAAATATGCTTCTGACCTTTCCGGCATTGTTCGCAAAGACTTTGAGCAGCTTTGGAGACCGCAATGCATATTCGTTTGTGGGGGAGGAACCAAGAACCTATAAAGAAACTTACAGGGAGATAAGGTCGCTTATCGCCCTTATGGAAAAACTTGGCATAAATCCCGGTGACAGGGTGGCAATTCTCAGCAACAACATGCCGAACTGGAGCTCGGCATATTTTTCCATAACATTTATGGGAGCTGTTGCAGTGCCGATACTGCCTGATTTTTCATCGGCTGAAATAATGAATGTGCTGGCACATTCGGGGTCAAAGGCTGTTTTTGTATCGTCACTGCTGAAGCCGAAAATCGTTGATTTCAAAAGCGACGAACTCAAATCAGTCATCATGATCGAGGATTTTTCAGTTATCTCGGTGCTGGAGAATCCTCCCGTTTATCTTCCTGATGCCATACCTCAGAAGGTTTATGAAGTGAAGGAGGATGACCTTGCATCAATAATATACACATCCGGCACCACCGGACGTTCAAAAGGCGTCATGCTGACGCACAGGAATATTTCCTTCAATGCGATGAAAGGAAGAGTCATCCAGCCTATAAATGAAAAGGACAGATTCCTTTCAGTGCTTCCGCTTTCGCATACATACGAAAACACACTAGGGCTTATTCTTCCGATGCTGGCGGGATCATGTGTTTATTATCTGAGAAAACCGCCTACGCCATCTGTGCTTCTGCCTGCTCTGGAAATTGTCAGACCGACGATGATGCTGACAGTTCCCCTTATAATGGAAAAGATTTATTACAACAAGATATTGCCTTCATTTCAGGGCAATTTCATCCTCAGGATGCTATACAGGCTGCCTTTGATCAGGAAGAAGCTGAATGCCGTTGCCGGTAAAAAGCTCCGAAAAACCTTTGGCGGAGAACTCAAGTTTTACGGCATTGGCGGAGCAAAGCTCAACAATGCCGTGGAAAAGTTCCTTATCGAAGCAGATTTCCCATATGCCATTGGATACGGGCTTACGGAAACAGCCCCTCTTCTCGCCGGAGCGAACCCTGGCAATTCGGTTTTTGAATCGACCGGGCCTGCGATTGAAGGCATCGAGCTGATTATCAACAAACCCGATAAAGTTACTGGTGAAGGTGAGATCTGGGCCCGCGGACCAAACATCATGAAAGGTTATTACAAGGATCCGGAAATGACAGCGGAAGTACTGACTCCTGACGGCTGGTTCAAGACAGGAGACCTTGGCGTGCTTGACAAAAACAACTATCTTTTTATAAAAGGCAGGCTTAAGAACATGATCCTTGGAGCCAGCGGTGAAAATATATACCCTGAAGAAATTGAGTCGGTAATAAACAATTTCAGATTTGTCACCGAGTCCCTTGTCATTCAGCAGAAAGGAAAGCTTGTTGCCCTGGTCCACCTGAACATGGAAGAACTCGAGAAAAAATACCAGAACCTGAAACATGATGTTGTAAAACAAAAACAGGACATGGCAAACCTTATAGAGGAGAAGAAAAGAGAACTCCTTTCGGAACTGCAGGAATATGTAAATTCGAAGGTAAGCAAGTACTGCCAGATAAACAAGGTTGTTGTACAGCAGTCTCCTTTTCAGAAAACGGCAACTCTGAAGATAAAAAGGTTTCTGTACACATAAAAAAGGGGGATTCTCATCCCCCGCTGCAAAAACAATCAAAAATCACAGCCGGCTTATTTTAGTGCTTCTTTGAATCTAAGGCTCACCGCCTCCCAGTTTACAACATTCCAGAAGGCTTCGACATATTCGGGACGCCTGTTCTGATACTTAAGGTAATATGCATGCTCCCATACATCCAGAGCCAGCAGAGGGGTCCCTTTGACCGGTGATAAATCCATCAGGGGATTATCCTGGTTAGGAGTACTGCCCACTGCAAGTTTTTTATCTGAAGTCATATAGAGCCATGCCCAGCCGCTTCCAAAACGCGCTTTTGCAGCATTGCTGAAAATCTCCCTGAACTTTTCAAATGAGCCAAATTCCTTTTCCAGGGCAGCCGAAAGTTCAGCCGACGGACCTGATGATTTTGGTGCCAGGCTGTTCCAGAAAAACACGTGGTTGTAAAAACCGCCTCCATTGTTCCGTATGGCATCGCCTGCTTCAGATACTTTTGCAAAAATGTCTTCAATTGTGCCCTGGTCATACTTTGTTCCTTTAATGGCAGCAATGAAATTGTTGAAATAGGCCCTGTGATGCTTGTCATAATGTATCTCCATTGTACGGGCATCGATGTAAGGTTCAAGGGCGTCGTAGGCGTACGGCAATGCCGGAAATACATGAATATCAAATTTCTTCATAGCGTTGTTTTTTAATGTGCCCGGATCTCCTGCAAACAATGCTGTGCTAAACAGAAGTGCAGCCAGAAGGCCGGGGATTGATTTCTTAATAATGATTTTTTGTTCCATGATTGTTTTATTTTAACAATAAACAAGAAAGTTAAACCATTGTTCAAAGTTACCCCGTATTCAGTATCTGACAGCTGGATCTTTTCCGGCCTGCTTCCGTGAAAACATGGCATGAATTATGTTTATTTAAGGATTTAATACTATCCTGATTACTTTGGCGTTTATTGATTAATAAAATTTGAAACATATGAAAAGATTAATCTCCTTACTCATAATTATTTCATTGCTGTCGCCGGCTTTTACAGGATGCAAAAAGGACAAGGGCGATCCGCCTGTTTTGCCTCCTGCTGGATCTATGACAATAGATTTCAGCAATTTTCAGCAGGCCGGGAAAGGATCTGATGAGATATCAATTCCGAAAGGCACCCAGAACAGCAACTGGGAATTTGCAGCAACTGCAGCACAGCTCTGGAATGCTGTCATCGTGACCACACTTGCCGTACCTGTATATTCTTTCAACAGGGTGGCCGAACAGAAACCGGTTTACCTCGAAGACAAAACATGGCAGTGGACAGCCACGGCTACCCTTCTCAGCACCACCTATCAGGCCAGACTGACGGGGCAGATAACTGAGTCGGACATAATCTGGAAAATGTATATTACAAAGGAAGGAACCGGAGGTTATACTGATTTCCTCTGGTTTGAAGGAACTTCCAGACCTGATGGTTCGGCGGGACGATGGAAGCTTTACGAAAGCCAGGCAAATCCCGTAGAGCTTATGACTATTGACTGGACAGTAACGGGCAATAAAATCGGATCAGTGAAATATACTTATACAAAATCCGGAAACCCGCTTAAGAACAGTTATATCGAATACGGTCTTACATCAAATACCCTAAATGCATATTACACAATTTCATATTATAATGCTTCATATCAGAAATTCATAAATCTGAACGTGGAATGGAGCACAACCCAGCATAATGGCAGGGTTAAATGTGAAGAATATTTCGGCAATACTGACTGGTATTGCTGGGATGCAAATTTTCTGAATGTAACGTGCCCCTGATAAACAGACTGCAATAAAAAGGAAAGGCTAAAGTCACGCGACCTCTTTTCACCAAAAGAGGTCTTTTTTTTGCCTTTTCGGTTCCCGGGAGTATTTCAGCTTTTTTTGTTACTTTGCGGCAATTAATTTCATAACTTAAATAATGTCAGACCGGAAAAAAGCTGTTATTTTAATAGTTGCAGTCCTGATAGCAGACCAGGCGCTTAAGTTCTGGGTTAAAACAACAATGGTGATCGGTGAGGAGATCCATCTTTTCGGGAACTGGGGTCTTCTCCATTTTATTGAAAACAACGGAATGGCCTTCGGTATGGAAATGGGAGGGCAGACAGGCAAAATGATATTGAGCCTTTTCAGGGTCGTTGCAATAGCAGCAATAGGCTGGTTCTTATCTAATCTTCTCAGGAAGAAAGCAAACACGGGCCTGATACTGGCGGTCAGCTCCATCCTGGCCGGGGCAATCGGGAACATGATCGACAGTGCTTTCTATGGTATGATTTTCAGCGAAAGCTTTACACAACCCGCAGTATTGTTCCCCCCTGAAGGGGGATATTCTTCCTTTATGCTCGGCAGAGTGGTTGATATGTTCTATTTCCCTGTGATCAATACAACATGGCCCGACTGGTCACCTTTCAGGCCCGGCGAATCGCTTGTCTTTTTCAGACCGGTATTCAACATAGCAGATTCAGCAATCACCTGTGGGGTGTTTGCTATAATAATTTTTCAGAAGAAGATGTTCAGGGATATTGAATGACGGGGACCCTTGCCGGAATACTTACTGAATGCAGCATTCCGCCACACAGTTCAGGAAATCAATCAGGTTTTCATTTTTCAGAAAATAATAGGTGTTTTTGCCTTCTCTTTTCGAGCCCAGAACGCCCTTGTCCTTGAGTATTCCAAGATGATGAGATGCCGCTGACTGTTCAATTCCAAGCTGATTATGGATCTCCGTCACGGATCTTGTATTTTTTCCTTCGAGACATCCAATGATTGCAATTCTTACCGGGTGTGCCATAGCTTTAAGCATGCCGGCCGCTTTTTCAAGACTTTCGGGATTAAGATCTTTTATTTCCATTAATTTTCCATTTCTTCAACAAATATATACTAATTTCTTTCATACGAATTTATTGGTCTTTATAACCAGCTGAGATAAATATTTATTTTAAGCACAGACGAATTTAGTATATTTGATGAAATTTCTTTATGCCGGGCCTGGGAAACATAAGAAAACCTGTCAGTGATGAAATGGATCACTTTGAAACTTATTTCACCAGGACCCTTCAGACCAACATTCCGCTTCTGAAAATAATTCTTAATTATATTTTAAGACGCAAGGGCAAACAGATGCGGCCATTGCTTGTCTTTCTTTCTGCCAGGCTTAACGGTGAGATTTCGGAACCTTCCTATGTGGCAGCCACTCTCATAGAGCTCCTCCATACGGCTTCTCTTGTACATGACGATGTTGTTGACAATTCAGATGAAAGAAGGGGGGCTCTTTCCATAAATGCCCTTTGGAATTCGAAAATTGCAGTACTCCTGGGCGACTATCTGCTGGCGAAAGGACTGCTTATCAGCATCGGAAAAAACAGAATGGATATGCTCGAGATAGTATCCGAAGCCGTGAAATCGATGACGGAGGCAGAATTGCTGCAGCTGCAGAAATCAAGAAAGCTGAACATCAGGGAAGAAGATTATTTCAGGATCATCACGGGAAAAACCGCTGCCCTTATTTCAGCATGCACGGCTTGCGGTGCAAAGTCAGCAACTGATGACCAGGATATAATTAACCTTATGAAGGATTTCGGAGAATCGCTCGGAATAGCTTTCCAGATAAGGGATGACATTCTCGATTACGAAAGCACCGGGCTGACAGGCAAGCCTTCAGGAAATGACATAAAAGAAAAGAAAATAACACTCCCTCTTATTCATGCCCTCGAAAACGCACCACCTCACAGGAAGAAGCAAATCCTCGGGATTGTTGGCAATGGCAGAAAATCGGGCCGGGATATTGCCGAGGTTGTTGAGTTTGTCATGGGAAACGGGGGTATTGAGTATGCAACATTGAAAATGAACCAGTATCGCGACAGGGCTCTTGCAATACTTGATACTTACCCGGTTTCGGAAGTTAAGAATTCACTCCTGGAATTTGTCAATTATACTGTAACGAGGGACAAATGACCCTCCCCCTCATGCTCTGACGGAAGAGTATCAAACTGATGTCAGGCGGCCTCCAGCTTGATCTTTGCCACCTTATCCATATCCTTCCCGTAATATCTCGATCCCAGGTAAAAAAGGAGTGCCCCCAGAACAAGAACCAGAGGAAGGACAGCAAGGGCTGTTTTTATATCTGAAGACGAATCATAAATTCTCCCTACAACAAGCGGAGCCATTGATGAGCCAAGAAGATTTTGAACTACAACTGCAATCGCGTATGAGGTTGCCCGGAGACCGGGGTGTATAACATCCTGGGTCACCGCCGACGCCCCGGAAATGAACATCATGATCGTTATTCCCATCAGGAGGAAAGCAACATATTGTGTAATTCCGTGAAAAACATTAAAGGCAAGGAAAAGCAACACGGCCGACACAAGTGATGAAAGCATCGGCAGAAGCAATCTTGCATTTATTCGCGTCTTCCTCCATCTGTCGGTAAGAATGCCGCCCAGGGGGGCCCCCACAAGCGCGAGGACCATCACTGCGCTTGCCATTGTTCCAGCCTTAGCCTGAGGAAGCTGGTTCACGGCCTGAAAGTATGTGGCAAGCCAGGTAATAAGCGAGGTCGTGACAAAGACTACCGCCGCTATGCCGAAATAGGTGTAAATAATGGAGGGTTTCGAAAGGAACTCCCTGATTATATCTTTCCGTTCCATCCTTATTCTGTTGGCCGATTTGTCAACAAATGAAAGATCGACTGTCTTGTAGTCTTTAACGAACAGGAACAATGTTGCAACTATCAATCCGGGAAAAGCGACAAGCCCGAAAGCATGCCTCCATCCCCATTTAGTTGCAATAATCCCCCCCAGAAGGACACCTATAGCGGTTCCCAGAGGTATTGAGGCGTTCCAGATACCCATCATTTTGGATCTCTTCTCGATCGGATAAAGCCCGGAAATCATGGCGCTTCCTCCGGGTGCATATCCTGCTTCGCCGACACCTATCAGAAGCCTGGCCATGAAAAGCTGGACATAATTCCCGGTGAGAGCACAGAGAGCGGTGGCAAGGCTCCACAATATCGCCATCAGCCCTATGGTCTTGGTACGGCTCCAGCGGTCAACAAGAAGCGAAACGGGAAACGTAAGTATCACTATCGCCCAGTAAACAGCCGACATGAGCATACCGCTCTGCGTGTGTGTTATCCCCCAGTCCCTTTCAATGGATGTAAACATCGATGTCACTATCGACCTGTCGATATAATCGAACATATACAACAGGAAAAGCAGAACAAACACGTAGTTGGAATACTTTTTCGAAAAAAGATATCCCTCGCGGGAATCCGGCGTTTTCATGGGTTTTACAGGTTAACCTCGGCCAAATAAGTAAAAAATATTCTTGGTTGTTTTTTTTATCGTAATTTTAAGTCTTTATACTTACTGACCGAATTTTCACAGGATCAATCTTTTTAACTAAACTCACACAACCCATGGTTACCCGAAAACAAATTGAAGAATTTCTCGGATCCGAACCCATTGCAATGGCCGGAGTTTCACGCAATCCCAAGAAATTTGGCTTCGCAGCATTCAAGGAACTGAAGGAAAAGGGGATGAACGTTATTCCCGTTAATCCCTATGCTGAGGAAATTCATGGTTGCCCGGTATATAAAGATATAATGAGCCTCCCCGACAATGTCAGGGGGCTTATCATCATGACCGGCAAAAACCAGACTGCCAGCGTCATAAGGGATGCAAAAACAAAGGGAATAAAGCAGATATGGATACAGCAGATGGCGGAATCGAAGGAAGATCTCAGCGAGCTTGAAGGTTCCGGAATTAATTACATAACAAAGGAATGCATCCTGATGCATTACAAACCTCACAGCATTCATAAATTTCATGCCGCATTAAGAAAATTCTTCGGCCGGTTCCCAAAATAAGGATCCCTGAAAGAAAAGGAATAAGCAGCTCATGGATTAATTTTAAGGATGATACCTCCCTGAACATATAATAAAGGGAATCACTGAGCCTTTCCCGGGAGGGAAGGATCCCCGTTTCGGTACAGTGACTTCCCTTTCCCTTCCGGTACACGATCCGGAATTTCACATCAGTCATGAATCAGAATGTCGGGCTGGTTACGGGATGCGGAGAAATGCCCCTTATGAGGCCCGGTGCACGGCCACGGACAACAGGCGCCTTCTCATGGCAGATGGACATTTATCGGGTGACAAGTTTCAATGCCGGCCCGAGAGGCGACCATACCTCGGCATATTACCTTACTTCGTCAGATGACGTTACTGAAAGTTCCGCGACCTGATCCGGAGAGGGTTCGCGGGTACCTTATCTCACAAGGATCCATCCCGTAAAAGGTACAGGGAACAGCATGGAATTCAGGAACTTTCATCATTCTTTTAAGCACCCGCCATGCCGATAAGGAAACGTCTCTGCCTGTTCATATGAGACAGGTCATAGGGAAAGTGGCAATATCAGATCTTTGCAACAGGCTTGCAAACCGGTAACTGGTTGTAGCCGAAGCCGATCCTGCAGGCAGACCCACCGGCAGGAGGATGAATATCCTGAAACCTTTTGAACCAAAATTTCCACTTGTCGCTACTGATTAAGAGATACCGTAAAATAAACTTTGTAAATTGCAGCCTGTTAATCAAAAACAGGAACAAAAACTATGGACATGACCGGGAGCATACATGCAGTTGAATTCCGGGTAAGGGATTACGAATGTGATTTACAGGGTGTGGTTAATAATGCAAATTATCAGCATTATCTTGAGCATGCCCGCCATGAATTCCTTGTCTCGAAGGGAATAAGCTTTTCCGCACTTCATGATGAAGGGCTCGATCTTATTGTGACAAAGGTTGAGATAGAATACAAGTATCCTTTACGAAGCCGCGATTCATTTGTTGTAACAGTAAAAATGGCAAGGGAAGGAAACGTCAGGATCGTTTTCTTTCAGGAAATTTACCGGATACCCGACAACAAGCTGATCGTCAAAGCTAAGATAACAACGGCCGCCACCAGGAACGGAAAGCCTGTTTTCCCCGCTGAACTGATAAGACAACTGGGCCTTGAATAAACAAAAAAAGCCAAAATGAAAACAAACCATCCTTATTTAAAAGCACTTTGCGCAATCGTTTTTACGATGATTTCACTTTCCCCGGCATTTTCGCAGTCGATAGAAGGCGACTGGTACGGGAAGGCTGATATTGACGGGATAATATTAAGGCTGACACTTCATGTAAAAATCTCAGGAGACGGATACACATCAACCTGGGACAGTCCCGATCAGGATGCATTCGGGATTCCGTCGACGGCCACGGCATTCGTTTACCCCGATTTTTCTTTTTCCCACGCTGAAACGGGAATAAAATACAGCGGACAGGTAAATGGTTCATATTCCCGGATAAACGGATTTCTCCAACAGGGCGGCCGGAAAATTGAAATCATCTTTGGCAGGGAAAAGATCGAAGCCGCTTCGAACAGCCAGGAAGCCCTGGAGGAAAAATATGAAAAGAAAGAAGTCTATATCACCATGCGCGACGGAGTCAGGCTTTTCACGTCAATATATGCACCAAGAAACACTGATGTCGCACACCCCATACTTCTGAACCGGACGCCGTACAACATTGAACCGGGAGGACCCGACAACTTCAATATCTTCGTGCAGCTTTACAGCAGGTATGCCGACGAAGAATACATAATGGTCTTCCAGGATGTAAGGGGAAGATATATGAGTGAAGGCAAATTTGAAGATATCAGGCCTGTGATTCCTGCTAAAAAAGGGAACAAAGACATTGATGAAACGACAGATACCTGGGATACTGTCGACTGGCTTGTTAAAAATGTAAGCAATAATAACGGGAGGGTGGGAATATTCGGGATCTCATATCCCGGTTTCTATTCAACCATGGGTATAATAAATGCCCACCCCGCGGTAAAGGCTGTATCGCCTCAGGCCCCGGTGACAGCCTGGTTCATCGGCGACGATTTCCATCATAACGGAGCATTCTTTCTTCAGGACTGCTTTAATTTCTACTACAGCAACGGAAGACAGTTCAAGACTCCGACAAGAAGGGGGTATCCGGGTTTTGTATATCCCGAACCTGATAATTACAATTTCTTTCTTTCCCTGGGTGCCATCAGGAACATTGCACCTCTTTACCTTGGAGACAGTATTAAGTTCTGGAACGACGCCTTCGCCCACCCCGATTACGACAGCTTCTGGAAGGCCCGGGATCCCCGCCAGTACCTTAAAAACGTAACTCCGGCCGTTATGACAGTCGGAGGATGGTTCGACGCCGAAGATCTGTACGGCGCACTGAACACCTACAAGGCCATTGAGACACAGAATCCTCCCGCAACACGGAACTTTCTGGTGATGGGGCCCTGGTCACACGGACAATGGGCTTTCGGCGCCGGAAAGAATCTGGGCAATGTCTACTGGGGATTTGATGCAAATGAAAAATATCAAAGCCTTGAAAAGGCTTTCTTCAATTATTACCTGAAAGAAAAAGGAATCACGGAGCCCGCCGAAGCCACAATTTTTGTTACAGGTTCAAATGAATGGAGAAATTTTACCGAATGGCCGCCAAAGAATGTCATAACAAAAAATCTGTATTTCCACTCGTCTGAAAATGCTTCGTTTTCTTCTCCTTCAGGAAAGACCGGGTACGATGAATACTGTTCCGATCCTATGAATCCGGTGCCATATACCGAAGATGTACACACAAACCGTACCGAAGCCTATATGACCGATGACCAGAGGTTTGCTTCAAGAAGACCTGACGTGATGGTTTACCAGACTGAAGTTCTTACAGCCGATATTACTGTAACCGGACCGATCGTTGCAGATCTTTTCGTATCGACAACAGGAACCGATGCCGATTATGTTGTTAAGCTCATTGATGTGTTCCCGCCTGATTTCAAATATGAAGACGAGGAAAACACATATCCGATGGGAGGATACCAAATGCTCGTCCGGGGGGAGGTTTTCAGGGGAAAATATCGTAACAGCTTTGAAAAGCCCGAACCTTTTGTGCCCGGGAAAGTCACTGAAGTAAGATATGAGATACCGGATGTTGCACACACCTTCAGAAAAGGACACAGGATAATGGTCCAGGTGCAGAATTCATGGTTCCCCCTTGTTGACAGGAACCCCCAGAAATTTGTGAATATCTATAAATGCTCCGAAGAGGATTTTCAAAAGGCCACACACAGGATTTACCACGATGCTGCAAATCCCTCCCATATTTCTTTGAGCATTTTGGATGACGGGAATAAATAAACTCTGCTACAGGTAATTGCCCTGAAACCGAAGGTCTCCTCACACCGGGGCGACTTTTCTTTGTACATAATATACCGGATCCGGTTCGGAGTGCTGATTTTTTATCTTCTCTTCCGCCCGGCGGTTGAGGAAACTTTCCGGAATTATTCATTAATTGTTTCCCTGTGCCAAAAGATGGAAAAAAAAGTCAGCATATACTCAGTTTTTGCACCAGCTTTTCTTTGGAAGCAAAAAACACTTAACTATTAATCCGGCAAGGAACAAGGATATTCTCGCCTTAACCTGATTTACTTCAGCATCCCCGGTGATGTATGCCCGCTTTGCCATTTACCATGGATAAAACCATGGATATCTGACCCGGATAAGAATTGCCTCAAAAAGAATAAATATCATTTTCCGCAAAACCGAATATTAAAATTCTTTATTTTGTTTAATATCATCCGACAGACATCAATATTAAATATCATGGAAAAAAGGACCATATCACGAAGACAATTTATGGCCACTGTGGCTGCAGGAGCAGGAACGGTGATGCTTGGAAAGACGGCTATTGCCGGAACAGCAGCACCGATGCCTGCATCATACGATCCGTTTTCAACCGTGACCCTTGGAAAGACGGGGATCAAAACCACACTCCTGGGCATGGGAACAGGCTACAGCGGATATAACCGTTCATCAAATATAACCAGGGCCGGTGTGGCCGAATCTCTTATAAGAACAGCTTATGAAAAGGGAATCCGCTATTTTGACTGTGCCGACAGCTATGGAACGCATCCGTACACAAAGGCAGCACTGAGCGGGATTCCCAGGGAGAATTATGTACTTGGAACAAAAATGTGGATCACCCAGGGAGGCATTCCCGAAAATGAAAAAGGATTTCCGGAAGTTGTGGTCGACAGATTCCGCCGTGAGCTGGATACAGATTATCTTGATCTTGTTCAGCTTCACTGCATGACTGAAGGGGACTGGACGGAGAAATACAAACGGCACATGGATGAACTTGAAAACCTGAAAGCGAAAAGGGTTATCAGGGCTCACGGAGTCTCAGTGCATTCCTTCGAAGCACTCGAGGCTGCTGCCGCATCTCCGTGGGTCGACGTGATACATGTCAGGATCAATCCGTTCGGGGAAAACATGGATAAAAAGGATGCATCACTTGTTGTCCCTGTCGTTGAAAAGTTCCATAAGGCAGGCAAAGGTGTGATTGGGATGAAACTAATAGGCGGAGGAAGGCTCCGGGACGACACGGCAAAAATTGACGAATCGCTGAGGTTTGTACTCGGGCTGGGGACCGTCGATCTGCTCATCGTGGGATTCGAAAAAGCGGAGCATATCGATGATTATATACGCCGTATCAGAGGAGTTCCCAAAGCCTGATTTATCTGCTTTCCGGGATAATATAAAACCGGTGAATATTCAGCCAAAACGAAAATCATGACAAGAAAATCATTATTGCTTTCCGCTTTATTAAGCGCTTTGACCCCGGTAACGGTTTTAACACAGGAAAACGGGCTGCACTTAATCCTTGACCCCGGATCCAAACTGGAAAAGCTTTCGGGAGAATTCAGCTTTACCGAAGGTCCGGCAGCTGATAAGGCCGGTAACATCTATTTCACCGATCAGCCTAACGACAGGATAATGATCTGGTCGACAGACGGCAGGTTGTCAACTTTCATGCAGCCCTCAGGCCGGTCGAACGGGCTGTTCTTTGACAAACAAGGTAACTTATGGTCCTGTGCAGATGAAAAAAATGAACTATGGTGCATAGGGCCGGGAAATAAAGTCACAACATTGCCCAATACCTATGAAGGTAAGCTTTTCAACGGCCCGAATGATCTTTGGATAAGGTCAGACGGCTCTGTCTTCTTCACTGATCCTTTCTATAAGAGACCCTGGTGGAACCATTCTGAAATGCCACAGGAAAAGCAATGTGTATATTATCTCGCACCCGACCATAAATCAATGATGCGGATCGCCGATGACCTGAAACAGCCCAACGGCATCATCGGAACTCCTGACGGTAAAACGTTGTATATTTCCGATATAGCAGACAACAAGACATGGGTTTACAGTATTAATCCCGATGGAACACTTTCAGGCAAAAGACTCTTCTGCGGGATGGGATCCGACGGAATGACAATAGACAAAGAAGGGAATATATACCTGACCGGAAAAGGTGTGACTGTTTTCGATAAAGAGGGAAACAAGCTAGGAAACATACCCGTGCCGGAAAACTGGACAGCCAATGTATGTTTCGGGGGAAAAGACAGGAAAGAACTTTTTATTACCGCGAGCAAAGGTTTATACAGGATAAAAGCCAGGATAAGGGGCGTTTATTGAAATCTCCACCGGGTTAATAAATTATCTTTTTTACGGGTTTTTTTTATTCCTGAAATAAAAATATTTATAATTGTAACCTGATTTTGAATCTGACTACGGAAATTACCATTTAATTAATTCATTCAAAAAGGTTGTGATGGAAGGAACAAGAAGAGCTGATGTAAAGCCCGGAATTGATGTAATGGTTGAACTTGTTGAGGACAGGCATACCGGCCGGCTTACAGGAGGAAAGGTAAAGGAGATACTTACAACTGCCCCTATGCATCCACATGGCATCAAGGTGATGCTTGAAAACGGGTCGGTTGGACGTATCAAAAGAATTATCCAGTCGAACTGATACAAAAAACCTTTAACTTACAGGTTATTTATAACCAGACTGTATTTCAAACTTAGATCCATTTGCCATGAAATACGAGGATTTTATTGTCACTGCTTTAGGAAAGGGGAGTGTTGTTTCTCCGCTTCGGACGCCACAAAGGGAAGATAGTCCTGTTTACAAGTTCGTGGGCGACAATGAACGAATCCTTTACGAAGTTGGGCTCGATGACTTTCTCAGGTACAAGGAAAGCGGGGAAACACCCATTTCGTTTGAAAAGGCGGGCCCTAAAGAAACAATATTTTTTGAGCCTGCGAAAACAAAAGTTGCAATAGTGACCTGTGGCGGATTATGCCCCGGCTTCAACAACGTGATCAGGTCGCTGGTGAACCAGCTTGTCTACAGATACGGAGTTACCCGCATCCTTGGCATCCAGTACGGGTATGAAGGGCTTATTCCCAAGTATAATCATCCTGTTGTGGAACTTACTGCTCCGATGGTAAGCGACATATACCAGTCGGGAGGTACATTCCTCGGCACATCGAGAGGCAACCAGGACGTTGAACAAATGGTTGACACTCTCGAGATCCTGAACATTAATGTGCTTTTCTGTATTGGCGGCGACGGAACTCTCAGGGGAGCACATGCAATTTTCCAGGAAATCGATAAAAGAAGGCTTAAAATAGCAGTAGCCGGAATCCCGAAGACAATTGACAATGATATCGACCTCATTCAGAAATCTTTCGGTTTCGAAACTGCGTTTTCGATAGCCAACGACATTATCAGGAATGCACATAATGAAGCTCATGGAGCTTATAACGGGATAGCCCTTGTAAAGCTGATGGGCAGAGATTCGGGGTTCATTGCAGCCAGCGCGGCCCTTGCAATACAGGAGGTTAACTTCGTATTAATACCAGAAGTGCCTTTCGACCTTTATGGCCCCCGCGGCTTTCTCAAGATACTCATGAAACGGCTCGAGGAAAGGCACCATGCAGTGATTGTGGTTGCCGAAGGAGCTGGACAGGAATTCTTTGAGAACGAACAGGCCGAAAGAGATGCTTCAGGAAATATAAAACACAAGGATATTGGCATCTATCTGAAGGAAAAGATCAAAGAAGAATTTGATTCCAAAGGATTTCCACATTCGATAAAGTATATAGACCCGAGTTATATTATCAGGAGTGCGCCGGCCAATGCCAACGACAGCAAGTTCTGCAACCTTCTGGCCCAGAATGCCGTTCACGCTGCCATGGCAGGAAAGACTGACTTTGTTGTGGGATACTGGAACAGTGAATTCACCCTGATCCCCATCCCGATGGCAGTGGCTAAAAGGAAAAAGATCGACGTTGAAGGTGAACTGTGGTGGAATGTGCTTGAAGCCACAGGACAGCCGATCAGCATGAAAAACCACTGACATGGTGAAGAACATTGTTTTTGATCTCGGTAATGTCCTGATAAGTTTCATTCCTTCCGAGTACCTGAAAAAGCTTAACTATCCGGCGAACATAAGGAACACAATAATCCATGACATTTTTCAAAGTGAGGAATGGAAGAAACTCGACAACGGAGACATCACTGTAAAGGAAGCCATTGATTCCATTGTTCCCAAATCGGCCCTCAGACGCGAGGAAATAGCCCTTGTTTTCAAATTAAGGGCCGATATAATGTTTCCCCTTGACGATAATGTAAGACTCCTTCCTGCATTAAAAAATCGGGGTTTCAGGGTATTTTACCTTTCCAACTTCCATATGGATATTTTTGAGATCGTCAGCCATGATTATTACTTTTTCAGATATTTCGACGGAGGGATAATTTCAGCTGATGTCAAACTTTCAAAACCTGACTGCAGAATTTACAGGCTCCTGCTGGATAAATATTCCCTGAAACCCGAAGAGTCACTCTACATCGACGATATTGAGGAAAATGTTGTTGCTGCCGAAAAAGTTGGCATGAGAGGTCTGCTAACTTACGGATCTCCGAAATTCGTTGCGGACCTTGAGAAAAAACTTGACATTAAGATCTCTGTTTAAAGGAGGCTTTTATTATTGCCGGCTTCTGCCCCCCCTGATAAGGAGAAATGAAACAGCGCGCAGAAGCAGAAAATTCCTGCCCCTCCCCCGGTAATTCCCCAAATATTCAATTCTCACCGGGTTAATTGTTAACAGAATAACAATTAATGTATTAAATTTCAATAAATTACGTCATTTTTTTGAATAAGACGTGGAACAGGCAGTTCAGGATTGTTTTTTAAAATATTCTGTCAGAATTGATGCCTTGCTCCTTCCGACAAGCTTTTCGAGATCGGAGGGGGCGACATTTCTGATCTGATCCAAAGAATCGAATTTCCGCAGAAGGACTTCCTTGGTTTTTGGCCCTATACCCTTTAAACTGTCGAGCTCGGATTTTATCATTCCCGATGAACGCTTCTGGCGGTGGAAATTTATTCCAAACCTGTGTGCCTCGTCTCTCAGCTGCCGGATAAGTTTCAGGCTGTAGGAATTTTTATCGAGATAAATCGGAATAGAATCGCCTGGAAAATAGATCTCTTCCAGTTTCTTGGCAATACCTATCACAGTCATTTTTTCGCGGAGGTTAAGCTTAT
Organism: Bacteroidales bacterium; assembly: GCA_035390825.1. Classification (GTDB taxonomy): domain Bacteria; phylum Bacteroidota; class Bacteroidia; order Bacteroidales; family VadinHA17; genus LD21. The sequence continues at coordinate 56,448 of DAOOUQ010000013.1, read as the reverse complement.
CAATGCTTTTCATGGCTGATGAAAGCTGCCCCTTTCCGCCATCGACGACGACAAGCTGAGGCAGTGGCAGACCCTCATCAAGCATCCTTCTGTATCTTCTGAAAATAATCTCTTCCATTGAGGAAAAATCATCAGGGCCCGAAACGGTTTTTATGTTGAAATGCCTGTAATCTTTTTTGCTTGGCTTTCCGTTCCGGAAGACCACGCATGCGGCAACCGGGTTGGTTCCCATTATGTTTGAATTGTCGAAGCATTCTATATGTACAGGAAGAGAGGGCATATGAAGGTCGTTCCTTACCTTTTCAAGGTTTCTGCCCGATCTTGATTCAGGCTTGTGTTCCAGAAGCTTCTTCTTCTGTTCATGTTTATAGTAAATGGCATTCCGTTCAGCAAGCTGAAGCAGTTTAAGCTTCTCTCCTATTTTGGGGATTGTATAATGTATCCTGTCATACCGGATATCAGGTTTAAATGGAACAATTATCTCAGGCGAATCGCTTGAATATCTTTGCCTTATTTCTGTGATAGCAAATCCGAGAAGGGATTCCCGGTCTTCATCGACCTTTGATCTCATCTCAAGAGTAAATGTCTGTACCACAGCGCCTTCAACTACTTTCAGGTAGTTGACATAACACTTTTCGTTGTCTGCCGTAAAAGCAAACACATCAACATTTCTGATGTTGTTGCTCACCACTGTCGAACGACTCCTGAACCTGTTAAGAAGTTCGATCTTATCCTTAAGGATCTGGGCCTCTTCAAACCTTAGCAAAGCAGAGTATTCCGCCATCTTCTCCCTGAGTCGTCCTGTTACGGCAAGGATATTTCCCTTCAGGATATCCCGGATCTGGACAACGGATTCATTGTAGTCAGATTCATCCTGGAGACCGATGCACGGCGCCTTGCAGTTGCCGATATGATATTCAAGACATGCCTTGAATTTATTGGCCGAGATATTTGCCTGTGTAAGACTATAGTTGCAGGTCCTCAATTTGTAAAGCTGCCTTATGAGGGTTATCAGGGTCTTGACCATCAGCCCCGAAGTATAGGGGCCAAAATATGCCGAGCCATCCTTTATGACGTTACGCGTGCTGAATACCCTGGGAAAAGGTTCCTTTTTAATGCAGATCCTCGGGAAGGTCTTATCATCTTTCAGCAGGATGTTGTATCGCGGCTGGTGTTTTTTTATGAGGTTGTTTTCGAGCAGAAGCGCGTCGGATTCGCTTTCTACGACTATATGTTTTATTTCTGCAGCCTTTCTGAGCATCACTGTTGTCTTTCCCGATTGGTTTTTTGAAAAATAGGAAGAGACACGCCTGCGAAGATTTTTTGCCTTTCCGATATAAATGATCCTCCCTCCTGAGTCAATAAACTGATATACTCCAGGTTTTTCGGGCAGCAGATCTGTCACTTTCCTATGGTCGTGCAACAGCGTCATAGTTAACCTGTCATTATAATAATCATTCAGCGAACAGATTTGTGAACCTGAATCCAACGCTGTCAAAAAGGCCTTTGTCGCTCAGTTTAAGTTCCGGGATTACCAGCAAAGCCATGAATGAAAGGGTCATGAACGGAGCTGTCATTTTGCTTCCCATCGAGTTAACCAGTTTGTAAAGACGTTCATATTCAAGAGCGACCCGGCCAACCGGTTCATCAGACATTATCCCGGCAACCGGCAGAGAAAGTGATGCAATTAGCCTGCCGTCGGCCACAGCCAATCCGCCCTTCATTTCCACTACTTTGTTTATTGCATTTACAATGTCACCGTCAGATGTCCCGATGCATATTATATTATGGCTGTCGTGGGCGACTGAAGAGGCGAAAGCGCCCCGTTTAAGTCCGAATCCCTTTATAAAACCGACAGCCGGCGGTTTGTCTTCATACCTGTCTTTCACGACTATTTTCAGTACATCTGATTCAATGTCTGTTCTTACTTCCTTTCCTTCCGGTATCTCTGATATTATCTGCCCCGTATTGATATTTCCGTCATATGCTTCAATTATTCTGATTTTCCTGCCCTTTGCTTTAACTTCAATCTGTGAAGCATTGACGGGAGTGCAGCTGAAATTGTTTAGAGGGGCAGCATTCATGCCATCAAACAGAACCTTTCCATGTTCAAATACCTTTTTCCCATCGATCCAGGTTTCCTCAACGTTCATCCCCACCGGGTTATCTACAACAACAAGATCAGCGGGATCGCCAGGAAGCAGCAAACCTGTGCTGAGATTGTAATGTTGCGCCGGGTTTATGGTGCAGCTTCTTATCACGTCGAAAACATTGTACCCGTCTGAAACCAGCCTGGCCACCAAAGCATTGATATGTTGTTTGACAAGCATTTCAGGATGCAGATCATCGCTACACAACATAAGCATTTCAGGATTACTTTTAAAAAGTTCCTTCAGGACATCAAGGTTTTTCGCGGCGCTCCCTTCCCTGATAAGTATCTTCATGCCCAGCGCTATTTTTTCCCTCGCTTCTGCGGCAGAAGTGCATTCATGGTCGGTTGAGATCCCTGCAGTTATATACTTGCGCAATGGCACGCCGGTCAGGCCCGGGGCATGGCCATCAACAGGCTTGTGAAGCCTGCCTGCAGCCTCAATCTTTTTCATAACTTCCCTGTCAGCGAGAATAACTCCGGGATAGTTCATCATCTCAGCAAGATAATGTATGTCATCCGTTGACAGCAGCTCCTCCACCGCATCTGCATTTAACACTGAGCCGGAAGATTCAAATGGTGTTGCCGGGACGCACGATGGTGCGCCGAAACAGAATTTTAAAGGCACTCTCTTTGAATCTTCTATCATGAACCTGATGCCACGGATTCCCATGACATTGGCTATCTCATGCGGGTCTGACACCACTGCTGTTGTTCCACGTGAAACAGCAGCAGCGGCAAATGACCCCGGAGTCACCATCGAACTTTCAATGTGAATATGAGCATCAACCAGCCCGGGTATTATATATCGGTCATCACAATGCTTTACACGGATTATTTCAGATATTATACTACCTTTTATGCAAATTTTGGCCGGATAAATTTCTCTTTTGTGTATGTCGACAAGTTTCCCTGATATTATCATAGCATTAGTTACTTCCGGTTACACCATATTCCCTAGTACAGCTTTTAAGCACTTTCGATGAATAATTAATTGATTCAACAGTATCAGGCCACCTCCATATTATCTGAAACTTAAGATAAAATCTGACCCTTCAGTGCCGGATCGTGATGCGTATATAAAGCATCATCACTTCAAATCAATTTAATTGTAAATAATGAGCAATTTATTTTTTAAATGTTCCACGTGGAACAATTATCTTCCCAGGTACATCAGAAGAATATTAATGTCTGAAGGAGACACCCCGCTTATTCTGCCGGCCTGACCAATGTTTTCCGGCCTTATCTTTGCAAGCTTCTGTCTTCCCTCTGTGGAAATAGACAACAATTCTGAATAATCAATGTCTTCGGGAATTCTTACTTTTTCGAGTCTCTTTATCTTTTCCGCCACAATCTTTTCCCTTTGAATATATCCTTCATATTTCACTCTTATTTCTGCAGATTCGATTATCTCATCCATGTTTACATCAAGATCATTGCAGTCGGGCCTTAATGCAGGAATTGAAACTTTTTCCATTTCTTTAAGAAATTCTCTGAGGTTAACCTGCGGTCTTGCTGCAATTGTAATTGCCCTCACCCTTTGTTCAATCCTGTTTGTCTCAACAGAATCAAGAAATCCATTTATGTTTTCAGGAGAAACGCTTGTTTCTTTCAGATACCGTATCAGATTCTTAATATTCTCTTCTTTTTTATTTAAGGCTATAATACGTTCCTTGCTGGCAAGCCCTATTTCAAAACCCTTCCTTGTCAATCTTTCATCAGCATTGTCCTGTCGTAGCAAAACCCTGTATTCAGCTCTTGCCGTAAACATCCTGTATGGTTCGTCAACACCCTTTGTCACGAGATCATCTATCAGAACTCCAATATAAGATTCATCTCTTCCCATAACAAATTCATTATCTCCCCTGATCTTCAGCACTGCATTAATGCCTGCCATCAGTCCTTGCGCTGCGGCTTCCTCGTAGCCAGTCGTTCCGTTAATCTGACCCGCGAAATAGAGGCCCCTGATCATCTTTGTTTCAAGTGTGTTCCTTAGTTGTGTCGGCTGGAAAAAATCATATTCTATTGCATAGCCCGGCCTGAAAATTTCCACATTCTCCAGCCCCCTGACTTTTCTCAGTGCTCTCAGCTGTACGTCGAGAGGCAGACTGCTTGAAAATCCGTTTATATAGTATTCAATAGTCTCACGGCCTTCCGGTTCAATAAATAGCTGATGAGCATCCCTTTCCTTAAATGTTACAATCTTATCCTCAATGCTCGGGCAATATCTTGGTCCCCTGCCTTTTATCATACCCTTGAACAGGGGGCTGTATTCCAGTCCTTTTCTAAGCTCTTCATGAACTTCTTCGTTCGTATGAGTAATATAACAACTCATCTGATCACTTATCAATGACCGGCCTGACATATATGAAAAAGTCCTTCCTTCCTCGTCACCCTTTTGCTCGGTCATAACTGAAAAATCGATTGTCCTCCCGTCGATCCTTGCGCTGGTTCCTGTTTTAAGCCTGTCAACGATGAACCCAAGTTCCCGTAACTGGTCGCTTAAACCAACGGATGCCTGCTCTCCTGATCTTCCGCCTTTAATATTCCTGAAACCGACATGCATAAGACCATTCAGGAATGTTCCGTTTGTAAGAATTACGGCTTTTGAATAGAATCTTGTACCGAAGGCAGTTTCGACACCTTTCACAATTTTTGCATCAATAATGAGAGATTTTGCCTGCTCCTGCCATATGAAAAGGTTTTCAGTATTCTCCAGCACCTTTCTCCATTCGATACTGAACCTCTGCCTGTCGCATTGTGCGCGTGGACTCCACATTGCCGGGCCCTTCGATCGGTTCAGCATCCTGAATTGTATCATACTACGGTCGGTGACAATTCCGCTTCCCCCTCCAAGTGCATCTATTTCCCTGATTATCTGGCCCTTTGCAATGCCACCCATTGCCGGATTGCATGACATCTGGGCCAGTTTTGTCATATCCATTGTAATCAGAAGAGTTCTTGATCCCATTTTTGCCGCAGCATGAGCTGCTTCACACCCTGCGTGGCCACCTCCAACAACAATAATATCATAACTGAAATCCATCTATTCCTTCGCTAAGAACCTTTTTATTTTTTCCTCCTGAATACCATGCATAACCTTTCTGTTTTCCTCATTATCATCGTGGTAACCGCACAAATGCAGAACCCCGTGAATCATAACCCTGATCACTTCCTGATACTTTGGAACATTAAATCGTCGTGCATTTTCATATATCGTTTCAATGCTCAGGTAAACCTCCCCGTTAATTAAATTTTTCTCACTATAATCAAAAGAAATAACATCAGTGAAATAATCATGGCCAAGGAATTGCCTGTTAATTTCAAGTAGTGTCTTGTCGTCAGTAAAAATAAAATTAAGGTCACCCGGGACTTTATTTTCCTCCATGATGACCTTTTCCAGAAATTTCTTTATTTCTCCCGATCCGCGTAACCTGAAATTTATTTTGTCATAGAAAATACTTATACTCAATTAATGACCTCCTTGAAACTCATTGTTACACTGTTCCCCTTTTCATTAAACTTGATAGAATCAGCAAGCTTTGACATAAGGAATACTCCCCGGCCGCTTAACTCCTCAATATTTTCAGGCAAAGTGGGGTCAGGAATTTTTTCGGGACTGAAACCATTTCCCTCATCAGTAACAGTTATGGTAATATCATTGTCTTTAAAAGCAATTTCAACGTCCACAAGTTTTTGCGGATCGGATTTATTTCCATGTGTTATGGCATTATTTACAGCTTCGAGCGCTGCAACCATAATTTTACCATAATCGTCCTGCTTTACCCCAACAGCTCCTGTAATTTCATCAATAGCATTCTCAATGATTCTCAGGTTTGCTATTCTTGACTCAATTTTAAGTCTTTTGTACATTTTCGACATTATTATGCCATTTTCAGATAAACCTGAAAAGTTATGCAATTTCTAATTTTTTTTCGAAATCCACAATTCCGGATCCAAATTTACTTTTTCTTCCGTTATCATAAATTTCAGCACAGCTTCATTTCCCTTGTCCCTGTCATTATAAACATATCCCAGAAGCTGTTTTGTATCAACCTTATCTCCTGCCTTCACAGTAACATTCACAAGATTTGAATAAACCGTATAATATCTTCCATGTTTTATAATTATCGACATGTTGGCTCCCTGGATGGAGAAAACTCTGGCCACGGTTCCTTTGAAAACGCTTCTTACCGGTGTTTCGCCGGAATTTGTAATTTCTATGTCATTGTTGTTTTCCATTACATATTTCAGAACAGGATGATTATGTATACCAAAATGGCTGGTTATAACACCTTTTTCAACAGGCCATGGAAGCCTTCCCTTGTTCTCATAGAAATTATCGCTTATGAGCTTTTGCTCGGGTGTCAGCTCCGACGCGGGAGCCTTCTTCCTCTCCTCAGCTATAAGCTTAGAAATTTCCGATTCTATCTTTCTTGCTATCCGTTTCTTTTCTTCAAGGTCCCTTTGAAGCTGCCGTTCCTTATTACTCAGATTGCTTACAATTTTTTGCTTCCTGTCCTGCTCATTTTTCAGCAGATTTCGTTGTTGCTCCTCTTTAGATCTCAATACTGAAATATTAGCCAGATCTTCTTCCATCTTTCTCTTTGAGACCTCTATCTCAGTTTTCAATTCCTGTATCAGTTCCGTCTCCTGTCGTCTCATTTTTGTGATCTGCTGAAGATATTTCACTCTTTTGTATCCCTGGTTAAAATCTTTTGCAGACAGAATATATGCAACTTTAGACGTTCCTTTTGAGGTACGGAATGAACTGACTACTGCATTCTGATAATCACGCCTGAGTATTTTAAGGTCGGCTTCCATCATTTCGATGGCAATGTTATTCAGTTCAATCCTTCCGTTTAACAACAATATTTCAGCCTGCATACTTTTTAAAACAGATTCACGCAAATTCAATTTTCTTCCTATAATTTTTAGTTCATTCAAACTTTCCTTTTTCTCCCTTGCGGTCTGGGTTAAAAGGTTATCCATGTAAGAAATCTCTTCAAGAGTTTTTCTTCTCTCCTCTTCAAGATCCTTGCGTGACTGTCCGGCCAGAAAACAGAATGAAGCAACCAGCAAAAATACTGATGACAGAAATCTTCTCATTTGATTCTTACAGTTTTGTATCCTGAACCTGTAACGAGTTTCAGGGGACCTTCCCATTGCATATCAATTTTCTTAATTACTATCAGTATGCTTACATTTTTCAGGTCATCACTAATTTCTATTCTTTCGGGGAACCTTGTACTTCCGACTGAAAGGAAATCACTGTAATTAATTATTATATTTCCACTTCTTATGTCGCCTTCAAAGAAAGCCTTCACTATCTTACCTTTGCTGCAATCTATTGTATATTCAATCTTATTATTGCTGATTTGCAGCCTGGGGAGAGTCATACCCTTTGAACAATCAATATTCCGGATCGTTTCACTCTCATTTATTATAAGATCACCCAGAAGCACAAAGATATAGTCAGGATCAATGCCATACTTCCTGCTTATGCTTTTTGCATCACCAATTATGACAGTTTTATTTATCCTGTCGTTTATAATGATTGTGTCTCCTGTTATCAATGCCCTTCCAGCCTCCAGGCCGGTCTTTGTCTTTACACTGACAAGCATTGAATCAGGCATTCTGAACTTTATCGAAGCGTTAAAATTTACGGATACATTTTCCTGTGTCAGTCTTACATCTGCCCTCTGTATATAAAAATTACCATTTGAAAGATTGTTTTTCAAAATTTCTTTAAGAGCATAGCTGCCTGTTTTTGATTCATAAGACGGACCATACTCAGTTTTTCTCCTTTTGCTTACCGAGCAGCTCAGCGACATAATTGCCATTAAGACTGATATCAGGATTATTTTCCGCACTTTAATATCTCATTTTTCAGTTCACTTTTTGCAGAATCGAGTAATACAGCCTTTTCCCAGCTTTTTACAGCATCGCCGCACCTGCCAATCTTTTTAAGAATAAATCCATAATGCTCATAATATTCCGCATCATTGTTTTCATCTGAAGCAAGTATCCTTTCCATTATTCTAGCTGCCTCCCTGGCCTTGCCTCTCTTAAAAAGGACCCACGCATAGGTATCAAGAAAAGTATTGTTGTTCTTATCCTTTTCGATAACGATCTTCGCCATTTTCTCGGCGTCTTTCAGATTTATTCCCTGTTCAGCAAGATAATATGCGTAATTATTCATTACCGTAAGGTCATTGTTGTTTATTTTAAGAGCCTCATCATAAGCTTTAAAAGCTTCATCATAACTCTTCATCCTGTAATACAGATCGGCCCTTAAAAGAATTATCTGCAGCCTGATCTCTTTATTGTCACCGGCCAGAATATCCGCTTTTCTCAACTCATCAAGAGCTACATTGTAATTTCCATTTTCGAGGGCCGCGTTTGCATAGAGCATCTTTGCAGTAACGGAACGGTTGAACTTTGTTGCACATTCCCGCCCCCTTTGTTCCAGATTTTTAAAGTCGCGCAGTTCAAGGTACATAAACAACAAACGTTCCCATGCAAAATAGTTTTCCGGGTATGATCTTATGATTTCTTCAAGTCGCGCAGCTGCTTCCCTGCTTTTCTTTTGACTTTGAAGAAATTCAGGCCTGAGAAGAACAATAATCCCATCATCCTTATACTGAGCTTCAAGAAGCATTAATGCAAGCTCCATACTCTGACCGTAGCTTTGAATTACCTCAGGAATTTCAATAAGTTCCGAAAAAAGAGATACCTTTTCTTCTCTTGCAATTTTATCATTAAGCACAACTATGTTAAGAAGATCGAAAAGTTCTCCGAAACTCTTATCTTTAATCAGGAATCGAACAAGTGATAATTGGATTCCGGGATTATTGGGATTTCTTTTAACAAGATTGCTGTAAACTTCCCTGGCCTTTTCATTATTTCCTTCACTTCCATATATTTCCGCCAGATATCCATTAAGAATAATATCATCAGGATTTCCTTCGAGCAATTGTTGTACCTTCTGAAGCGCTTCCTTCTTTTTCCCTTCGGCAAGAAGTGTTTCAACAAGAGTAACTGATGTCTTTTCGTTAACCCCGAATTTTTCATCAAAATCATTCAGTATGCCACGCGCTTTTCCAAACTCTTTCTTCTCGGTGTACAGACCTGCAAGAGAAATTAAAAGCTCGTCCTTCCCGGGGTTTCCTTTTACCGCCCTTTCATAGCATACTATCGTGCTGTCAAGATTGTTTTCCTGGTGGTATATTCCTGCCAGCAGCATGTTATACCAAAGATTTCCTGGAGATATTTCACAAGCCTTTCTCAGGAATTTCTTTCCGTTGTTAAGATCCCCCCTGCTAATCATGATCTGAGCCATCTGATAATACGAAGCATCGCTCATGGGATTTATGTCGATACATTTTTCAAAACATTCCAGCGCGTTTCCAATGTTTCCAAGAAGCTTTTGCTTTACAGCCTCAACATAAAGATTATTGTAACCGGCAACATTATATTCCCTACCCTGCATGAGTCGAGGAACCATTTTTCTGGTGCAGGATCCCTCAAGTACGATTGCTGCTGAAAATAACAAGATAATAAATACTTTTCTACTCATGATCATTCCTTTCCTGTATGTCCGAAACCACCATCGCCCCTTTCAGTCTGAACAAGTTCCTCAACCTGTACCCATTCTGCCTTCTCATGGCGCGCAATTACCATCTGGCATATTCTCTCCCCGTCTTTTATAACAAAATTTTTCTCTGAAAGATTAATAAGTATTATGCATATCTCTCCCCGGTAATCAGCATCAATTGTTCCAGGTGAATTCAGGACAGTTACTCCCTTTTTAATTGCCAGACCGCTCCTGGGCCTTATCTGTGCTTCAAAACCGACCGGTATTTCAACATAAAGACCTGTCTTAACAAGTACTCTTTTCATCGGTTCGAGAATAATATCCTCATCTATATTTGCCCTTATGTCCATACCGGCGGAATGTTCTGTTGCGTACTCCGGCAGTTTATGCTTTGACTTGTTTACTATTCTTATTTTCATTTCTCTTTTTTACTGAAAAACACTGTTACCAGTTTATCCTTGTATTGCGCGTATCCGATAAAAAGAAGTAAAAACACAGTATTTATTATCAATTCTGATGCCAGACCCGGATATTTGAAATAACGTCCGAAAATAACCATTCCTGTTGCCATCAGAAAATATGGGATATATTGTCTCATATTGTAATTTACCTTATACCTTTTTTCTGCAAATATAAATGAGAGTATAATCATGGTTCCGTAAGACGCCATATGAGCCCATGCCGAAGCCATATAACCGTATGAAGGAATAAAAAGGACATTTATAATTACAGTTACCAGCGCACCCGCAAAAGTGATGTAAACAGCAAAAATGGTCATATTATTCAACTTATACCATATGCTGTGATTAATATAAATTCCATAGAAGAGGTAAGCCATGCTTATAATCGGCACAACAATTATGGCCTCGCGGTAAGTATATGCAATAATGTATTGAAATCCCGATATATATAAATTGATAACAAGATATACTACAAGCATTGCCAGAATGAAATACTTCATCACTTCCGAATATGTTTTCTTCGCATCAGCGTGCTTTGCCCTCTCAAAGAAAAAAGGTTCGGCAGCAAACCTGAACATCTGGATAAACAGAGCCATCAGAACTCCGATTTTATATCCTGCTCCATATATCCCCACAACAGCCGGGCCATCTGCTTCTCCGATAATGCGCCTGAGTATTACTTTATCAAGAACGTCGTTTATGGTACCACTAAGCCCCGCAAGCAGAAGGGGGAATGAATATGCAAGCATCCTGTACCATAATGCAGGGTCAAACTTCAGTTTAATTCCCAAAATAAACGGAAGTAGCATCAGTAATGTACATATGCTTGAGATAAGGTTTGCAAGAAAAACATAACCAACTTTGTAATCCGGATTATATACCTGATGGAACCAGCCTGTACTTTTTTCCCATATTCCCGGTGCAATTTTCAGGAAAAAAATGACCATCAATATGGTAATTACCACATTCATGATTTTAATCGTGCTGAATACCAGGGGGCGGTTTTCTTTCCTTAATTTTACAAAGGGAATTGCGTTGAAAGCATCGATTGCAACTATTCCTGCAAACATTCTGATGTAATCCTGATGATTTTTATATTTCATAAAAGAAGAAACCGGTTCTATGAAAATATTCACAATCAAAAGGAAAAGAAATGAAGATATTATAAGGCTAATAAGCGTCGTGCTGTAAACCTTTTCCTCATCCTCACTTTTCTGAGCAAACCTGAAATAACCGGTTTCCATCCCATAGGTGAGAATTACAAGCAGAATGGCCATCCATGCGTACAATTCGGTAATAATACCATATTGACCCAGCTCCTTGTAAAATATCCTGGTATAGAAAGGGGTCATAACGGCATAATTCAAAAATCGTGGGATAATGGTTCCCAGACCATATATTAATGTCTGACCCGCTAGTTTTCTGACTTCTTTCATTTGATAAATCCGACGGCAAATATAGTTTTAATGGGGCAATCCTGCACTTATACAATAAGTTTCTCCAATGTTTGAATTTTGAGCTGATTTTTTCAAGTATCGTCCAAAGTTAAATATCTTTGCCCTCAGATTTGCAGAACGTTATTAACCAAATTTCTGTTTTCATGAACACCGCTTTAAAACGTTTTTTACCGCTGGCATTTCTACTCTTCCTTATTTCATGTGATGCTCCGGGCGGCAATGACAATACAAAAGTGCTGATAAAGACTACGGCAGGTGATATAACCATCATACTGTATGATGGAACACCTCTCCACCGTGACAATTTTATCAGGCTTGTTAACATGGGGTATTATGATGGGATTTCCTTTCATCGTGTCATAAAAGATTTCATGATACAGGCGGGGGATCCGCTTACCCGTTCAGGATTGACCAAAACCGAGTCTGATTCTTTGGCTGCTTATACAATACCTGCTGAGATACGAAAGGAATACTATCATAAGAAAGGAGCTCTTGCCGCTGCACGTGAAGGGAATGATGTAAATCCCGAAATGCGTTCTTCCGGTACACAGTTTTATATTGTTCAGGGTAAAAGATATACTGATCAGGAGATAAATTCAGCCGCTGAACGTATAAACAGCAACCTGAAACAGATTATTTTCAGCAGGCTTATAAGGGAAATCGCCGACAGTGCAAAACGTTCCGGCACTCCCCTTCAGGACAGTGAAATACAGGAGAAGGCCTCACTTAAAATGTTCGACTACCTTACCACACAGGGTGATTTTAAATTCACTGACGAACAGGTAAATGAGTATAAAACAAGGGGTGGTGTTCCACGTCTCGATGGAACATACACTGTTTTCGGTGAAGTCACTGAAGGCCTCGATGTTGTTGATAAAATTGCGTCTGTGCCAACAGATGCATCGGATAAACCAGTTACCGATGTTAAAATATTGAAAATTAAAATTGTAAGATAAACATTTCCGGAAATAAAATAAAATAAAATGCTCGAAAAAATCAAAAATCTTACCGGCGAAATAACAGCTTCTGAAATCAGGGATACGGACGAACTTGAGGCATTCCGTTTAAAATATCTAAGTAAAAAAGGAATTATAAGCGAACTGTTTGATGAATTCAGGAATATTCCAGCCGACCTTAAAAGAGAGGTTGGCCAGAAGCTCAATGAGCTGAAGCAAAATGCACAGGAAAAATACAATTCCTACAAGGGTAAAATAAGTTGTTCCGAAGACAGATCTGGGTTAAGCGATCTTACAAGACCTGCATATCCCTTTCCGTCAGGCTCGCGCCATCCTATTTCAATAGTCAGAAGAGAAATAATCGACATCTTCTCAAGGATCGGCTTCGTTGTTTCAGAAGGCCCTGAAATAGAAGATGACAACCATGTCTTTTCAAAGCTGAATTTTGCACCAGAACATCCTGCAAGGGATATGCAGGATACGTTTTATATTTTCAGGAATTCTGTTGAGGACTCAAATCCTGATGATATCCTTTTACGTACCCACACATCTTCCGTTCAGGTCAGGGTAATGGAAAAGCAAAAACCCCCGATAAGGACCATTTCTCCCGGAAGAGTGTTCAGGAACGAGGCAATTTCAGCCAGGGCTCATTGTATTTTCCATCAGATAGAGGGTCTTTATATTGATGAGAATGTATCCTTTGCCGATCTGAAGCAGACACTGCTTTATTTCGCAAGGGAACTATATGGCAAAGACATCAGGATAAGGCTTCGTCCCTCCTATTTTCCTTTCACCGAACCTTCTGCAGAAATGGATGTAAGTTGCAACCTCTGCGGAGGAAAAGGCTGTAATGTATGTAAATATACAGGCTGGCTTGAGGTCCTTGGCTGCGGAATGGTGCATCCCAATGTGCTTGAAGCCTGCAATATCGACAGTAAAAAATATACCGGATTTGCTTTCGGAATGGGTATAGAACGTGCCGCTATGCTGAAATATCAGGTAAATGACCTTCGTCTCTATTTTGAAAATGATATTCGTTTTCTTGAGCAGTTCAGGTCGGCATTCTGATGTTTTTGAACATAAAAAAAGCGTTATTGTTATTACATAGACATTACAATTACAGGATGAGTATATGAAACAGCATGATTTTCATGTTCCTTTATGTGAGAAATGCGCACTGGAAACAGGCTCCCTTTTTAGAAGTCTTTCTCCTGATGAAGTTGAAATGGTCAACTTTGAAAAGGATTTCAGGCAATACAGTCGCGGTGATATCCTGTATCAGGAAGGAAACAGGATCAGCGGATTTTACTGCATCCACAGCGGGATTATCAAGGTTTACAAGACGGGGTTTGACGGCAAGGAGCAGATAATCAGATTTGCCAAACCTGGTGAAATTATAGCATACAGGAGTGTCCTCAGCAATGAGGTGGCATGTACTTCAGCCAAAGTCATTGAGGATTGCCAGGTTTGTTTTATTCCTTCTGAGATATTGGTTTCCCTAATCAAAACCAATTCATCATTTGCCCTTGACCTTCTTAAACTGGCATGCCATGAACTTGGAGAAGCCAATTCCTTTATTACTGACATTGCACAAAAAACCGTACGGGAAAGGCTTGCAGAAATATTGCTTCTTCTCGTTAACGATTTCGGCCTTGACGATCAGAATTATCTGAAGATTTCGCTTACAAGGGAAGAACTTTCAAATATTGTAGGTACGGCAACAGAATCAGTTATAAGGCTTCTTTCAGAATTCAAGGCCGACCGGCTTGTTGAGCTCAGCGGCAGAAAAATCAGGATTTTAAACACTAAAGGACTGGAAAAGATTAGCAATGTGATGGCAAGAAATTAAAAAAGACTTCCATTCATATCGCGGCCCGGCTGACGTCCGAGGTGCCGGTATGCATGTTCAGTTGCCTCCCTTCCCCTGGGTGTACGTTTGAGATATCCCTCCTTGATAAGGAATGGTTCATATACTTCTTCAATGGTACCGCTCTCCTCTCCCACTGCAGTTGATATTGTATTCAATCCTACCGGGCCTCCCGAGAATTTGTCAATAATTACTGTCAGAATCCTGTTATCCATTTCATCAAGCCCGTGCTGGTCGATATTAAGAGCTTTAAGCCCGTACCTGGTAATGGCCAGGTCGATATTCCCCGACCCCTTCACCTGGGCAAAGTCTCTTATCCTTCGCAAAAGCGCATTTGCTATACGTGGCGTCCCACGGCTTCTTCCTGCTATTTCCACAGCTGCATCTTCGTCGATTTTCACATTGAGGATCCCGGCCGATCGCTTTACTATTCCCGTCAGTATCTCATGATCATAATATTCGAGATGAAATGTAATACCGAATCTTGCCCTTAAAGGGCTGGTCAGAAGGCCCGACCTGGTGGTGGCGCCAATAAGCGTGAAATTATTGAGGCCTATCTGCACCGACCTTGCACTCGGTCCTTTGTCGAGCATTATATCGATCTGGAAATCCTCCATTGCGGAATAGAGATATTCCTCAACAACAGGGCTCAGCCTGTGTATTTCATCAATGAAAAGAACATCTCCTTCTTCCAAATTTGTCAGAAGACCCGCAAGGTCACCCGGTTTATCGAGCACTGGCCCCGATGTGACTTTTAGGTTGACCTTCAGCTCATTTGCTATTATTGCTGCAAGAGTTGTCTTTCCCAGTCCGGGAGGTCCGTGAAGAAGTACATGATCGAGTGATTCTTTTCTTTTTCTTGCCGCAGTAACAAAAACCGTCAGATTGTCAATAATCTGTTTCTGCCCCTTGAAGTCACTGAATGAAAGAGGTCTAAGCTGCTTTTCAAATTCCCTGTCACCGTTAGCAATATTATCCTTTCTGATGTTGAAATCCTCTCCCATATTTTCTCCAATATCTTTTTATCTGACGGGTCAATATTTTTTAACGTAGTATCTGACTGCTATTTAACAAGTTTAACGTTGTTTTCAGGAAGATTGATTTTTACCCCGTTAATACTTGTTTCCACATCATCTTTATATGTTATTGAAAGTATTATGATTCCTTCCTCATCATATTTCTTCCAGGTTTTCTGCCTTATTCCCATTCTGTAAAACTGTTCCTCTTTCGGACGTCCGTTTTCATAATAAAATGTAAGCTGTCCGTCGGGATTTCCCTGAATGTAATTTCCCTTGAACCGGATCTTTCCGTCGGGATAATATGATTTCCACAGTCCGTCGCGTAGTCCGACTATGTATTTTCCTTCCTCAGTATTGTCTCCCGACTTATATTTCCACTCGCCGTTTTTCTCTCCGTCAGTATATTGTCCTTTTGCTATAATCTCTCCTGCACGAGAATATTCTGTAAATATTCCATCGCGCTGACCCTGGAAATACTCTTCTTCCCTGAGCACTGATCCGTCATCATAATACCATGTCCACAATCCGTCGGGACGACCATTATTATAAGCTCCTGTCTGTTCAAGTTTTCCGGCAGGACTATAGAATTTCCAGAGGCCCGTTCTCCTGCTGTCAGTATACTGTCCTTCAGCCTGGGTTTTTCCATCAGGATACAGATCCTTCCATTTACCGTTGTACCTTCCTGCTTCATCAACGATTCCCTGTGACAGAAGAAGGCCGTTGTCATTATAGACATAGGAATTTATGACTTTTCCTTCAGCATTGTATTCCCTGTGCACACCAACAGGTACCTTATTTCTGAACGGCCCGCTGTAAACAAGCTTATTATTCTGGTCATATCTGTTTTCTATTTCAATATCTGGCTGATCCTCAACTTTCGACTTTACCACTGATCCGTTTTCATACAGCATTGTCATCACTAATATTCCCCGGTTATCATATTCCTTATAGTATCCGTGAAGCATATCATCCTTATAGCTTTTTTCTGATTTTACGCTTCCCCCGGGATAAAATTCTTTCCAGACTCCCTGTTTAAGGCCTTTATTATCAATGCGGTTTATCCGTTCACGACTGATCAGAAAATCGTTGTTATATTCAAGAAGAGTAATTATATTTCCATTTTTGTCATATTCTTTTGAAAGGCCTTCTTTCTTTCCGTTCGCGTATGAAATGGTCTGCTGAATTTTTCCGTCGGGAAAATAGAAATATGCTGTTCCTTCGCGCCTGTCGCCGGCAAACAATTCTTTTGAATAAATATAGATGCCCTCAAAAGGATCTTTCCTGTATTTGAATGAATAACCGTTTCTTTTTCCAAAGAGGTAATTTATTTTCTCTATTGTATCGCCGGCCTGGTCATAAAACACCCACACACTGTCAAGCTGGAAATTCGTATATCGTCCTTCCGATTTCTTTACACCTGTCACAAAATAACTTTTCCAGAAACCATCAGGTTTTCCGTTTCTGAATTTTCCTTCACTTGAAATTGTTCCGTTGGGATACCTGAATATCTGGTAACCATCCTGATTGTTCCCGGCCGACTGTCCTGACGCAATGACAGCCAAGAATAGAATAGCAATAGAGCTTAATACCTTTTTCATAATTAAAGACCTGATTTTTCGGATATTTCCATCATCCTTTCTATTGGTTTCGCAGCCCTGGCAAGTATGTCAGCATCTATAAGTATTTCAGGCTGTTCATTCCTGAGACAGTTATATATCTTTTCAATGGTTACAAGTTTCATAAAGTTGCATTCACTGCATCCGCATGTTGAATCCTTTGGCGGGGCCGGAATATACTCTTTTGCAGGGTTTGACTTTTTCATCTGGTGTATTATTCCCGGTTCTGTTCCAACAATATACACTTTCGAATGATCTTTTTTTGTAAACTGCAGCAGCGCAGAAGTCGAGCCGGTATAGTCGGCAATCATTCTTACCGGTAATTCACATTCAGGATGAACAATAACCTTTGCTTCAGGATGTTTCCTTTTAAGATCAAGTATGGCTTCAAGTGAAATTTCCTCATGAACATGACAGGCTCCGTTCCATACTTTAATATCTCGTCCGGTTTTATTTATTAAATAGTTTCCCAGGTTCCTGTCGGGTGCGAATATTATCTTTTCTTCGCGGGGAATCGATTCAATTATCTGTTCAGCATTTGATGAAGTACATATTATATCCGACAGTACTTTTATATCAATGTTTGTATTGACATATGTCACCACTGTCCTGCCCGGATTATCATCAATGAACCTTTTGAAATCATCAGCCCTGCAGGAGTCGGCAAGAGAACATCCTGCATCCATATCGGGAAGTAACACCTTTTTTGAAGGCGATAGTATTTTCGCAGTTTCAGCCATAAATCTGACACCGGCAAAAAGTATTATATCAGAATCGGCCGATCTAGCTTTTTGGGAAAGAGCAAGGCTGTCGCCAACGAAATCCGCAATATCCTGTATTTCTCCTGTCTGGTAATAATGCGCCAGAATTACGGCATTCTTTTGCTTTTTAAGCCTTTTTATCTCCTCAGAAATATTCTTCAGGTCCTCAGTCATTACTTTTGCCCTCTAAAAGTTTATTTTCCAGATTCAGGATCATTTTGTTTTATTTTTCAAAATTACTAATCCTTATTACATTATCAGCTTTTCAACAATCGTGAAGTTTCCAATATTATTAACTAAGAAAATTTAAATTTTTTATGATGTTTTATATGTGCTGTTAATTATGTTGAAACAATAATCAGATTTTTCTTTCAAATTACATAATTGTTATCAGGCAAACAATTTTTCAACAGCTCAAAAAATATACCATTTTTGAGAATCAGGAATTTAACAAAGAAATTAACAGTTGTTGAAAAGGAGATACTGATAGGTACTTATTAAACTGCAAATGCTTTTTTGTGTTCATATAGAGTTAAAATGTAAGGAACATCTATTTAAAAATACTGTTTGAAGCATTCCTGAGGCATCATAAAACTTCGATTTGTTAATAAAACCCGACTTTTAATCTTTCAACCGGGACTTTTCCACAAAATATTTACATTACATCAGAAAACAGAAAAGTAGCGTTTATTGTTTTCTTATAAGCAATCAATTGTATTAATTTGTAAATAATTATGACAGACAGAATATCATGCGGCATAACGGGAAAAAAATTGCAATAGCCTCAGATCATGCAGGTTATTTTCTTAAGGAAAAAATTGTAAAATACCTTGTCAGGAACAATGTTGATCTGAAAGACCTTGGACCTGATAAATATGAATCTGCCGACGATTATCCTGATTTCGGGCATCCTCTGGCCAGGGCGGTTTCGGAAGGTGAATATGATCTTGGCATTTCCATATGCGGCACGGGCAACGGGATTAACATGACTGTAAACAAATACCAGGGTATAAGAAGTGCGTTGTGCTGGAATGAAGAGATCACCAGACTGGCACGTCAACACAATGATGCAAATATTTGTGCTCTTCCCGCCAGGTTCATTAATGAATCGGAAGCATATCTCATTGTAAAGACATTTATTGAAACGGAATTTGAGGGAGGAAGGCATGAGAGAAGAATAAATAAGATTCCGTTAAAGCTTTACTGAAATGTTGTCAAATTCATGTAAATACGGTATCAGGGCGATGATTTACCTAGCAAAGCATCATTCTGAAAAGGCGAGCATAGGAATAAAGGAAATTTCGCATGATCTTGATCTTCCCACTCCTTTCCTTGCAAAGATAATGCAACAGCTTGCAAGACATAAAGTTCTTAACTCGGTGAAGGGTCCGAATGGCGGATTTTCTCTTGTAAAGAAACCTGAATCATTAACGCTGTATGATATAGTGAAGATCATCGACGGAGAAGATCTTTTTAAAAACTGCATCATCCATGAAGGAACTTGCAAATCGGTAAAGAAAGGAAGGAAGGAATGTGCAGTTCATGACGACTTTGAAAACATAAGGAAAGACCTTCTGAAATTATTCAGGACAAAAACTCTCGCCGAGCTTGCCGAATCGGCAACAGACTCCAAAAAAGTGCTGCTTTGAATTATCTTTTGTAAAATGGCTCTATGAACAGCCAAATGCAGACTGCAGAAGCGGTTCCTGCCGTGTTGAACATTATATCAAGTACATCTGCTTTTCTTGTATCGGTAAAGCCGGCCTGGGCCAGTTCCATGAGCCCCCCAAAGAATATGGGGATTAAGGCCACAATAATTATCTGACGCGTATTGAAAAAAAGATATCGGTGTTCAAGAATAATGACGCCCATGAACAGGAAATACAGACCGAAATGAACAAATTTATCAAGATATGGTATATCAAAAAGTCCTGCCTTCTCAAAGGTTTTTGCACTTGCCAGGCTCAGATACAGAATTAAAAGAGAAACCAGGATTGAGAATTTGTTCTTATAGATCATTTTATCAGTTTGGGGCAAATTTATATAATAGAATGATATTTTCTTTATAATTTTAAATGTTTCATCCATTTATAATGGCGGGTATTTATATTCATATACCTTTTTGCAGGACTCTCTGTGCATATTGTGATTTCTACCATATTATTGCGCCCCGGGATGTGCAGCCTTTCGTCGGTGCCCTTTTAAAAGAAGCTGAGTTGCGAAGGGAATATACAGGCAGCCAGAAGATATCAACAATCTATATTGGCGGCGGCACTCCGTCTGTTCTTCCTGCTTCAGCCCTGAAGGTCATTCTCAACGGGATCTTCAGGATTTACGATGTCGGGAACGACAGTGAGATTACTGTTGAAATCAATCCCGATGATGTTACCAGGGAATATCTTGATCAACTAAAGGAAACACAGGTAAACAGGATCAGCGTCGGGATACAGTCATGGAAGGATGAGGACCTGAAATTCATGAACAGGCGGCATACATCATCACAGGCTGCAAGAGCCCTTGAGGATATTTTCTCTGCCGGTTATGAAAATGTGGGAATTGACCTCATATACGGAATACCCGGGATGACTTCCTCAGCATGGCTTTCAAATCTTGATTTCAGTTTCAGATTCAATATCAGGCATCTGTCGGCGTATCATCTGACCATTGAACCGGGGACCCTTTTTGGCAAAATGATGGAAAAAGGGTTGCTTTCTGAAATAGATGAGGAGGAAAGCAGTCTTCAATTCAACCTTCTGGTGGAAAAAGCATCGGAGGCAGGTTTCATACATTATGAAATTTCTAATTTCGGAAAACCGGGATTTTTCTCCATTCATAATTCAAATTACTGGAAGCAGGTCAATTACCTTGGGCTCGGACCATCGGCCCACTCATTCAATGGATATTCGCGTCAATGGAATGTCAGGGATGTAAAGAAGTACATGAAAGCAATTGAATCAGGGAACCCGATGTTTGAAAGGGAAGAACTCAACAAGCGGACGAGGTTCAATGAATATCTGATGACTTCATTAAGAACCATGTGGGGAATTGATCTTGATTATGTGGAGGAGATGTTCGACAAGGAGGGATATGATTATATTGTCAACCTTTCAGGAAAACTCATTGATTACGGTCTTATGAGACAGGATAAAAAAACCCTGGTTCTTACAAACCAGGGTCAGATGATATCAGATAATATTATTTCAGAGCTTATGTTGCCCGGAGATGATTGATCATCTCTTCGAAAGGGCAAATGTTGTTCTTCCTATTATATTATTTTCAAGGTACAGCTCAACGCTGTAGTTTCCGACGATAAAATCGCCTGTATTATCAAGAAATATGCACATCTCGATATCCTGATTCATGTAATCTACAAGGCGGCTTGCAGAATAAACAAGTTTGTTGCCCCTGTAATCAAACAGGTTGTCGGGGCTTGTTGTAATTACAAGTGAATCGGGCCTGATTACTCTCATAAATACCTCTTTTTCACCGGCAGTAGCGATCGGATTTTCACGTAGCGTGAAACATATCCTCAGCTTATCAATAAGATTCAGCCTTGTTGTCTCTTTTCTCTTTTTATTAAGTGTGACAGCATTTATGTCCTTGGCCTGGATCACAGATGCCACTGTAACTTTTGAAGTAAGCTCTTCCTTGGCTTTTGTCAATTCCACATTTGTGTTCTGGACCTGCGAGATCTGCTGCTTAATGTCAACGTTCTCGGCCATGAGTTTCTTGTTCAGAGTATTCAGGGAATCGATCTGAACAATATAGCCTTTCATTATCTCTCTCATTGTTCCGATTTCAGCTTTATACTTTTTGATAAGCTGAACATTCGAAGCATTAATTGACAACAGCTGAACAATCCTTGCTTTTTCCTTCTGCAGATTGGCCATAAGGGTGTCGTTATCCGTTTTAAGAGTGTCATACCCGTGTGCCAGAAGTCGGAGTTCATTTGCCAGAGAATCTTTTTCCTGGGTAAGAACTGTTTCCATTTCAACCATTTTGTTTTTCTGGTCGAAATACATTACAACCAGAAAGATCAAAGCTGCTGCCAGAATAACGGTTGTAAAGATCATTGCAATCGGCGCACTCTTTTTCTTTGGTTGCTCTACCGGAGTAAATGTGTTTGTGTCTGCCATTTATTTGCCTGTATTTAAAATAAATAATAATGCAAAAATAATAATATCATTGAAATTATTAATAAATCAGATTCAATGATTAAATTTGCCAACATTCTTTGTAAATCTAAATGACTAATATTCAATACCATGAGTGGTTTTTTCGGAGTGGTTTCAAAATCCGGTTGTGTTGAGGATGTTTTCTTCGGTACAGACTATCATTCCCACCTTGGAACAAAAAGGGCAGGAATGGTTTTTATTGTTCCAGGCAAGGGTTTCAGGCGGAGCATACACAGCATCGAAAACTCATATTTCAGGAATAAATTTGAAGATGACCTGAACACGTTCAAAGGCAATTCAGGAATGGGAATAATCAGCGATACCGACCCGCAACCCATTCTTTTCAACTCACATCTCGGACGCTTTGCCATAGTAACTGTAAGCAGGCTTCTGAACCTTGAGGACCTGGAAAAAAGATTTCTTGAAAAAAAATATCACTTTACCGAGAATTTTGAGGGAAACATAAATCCTACGGAGGTCGTAGCCAATCTAATATGTGAAAAGGAAGATTTTGTATCCGGCATAGAAAATGTGTTTGAAAATATCAAAGGTTCGTGCTCAATCCTTATACTAACCGAAGATGGGATTTTTGCAGCGAGGGACAAGCTTGGAAGAACGCCCGTGGTAATAGGAAGAAAAGAAGGTTCCTGCGCCGTTGCGGTTGAAACATGTGCTTTTCCCAATACCGGATATGAGACAGATTATTTCCTGGGCCCGGGCGAAATAGTGAAAATAACACCTGAAGGATATACAAGGCTTAGGGATCCTGGTGAGAAAATGCAGATATGTGCCTTCCTGTGGGTTTATTACGGATATCCGCCATCATATTATGAAGGTATAAACGTTGATGAATGCCGTAACCGTTGCGGTGCTGCACTGGCTAGAAGGGATAATGTCGAAGCTGATCTTGTCTGCGGGATTCCTGATTCGGGTGTAGGACATGCCATTGGTTACAGCAACGAAAAGGGCATTCCATATAAACGTGCATATTCGAAATACACTCCTACATGGCCAAGAAGCTTTATGCCACAAAACCAGGAGATGAGGGATCTTGTGGCTAAAATGAAACTTATTCCGAACAGGGCAGTCATTGAAGGGAAAAGGATGGTTTTCCTTGACGACAGCATAGTACGGGGCACACAATTGAAAGACAACACCATAGATCTGCGTAAATCGGGAGCAGCCGAAGTCCATATGCGAATAGCCTGTCCGCCGCTGCTTTACCCCTGCCAGTTCCTGAATTTCTCTCAATCGAGAACCCCTATGGAACTTGCCGGGCGAAAAGCTGTTTATCAGCTGGAAGGAGATATTGACGATCTTTCTGAATATTCAGACCCTGATTCCGAAAAGCACCTCAGGATGGTGGAAAAGATCGCCGAGACATTGAATCTCGACAGTCTCATGTATCAGCGGCTTGATGATCTTGTTGAGGCAATAGGATTACCAAAGGAAAGGCTCTGCACTCATTGCTGGGACGGATCAGGTTGTTTCTGATAAAACTTTATCAGGATCTTTCGTTTTGTTCCGATCCGTTTGTTTTACTTCGATTCTTTGCTTTTGCCCCCCAACCCCCTTTAAAGGTGGCTGAAAAGCCGATATGCACTATCTTACTTAAGAGGCTGTTTCAAAAGTCCTTTGAGCACCCATTAGCGCTGTCCTTTGTGTCCCTTTCTGGTGAGGCATATGTTTTTGAACCACAAAGGAATACAGCGGATTACACAAATGACGCAAAGCAGTAACAAACAAATCGATCCCATTTTGATACATTCTCCCGGAGGTGCACAAAAGGATTGTTGTGCAGGCAGGAGGGCAGATGGCTCATGATCAGGGAGTGGACTTCTCCTTATTCAACATTGCCTCTATGGTCTTTTGATTGCCAGGGTCGCTCAGTTTTCTGCGGGTTTCCTTATAGCCTATTTCAAAGACCTCAACAGCCTTTTCAGGATCAAGGATTTTGTAATTCTTAAGTTCCTGCGGGGCGATAAACAGGTCAAACTTATGTATCTTATGGTCAAGTTCCTTTGACATATTCAGCATAAAAGCACGTTCGGCTATCTGGACAAGGCTTGTTACGGTTTCTTCCCTGCCAACGGGATTTACATATGATCCTACAAGGAATTGGCAGAGGTCCTCGATCGGTTTTACAGGAAGATTATCCATCACTCCGCCGTCGACGTAGGTTGTATTATCTATTATAACTGGTTTAAAAAGAACAGGAATGCTGGCAGATGCAATAACAGGTCTTAATAGTTCCCCTTCCGAAAAATAGACTGCCCTGCCGCGGTTAAGATCTGTTGCTGTTACAAAGAGAGGCCGCTTAAGATTTTCAAATTTCCTTGCCCTCAGGTTGTCCTGCAGTATTTTTTCTATGCCCGAAATCTGAAGGAGACCCTCTCTGGGCACTGTCGGCCTTACATAATGCAGGGTGCTGGAAGCGTTCATCATAAGAAGAATCTCATCGGGAGAATAGCCGTCGGCATAGAGCACGCCCACAAGGGCCCCGGCGCTGGTGCCGGAAATTATTTCCGGATAGATTCCAGCCTCATTTAGGGCCCTGAGAACCCCAAGATGAGCAAAACCCCTTGCTCCGCCTCCGCTCAGCACGACCCCTGTTCTGTACTTTTTCCGGTTTACCTCTGTCATTTTGTTTGTCTTTAATTTATTATCAGCGAAAAAAGAAGTCTGAAATTCAGGTATGCAACAAATACCGCAATAATAAGCAGCAAAATTCTCATAAATCGGGTGTTGGCATATTTTCCCATTACTTTTCGCGATGAAGTCAGATATATCTGGATGCCAACCGTGAAAGGGAGCTGAATACTCAGGAAAACCTGGGAATAGAGCAATCCTTTGAAAGGATCACCTATGAAGAAAATAATGATAAGAGCTCCGATAAGGGAGATTATCACTCCCCACCTCGAATGATTATCCCTTATATCATAAGGTTCTCCTGATATTCCTGAAACAATTGAACCTCCGGCCATCGCTGATGTAATGGAGGACGATATGCCGGAGAACAGCAAAGCCAGTGCAAAAACAACTGAAGCGTTGTTTCCGAGCAAAGGCCTTAATAGACTTTCAGCCTGCTGCAGTTCAGTAACCTGGATCCTGTTGCTGAAGAAAGTTGCGGCAGCAAGAATTATCATGGAACTGTTTATGGCCCAGCCTATTACCATCGAAAACAGTGTATCGGCAAATTCATATTTCAGCTGCTTCCTTATAATGCTGTCATCCTGAAGGTTCCACTGCCGGCTCTGTATCACCTCAGAGTGAAGAAACAGGTTATGCGGCATTACGACAGCTCCGAGAACACTCATGAGAAGAAGCATCGAACCGTCGGGTATTGAAGGTTTTATCCATGAAATGCCTGCTTCTGCCCAGTCGACATCAACAAGGAAGATCTCATATAAAAACGAGATTCCGATTATTGAAACAAAACCAATTATCCACTTTTCAATCTTCTGATATGAATGAGTGAAAATCATTATCAGGACAAATACTGTTATGAGGAAGGCTCCGATTTTCAGCGGGATGTCGAAAAGCATTTCAAGGGCTATAGCCCCGCCCAGTATCTCTGCAAGTGAAGTTGCCACAGATGCCAGGATGGCAAAATAAAGAATGGGCCTGGAAACAGATGGTCTGATATGAATTGTTGCGGCTTCGGCAAGGCAAAGGCCTGAGACAATACCCAGATGCGCCACATTATGCTGAAGGAGGACCAGCATTATCGTCGATAAGGTTACGATCCAGAGAAGCGTATATCCGTACGACGAACCTGTGGCAATGTTTGCGGCCCAGTTTCCGGGATCAGTGAACCCGACGGTCACAAGTAACCCGGGGCCAATATATTTGAGTATGTCAAGTGCTCCGAATGAAGGCTTGTGATCTTTTCTTTTAAGATCCCTGAAAAAACGGATTGGATTCAAAAACGACTTTAAACTCTCCATGGCAGTCCGGTTATCCGCATAGCAAATATAATCAATGATTAGTGACTCTGAAAACAACTATATTTGACTAAATTTGAAAGATTGTCCTAACATGAAAATATAGTTTATGCAATTCCTTCTTGTGGCTTTTGATGGCACTGATCGGGATGCGCCCGGCAGAAGAATGAAAGTACGTCCCGCACATCTTGAAAATATTGCCAGGCTTAAAAGAAAAGGTGAATTTATCCTTGGAGGTGCAATTCTTGATGATGACGGGAAAATGATAGGATCGATGATTGTCTATGAATTTCCCGACAGGCGGGCTCTTGATGAATGTTTGAAGAGTGAACCCTATATCACCGGAGGTGTCTGGAGCAAAATAGATATACGGCCATACAGGCTGGCCAACATTGAATAAACGTAATAATTAATCTTAATAATCATTTTATGAAAAAAATGTTTTTTATCCTGGCCTTTTTCATTCCGGCTGTCAGCTTAATGTCACAGCAGGCAAACCCTGAAAACCTTCCGTTCAAAATGGAAGAGCTGACATCGCCCAAGTTTAAAAAGGCGGTCGAACTCGCCGGAGGCGTTTGCGTGATTCCGATGGGAGTTATTGAAAAGCACGGTCCACAGCTGCCTCTTGGTACAGACATGTTTGAAGCAAGGGAAGTGGCGTTCAGGGCAGCTCAGAAAGAATATGCCGTGGTGTTTCCTCCTTACTACATGAGCCAGATCTTTGAAGCAAGGCATCAGCCGGGAACTATTGCCTACAGCAATGATCTTTTGTGGCAGATGCTTGAAGAGACCTGCAAAGAGCTTTCAAGGAACGGATTGAAAAAAATAATCATAAAGAACGGACATGGCGGCAACACAAGCTTTCTTCAATATTTCTGCCAGTCGCAGCTGGCAAGCCGGAAGGATTATATTGTTGTTTTATTCCGGGACGGAAATGATCCGGTAAACGGTCCGGAAATCAAAGCACTTAAAAAGGCAAAAATCGACGGCCATGCCGGAGAGGAAGAGACATCGATGATGTCGGTAATCAGACCTGATCTTGTCGACAAGGATGCAATAAAGACCGAATCAGGTCTTACACAGGGCAGACTCGGCAAAATGCCGTTCGGCTATACCGGTATCTGGTGGTTTGCCGATTACCCCAACCATTATGCAAGCGATTTTGCCCAGCCAGATGTGAAACTCGGGCAGCTTCTGCTCGAAAGTGAAGCCGGGCAGCTTGCCACTCTTATTAAGTACCTGAAGGAAAACAACACGGTTGAAGACCTGCAGGAGGAGTTTAATAAAAAAGCCGATAATCCGCTGAATAAATGAATAAACACAAAAAGACATGAAAAACTTCAGAATGATATTTTTGATGATAGCAGCTGCAATGATCATCCCCGCTTCCTGCAAATCCAGGGTACCTGCAGATCTGACAACGACAGCCATCATTCCCAGGCCGGTTAACGTAACCGGTGCAGGGGAAGCTTTTAAGCTTAATGCCAATACTGCCATCCTTGTTGATGCAGGATCGGATGAAATTTTAAAGACCGGGCAGTACCTTGCCTCAAAACTTAATGCCATAACCGGACTTGCAATTGCCGTAAATGAAGCAAAGTCGGAGCCAGAGAAAGGAAGCATATTTCTTACTCTGTCAGATGCTGACCAGAATCTGGGAGAGGAAGGCTATTCACTTACAATCACAAAGCAACTGGTGAAACTGTCAGCTGCAAAACCTGCCGGGCTCTTCAGGGGCGTTCAGACCATAAGGCAGATAACGTTGAAAGATACTGATTCAGGGAACCCAGGTAAGTTCATTATCCCTGGCGGTACCATAACTGATTATCCTGAATATTCGTACAGGTCGATGATGCTGGACGTCTCACGCCATTTCTTCGGGGTTGAGGATGTAAAACAGGTGATTGAATACCTTGCTTTTTACAAGATCAATACATTCCACCTTCACCTTTCTGACGACCAGGGCTGGAGAATTGAGATCAAATCATGGCCAAATCTCACGGCACATGGTGGCAGCACACAGGTAGGAGGGGGCAAGGGCGGTTTTTATACACAGGAACAATATTCCGATATAGTTAAATTTGCTGCCGACCGTTACATCACAATAGTTCCGGAAATAGACATGCCCGGCCACACAAATGCAGCCCTTTCATCATATCCCGAGTTGAACTGTAACGGGAAAGCCACAAATCTGTATACCGGAACAGAAGTCGGATTCAGCTCCCTGTGCACAAAGAAGGAAATCACCTATAAATTCATCGATGATGTTGTGAGGGAAATTTCGGCGCTGACACCCGGTCCGTTTTTTCATATAGGAGGAGATGAATCGCATGCCACAAAGGTTGAGGATTACATTCCTTTCATTAACAGAGTACAGGATATTGTAGCCAGATACGGAAAAAAGGTCATTGGCTGGGACGAAATTGCACTTTCAACCCTTAAACCGAATTCAGTTGCACAGTGCTGGGCGAGCGTGGAAAATGCCACAAAAGCAACTGCACAGGGAGCAAAGATACTTATGTCGCCGGCCAAAAAAGCCTATATAGATATGCAGTATAACGAATCAACACCAATAGGTCTTCACTGGGCTGCCTATATTGAAGTTGATGACTGCTATAACTGGGATCCCGCGACCTATATTCCCGGAGTTACGAAAGAGAACGTAATCGGTGTCGAAGCACCTATGTGGGCTGAAACTATTACAAAGCTCGATGATATTGAGTTTCTGATGTTCCCCAGAATCGCGGGCATTGCTGAAATAGGCTGGACCCCGGCCGGTCTCAGGAGCTGGGATGAATATAAATACCGCCTGGCAAAACATGAGGAATGGTTTGATATAATGGGGATCAATTTTTACAAGTCGCCAAAGGTACCATGGGAAAAGTAAGGAAATTAATGCAGCTTATTATGAAAAAAGTATCATTTGTTACAATTTTAATTACATGTTTGATGGCAATCGATTCATTTGCCCAGCCTCAGGTAATAAAATTATGGCCGGATGGGATTCCGGGATCTAAAAACGATCCGGCCTATGTCGAAAACATTATCACGACTGATGGCAGGGTGACACGTGCCAATAACGTTGTAACGCCCGATCTTACAGTATTTCTTCCCGATCCTGCTTTAGCAAACGGGGCGGCAGTGCTGATATGCCCTGGGGGGGGATATGGAACCCTGGCCTTTGACCACGAGGGAAATGCCATCGCGGAATGGCTTAACGAAAACGGCATAGCCGGGATTATCCTGAAATACAGGCTTCCCTCCGACAGGATAATGGTTGATAAAACAATAGGGCCTCTGCAGGATGCCCAGGAAGCCATGAGGGTCATCCGCAGAAACGCCGCCAAATGGAAGATAGATCCGAAAAAAATCGGAGTTATTGGATTCTCAGCCGGCGGACACCTTGCATCCACCTTATCGACACACTATGCCGACAAGGTATACGAGGTGAAAGACAATACCAGTGCCAGACCTGACTTTTCTTTGCTTATTTACCCCGTCATAACGATGGATACCACTTATACACACAGGGGATCCAGGGACAACCTGATCGGTTCGGTCCCGACTGAGAAAAATGTCTTTCGTTTCTCAAACGAAAAACAGGTTAATGCTGAAACGCCTCCTGCATTTCTTGTTCATTCAGGCGACGACAATGCTGTGCCTGTCATAAACAGTATCAACTATTTTGAAGCACTTGTCAGGAACAAAGTCATCGCCGAATTGCATATATTTCAAAAAGGTGGCCATGGTTACGGGCTTGCCCGCAAAGGAGGCACTGAATCATCATGGCCCGGCCTTTGTTTAATATGGCTTAAAAAGAACAAAATTATCCCTGAATAGGACATTTCTTCGTTCATTACCCGTCAGGCAGCATCTTTCTGGGTAGCAAATCATAATATTTATTCATAAAACAGCATTTTGGTAAAATATTTTTATCAAAATGCTGTTATTTTGTCCTGAAAGTAACTTGAATCTGTCGCAAAACAAAATACTGTTAAATATTTATGTTTTTGATGCTGATTAAAGTCGCTGACAGTAATCTGTTATTATTATATGCATTCTGTAATGAATATTAATTTATTAATTTATTAATTATGTGTGCTTTATGTAGTTCCTTCAGAACAGGCATTTTATTATGTCTTTTATTTTGTTCCACCTCGCTGATAGGCTGGGGCCAGATTAACAAACTTGTAATCGTCGATCCTCTTGTATCAGGTAAAAGTTCGGAGATAATCAACAATAACCCAACGGCAAAAGTTCTTATACTGCCTGATAATGAGAATCCTCTTCGGTTAATAACCGCGGAAATAAAGAAAGCCTCTTTTGATGAAATTCATCTGTATCTGCTTACCAAACCAGGATCTGTAATTTTCGATGAAATAAATATAATCCCGGAAAATGTGCAGGACTATTCAGCCGATCTTTCGGAATGGAAGAAATACCTGAAAAGTGAAGCCGTAATATATATACACTCAGAAAATCTTACATCCATACCCGAAGGGATAAATATAGTGAACAGTATAAGTTCTTTTACCGGTAAAAAAGTACTTGTGGAAAAATAAACTTTGAAACCTGACTTTATGAAAAACACTTATTTGATTTTATTGCTTCTGCTTTTTACGGGTGGTCTTTCTTTTGCCCAGCCTCCTGAAACCACCTACCTTGGAAATGTTGTTCACGAGGGATACTATGATGATGGTTCCTGGGGACCATTTAACCTTGGTTTTAATTTTAACTATTACGGTAACAATTACAGCCAGTTCTATGTTACATCGAATGGTCTTGTAATGTTTGGTACGGGATCGAATGACTATACAGAGGACCCGATCCCGTCGGCCAGCTCACCAAATAACTATATTGCCGCATTCTGGGACGATATTGTAATAGATCCTTCAGGTAAGATCCTATATACAACCATTGGTGCGGCGCCGAACAGAAAATGCATCATACAGTGGACAAATATGGGATTTTTTTCCAGCACTGTGCTCATGGGTACATTTTCAGTCATCCTTTATGAAGGATCAAATAATATCCAGATCCAGTACCGGAGCATAATCGACAATACGTCCGACAGGTCGCACGGAAGTTCAGCCACAATAGGGCTTGAAAATTCAAGCGGGTCGGATGGTGTTCAGTATTCTTACCATAACTCTTCCGCGGTAGCATCGGAACAGGCTATATTGTTTTCTCCTTCAGGAGCGACATATACGGTTAATCAGGCTGCTGCCTATGATGGCATATACCTTACAAAGAACATGACCCTGCCTGAACCGGGAATTCCCAAGCTTATAAGCCCTGCCAAAAATGGTGTTATCGGTTCAGCGCAAACTTTTCAATGGTCACCGGCAAGTAACGCGTCAAATTATATCCTGAAAATTTCAAGGAATTCTGATATCAGCAGTTCGACCGACTATAATGCCGGTACAAACACAAGTTACGACATTGCAGGGCTTACCCTGAATACCACATATTACTGGGCCGTGTTTGCAACAAATTCAACAGGGACAACATGGTCTGAGATAAACAGGTTCACTACCAGTCCCAATCCTCCTCTTGCAGCGGTGCCTCAGACAGTGTGGATGGAGCAGAACGAGGAAAGGGTTGTAAAACTTCAGTATACTGGCGGTGACGCCAGTGCAAAAACAGCTTTTGTTACATCACTGCCTTCACAGGGAACTCTCTACCAGTATAATGGTGGCGTGAAAGGACCTGAGATCTCATCTGTTCCTGCAGCAATCACCGATCCGAACCTCAACCTGATATATTTAGCCAATGAGGGAACCGGAAACGGGGCAGGAAATTTCAATTTTTACATCCACGATAATACCGGGGATTCCCCGTCGTGCACAATCACAGTGAATGTCAACCCTCCCGGTGTTCCAAATTTCATTCTTGCGGCAAAAAGCGGGAACATAGAGGTGCAGTTTGACAAGCCTATGGCTGATCCGACCGGAAAGCAATCGCAATTCGTTGTAAAAGTCAACGGTTCCCCCGTGACGATCAACTCTGTATCACTAAAGCCCGGTGACCCTTACACAATTTTTGTTATGCTGGCAACAGCACTGACAGGGACAGAGACAGTGCTGATTTCCTATACACAGGGAGATGTCGCCTCCGAATCGGGCGGACTCTTACCGTCATTTGTTGATCAGCCTGTAAATTTCCTAATACAGACTATTACATTCCCGGCCATCCCGTCAATGACTTATGGTGATTCTCCTTTAAGCCTTACAGCCACAGCTTCCAGCGGATTGCCAGTCTCTTTTACCAGTTCAAATACCACTGTGGGATCTATTACTGGCTCAATGCTTACAGCCAATTCGACCGGAACATCAGAGATTACTGCCCAGCAAATCGGGAATGGTACTTATGCCCCAGCCAGATATATAAGGACTCTCACGGTAAATAAAGCAAACCAGAGTATCACTTTTGCGGCTTTACCGTCAAAAACCTATGGAGATACCGATTTTGCTCCTGGGGCAACAAGTTCATCAGGGCTTCCGGTAAGTTATTCCAGCGACAACAACCAGGTCGCTGTAATCGTTGCAGGAAACATTCATATCACCGGTGCCGGCACTGCTGTTATTACAGCAACACAGGACGGGAACAACCTGTATAATCCGGCAAACAATGTAACATCGTTGCTGACTGTCGGGAAAGGCAGCCAGGCAATTACTTTTGCTCCAATTCCATCAAAACTTGTCACTGATGCAGATTTTGATCCTGGTGCCACGGCATCGTCGGGACTTGCAATAACGTATACAAGCAGCAATCCGGCCGTAGCCACAATAAACGGAAACCTTGTTAACCCTGTTGCAGCTGGTACAACGACGATAACCGCCATACAGGAAGGCAATTCAAATTACAATGCTGCCATCCCTGTCGGTCAGCTCCTTACAGTTAACAAGGGAAGCCAGACTATCACATTCAGTGCATTACCTGAAGTTACATACGGAGATCCTGACCTCAACCCGGGAGCAACTTCAAGTTCTTCCCTTGAGGTTACATATACATCATCAAATCCATCCGTTGCTGTTGTTTCAGGGAGTATGATCCATATCACCGGTGCAGGCATAGCGATGATAACCGCAAACCAGGCAGGGAATGATGATTATAATCCGGCCCCTGCAGTTCAGCGTCAGCTTACCGTGCACAAGGCTGGCCAATCAATATCGTTCAGTTCAATATCTGAACATATCTATGGTGATCCGGATTTTAGTCTTACCGCCACTTCTTCATCGGGGCTGCCTGTCGAATACGTGAGCAGCGATCCCCATGTTGCCACTGTTACGGGAGGCATCATCCATATTTCCGGTGCCGGCAACGCTGTTATCACAGCATCGCAGCCGGGGAATGCCAATTACAATGCAGCTCCTCAGGTCACTCAAACGCTCATCGTGAAAAGATCATCCCAGGCAATTACTTTCCCTCCATTCCCGGGCGCAGTATACGGAGGCCCTGATCCTGTTGCTTCAGCAATTTCATCATCAGGGCTGCCTGTTACATATTCGAGCAGCAACCCGGCAGTGGCAACCGTCTCGGGCGGATCAATTGTAATCACAGGTGCTGGTAGTGCCGTGATAACAGCATCACAGCCAGGCGATACAAATTATGAACCGGCACCAGACGTACAGCAGACTCTTGTTGTTGCCAAAGCAGGCCAGACAATAACTTTCGGCCCCCTTTCCCAGGTGTCTTATGGCTCTCCTGATATTGATCCCCTGGCCGTTTCAACATCAGGTCTGGCTGTATCTTATACAAGCAGCAACCCCGATGTGGCCTTGATCACTGGAGGAATGATCCATGTGACTGGCGCAGGGAGCACGATAATAACTGCATCGCAGTCTGGTAATGAAAATTATAATGAAGCTGCCCAGGTACAGCAGACCCTGGTTGTAATAAAAGCTGATCAGAGCATCACTTTTGGAGCAATGCCCGAACATGTTTTCGGGGATCTGCCATTCAATCCGTCAGCAGCCTCATCATCCGGCCTGGGCCTGGTTTATTCGAGCAGCAATACTTCAGTAGCTCTGGTCAATGGCAATCTTATTCAGATAACAGGAGCCGGAACAGCAGTAATCACTGCCAGTCAGCCGGGCAATTCGAATTACAATGCGGCACCCTCGGTAAATCAGACACTCATTGTACGAAAAGCCCCCCAGACAATAACCTTTGTACAACCGGAGACATATGTATATGGTGATCACGATTTTAATCCGGGAGCATTTGCCTCATCCGGCCTGCCGGTTTCTTATACTACCAGTGATGATGCAGTTATTGCTGTATCAGGCAGTTTCCTTCAGATCACCGGAGCCGGTTCGGCTGATATTACGGCAGTACAGGAAGGTAATGAAAACTATGAAGCCGCTGTAAATGTGGTCAGGACAATCATTGTAGAGAAGGCCGGACAGACAATAAATTTCAGTGAACCCGGTCCTGTCCCATACGGCACCCTGCCGTTCAGCCTTGGCGCTACTTCCACCTCGGGCCTGCCGGTGACCTATTTGAGCGGGAATGAGGATATTGCCGTGATCTCTGATGGAATGTTGATAATCAGAGGAGCAGGAACAACTGAAATAACAGCCTCACAGCCTGGCGACAATAACTTCAATGAAGCTGCCGATGTTGTTGTTAACTTTACTGTGACAAAAGCCATGTTAACTGTTAAGGCAGATAACAAAACAAAAGCATTCATTTCAGCGAATCCTGAGCTTACACTGTCGATGACAGGTTTTGTTTATGGAGAGGACCAGTCGGTGATTGATGTTTTGCCTGTGGCATCAACAATTGCCGGTCACGATTCTCCGGTAGGCGATTATGAGATTACTGTTGCCGGCGGAGAAGACAATAATTATGAATTTTCATATGTTTCCGGGGTTCTGAAAATAACAAAAATCCCTCAGACCATCACATTTACAGCTTATCCGCAAAGTATACTTGTTGATGAGACCTTTGAGCTTGCAGCAACATCTACTTCCGGGCTTACTGTAAGTTTTGAAAGTGAAGATCCGGATATTGCAGGAGTAACCGGAAGCACCCTCGAGGGAAAAGCCAGGGGTAATGCAGTGATAAAGGCATATCAGCCAGGGGATGATAATTATCTGGAAGCAGAAGCGACGATCTCTGTTGAGGTCATTTCAACCCACAGTAATATCATGTACCTTTTCACCCCGAATAATGACGGATTCAATGATCTCTGGGAGATCCCCAATCTTGAAACATACGGGACCTGCAGTGTAAAGGTTTATAACCGCTGGGGTAAGCTTGTTTTCTCCTCACCAGATTATCATAACGAATGGGACGGCACATCAGGCGGGGTTAAACTGCCTTCGGCTGCTTACTATTTTATAATTAAAACTGGTAACTCAGGAACAATAACCGGAACCGTAAATATTGTCAGATAAAATGAGATTACAGAATATGAAACAAATAATAATATCAATTGCTTTTGTTCTCGTTTCGGCAGTTCTTGCAGCCCAGCAAATGCCACTCTCAGAGAACTATTACCTCGACAGGTATTCTCTTTCGCCATCCTATGCAGGCCACTTTAACCCGGGCAACCTTGTTGCCGGATACCGTAGCGACTGGAGCGGCATTGAAGGAGGACCGCGAACCTTTCGTCTTTCGTACAGCGACTTGTTAATGGCCAATGCAGCTTACGGGGGTAAGCTGATATACGACAGAGCCGGCATCTACGACCAGCTATATCTTATGGGCACCTATTCCTATAACCTTAGAGTGTCAGGCGAACATCGGGTACTATTGGCCCTGTCGGCCGGCATTTATAACAATAAAATCAATTTCACTGATTATTACAATGATCCGAAATACAATCTCGATCCGGTAATGATCAGGGACGATGTGAGGTCAAAGATGAAATTCATGTCCGACTTTTCGGCCGTGTATATCTTTAAAGACATCGAGGCCGGAGTCATGTTCGCCAACATAAATTTCGGGGATGCAAAGTACGAGGATGTCGATGTTACATATAAACCCCTTGCAAATTATCAGGTCCATGCCGCATATCTTTACAGGTTCGACGAAAGATGGGCCGTTAATCCGCTGGCATACATAAGAGGAGGGAAGTATATCAAGAACCAGGTCGGAATCTCGGCAAGGGTGATCTACCAGGACAATCTCTGGGCAAGCCTTTCTTTCAGGGACCCGTCTATATTGGGTTTCGGACTGGGAGGGAAAATTGCAAAAGGCCTTAGCTTTTCATATAACTTCAATATGGCCACGGCAGTTGAACTCAATGTCTTCAACAGCCACGAAATTGCAATCGGTATAACACTGGACGAGCTTTTCAGGCCGAAAGCTTCTGAGTAGCAAATTCAGGACAACGGCATCAAATTGCAATGCCGTATCTTATGTCCCGCTCATAAGGCCGGGAACCAGAAACAAAATCCACGGATCAGAAAACCGATCCGTGGATTTCATGTTTTAACCGGTGGTTCCTATGAGAGGATAAGATCCCGCGGAACATCCTTCAATCTCGAAATATCAAGTATTTTCTTCTTTATGTCGAATCCGGAACTGCATTTTATTTTGCACGTGGAACAGCTTGAGCAGGTGGCCTCAGAAACCCCGGTATCGGCCAGAGTATGCCAGGCCTGAGGAATGTTCCTGTAACCGTATGCATACATATAGCTTCTCATAATTGCAGGAATGTCAAGATTCTGTGGACATTGCGGCAGACATTTTCTGCATTGCTGGCAGTAAAGGCCGGTATCTGAATCTGCGGAAGCAAGGGTCAGCTCCTTTAGTTCCTGCTCCGAAAGTTTTATATTTTTTAGCATCGCGATATTTTTCTGAAGTTGTTCAAGGGTGGTCATCCCCGAAACTATTGATGCGATATTCTCATTCTGAAGCACCCATTTCAGGATGGCATTCGAATCGGGCTGGCTGCCACCCTTCTCGCGGTATACTCCTGCTGTAGATTTCATCGCGACAATTCCCATTCCCGACTTAACTGCATTTGCAACTGCAGAATTAAGCGAATCAATGTTTTTGATCTTATAATTGTACGAGATCATTGCAACATCATATATCCGGGCATCAACGGCAGCTTGTAAAGCCTCTTCTGTATCTCCGTGCGAGGCAATACCCAGAAAACGTGTTTTTCCCTGTTTTTTAAGCTGCTCGAGGGCTTTAATAATATTATCGTTCATGACCGTTTCCCGCTTACCGGCAAAGGGAAACAAAAAGAAATCGACATAATCGAGTCCGAAACGCTTCAGGCTGCCCTCTGCTTTCTTTATATAGGCGTCGGTGTTGAACGTGTCCTTTATTTTTCCTGTACGGCCGTCAATATCATCGGCAGGGACGGCGGTACCAACGATGAATGAATCGCGCGGAAGGCCTTTTAGTCCCTGCCCGACAATGATTTCGTTGTTCCCTTCGCCGTAATATGTTGCGGAAAAGAACATCTTAATTCCCGACTCATAGGCTGTCCTTATAAAGCCTGTATCGAGTGCACCGGAGGTTCCAAAGCTCAAAAGAGGCGTTTTAATGCCAGTCCTCCCAAGTGTCCTTACGGGCAATTCCGGGGAGAACGGATAAGACAGTGACGGGATGTTGTACCCGTTTGCAGTTCCGGGGATAAGGGCAGCGCCCGATATCCCGACAATACTTTTTTTAAGAAATTCGCGGCGGTTTTCGTTTTTCATGGCTTATGTCTTTTAGATAAACTTCCTTTGATAAACGCAAAGGATAAATTTCTGAAAATTATTGAAATGATTTTCAACAATAAGAGACAATTTTATTTTTGCTTTGCGTCCCTTTTTTAGACTATCCGCTTTCTTAGCCAATCTTTAGGGGGGGTAAAACATATTCAGGGACGCCCGGTGAATAATACATCCTGCCTAATCCGCCACAGCTGTTTTAATCAACTCATCAGCAGTGTTTTTCCGCGGATGATGGCTGGTTGATATCCTTTGCGTGAAGAGGAGCGACAAAACACTGAATCCCGTACCCACGATAAAGGGAAGTCGCCAGTTAAGCATCCACAGAAAGCCTCCGAAGACAGGGATGATAACCGCAGAAATATGATTTATTGTAAATCCTACTGCTGTTGAGGATCCCAGATCTTCGGGATCGGCAGTCTTCTGAAGATATGTATTAAGTCCTATTGAGAAATTGAAGAAGATACTGTCGAGAATGAAAAGGAATGCTGCAATCCATACATTGTTTATGAAGGCATAGCCAAGGAACAGTATTATCAGGCTGGCGCTTTCGAGAGACAGTACCACCCTTTCACCGTATTTATTCAAAGCCTTTGAGATCTGCGGATTAAAAAGATATGTCAGGGCATATGTGATGACATATATTCCGGTGACGGTCCTTAGCCCAAGATTATATCTTTCAACAAGCAGAAATATTGCAAATACTGTAAAAATCTGTCTTCTTGTACCCGCAAGGAAATTAAGAACATAAAACAACCAGTACTTTTTTCTGAATATCAGTTTTTTATTTTGATGGGGAACATCCTGTTTAACTGGATTGGAGAACAGCATTCTTAGCCCGGATGCCGCTATAAAGACACCAAGAATCATGAAGGTCCAGAGATATGGCAGGACGAAGGATAAAATCCAGATGACAAATCCTACAATTATATTGGCAAGGGCGCCATAGCCCCTGAGCCTCGCAAAGACAACCGGCGATTCAGAGGTACTGAAATACTGGACAGTCAGGGATTTGTTTGTGGTTTCGAAGAAATGAAACCCGACTGACATTATGAAAGTTGAAATCAGAAGCCCGCCAAATGATGTGAATATCCCTGTTATGACGACCCCCAGTCCCAGCAGTACCACCGACCAGGCCGACAGACGATGCTCCCTCATGAAAAGAAGAAGGTACACCGCTGCAAACGACAGAAATCCGGGGATCTCCCGTATCCCCTGCGACAGGCCAATCTGAAAACCATTCACTCCGACGACTTCCTTTGCATAGTTTGTAAAAAGAGCAGTCCAACCCTGAAGACCCGCATTTGCGCAAACTCCCAGTACAAGCAGATAGCGGAACATCGGATTCTTGATAAAATTGTCCATCACAGAATAATGAGTTGGCAAAAGTAGCATTAAATGCCATATATTTACATCATCAATATGAACCATAATTGATTGCCCTCAGGGATGGAGGCTATACGTGTATGGAAATAATTGTAATAACAATCCTGATCCTCCTGAACGGATTTTTCTCGCTTTCTGAAATTGCTCTTGTTTCTTGCAGAAGGTCCAGGCTGGAGATCCTGAAAAGCCAGGGCAGCAAAGGCGCCTCAGCTGCTCTCGATCTGTTAAGGAACTCTGAGAATTTCCTTTCAGCTATTCAGACAGGCATAACACTGATCGGCATAGTGACAGGTTTGTATGGTGGTCTGGGTATCGCTGATGACATTGCTCCGCTTTTCCTTAATCTTGGGATGAGCACAGGATCTGCCGCCCAGATTTCACTTGCAGTTACTGTCATCCTGATAACCTATTTTTCAATAGTCATCGGCGAACTTGTCCCCAAAACAATATCTCTAAACAATCCCGAGAGAATTGCTGTTGCCACTGCTCCGGTGATACGCTGGTTCAGCATAGTTTTTTACCCTGTTGTAAGGTTTCTTTCTTTATCCACTTCCGTCGTCGACCGGATGCTCGGGATTAAGAAGCAGTTACAGCATCTTACGGAGGCTGACCTGAGGCAACTTCTCAAGACGGCATCGTCGGAGGGAATTATTGAAAAGGACCAGAACCTTATCCATCAGAAGCTGTTTTATTTTGCCGATAAACGGGCGAAGCATATTATGACGCACAGGATGGAAGTCGAATGGATTGACATAAACCTGCCGCCTGCACGGCTGAAGGAAATGATACTTAATTCGAGACACACCAGACTGGTCTGCTGCCGCGAAAATCTCGACAATTTCCAGGGGATACTCAATGTACGGGATTATCTTGCAGGATGTTTAAATGAATCAGTTCCCGACATTTCACGGCTTATCTCACAGCCCCTGTTCATACCCGAAAGCGCCGACGCCCCGAAAGTCCTCAATCTCTTCAAAAAGGAAAATGTCAATTTCTGTGTTGTTGTAAACGAGTACGGGATCCTTGAAGGGATAATCACCCTTTATGATATTCTTGAAAATCTGATAGGGAGCCTTCCTGAAGAAGGCGTAATACCCGAACCTGATATCTTTGTACGAGATGACAAATCGTTCCTTATCAGCGGTGATGCACCTGTTGAGATACTCGACAATGTATTCGAAAACCATATCACTGACCTGGAGAACATTGATTATACAACTGTTGCAGGATTTGTCCTGGAACATATTGATAAAATTCCCCGGATTGGCGATAAGTTCACTTACAGGGATTATATAATTGAAATTGTGGATATTGACGGTAACCGGATAGATAAAATTCAAGTCTCAAAAAAATGATATTTGAAGAGACAGTCGGGCTTATTAAAAGAGAGTATCCCGGAACCATGGATGGCCTGACCATCGATGATGTAAAGATCGGGCCATACCTTACGGCAGTCCGTTTGTCTGACGGTTCCTGCGGCACTTCTGCTACTTTGTGTGACGATCTCCCGGTATGTGCAAATGGCAGGAGAGACTTTGGTGATTTCACC
Organism: Bacteroidales bacterium; assembly: GCA_035390825.1. Lineage (GTDB taxonomy): Bacteria > Bacteroidota > Bacteroidia > Bacteroidales > VadinHA17 > LD21. Next base: position 15,827 of record DAOOUQ010000013.1, on the reverse strand, counting down.
CCCCTTAAAATTAAAGGACACAAAGTCAGCGGTGTTCTACAGGCTAAAAAAGACTCAGGTTTGATATCTTCCCTGAAAACGGCTGTACTGAGTGCCATTTCCTCGCGAATAATAAAGACAGGAAACTACAACATTGTTGAGGACTGTGATCCTGTTCAGATGATTGAATTCAAGCCCGGGGATTATGTAGCAGTCGTCGGGGGATTTCAGTCTTATATCAGGAAAATTTCCCTGGCTGGCTGCAGATTGGCTGTACTGGAAAAAAATGAGAAATGCCTTACGGCCGATCAGAAGGTTTATTACAGACCTGCAGAGGAATATAAAAATGTCCTTCCTCAGGCAGGTATCGTGATAATAACCGGTCAGACCATCGTCAACAGGACAATTGATGACCTTCTTTCAGTCGTTGATCCGGAAGCCCGGGTTGTAATTGCAGGACCATCATGCAACATAATACCTGATATCCTGTTCGCCAGAAAGGTAACCATTGTTGGCGCTGTTGAAATTATCAGGCCTGATCTGCTTTTCGATCTTGCCGGAGAAGGAGGCACGGGTTACCATCTTTTTGAATATTCTGCAGCGAAGAAAATATGTATCATCAACGGCAATGAAACACAGGCTCAGTGAAAAATGGATAAAGGCTTCCATTGCTGGCACTTTATGGGCTGCTTCAGAGATCGTGCTGGGAAGTTTCCTCCATAATCTGAGGGTGCCATTTGGGGGTAACATACTGACTGCAATTGGAATTATAATCCTGATATCCATAAGCTACGTCTGGACCGACAAGGGCCTTTTCTGGAGGGCAGGTCTGATCTGTGCACTTATGAAGACCCTGTCGCCCAGCGCTGTGATCTTTGGTCCGATGATAGCCATTTTCACGGAATCGCTTCTGCTGGAGCTTTCAGTTTTTGTCTTTGGGAGGAGCCTGGCTGGCTATCTTGCAGGGTCTATGCTGGCAATGTCGTGGAACCTGTTTCAGAAGATTGCGAACTATCTGATAATGTACGGATCAGATATCGCTCTTGTTTATTCGAGCCTTTTAAAGATGGCACAAAAGCAACTGAATATTCAGACAGACATAGTCTGGCTTCCGATAATAGCCCTGCTGGTATTGTTCGCATTGTTTGGACTATTATCGGGTGCCATCGGCATGATTGCAGGGAACCGCCTTATTTATCAACCGGCACCGGAGGCTTCAACAGCATCGGCCGGCGCAGCCACCCGAAATAAAAATCAACCATCTGGCACATTTAAACATTCAGTTGCATGGCTGGCGGCTGATATAATACTTATGATTTTTTCCTTTATCATACTGAACAAAACGGCCTGGCCTTACTGGAGCTCCTTCATTTCAGGGCTCATAATACTGTGGTCCTTCCGTTACAAGAGAGCTTTCCGCCGGCTTTCAAAACCCGGGTTCTGGTTATTTTTCGTTGTGTTGACACTAGTTACAGCTTTTGTTTTTACAGAGGCTCAAAGCGGAGATCATTCACTGAAATCGGGGATCATTACCGGGATTCAGATGAATTTCAGGGCCGCGGTGGTTGTCCTGGGATTTACTGTAATAGGAACAGAACTCTATAATCCTGCGATAAGGAATTTCTTTTCGGCGACATATTTTAAAAATCTTCCTCTGGCACTTGAACTGTCGGCTGAAAGCCTGCCTGATTTCATTGCAGCCATTCCTGATCTGAAAAGCCTTGTCAGGAATCCGGTATCTGTTTTTCACACGGTGATTTCCATGGCTGAAAAACGGCTGGAAGAAATAAAAAACATGCCATCTTCACAAAGGAAGATATTCATCATAACGGGCCCTGTTGGTGGAGGAAAGACAACTTTTGCCGAAAAGCTTTCAGGTCTCCTCAGAGAAGAAGGTATCACCGCCGGAGGAATAATATCAAGGAAGGTAAAGGACACTGACGATAAAACCGGGTACGATATTGTTAATATATTAACAGGTGATCAGGTGCCATTTTTACGACAGAATGCAGGCTGCGGAAATGAAAGAGTGGGAAAGTTCACTATCTGTAAGAACGGACTTGATGAAGGAATAAGGATATTGTCAGGCCTGGAATTACCTGAAAACGGCATTGCAATAATTGACGAGGTAGGCTTTCTTGAGCTTCGCGATGAAGGATGGGCAGGGAGCATTGCAAGGCTTCTTAAAGGTTCGCAATGCAATATTATCCTTACAACCCGCCGCACCTTGCTTGACAAGGTAAAGGAAAAATGGGGCCTTGCCGGTGCTGTAATCTTTGATATTAATGAGGCTGACTGTTCCGATGCCGGAAAAATAATTCTTGAAATGACCGGTACCCGGGTTCAGGTTAATTAAGAGACAGCTTTTCCCTGTTCACCTGACCAATACCGGCAATCCGGGATACTGCGGGCATGGTTTCGAAACCACAGTATTCTCGAATGTGATATTTTCAAGTACCGGGCTCCATGTCATCCGTACCATATTCCACACATCCCTGTCGTTATTGAGGGAGAAGGAATTCCTTATTATCATTTTTCCTTCGACTTCAGCCCATTCGTAATTATCACCATACCTGATGCCAACCCCGTTTTTAAGAAACTGGCAATTATCAGCAACAACAAGGTGATTTGGCGAACTGAAACCAAGTTCAAGACCCTGACCGCAATTTGTAAATATGCAGTTCGTGAATGTGTGCTTTTTTACTGCATTGTTACCGCTAGAAAGAGCGGCTCCTTCGTGGAAGCAGGCTTCAAACCGGCAGTTTGCAAGTGTTATGGTGCCTCCCTCGGTATTTCCTGAATCGAGTCCGTCATCTTTTGCATACATGAAAAAAGTATTCTCGATCTGGGCATCTGAAGCGCTCAGATAAAGTGCGTCATTGTCATCATCCTTGTACACGGGGGTGTCATCCGGAAAATCAGTGAAAATTGAATTTTTAAGGATAAGGCTGGAATAATTTACCTGTCCGCCTGTTTTTGCTCTCTGTACGAGGATATTGGTCAGATTAAGAGAAGAATTAACAGGATAGAATATCTGGCCTGTATGATCGGTGATATAGCAATGGTCCAGATCAAGAGTGCTGTTCTCGGTATAAAATAATGCCTGACGGCCCGCATGACCCCAGGAATATCCTGAAGTATTATGGTAGCCGCTGCGGCAGAAAATGGTATGTTGTGCCCTGACTGTCCCGGTCGCAACGCGGGTTATGAAACCACCCCAGTAACCACCCCGGCGGCTGCATGTAACAAGTATGGGATTGTCGGAACTGCCTGCAAATGTTAAGGGGCCGCTGATATTAATATCGACGGCTTCGTCAACAAGGACCAGGGCGCCTTCATTTATTACAAGCGATCCGGACGCCAGAATATCAAGGTTGGCATTTATTCTTACAAGGGCATTCGCCGGGATCACAACACGGCTGTTTATTGTACCTTTTAGTTCAACGGGCGCTCCCGGTATTTTCGTCAGAGATGCGATAAACTGCCTGCTCCCGATAGTAAAATGTTCCTGACTGGTTATTGAAGCAGAATTTAAAACTACAGACCCGGCACCCTGTTTAATATTGAAAACCGTTCCGGTCGATGAACTTATTCCTTTACAATAGGCAGGTTTGATAATCCCGGATTCTTTCACACAGAAAATAAAAGGGATGTCCGTTGTGTCGGAATAGTGGCGCGGATAGATCCCTTCAATTTCCGCACCAGCAGGAAAAACATTTTCGAATGGTTCGGGAATCCATTCCCTTATGCCCCACTCGGCAGCTTCCCTTTCTTTTACCTTTGTGGTGAACAGTATGGTTTCATCTGGTTTGCCCTGGTCATTATATTTCAGTACCAGCTCATGGAAACCGGTTTCTTCAAATTTTATGAAATCTCCTGAAGAAAACGGGATCACCTCTCCGTTCAGCACCGCTGCACTTATATTATTCTTATTATTTACGATTGCAAAAGGAAGATAAAAATCGGTTTTTGTTGTCAGTTCAGAAAGGTTTATGCTTCCTTCCGGCGGCTGTTCCGGAAGAGGGTCCTCATTCTTACCGCACCCTGCTATTAATATAACGGGAATAAAAAATAAAATCAGTATTCGTTTCTCCATAGTCATTTTTCTGCCAGTTGTTTTTCAATTTCCCCGGTTATCCAGTTCCTGCGTTCTTTCAGCATCTGCCTTTTCTGAGCCAGATTTGCCAGGAACAAGCTTTGTGTGGTCTGATGCACGTCATACTTCGACTGGGCTATAATTGAATCATTTTCATAAAACGGGCCAATATCCTCAAGGGTTTTATCAAAAATATTATCGATCTTATCAATGTCGATTTTTACCATGACAGACCTCAGGGTAAGGAGATATTCGTGGTAGAGGAACTCATCCTTTGCGATTTTATAGTCTAGATCATCTTCTATTGAAAACAGCAGCCTGCTGCCGACATCGGCGACAACATCTTCCATACTGTAATATTCCCTCGATCCAAATACTGTTCCGGTTGCCCACCAGTTGCCTATTTCGTGGGGCTCATCAGAAAAGAGGTCATCATAGTCCCAGGGAAAAACACCGAATATCTGCTTTCCGTTCTTCATCTTGCAATAAAAGAAAGTCTCATCGGTATAGTCACCGTTTTTCAGGAGCAGATCCACGCTCAGTTTTGTAAAATACTGATTAAGATCGAGATACGATGAAAGAGTGTCGAACATCTGAGATCCGGAGTAATCAGGAAGGATATTGTAAATCTTTCTGAACCTTTCTTTATAATATCCGGCATTCTGTATCCGGCCGGGATTAATACTGAACGATTTGATAACATGATCATATCCGCGTCGGATAACACAGGAAGAGTTTTCCTTTTCAATATAATATTCAACAGGATCCTCGATAAAATGGTAAAGGCCCTGTGTATGACCGTTTAGCCTGACTTCGGTGAAAAAACTCAAAACGGGCCAGAGACCGGTTGCCCTCAATAATCCGGTTGCAATGCTGTTCTCGATATATGTATAATCGTATACCATTGCAAGGAGCTTAAATTCTTCATATTTCCTTTCCGTTTGGTTGTAAGGATTATACAGAAGAATTTTATCGCCCATATTGACCCCGAACCCTTTTCTTTCGAAATTAAGGGTGTTGTCTCCCCTTATCTCAAACCTGTCAATAGTGTAATCCCTTCCATTATATTCAAGTCGGGGAAGAGGATCGGTTATTTCGTACTGTTCACCCCGGCTTGAGTTAATTTGCTGTTTTTGCGGATCAGTCACAATAAAATTGAATACCCTGCTTTCCTTACCTGTCTCAGGTGAATTATCCGCGGTACATTCCGGAAGAAGAACCGGAATCACTGACAGGGACAGAATGGACCGGATAAGGAATCTGGTCATGAATGAGTTACGTAAGGATTTATCACTGCAATATTAGTCATTATTTTGTTTTACCCATATCACACCTATGTGTTTTGCCCCCCATCCCCCCTGAAGAGGGGCTGAAAAACCAACATACACGATTTTACCTCCCTCAGGAGGGATCGGAGGTGAAGCAGAGAACTCAAAGAGGGGGGCAGGGTAGAATATTCCTTTACTGCCTGATTGCGCCTGCCATTAAAAACGCCACAGAAAACTGTATCTTTGTGTACGTCCGGTCCGCATGTTTTGTACATAATGTAGGAAAATATTTGCTCCAACATACGAATGTGTCACGAACACGCAGGAGCCACACAAACACGGACGGGATTTTTATTCGCCTGTGTGTCAATCGAGATTTTTCATGTACATTTAATCATCAAAATTCTGTTACCTTAATATTCTTTATACATGAAAAAAATCCTTTTTGTTCTTGTTCTTATTTTACTGTTTCCGTATCTGTATTCGCAACAGCCTCCCTATTACAACAACTTCACTGTATCGGTCTATGCGCGGGCTTATGAGGTTCGCGATATGGCCGACCAGAAAAAACTTCAGGAGACCTGGGACCTGATAAGCCGGCAGGTGAAGATTGACAAGATTTATCTGGAAACTCACCGCGATAAACTGATTGTTGATGAAAAAACCCTTGAGTCAGCGATTAAATTTTTCAAATCAAAAGGTCTTAAGGTTGCAGGAGGGATCACTTATACCATTGATGAAAGCAACAACTTTGAGACTTTCTGTTATACAAATCCCGAGCACAGGAAGAAGGCAAAGGAGATAGCCGAATATACTGCAAAGCATTTCGATGAGTTCATCCTCGATGATTTCTTCTTTACAAGCTGCAAATGCGACATGTGCATCAAGGCAAAAGGAGAAATGAGCTGGACCGATTTTCGTCTAAGGCTCATGACCGAAGCAGCCCGCGATCTGATAATAAATCCCGCCAAGGCTGTTAATCCCAAGGTTAAAATTGTAATCAAATACCCGAATTGGTATGAGCATTTTCAGGGACTTGGCTTCAACCTTGACGCCGAACCGAAAATGTTCGACGGGATTTATTCCGGTACTGAAACCCGCGATGCTGTGACTTCCGATCAGCATCTCCAGCAATATGAAAGTTATCTTATTGTAAGATATTTTGAAAATATCGCCCCCGGCCGCAACGGTGGCGGATGGGTCGATTCGGGAGGTGCGTTTTATATGGACCGGTATGCAGAACAGTTCTGGCTTACTTTATTTGCCAAAGCCCCTGAAATAACAATGTTCGATTACAGGCAGCTTCAATCGCCTCTAAGACTTGGAACAAGGGCCCCATGGCAGGGAAACCAGACAAGTTTTGATTTCGATGCAATGATGAAACCATATAAAATCGCTGACGGGAAAACAATTTATCCATCAACGATAGCAAGAGTTGCAGGAGTGACTTTCGAGCAGGTCGACAAATTCCTCGGTCAGCTTGGGAAACCGGTGGGAGTGATGAGCTACAGGCCATATAATGCAACAGGGGAGGACTTCCTTCAGAATTACCTCGGGATGATCGGAATACCTATGGACATTTCACCGGCATTTCCGACTGAAGGTAAAATGATACTGCTTACCGAATCGGCAAAATTTGACCCTCAGATAGTTCAGAAGATAAAGGAACGCCTGCTGGCAGGCAAAAATGTAATGATAACTTCAGGATTGCTCAGGGAACTGCAGGGCAAAGGGATAGAGGATATTGTCGAGCTGAAATATACTGACCGTAAAGCGCTTGTGACTGATTTCAAGGCGGGGTGGGGGAGAATAGTAAAAGCTCCGCAGGAGATCCTCATTCCGCAGATTACTTATCTGACAAATGATTCGTGGGAGGAAGTTTCGGCAATAAAGGGCGCTTCAGGATGGCCTGTACTTCACAGGGCACAGTATTCAAAAGGATACTTATATGTGCTGACTATTCCTGAGAATTTTTCCGATCTCTACCAGCTTCCCCAGGAAGCTCTGAACAGGATACGTGCTGTCATTTCACAGGACTTCAGCATCAGGCTTGAAGGTCCGTCGCAGGTTAGCCTGTTTTGCTATGATAACGGGACATTCATTGTTGAATCGTTCCTCAATGAACCGGTTACCGTGAAAATTGTGGCTGACCAGCCTGTTACATCAATTGAAGATCTCCTTACGGGAGAATCAGATCAGGGGACGATTCTGCCGGCAATACCTTTCGGGAAAATCAGGCCAGCACCCCAGAGAAGCTTTGAAATAACACTTAAACCACATTCATACAAGGTGTTTAAAACGAAAAACAATGGAAAATAATAAATGGCACGGGGCCCGAGGTAGGCGGCACGTGATATATAATCAAACATACCGCATGCCGAATGTCAGCCCTCGCACCACGTCCACCGGACGCCGTACCAGACAAAATTAATTCTAAACCAATAACTTAAAGACCATGACAACACATTCATCACGCAGAAAATTCATCAGGCAGATTGGCGGAGCATCCCTTTTGCTCGCTGCCGGTCAGGTGAAGGTAATAGGTTCGGAGAATACCGAATCAAGGGCTTTTAACAGGATATTCCCGGTAAGCCCCAACGACAGGATCAGAATTGCCACAATCGGTATGGGGATTATGGGCAATGTAGACACCGACTCAGCATTAAGGGTGCCGGGAGTTGAACTCGTTGCAGCCTGTGATCTTTACAAGGGCAGGCTTGCCAGGGTCAGGGAGAAATATGGCAACAATGTCTATACGACTCAGGATTACCGTGAACTGATTGACAGAAAGGACATTGATGCAGTGATTATTGCTACAAGCGACAACTGGCATTCGAGGATCACGATTGATGCACTTAATTCCGGCAAGGCTGTCTATTGTGAAAAACCTGTAGTACACAAAATAAGCCAGGGACTGGAGGTCATTGCGGCACAGAAGAAGACAGGGAAGACAATGCAGGTTGGCAGCCAGAGGGTAAGCAGCATAGTATATGCCAAGGCAAAGGAACTGTTTAAAGCCGGATCAATAGGTAAGCTTAACTGCATAGAGGCATCATTCGACAGGCAGGATGCTCTTGGAGCATGGGAGTATACAATGCCTGCAGACGGTTCACCACAAACTGTTGACTGGGACCGCTATGTGGAAGGAATGACCAGGATGGCCTGGGATCCGAAGAAATTCTTCTGGTGGAGGAATTACCGTGATTTTGGAACCGGAGTCGCGGGCGACCTTTTCGTTCACCTTCTTTCAGGTATACATCTGATGACAGACTCAGTCGGACCAAAGACCATCTTTGCATCAGGTCAACTGTGCTACTGGAAAGACGGACGTGATGTTCCCGATATAATGACCGCCATTATGCATTATCCCGAAACGAAGGAACATCCCGAATTCCAGGTTATGCTGAGAGTAAACTTCGTTAGCGGCCAGGGCGACAAGGGAATAACACGTTTCATCGGCAGCGAGGGTGTAATTGAAATGCTTGACAATGGTTTCAAAATAACAAACAGTATAATGTCGAAAGCTCCGGGAATAGGTGGCTGGGATGCATTTGACACTTATCCGAAAGCAATGCAGGAGGAACTTATGAAACAGTATGACCAGAAATGGTCTGCTGATGACAGGAAAAGACCAGTAAAACCCGAAGTAAATTATGTTGCACCTGAAGGCTATGATGAGCACCTTGAGCATTTTAAGAATTTCTTTGCAGGTGTAAGGGAAAACAAGCCTGTTGTGGAAGGTCCGGAATTCGGATTCAGAGCAGCAGCCCCGACGCTTGCCTGCAACGACAGCTATTTCCAGAAAAAGATAATAAGCTGGGATCCTGTTAATATGAAGATTGTATAGACAATCATTCCGGCCCTACATAACCTTTGCAAGGCAGGGGTATAATTCATTTATTGATGAAAACAGCCTGGTTGAGATCAAAAAAGAAATCAAGATTGCCTGCATTTGCTGTATTTCTGGCCGGAATCGCTCTTATTTCATTCCTTGCACCTGCTGCAAGGGACCAGAGAGATGTTTTGATTCATGACGGGCTGAAACGAAGGTTCATGATCTATAAGCCTTCTGTAGATAACGCATTCCTGAGGATGCCCGTTGTAATTGCCTTGCATGGTAGAGGCATTAACGGCAAGAGTATGGTGATACTGACTCGCAGGGGATTTGAAAAGCTTGCAGCAAGAGAGAAATTCATAGTTGTCTATCCCGATGGAATCGGGATGAGCTGGAACGACGGCAGGACTGATGAGGAGGCAAATGACAGGGCCTTCAGAAATGGAATAGATGATGTAGGCTTTATTTCCGCTCTGATTGATTATATGACCGGCCATTACAACGCAGATCCTTCCAGGATTTTTGTGACAGGAATATCAAACGGGGCAATAATGTCATACCGCCTGGCCTGTGAGTTGTCAGATAAAATTACTGCTATAGCTCCTGTAGACGGCAATATTCCCCTTATGCTATATCCGGGATGTTCACCCACAGATCCTGTGTCAGTGCTGGCAATTAATAATGTTGATGACCCGCTTGTCCCCTTTGATGGCGGCGAAATCTATATACGTCGTGGCAAGGTTAAATTAGGCAAAATATTGTCCACAGAAAAATCAATAGAATTCTGGGTTTCCCGGAATAAATGCTCCGTCACACCCATCGTAAGTGAAGAACCCGACAGGGACCCACGCGATGGCACAAGGGTGACAAGGAAATACTATGGGAACGGGCTAAAGGGAACAGACGTGGTTCTTTATGAAATAAAAGGCGGCGGACATACCTGGCCCGGGGGGATCCAGTATAAACCCGAAGCGGTAATCGGAAGAACATCCAGGGATATCGATGCCAGCGAAGTAATCTGGTCTTTCTTTAAAAACCATTCAAAGCAACCCGATTAATTTTGAAAAACAAATAACATAAAACCATAGAAAGAAAATCAATTCACGACAAGAAATGGCTGAAGCTTGATAATGCCGCGAAACTTTTCCCGGCTATCATGTCAAAAGACCTGACACTGGTATTCCGGCTCACTGCAGTTCTTAAGGAACCTGTAAGATATCAGTCATTAAAGGAAGCTGTTGAGATTACTTCACGGCGGTTTCCGTATTTCAGCGTATCGCTCGGCAGTGGATTTTTCTGGCATTTCCTTGAGTTAAACGATCTCCCGCCAAGGATACAGGCTGAAGAAGAAATTCCCTGTAGAGCTTTTGCAACAGGAAGAAAAAATGAAGTCCTCTACCGGATCCTGGCAAAGGGAAAGAGAATCTCGGTCGAGTTTATTCATATTCTGACTGATGGCAGTGGTGCCATGGAATATCTCAAATCTCTCCTTTACACTTATTTTAAGATTGCAGGGAAGCAGATCAGTGAGACCGGCGACATTATGCTTCCCGAAACAGAGATAACCGAAGAGGAATACGAGGATGGTTATAATAAATTCTTCCAGAAGCTTCCGGCCCCTGAAAAACTTTTAAAGGCATGGCATCTTCCTTTCAGGCTTAATGAAAAGCCAAGGCTGAGGACCATCAATGCCGAGGTAAGCGTGAAAGAGATGTTAAATGTCTCCCGGCGTTATAAAGTATCACTTACTGAGTATTTTGTCTCGGTTTATCATTATTCCTTACAGGAAATATTCGTATCCTCCAGGAAAAACAGCAGGAAAAAGATAAGAAAAGTGCTTAGGGTTCAGGTCCCCGTCAATATGAGAAACAAACTGCCTGCCAGGACAATGCGTAATTTTTCACTGTTTGTGATGCCGGAAATAGACCTGAGACTTGGAACATTCACATTTGATGAAATACTCAGGGCGGTCCATCATCAGTTGCAGCTTAGCAGTGATATTAAACAGATTTCGAGGTTTTTGTCATCAAATGTAAGTTATGAGAAGCTTTTCCTTGTAAGAATCCTTCCCCTCTTTATAAAGAAGATGGCAATTGCGGCAATCTATAAAGGCCTTGGCTCTAAACGGCTGACAGGTACTTTCACAAATCTTGGTTCAGTATCTCTTCCTTCGGAAATGGAAGATCTGATAGACTATTTTAACCTGATTCCTCCCCCGCCCAATACTTCAGTAAAAGTTAGCGCCGGAGTAATTTCGTATAAGGATAAGCTGGTTGTCTGTTTTTCAAATATCAGCCGTTCCCGTGAACTTGAGCGGCTCATTCTTGGTCATTTCATCAAAGACGGGATACATGTTAAAATTCTGAATAACAATTAAAATCATATGGCATGAATACTTGTATCAGTTGTGGTGTTGAGCTTGAGGACGGCATTGAGGTATGTCCCCTTTGCGGTAAATCGCCCGGCGATAAGAATTCCCCGGTAAATGTTCAGGGAGACAATCCTTCGGATATTATTGCTTTTAACAAGAAAGAAAACAGGAAGCATTTATGGGAACTGGGCGGTATAATAGCCTTTTCCTCAATAGCTGTCTGCACAATTGTCGACCTTCTGATAAGCAGGAAACCCGACTGGTCGCTTTATTCCGATGTATCAGTCCTTGCCCTTTGGTTAACACTGACTTTGATACTATTCGCGAGAACCAGAATGTTTTTGTTTTTTTCAGGGCTGATGGTTATTGTTCTTTCGACACTCCTGGCATTTGACCTGATTGATACAGGGCCTGACTGGTTCTTTCCCGTAGGCCTGCCGCTTGCTATATCATCATCATTTGCCGCGTGGTTGATCGTATTGCTCTGTAAAAAAGCCCGCTTCAAAGGATTCAACATAATAGCCGCAGCGCTGATAATCCTTGCAGGATTGACAATTTTGACCGAGCTGGTTCTTGACAATTATTATCATGGAATGACGGATCTCAGATGGTCGCTTATTGCTGCTGTTTCAGCACTTCCGGTGGCACTTATACTATCTTTCTATCATTACCGGCTGAAAAAGGGTAAACAACTCGATAGTTTTTTTCATGTCTGAAAAAGATTTTGCATCCAAACTATATTCTTCCCGATAAAAAGTTTATATTGAGGAAGTAAAGTTGATTAAAAACACGTCAGACATTGTTTTGACAATGGCAGACCAAATACAGTGACAAACCTAATATTCGGAAATATGGAAAAGCTTATCGCCTGTTGCGGAATAAACTGTGCAGACTGTGATGCAAGAAAAGCAACAATTGCAGATGATGATCAACTTCGTAAAATAACTGCGGAAAAGTGGAGCAAAGAATTCAACGTACCCGGAATAACATGGGGAACGATAAACTGTACAGGGTGCAGGGAAGAAGGCATTAAATTCAGCCACTGCGGCATGTGTGAGATACGGAAATGCGTTCAGGCAAAAGGGTACAACACCTGCGGTGATTGCAGTGAACTTGAAACCTGTTCCATAGTGGCAGGCGTCCTTAAGGCAGTTCCGGATGCCCTTTCAAATTTAAAGAGCCTTAATTAAGATTTCCCGGGGCAGTCGGAGTTTTTATTTTTCCGCCGGATAAGGCAGATTGCCTTATCAAGATAAATTGCGATTACTGTAAACATTGCAAACACTGCCAGGAACCATTTTACATTTCTGAGGTTTATGCTTTTTCCAGCTGGGAATTCACCTCTTCCCCTTCCGGAACCGTCCCGGAAACCTCCCTCTAAAGGAGGCCTGCCGCCTTCGATCCTGGTCCTGCCCAAAGATTGTCTTCGGAGTGAGTCGCGAAAATTTACCCTGCCGGATTCCGGAAGTTCCCGGGCGGCTTCAACCCTTGCCCTGACACTATCGGGGAGCTGACTGAAATCGGGCCTGCCGGATCCGCTCCTCTCACCAGGTATTCTCCTTCCTTCGATGCCACCCCGAGCATGGCCTTCCCTCGCGTTAAGGCCAGCCTCTGGATCATAACTGAATATCCTCACGCTGCGTTCCCAGTAATTTGTCCTTGCGAAGGCATATATTCCTGTTGCCAGGATAGCCAATGCCAGTATTGAAAAACTAATCTTCTTCACCATTTTGTAATTTTTTAATTCTTAACCGAATAAGCACCCATTTCCAATGCAAACCCAGGTGTATTCCGAATAATGCAAGGGTAATAAAGCTTGAGCTTGTGTGCATGATTCTCCAGAACATCCTCGAACCCCCAAGGTTGAGCCACGAGAAATCGATGGTCCTTGCTATGGCAATGCCGCTTAATATAATTAGGATTATCCCGGCAAGCAGAAAAACATCGAGAACATAATTTATCCTCACTCTCGGTTTGCATCTTCCGAAAAATCCCATTGTCACTTTTTTTATCCAGTTCCAGTTCAGGATCTTATGGAGGATGAAAGCAGCACCTAATGTCAGGCCTGCCCATTCATGGAAACCAAGACCATAAAATGAGCGCGGATCCATGAGCAGGAGCATGACTATTGTCATTGAAAGACTGAGTATGAATTTAAATGTGTTCATTATTTGAATTTGTGTATGTTGCAAGGTACTGATTGCCGGCTGCAGGTTAAACCTGAGATTAACCATGGCTGTATTGTCATCCTGTAACCTTTATGTATTTACAAGACAATAAAAATCATTTTTATATTCCATTGAGTCGAATATTTTAGGTTACAGTATAATCAGAACAAAACTTACAGCTGAATTGTTAGTGTTGGCAGAGGAGTGTCAGATGATATTTAAAACGTTATATAACAAAACATTATGAATAATGCGATTTTCAATTTTGCAGAACCGGGAAACGAACCTGTGCTGTCGTACCTTCCGGGAAGCAGGGAAAGGGAAATGATTGAGGCAGAGCTTGCCAGGCAGAATAATACAATTGTTGATATTCCGCTTGTAATAGGAGGGAGGGAGGTCAGGACAGGAAACACAGGTAAGATAGCCAATCCTTCTGACCACAATCATGTCCTTGCCACTTATCATATGGCTTCTGAAAAGGAGGTTTCGATGGCTATCGATGCGGCTCTCGCTGCAAAATGCGAATGGATGAATCTTGCCTGGATGGAAAGGGCATCAATCATGGCAAAAGCAGCTGAGCTGATATCCAAAAAATACAGGTTCATACTTAATGCAGCCACAATGCTGGGTCAGGGAAAAAACCTTTTCCAGGCTGAAATTGATTCTGCCTGCGAGGTTATAGATTATCTGCGTTTCAACAATTATTTTGCTTCCCTGATTTACATGGAGCAGCCAAAATCTGAAGCAGAGACCATTAACAGACTTGAATACAGGCCGCTCGAAGGATTTGTATTTACGATCACTCCCTTCAACTTCACGGCCATAGCAGCCAACCTTAATGCAAGTGTAGCCCTCATGGGCAATACGACGGTATGGAAACCGGCAACTGCTTCTCTTCTTTCAAATTATTATCTGATGAAGATCTTTGAGGAAGCCGGTATGCCTGCAGGAGTCATTAATTTCGTTCCGGGATCAGGACCGCTGATCAGCAGGGTTGTCCTGAAACACAAGCATCTTGCAGGAGTACATTTCACAGGCTCGAATGTAACATTCAATTCAATCTGGAAACAGGTCTCGGAGTATCTGGGTACATATAAATCATATCCGAGAATAGTAGGAGAGACGGGTGGAAAGGATTTCATTTTTGCTCATAATTCTGCAGATCCACTTTCCCTTGCGACCGCAATAATAAGAGGTTCTTTCGAATACCAGGGACAGAAATGTTCTGCTGCATCAAGAGCATACATCCCTTACTCAATATGGGAAGAGACAAAAACACATATTCTGAGGATGATTTCAGAAATTAAGATGGGAGATGTTGCTGATCTTGACAATTTTGTTAATGCAGTGATTGATGAGCCTGCCTATAACAGGATTATGGCGTATATAGAAATGGCAAAAGGATCCCCTGAAGTTGAGATTATTGCAGGAGGCAGTGGCGACAGGACAAGGGGCTGGTTCGTTGAGCCGACTGTACTTGTAACCGGCAATCCTCATTTTATCACGATGGAAGAGGAGATATTTGGTCCGTTGATGACAATATATGTTTATGACGACGATAAATATGATGAGACGTTAAGGCTCTGTGATGAGACATCGCCATATGGTCTTACCGGATCAGTTTTCAGTCGCGACAAATATGCGATGATAAAGGCGTGCAGGGCGTTGAGGTATTCGGCAGGCAATTTTTACATAAATGACAAGCCTACCGGCGCCATGGTTGGTCAGCAGCCTTTCGGAGGTGCCAGGGCATCAGGAACCAACGACAAGGCCGGCAGTCATCTGAACCTGCTTAGGTGGGTAAATCCCAGGACCATCAAGGAGACGCTTATCCCTGCTACGGATTTCAGGTATCCATATATGAAAAGGGAATGAGATTCAAAAAAAGTATATAAGAAAGGGTTTTGGATTATTTACAACAAATTGTTAATATTGCAGTCCGTTTCATAGTTAGTTGCTGGGTGCTGGTTATTGGGTGGCCTGAGTTTTATGGCTTTTCCCCGGCACCAGGCTCCCTGCAGCTGGCAGCCAGACCGGGCCCATAGCTCAGACGGTTAGAGCACCTGACTCATAATCAGGGGGTCGCTGGTTCGATCCCAGCTGGGCCCAC